>CAYWPG010000009.1:0-97418 GCA_964460035.1 uncultured Alkalilimnicola sp.
GGGCGGCGTGATGACCAAGATCATCGAGAAGAACACCACCATCCCGACCAAGGCGCATCAGGTGTTCTCCACCGCCGAGGACAACCAGACCGCGGTGACGGTGCACGTGTTGCAAGGCGAGCGCGAGATGGCCAAGGACAACAAGTCGCTGGGCCGCTTCGACCTTACCGATATTCCGCCGGCACCGCGCGGCGTCCCGCAGATCGAGGTCAGCTTCGACATCGACGCCAACGGCATCCTGCATGTCTCGGCTAAGGACAAGGCTACCGGCAAGGAGCAGTCCATCGTCATCAAGGCCTCCAGCGGCCTGACCGACGAAGAGATCGAGAAGATGATCAAGGATGCCGAGGCCCATGCCGAGGAAGACCGGCGTGCGCGCGAGCTGGTAGAAGCGCGTAACCAGGCCGACAACCTGATCCATGCGACCCGGAAGTCGATGACGGAGTTGGGCGATAAGGTCGAGGCCGGTGAGAAGTCCGCGATCGAGACGGCTATCAGCGAGCTCGAGGAGGCCATGAAGGGCTCTGACAAGGAGGCCATCGAGGCCAAGACCCGAGCCCTGGCGGAGGCCTCCGGCAAGCTTGCCGAACGCGTCTACGCCGCAGGCCAGCAGCAGTCCGGTGAGGCTCAGGCCGGCGAGCAGGCTGCCGGCGGGCAGCAGGACGATGTGGTGGATGCCGAGTTCGAGGAAGTTCGCGACAACAAGAAATGATCGGGCTCGCGATTAGCCGTACGGCAGACTTGGAGCTCTGAGAGTAGCCGGCACGGAAGGCGCGGGCGTGCAGCCCGCGCCTTCCGTGTTTCTGAAGCCGCTCGGCTTTTACCGGTATAATCCCCAACCCAATAGCCGGCACTGGCAGTGCAGATGCGATGCCGGCCCAACCCCCGAGCCCGGTGCGCGATGCACTCGGCGGGGCGATACAGCAGCGAACAATAGTGGCGCGCAATGGCGAAACGTGATCTGTACGAGATTCTTGGGGTGGCCCGCAACGCCTCGGAGGCGGAGCTGAAGAAGGCTTATCGCCGTCTGGCGATGAAGTACCACCCTGACCGCAACCCCGGCGACGCCGACGCCGAGCAGCACTTCAAGGAAGTGAAGCACGCTTATGAGGTGCTCTCGGATCCACAAAAGCGGGCCGCTTACGACCAGTTCGGCCATGCTGGTATCGATCCGTCGATGGGCGCCGGACGCGCTGGGCCGAGTAACTTCGCCGACATTTTCTCCGATGTGTTCGGAGACATTTTCGGGGCAGCGGGCCGTCGAGGCGGCGCGCAGGTATTCCGCGGCGCAGACCTGCGCTATACGCTGGATTTGACCCTGGAGGAAGCGGTACGCGGTACCGAGGTAAAGATCCAGGTGCCGACTTGGGTGGTATGCGAGTCTTGCCGGGGCAGCGGCGTCAAGGATGGCGGCAAGCCGGAAACCTGTCCGACTTGTCATGGTCACGGGGACGTACGCATACAGCAGGGATTCTTCTCCATCCAGCAGACATGCCCGCGTTGTCATGGTAGCGGCACCATCATTACCAATCCTTGTAGCACCTGCCGTGGCCGGGGTCGGGTGGAGGAGACCAAGACGCTGTCGGTCAAGGTGCCGGCCGGGGTGGATAACGGCGATCGTATCCGCCTCAGCGGCGAAGGCGAGCCGGGCGAGAACGGCGGGCCGCCGGGCGATCTGTATGTGCAGATCGCGGTCAAGCCGCACCCGATCTTTACGCGCGTAGGCAACGATCTGCGCTGCGAGGTGCCGATCAGCATTGTGGTCGCCGCGCTGGGCGGCGAGCTGGAGGTGCCGACCTTGACGGGGCGGGTGAATCTGAAGATTCCCGCAGGCACGCAGACCGGCAAAGTCTTCCGCATTCGCGGCAAGGGCGTCACGCCCGTGCGCGGCGGTCCGACGGGGGACCTGTTGTGCCGCGTGGTGGTCGAGACACCCGTCAATCTCACGTCTAAGCAGCGCGAGCTGCTCGAGGAGTTCGGCGCGACTTTGGAGCAGGGGGGCGAGAAACACAATCCTCAGACCAGCTCCTGGCTCGACGGCGTCAAGCGCTTCTTTGAAGATCTTAAATTTTGAGTGCGCTGCAGACAGGCAACAGAAGGAATAGCAGATGACCCGAATCGCCATTACCGGAGCCGCCGGCCGCATGGGCCGAGCGCTGATCGAAGCGACCTTGGCGGCACCGGGTTGCCAGTTGGTCGCGGCGGTGGAGCGGGCGGGGCACGACTTGACCGGTGTCGATGTCGGCGAGCTGGTGGGGCAGGGCCCCAAAGGCGTACCGCTGGTGGATGACCTTGAGGTGGCGCTCGCGCGAGGCGATGTCGATGTGGTCATCGACTTCACCACGCCGGAAGCTACCCTGGCGCATGTGGCGGCGTGCAATGCCGCGGGCGTGCGCATGGTGATAGGCACCACCGGGTTCACCGCCGAGCAGCGCGCGCAGCTGGAGGCGGCGGCGCAGCAACGGGCAATGGTGGTGGCCGCCAATTACAGCGTCGGCGTAACCTTGTCGTTGAAGCTGATCGAGCTAGCCGCGCGGGTGCTGGGTGATAATGTCGATGTGGAGATCATTGAGGCGCATCACCGCCATAAGGTGGACGCTCCTTCCGGTACCGCCCTGCGCATGGGCGAAGCGGTAGCCAAGGTGCTGGGGCGCGATCTTGCACAGTGCGCCGTGTATGGCCGCGAGGGGCAGACCGGGGCGCGGGATCGCAAGACCATTGGCTTTGCGACTGTCCGCGCAGGCGACATAGTCGGCGAGCACACGGTGATGTTCGCCGATGTGGGCGAGCGTTTGGAGATCACTCACAAGGCGTCGAGTCGCATGACCTTCGCGCAGGGCGCGGTGCGGGCGGCCCAGTGGGTCATGGCGCGGGATAACGGCCTGTACGATATGGAAGACGTACTCGATCTGCGCCATTTGGGCGCTTAGGCGATGCTAGCGTATTCCGCCCCCTGGCAAGGGGGCGGAAGAGTCTGTCTGCACGGCTGTTCAGCCGCCTAGCAATTCCTTGAGCAACCTCTCATAGATTTCGGTCAGCGTTTCCAGCTCGGCGAGGGTCACGTTCTCGTCGACTTTATGAATGCTGGCGTTGACCGGGCCGATCTCGACGACCTGGGCGCCGGTAGGCGCAATGAAGCGTCCATCGGAGGTGCCGCCCGTGGTGCTCATCTCAGGGCTGTGTCCGGTAACCGCTTCGATGACGCGCGCGGTAGCCTCTCGCAGCGGTCCCTGTGGGGTCAGGAACGGCAGCCCGGAGCAGTGCCAGTCGATCTCGTAATGCAGGCCATGGCGGTCCAGTACCGCCTGGACCTCGGCGCGCAGCTGCTCGGCGGTGACTTCGGTGGAATAACGGAAGTTGAACTGCAGCTCCAGAACGCCCGGGATAACGTTAGCCGCTCCAGTGCCGGCCTGAATGTTCGAGACCTGGAACGAGGTTGGCGGAAAATCGCTGTTGCCTTGATCCCATTGCCGCGCCGTCAGCTCCAGCAACGCCGGAGCAAGCTCGTGTATAGGATTGCGCGCAAGCTGCGGGTAGGCGATATGCCCTTGTTCGCCAAACACCCGTAAACGGCCATTCAAAGAGCCGCGGCGCCCGACCTTTACCACGTCGCCACAGCGCTCGCTGCTGGAGGGCTCGCCCACTATGCACCAGTCGATGCGCTCGCTGCGCGCAGTCAGGGTTTCCACTACCTTGGCGGTGCCATCGACTGCCGGGCCTTCCTCGTCGCTGGTGATCAAGAAGGCAATGGATCCCTTGTGATCGGGATAACGGGCAACGAAACGCTCGCAGGCCACGGTGAAGGCGGCGATGCTGCCCTTCATGTCCGCTGCCCCCCGGCCATACAGGCGCCCGTCGCGAATGCTGGGCTGGAAGGGCGGGGTCGTCCATTGCGTCAGCGGCCCGGGAGGAACGACATCGGTATGACCGGCGAACACCAGCAGCGGGCTCGATTGGCCGCGCCGGGCCCAAAGATTGGCGACTTCCCCAAATGGAAGGTGCTCGCACTCGAAGCCGATAGCGGTCAGCCGCTCTGCCAGCAAGAGCTGGCAGCCGCCGTCGCTAGGGGTTACCGAGGGGCGGCGGATCAACTCCTGGGCGAGTTCCAGCGTTGCCGAGTTCATCTCATTCATGCGCGGCCTGGGCGTCAGCGAAGAACGCTTGCCATGCCTTTTCGTTGAAGCCGATGAGCGAGCGCCCGGCGTGTTCGAGCACGGGGCGTTTGATCAGCGTTGGCTCCTCCAGCATCAGTGCCTGCGCGCGGGACTCGTCCAGTTGCGCGGTAAGCTCGGGAGCCAGCGCTCGAAAGCTGCGGCCACGTCGGTTGAGTACGCTCTCCCAACCCAGCTCCTTGCACCAGCCTTGCAGGCGCTTAGCGTCCAGGCCGTCGACGCGGAAGTCATGGAAGCGGTGTTCGATGCCATGCTGCTCTAGCCAGCGTCTGGCCTTGCGAACCGTATCGCAGGTCTTGATGCCGTAAATGGTCGTTATGGAAGTCATTGCCGTAATAGTTCGTTAATACTGACTTTGCTGCGAGTCTTGGCGTCCACCTGCTTGATGATGACCGCGCAATAAAGGCTGTGGCTGCCATCTTCTGCGGGCAGGCTGCCGGGTACCACTACGGCGCCGGCAGGTACCCGGCCGTAGGTGATTTCGCCGGTCTCGCGGTTGTAGATCTTCGTGCTCTGGCCTATGAACACGCCCATAGAGAGCACAGCTCCTTCTTCGACGATGACGCCCTCGACCACTTCGGAACGCGCGCCTATGAAGCAGTTGTCCTCTATGATGGTGGGATTCGCCTGCAGTGGCTCCAGAACGCCGCCTATGCCGACGCCCCCGGAGAGATGCACATTCTTGCCGATCTGGGCGCAGGATCCGACGGTTGCCCAGGTGTCGACCATGGTGCCCGAGTCGACATAAGCGCCGATGTTGACGTAAGAGGGCATCAAGACCACGCCGGGGGCAATGTAGGCGCCGCGCCTGGCTACCGCGAGCGGCGCCACCCGCACGCCGCTTTCGCGCAACTGCGCATCGGTGACATCGGCGTATTTCAGGGGGACTTTATCGTAGAAGTTGGTGGCGCCACCTTGGATTAAGGTGTTGTCGTTGAGGCGGAAGGAGAGCAATACCGCTTTTTTCAGCCATTGGTTTACCCGCCATTCGCCGTCGTGCTTTTCTGCTACGCGCACCTGGCCCGAATCCAGCAATCTGAGGGTTTCGTCCACGGCTTCGCGCACTTCGTTGCTGACGTTATCCGGGCCGAGTTCGGCGCGCCGCTCGAAGGCGGCGTCGATAACGGTAGGCAAGTCTGCCATCTGCAACCCCTTGCGGTATGTTTGTGTGGACAACCACGGGTTTCGCGCAGCCCGGGAAGTGTCAGGCCTTAAATCAGCTGCTCGATGAAACCGCGCAGGCGGCGAGCGGCGTCGATACAGTCTGCCTCACTGGCGACTAGCGCGATGCGTACATGGTTGGTGCCAGGATTATGCCCTGCGACGGTACGCGAGAGAAAGCTTCCGGGCAGGACGATGATGTTTTCGGCGGCGTACAGGCGCTGGGCGAATTCGGTATCCGCTATTGGGGTGCGTGGCCACAGATAGAATCCTCCCGCGGGCATGTCGAAGTCCAATACCGGCGCGAGGATTTCCTCCACCGCGGCGAACTTGGCACGGTAGCGCTGGCGGTTCTCGATCACATGCTGTTCATCGCGCCAGGCGGCCGTGCTGGCCGCTTGCACGTGCGTGGGCATGGCGCAGCCATGGTAGGTGCGATAGAGCAGAAACTGCCGGAGTATGGCGGCATCGCCCGCCACGAAGCCTGAACGCAGTCCTGGTGCGTTGGAGCGTTTGGAGAGGCTGTGGAATGCCACACAGCGCGCGAAATCGCTGCGCCCCATGGCGGCGCAGGCTTGCAGCAGGCCTGGTGGCGGTGCCGATTCGTCCAGGTAAAGCTCGGAGTAGCATTCGTCGGAGGCAATGACGAAGTCGTAGCGATCCGCCAGTTCGATCAGCTGCTGCAACTGGGCCAGCGGCATAGCCGCGCCGGCGGGATTGCCGGGCGTGCAGACGAAGATGAGTTCGCAGTCGCGCCAGACCTGCTCCGGCACGGCATCCAGATCGGGCAGATAATCATTGGCGCGGTCCAGTTGCAGGTAATACGGCTGGGCGCCAGCCAGCAGCGCAGCGCCTTCGTAGATTTGGTAGAACGGGTTCGGCATCAGGACCTTGGCGCCCGGGCGTGCGGCGACCACGGCTTGGGCGAAGGAAAACAACGCCTCGCGCGTGCCGTTGACCGGCAGTACATGGGCCTCGGGATCGAGCAGGTCTGCATTCACCCGGAAGCGCCGCGACAGCCAGGCGCAGATCGCTTGGCGCAGCTCCGGGCCGCCTTTGGTGCTGGGGTAAACGGCCAGGCCGTGGGCGTGCTGGATCAGCGCTTCGGTCAGCCAGTGCGGGGTCGAGTGCCTGGGCTCGCCAATGGCAAGGCTTACCTGCACTCGGTCGGGAGGCGGCGCAGGCGCTGCTTGCAGCAGCGCTGCCAGGCGCTCAAAAGGGTAGGGGCGAAGCGCAGCCAGTCTTGGGTTCATCGGCGGTCCTTGGTCGTTAGGGTTGGCATTCAGCCGATACGGGCCTGGTGTTTGTCGCGATCGCCCAGCAGGGCTTCTTCCAGCGCATTCTGTATGCATTGGATCTGCGCGGGATCGCTGAGCGGACCGTTGTTGCTGTCGGTGATGAAAAAGACGTCCTCGGCGCGCTCGCCTATAGTCGCGATCTTGGCGTTCTTGAGACGCACGCCGCAGTCACTGAATACGCGGCCGATACGGGCGAGCAGCCCAGGCTGATCGCCTGTGATCAGCTCCAGCACCGTGCGGTTGTTGCGCACGTCGTTGCTGAAGTTGATCTGCGTCGGCGTGCTGAAGTGACGCAACCGACGCGGGAGCACTTTGTTGGGCGGCGGCGGCAGCTGTTCCTTGTGCAGCGCGGCGCGCAGCCGTTCGCGTATCTCCTGCACACGGTAGGGGTCCGAGACCGGCTCGCCGTTGCTCTCCAGCACCAGATAGCTGTCCAGCGTATGGCCGCTCTCGGTACTGATAATGCGCGCATCCTGAATGTTCAGGCCCAGCTGGTCCAGCGTCGCCACGGATTGCGCGAACACATGGTCTTTGTCTTCGGTGTAGATGAATACTTCGGTGCCGCCACGCGGTCCGCGCGGGTTGATCAGGACCAGCGGCAGATCGTCGGGTCCGATGCGGGCGATGGCTGCCGTATGCCAGGCGATTTCGTCCGCCGAGTAGCGCAGGAAATAGTCCTCGCTGAAGCGGCGCCAAATCGAACGCACCGTCATATGGTGCAGGCCCTGTGTCTTGAGTAGGCGACGGGCCTGTGCCTGCGTTTCGCGCACCAGCTCGTCTTCATCGATCGGGTTCCCCAGGCCGCGGCGCAGCGCGCGCTTGGTAAGCGAATACAGCTCGGCCATCAGCGCATCGCGCCATGAGTTCCACAGCGTGGGGTTGGTCGCACGTATGTCCGCTACCGTGAGCAGGTACAGGTAGTCCAGGTGGGTGATGTCGCCGACCTGGCGGGCGAAGTCGTTGATGACCTGGGGGTCGCTGATGTCCTTGCGCTGCGCTGTCATGGACATCAGCAGGTGGTTGCGTACCAGCCAGGCTACCAGGCGCGCATCGTATTGGCTGAGCCCATGGTGCAGGCAAAACTCGTACGCATCCTCGGCTCCCAGTTCCGAGTGATCGCCGCCGCGGCCTTTGGCGATGTCGTGGAATAGACCAGCCAGGTAAAGCAGCTCCGGCTTGGGCAGCCGGGCGATGATCTGGCTGCACAGGGGAAACTCGTGGGCGTGCTCGGGAACGGCGAAGCGGCGCAGGTTGCGCAGTACGAACAAGGTATGCGAGTCGACCGTGTAGGCGTGGAATAGGTCGTACTGCATGCGTCCGGTAATGCGCCCGAAGGCGGGCAGGTAGCGGCCGAGCACGCCATAGCGATGCATGCGGCGCAGCTCGTGCGTGATGCCGCGGGGCTGGCGCAGGATCTCCATGAAGAGGCTGCGGGCGCGTAAGTCGTTGCGAAAGCGCTCGTCGATTAGGTTTCTGTGGCGTCGGATCAGACGGATAGTGGAGGCGCGCACACCCTTGAGTTCGGGGTGCTGCTGCATGAGCAGAAACACCTCCAGCAATGCGATCGGATGGCGAGCGAATACGTTCGGGTGCGTGACTTCCAGGAAGCCGCGCCGGGCTTGGAAGCGCTTGTTGATCAGCGTCGGCGTCTCGTTGTCGGCCGAGTAAAGTATGGCCTCCTGGAACAGTTGCAGCAGCATCTCGTTCAGACGGCTGAGCTCCATCACCGTGCGGTAGTAGCCCTGCATGAACTGCTCTACCGCCAGCGAGTGCGCGGCGTCCTTGAAGCCGAACTGCTTGGCCAAGGTAGTCTGGTGGTCGAACAGCAGGCGATCTTCGCTGCGCCCGGTGAGCACGTGCAGCGCAAAGCGCAAATCCCACAGGAAGGTTTGCCCGCGGATCAGCGCTTCGTACTCGGCCTCGGTCAGGAACTTGTGCTGGACCAAATCGCGTAAGGTGGTGGCGCCGAAGTGACGCTTGGCGACCCAGCCGACCATGTGGATATCGCGCAGGCCGCCGGGACTTTCTTTTAGATTGGGTTCCAGGTTGTACGCGGTGTCGTGGTATTTCTGGTGGCGCGCCTGCTGTTCCTGCCACTTGGCCTCGAAAAATTCGCGGCTGGGCCAGACGTGGTCAGGACCGGTAGCGCTGCGCATTTGCTCGTACAGCGAGGTCGAGCCGGCCAGCAGGCGTGCTTCCATCAGATTGGTGGCAACGGTGATGTCGCGCTCCGCTTCGGCAACGCATTGCTCCACGGTGCGGACGCTGTGGCCGACTTCCAGCCCGATATCCCACAGGAAGGCGAGGAACTGCTCCAGAGCGGTGGCGAGCCGTGGCGTTTCCACTTCGCCCAGCAGTACCACTATGTCCACATCGGAGCACGGGTGCAGTTCGCCCCGGCCGTAGCCTCCCACGGCAACCAGGGCTTTGGCGGCAGGCTCGGCCGGCACCAGGCGGGCCCAAGCATGCTGAATCAGCTGATCCACCAGCCACGCGCGCGCTGGCACTAGCTCGGCGGCCGATACGCGCTGTAGAAAGAGCTGGGTCAGATACTCGTCGCCTTTCTTCAGCGCCTGGCGAAAGACTCCCACCGGCGAGTCGGTGGCGGCCAGCTGTGCTCTGAACTGGTAGGGGTCGAAGAGAAGGGTGTCGGTAAGCGCAGTGGAGATGGCTGGCATGCTAGTCCTCGGCAACGCGTTGCAACACGACCTGACGGCTCCCCGTTATCCAGAGGACCAGCGCTGTATGCACGAGGTCCGGCGCAGTGCCGGACCGTTCGGGCGCGGCTTTCGCCTTCAGAGAGGGTCTCCTTCAAGACGCGTGAGCACTTCGTAACCATCCTCGGTTACCAGAAGAGTATGCTCCCATTGTGCCGACAGGCTGTGGTCCTTGGTGACGACCGTCCAGTTGTCCTTGAGCAGACGGGTTTCCTTGCGGCCGGCGTTGATCATCGGCTCGATGGTGAAGGTCATGCCGGGCACCAATTCCATGCCGGTGCCGGGTTCCCCGTAGTGCAGGACCTGCGGGTCCTCGTGGAACTCGCGGCCGATACCGTGGCCGCAGTATTCGCGCACCACCGAGAAGTTGTGCGCCTCGGCATGCTTCTGAATGGCGTGGCCTATGTCGCCTAGTCGTACCCCGGGCTTGACCATCTCGATGCCGATGCACATGCACTCGTAGGCCACCTCGGTGAGCCGCCGCCCCAGAATGGTGGGCTCGCCGACGTAGAACATCTTGCTGGTGTCGCCGTGATAGCCGTCCTTGATCACGGTGACATCGATGTTGAGGATATCGCCGCGCTTGAGAACCTTGCTGCCGGGAATGCCGTGACAGACCACGTGGTTTACCGAGGTGCAGATCGACTTTGGGAATCCCCGGTAATTGAGCGGAGCAGGAATCGCCTGTAGCTCGTTGACAATATAATCGTGGCAGATGCGATCCAGCTCTTCTGTAGTCACGCCAGGCTTGACGTAAGGCTCGATCATGCGCAGCACGCTGGCGGCAAGCCGCCCGGCGACCCGCATTTTCTCGATCTCTTCCGGCGTCTTGATCGTTACAGCCATGGTGAACCTTGTACTGGAGGAAGCGGGCCCGAACGACTGTTCGGGAAGAGGAATCTAGCCCGACCTAAATTGTCGGTGGAATCCGAATATGTTATAAAGCGCGCGCTTGTTAGGCAAATGGCCTTGCTCTCGTAAGGACGGGCATGCGGGGGCATTTACTCGGGCAGGCAACGGCACCAGGTTGGTGTCACTAGCATGCCGAGGAAGACCGGCGGTCTTTCGCGGCATTCGAAATCCACACATACACCGTCACATGTAGACCGGGTGCCCGCGAGCGCGGGTTGTCACATGCGGGTGTATGGAGGCGTAACCCTAAGGAGTTCACATGGCCAAGATTTCCATGCGTCAGATGCTGGAGGCAGGGGTCCACTTCGGTCACCAGACCCGCTACTGGAACCCGCAGATGAGCCCCTACATCTTCGGCGAGCGCAACAAGATCCACATTATTAACCTGGAGAAGACGCTGCCTCTGTATTACGAGGCGCTGAACTTCATCGGCAAGCTGGTGGCCAACGGCGGTCGGGTGCTGATCGTCGGCACCAAGCGCGCTGCCCGCGAGCCCGTGCGCGAAGCCGCCCAGCGCTGCGGCATGCCCTATGTCGATCATCGCTGGCTGGGCGGCATGCTCACCAACTTCCGCACCGTCAAGCAGTCTATCCGCCGCCTGAAGGATCTCGAGGCTCAGGAGGCGGAAGGCATGTTCAACCGCCTGGGCAAGAAAGAAGCGCTGATGCTCCGTCGCGAGATGGACAAGCTCAACCGCAGCCTGGCCGGTATCAAGGATATGGAGCGTCTGCCGGATGCGTTGTTCGTGATCGACGTCGGCTATGAGAAGATCGCGCTTCAGGAAGCCCGCAAGCTGGGCATTCCGGTGGTCGCCGTGGTCGATACCAACAACTCCCCGCGCGGCGTGGATTACGTCATTCCCGGCAACGACGACGCTATCCGTGCCATCCAGCTGTATCTGGAAGGTCTTGCCGACGCAGTGCTGGAGGCGCGTCAGGCGTCCGTGCAGAGCGGCAGTGATAGCGACGATTTCGTCGAGATCAGCGAGCCGGCGGCGGCGCGCCGCCCAGCCCGAGGCAAGGCTGCCGATGGCGCTGCTCAGGCTGCAGGAGAGTCCGGGGAGTAACCCGGACTCTTCTTTTTGCAGCAACCGTTTAACGACTGTAGAGGGACGTCCGAATGGCGATTACCGCAGCACTAGTCAAGGAGCTCCGCGAGCGTACCGGCTCGGGGATGATGGAATGCAAGAACGCTCTGGTCGAGACCAACGGCGATATCGAAGCGGCCATTGAGCTGATGCGCAAGCGCGGCCTGGCCAAGGCCGACAAGAAAGCCGATCGCGTCGCCGCAGAAGGCGCCATCCTGGTCGCGCTGTCCGAAGACAAGCGCGAGGGTGCGATGGTCGAGGTCAACAGCGAGACCGACTTCGTCTCCGGTGGCGAAGACTTCAAGGGCTTTGCGCAGGCTGTGGCCCAGCGCGTGCTCGAAGGCAACCCGGACAATCTGGAAGCGCTGAGCGAGTTAGCGCTGGACGGCGGGATCACCGTCAACCAGGCGCGCCAGGAGCTGGTGGCCAAGATCGGCGAGAACGTGCAGGTGCGCCGCTTCGTGCGCTTCCAGACCGATAGCGGCATAGTGGCCAGCTATCTGCACGGCAGCCGTATCGGCGTACTGGTGGAGATGGAAGGCGGCAGCGAGGAGCTTGCACGCGATGTGGCCATGCACATTGCTGCCAGCAAGCCGGTGTGCGTCGACGAGCAGGACGTGCCCGCCGATCTGGTCGCCAAGGAGCGCGAGATTCTGATCGCCCAGGCCAAGGAAAGCGGCAAGCCGGCCGAGATCATTGAGAAGATGATCGAAGGCCGCATGAAGAAGTTCCTGGCCGAAATCACGCTGCTCGGGCAGCCGTTCGTCAAGGATCCGGACCAGAGCGTGGGCAAGCTGCTCAAGGGCGCCGGGGCCAAGGTTACCCGATTCGCGCGCTTCGAGGTGGGCGAGGGGATCGAGAAGAAGCAGGATAACTTCGCTGATGAGGTGATGGCACAGGTGCGTGGCTCCTGATCGGGTCACGTACCCAAGGGCATGGCGGGCTTGCGGGAGCCATGCGGAAGGACACGTAACAGTGTGGCTGCTGTCAGTTGCAGGCAGCAGCAATCCGTACAGTGCGATCAGGCCGGTCGGGCGTTGCCCGGCGGCCAGATCCGCACCGCCGCAAGCCCGGCAGCTTACGGTCAAGCGGCAGAGTAGATATGAAGCCTCCGACGTTGTCCGAGGCTTTTTGAGGGCGCATGTCAATGAGTGAACCGACCTACAAGCGCATCCTGCTCAAGCTTAGCGGTGAGGCATTGATGGGGGATGGCGATTACGGCATTTCCCCGGCGGTCAGCCGCAGGCTGGCGTCCGAGATTCGCGAGATCGTCGGGCTTGGCGTTCAGGTCGCGCTCGTGGTCGGTGGAGGCAACATCTTCCGCGGCGCCGGACTGGCGGCTGCCGGCATGGATCGCGTCACCGGCGACCACATGGGTATGCTCGCCACCGTGATCAACGGCTTGGCTTTGCAGGACGCTCTCGAACGCGAGGGCGTTTTTACTCGCGTGATGTCGGCTATCAAGATCAACCAGGTGTGCGAGGACTACATTCGCCGGCGGGCGATACGCCACCTGGAGAAGGGGCGGGTGGTCATTATGGCTGCCGGCACCGGTAACCCGTTCTTTACGACGGATTCAGCGGCCAGCCTGCGGGCAATCGAAGTCGGCGCCGATATCATGCTCAAGGCCACCAAAGTGGACGGCGTGTATTCGGCAGATCCGAAGAAAGACCCCACCGCAGTGCGCTATGAGCGCCTCACCTACGATGAGGTACTCCAGCGTCGCCTAATGGTAATGGACGCGACGGCCATCGTGCTTTGTCGCGATCAGGATATGCCCATCATGGTGTTCGACATTACCCAGCCCGGAGCTTTGTTGGATGCTGTCACCGGTAAGCCCATAGGGACCATCGTGGAAAGAGGATAGGCCATGATCGAGGATATCAAGAAAGACGCCAACGAGCGTATGGCCAAGAGTGTCGAGAGCCTCAAGCAGGATCTGGTGAAGATCCGCACTGGCCGTGCCCACACGAGCTTGCTAGATCACATCACGGTCGACTACTACGGGACGGAGACCCCGCTCAATCAGGTCGCGGCCATTGCCGTGAGCGATTCTCGAACCCTTACGGTCACTCCGTGGGAGAAGCACATGGTCGGGCCGATCGAGAAGGCGATCATGATGTCCGAGCTGGGGCTGACGCCTAGCAGCGCCGGCACCACTATCCGCGTGCCGCTGCCGCCGCTGACCGAAGAGCGCCGTCGCGATCTGATCAAGATAGTGCGCGGCGAGGGCGAGCAGGCGCGGGTGGCGATTCGCAACATCCGGCGGGATGCCAACTCCGCGATCAAGGATCTGGTCAAGGAAAAGGAAATATCCGAGGATGATGCGCGTCGCGCCGAAGAAGAGATTCAGAAACTGACGGACAAGTTCATCGCACAGGTGGACGTGGTCCTTGATAACAAAGAAAAGGAGTTGATGGAGATCTAAGCTCCGTCTAGGCTCCTACCGCTTGAGTGCGCCGCCGCAGAAGCGGCGCCGGCAGGGCGGCGTCGCCGTGGCGACGCTTCTTCACCAATTCGTTCCAATCCGGGCCTGGAGGCATTGATGAGCACGGCAGCTCGTTTCGAGCCGGTGCCGCGGCATGTGGCCATCATTATGGACGGCAACGGCCGCTGGGCGTCCGCCCGTTCGCTGCCGCGTCCAGCCGGTCACCGCGAGGGCGTGCATTCCGTACGTGCCGTGGTGGAAGCCTGCGCTAAGCGCGGCGTCGATACTTTGACCCTGTTTGCCTTCAGCAGCGAGAACTGGCTGCGCCCCAAAGCGGAAGTCACCCTGCTGATGGAATTGTTCCTGCGCACCTTGGAGCACGAGGCGCCACGGCTTGCGGAGAACGGTGTGCGGCTGCGCTTGATCGGCGATCGCAGCTTGTTCCCGCCTCGGTTGCAGCGGCAGATCGAAAAGGCCGAGCAGCTTACCGCCAACGCCAACCGAATGAATTTGGTCATCGCGGCCAGCTACGGCGGGCGTTGGGACATCGCGCAGGCCGCCCGGCGCATGGCCGAGGAAGTCGCAGCGGGCAAACGCAGTCCCGACAGCATAGACGTGAACAGTTTCGGTCAGTACGTTGCGCTGGGCGATTTGCCGGAGCCGGATCTGTTCATTCGCACCGGCGGGGAGCAGCGGATCAGCAATTTCTTGCTATGGCAGCTTGCGTATACCGAGTTGTACTTCTCCGATGTGCTATGGCCGGATTTTCGCGAGCCGGAGCTGCTGAAAGCGTTTGAGGCGTTCGCCGGACGCGAGCGGCGCTTCGGCCGGACTCCCGAGCAGTTGGAGAGTACTCGTGCTTAGGTGGCGCATCTTAACGGCGGCGATTCTCGGGCCGGCCTTCGTGGCGGCGATCTGGCTGTTTCCCCCTGCACCGCTGGCCGTACTCTTTGCCATTACCGTCGCTCTGGGCGGCTGGGAATGGGCGCGGCTGGTGGGCCTGAGCAGTGCCGGCGCCGTAGCTTTCTTGGCGGGGCTTTTTCTTTGCATGGCGGCAGGGTGGTGGTATCTAGGCGCCGGGTTGCCCTTGTTGCCCTTGTTCGTGGCATCCATGATTTGGTGGCTAGTGGCTATCGCCTGGCTGGGGCGCTTCAGCCGCGGCGAGGCGCGTCCGCCCAGTAAGGGTGTGGCGGTGGCGACTGGATATCTGGTGCTCTGGCCCGCATGGTTCGCGCTGATCTATCTGCGCACGCTGCCGGAAGGCCCATTGTGGATCGTGGGGCTGTGCTTGCTGGTGTGGGGTGCCGATATAGGCGCCTATTTCGCCGGGCGCTTTCTTGGCCGGCGCAAGCTGGCACCGACGATTAGCCCGAACAAGACCTGGGAAGGAGCGATCGGCGGTGTGGCGCTGGCGCTGCTGCTCGGAGCTGCCTTTTATCCGCTGCTGCTGCCACAGGTGCCTGCCCCTTCCTTGCTGCTGCCGCTCGCTTTGCTGACCATAGCGGTGTCGGTGGTGGGCGATCTGTTCGAGAGCATGATCAAACGTCTGTATGGGGCAAAGGATAGTGGCACGCTGTTGCCCGGACATGGCGGAGTGCTCGACCGGGTGGACAGCATCACTGCGGCCGCGCCCGTGTTCGCGCTGGGGATCTTGTTGTGGCAACTGAGCGGCTGACTCGCCTTACGGTACTCGGTTCGACAGGCTCCATCGGAGTCAGCACCCTTGATGTGGTGGCGCGCCACCCGGAGCGTTTCGAGCTGGTGGCGCTTACGGCGCACAGCAACATAGACAGATTGTTGGACCAATGCCGGCGGCTGCGGCCGCGTTTTGTGGCCTTGGCGGACGCTGCCAAAGCGGCCGAGTTCGAGAAACGCCTGGCTGCCGAGCGGTTGCCGGTCGAACTTGTAACCGGTAGCGATGCGCTTGAGCAGCTTGCATCGCACCCGGATGTGGACTGTGTGGTGGCCGGAATCGTGGGCGCTGCCGGGCTGTTGCCTACGCTCGCGGCTGCCGCTGCGGGCAAGCGCATTCTGCTCGCTAACAAGGAGGTGTTAGTGATGGCCGGCGAACTGTTCATGGAAACGGTGGCCCGCGGCGGGGCACAGCTGCTGCCCATCGACAGCGAGCACAATGCGATCTTTCAATGCCTTCCTCCCGATTTTGCCGAACGCGGCTTGGACGCGGTGGGCGTTCGGCGCATCCTGCTTACCGCCTCCGGTGGGCCGTTCCGCACTACAGCGATATCGGAGCTGGCGGCGGTAACGCCGGAGCAGGCCTGCAAACACCCGAACTGGAGCATGGGGCGCAAGATCTCGGTCGATTCCGCTACCATGATGAACAAAGGCCTGGAACTGATCGAAGCGTGTCTGCTCTTTCGGACGGAACCCAGCCGAATAGATGTTGTCATTCATCCACAGAGCATCATTCATTCGATGGTGGAGTACGTGGATGGTTCGGTGCTTGCTCAGCTGGGCAATCCGGACATGCGCACCCCCATCGCTCATGCGCTGGGTTGGCCGGCGCGCGTTGCTTCGGGGGTGGGATCATTGGACGTTTTCCGACAGAGTCTGGATTTCGAGCCGCCGGATCTGGACCGTTTTCCATGCCTGCGCCTGGCTTATCAGGCCGCCAGCGCGGGCGGTAGCGCCTGCGCGTATCTCAATGCGGCCAACGAGGTCGCCGTTGCCGCTTTCCTGGACCGCAAGCTGGCTTTTACCGCGATCGCCGAAGTGGTTGGGGAAGTGCTCGACCGTTTGCCGGCCACCGCGGTGGGCACGCTGACAGAAGTGCTGGATGCGGACCGTCGCGCACGCGAACTAGCCGACAGTCTGGTGGCCGCGCGCGCGGCATGCTGAAAGTATGAGTATCCTCGTCAGCGTCCTCGGCTTTGTCCTCGCGGTCGGCATCCTGGTGGCCTTCCACGAATTCGGCCATTTCTGGGTCGCGCGCCGGCTGGGCGTCAAGGTGCTGCGCTACTCCATCGGCTTCGGCAAGCCCCTGCTGCGTTGGCAGCCCAGGGGCGGCGAAACGGAGTACGTGCTCAGCGCGATCCCGCTTGGCGGCTACGTGAAGATGCTGGACGAGCGCGAGCAGGCCGTGCCCGCGCAAGAACAGCACCGCGCATTCAACCGTCAGCCGCTGGCCACCCGGTTCGCCATCGTGGCCGCCGGCCCGCTTGCGAACTTCGTCTTCGCCTTAGTGGCCTACTGGGCCATCTTCGTCATCGGCAGCAGCGAACTGCGCCCCGTCATCGGCGAGGTCATGCCGCAGACTCCGGCCGCCGAGGCCGGCTTGCGCGAAGGCGACGAGTTCGTGCGCGTCGGCGATACTGAAGTGCATAGCTGGCAGCAGGCATTGATGGCGCTGCTGGCCGGGGGTGTCGAGCGGGGACAGTTGCCAGTCGAGTTGCTGCGTGAGGACGGTCGGCGAGTCCAGAGCCAGCTCGATCTGCGGGCAACCCCGGCCTTAGGGGACGAACCGGATTATTTGCGCGTGCTTGGCATTCGCCCCTGGCGGCCGAGTCTGCCGCCGGTGCTGGGCGAAGTGCTGCCCGAGAGCCCGGCGGATCGTAGCGGCCTGATGACAGGCGATCGGATCGTGGCGATCGACGGCGAGCGCGTTGGCAGCTGGGATGACCTGGTAGCACAGGTGCGGCCACGCCCCGGGGCGGAAGTGACGGTGGTGGTGCAGCGCGAAGGGGCGGAGCGCCGTTTCGAAGTGCGCTTGGACGCCAGAAATGTCGATGGCGAGACGATAGGCTCGCTAGGCGTGGCACCGCAGGTGCCCAGCGGCCTTTATGACGAGATGGTCCGCGAGGTACGATACGGGCCGCTGGCAGCTGTGGCCGAATCGGCGCGCGCGACGTGGAATGCGAGCCTGCTTACCGTCAAGGTGCTGTGGCGGATGGTCGTGGGCGATGCGTCGTTGAAGAATATCAGCGGCCCGATCAATATCGCGCAATATGCCGGCGATTCGGTTAGCCTCGGACTGGTCCCGTTTCTCAAGTTTCTGGCTGTTGTCAGCATTAGTCTGGGGATTCTGAACCTGCTGCCGGTACCGGTGCTGGATGGAGGGCACCTTCTGTACTATTCCATCGAAGGCGTGCGGGGTCGGCCGCTGTCGGAGCGGGCTCAACTTGTCGGTCAGCAGATCGGCATGGCGCTGCTCATGGCATTGATGGGATTTGCAATTTATAACGATATCGCCCGCCTGGCCGGGTAGGGCAAATGGGATCTTCACGCGCTATGCGACGACTCTTACTGGCACTGGCGGCCTGCGCACTTTTCAGCTCCCAAGCGTGGGCTTTCCAGCCGTTCCCTGTGGAGGACATCCGCGTCGAAGGGGTGCGCCGCATAGCTGTTGGCACGGTACTCAACTACCTGCCGGTAAACGTGGGCGATACCATCGATCAAGAACTCTCGGCCGAAGCGATCCGCAGTCTCTATCGCACCGGGTTTTTCCAGGATGTCAGTCTCAGCCGCGACGGCAACGTGCTGATCGTCGAAGTGGTCGAGCGTCCGGCGATCGCCAATATCGAGCTTCGCGGCAACCGCGCGATTCAGGACGAGCCTCTGTTGGCGGCGCTGAAGGAGGTCGGCCTGGTAGAGGGGCAGGTCTTCAACCGTTCGTTGCTCAACAACATCGAACGCGAGCTACGACGCCAGTACCTCAACCGTGGCCGTTACGACATGCGGGTGGAAAGCACGGTTTCGCCGCTGCCTCGTAATCGGGTGGGCATCCGCATCGATGTGCACGAGGGCGAGCCGGCGCGAATCCGCGAGATCAATATCATCGGTAACGAGGCATTTCCGGACAAGACGCTGCGGAAGCTGTTCGAGCAGGGGCCCCGGCGCTGGTATCAGGTGTTCTCCAGTCGCGACCAGTACTCGCGCGAGCGCTTGGCAGCGGACCTGGAGCGACTGGCGTCCTATTACCAAGACCGCGGCTATATCAATTTCGCCGTTACCTCCACCCAGGTGGCCATCAGTCCCGACCGGCGCAATATTTATGTGACGGTGAGCATCTCCGAAGGGCGCCAGTACCGGCTCGGCGAGATCGCGCTGGCGGGCGAGCTAATAGTCGACGAGACCGAGCTGCGCCAACTGATGACCATTCAGCCGGCGGACCGCTATTCCCGTCGCCAGATCACCGAAACGGCCAATCGCATTCGCGATCGGCTGGGCGAAGAGGGCTACGCGTTCGCTAGCGTCAACCCCGTGCCCGAGGTCGACGAGGAAACCGGCACCGTCGCCATCACCTACTTCGTCGATCCGGGCACTCGCGTTTATGTGCGCCGGATCAACATCAGCGGCAACGAGCGGACCCAGGACGAAGTGATTCGACGCGAGTTGCGGCAAATGGAAGGGGCGTGGCTGTCCAGCGAGCGCCTGCGGCGCTCGCAGACCCGGCTCAACCGTCTGGGCTTTTTCTCCGACGTCAACATCGACACTCCCCGCGTGGCGGGGACCAGCGATCAGGTGGACGTCAACATTGCGGTCACCGAGCGGCTCTCCGGCACACTGCAGGCCGGCGTCGGTTATGGCGACAACCAGGGCGTGCTGGTCAACTTTTCTATCGAGCAGGATAACTTGCTGGGCAATGGCGATCGCTTGAGCTTCGCCATCAACAACAGCCGCGTGGATCGCATCTACAGCCTCAACTACACCGAGCGCTACCATACGCTCGATGGGGTCAGCCGCAATTTCATCGCTAGTCTGCGGGAAACCGAGGCCGGCCGAGCCTACTTGGTGGACTACGGGATTCGGGCCGGTACGCTCGGGTTCGGCTATGGCATTCCGCTCAACGAGGACGATGTTCTTAACGTCAATTTCGCCTACGAGACGACGCGCCTGACCTTGGGCGACGATCCAACGGTTCGTCTGCAGCAGTTCGTGGACGAGGTCGGCGACGATTTCGATAACTACAAGGCCACCATCGGGTGGACGCGGGATACGCGTAACCGGGCCATCTTCCCTAACCGGGGCGGGCGGCAGACCATCGCGGCGACCATTTCGCTGCCGGGCAGCGATCTGGAGTTCTACAAGCTAAGCTATAACCACCGTCGCTGGTTCCCGCTTACCGAGACTTGGACACTGTCCCTGGAGGCGCGGCTAGCCTACGGTGATGGGTATGGCAACACCGACCGGCTGCCGTTCTTCGAGAACTATTATGCCGGTGGTGTCTCCACGCTGCGCGGTTTTCGCGGCAATTCACTGGGGCCGCGCGATACGCGTGTATCCGGCACCGACGCCCGGCCGATTGGCGGTAATGCCCGTATTCTCGGCACGGCTGAGCTGATCTTCCCGATCCCGGGCGCCGATCTGGACGCGGTCCGTCTGCTCGGATTTGTCGACGGCGGCAACGTCTTCGATACCTACGAGAGCGATATTGATGTGAATGAGTTCCGGTATGCGACCGGCTTCGGGCTGATCTGGTACTCGCCGGTGGGCGCATTGACAATGAGTCTGGCCTGGCCGCTTAATGACAAGCCCGAAGACGATACCCGGCGCTTTCAGTTCTCACTGGGAACATTCTTCTAAGAATACGGAGATCGGATTTGAAGCAAGCGATGATTAGAACGATTGTGCTGGCCGTCGGGCTGGGATGGGGCGCCTCCGTGCTGGCAAGCGGACTGAAAGTGGGGTTTGTCAACCCGGCTCGGGTTTCGGCGGAGGCGCCCCAGGCGGAGGCGGCGCGCCAACAGCTGGAGCGCGAGTTCGCGCCGCGCGATCAGGAGCTGGTTGCGATGCAGCGTGACGTTCGCGAGCTGGAGGAGCGGCTGCAGCGTGACGCGGCCGTGATGCGAGAGTCCGAGCAGCGGGAGCTGGAGCGCGAAATCCTCGCTCGCAAGCGCGAGATCCGCCGTATGCAGGACGAGTTTCGGGAAGATTTCAACATGCGGCGCAACGAGGAGCTGAGCAAGCTGCAGCGGCGCATCGTTGAGACCATTCACGCGCTGGCCAAGGAAGAGAACTTCGATCTGATCGTCAGTGACGGGGTGATCTTCGCCAGCGATGCCATTGACATCACCACGAAGGTGATCGAACGCCTGGGTAGGGAACACCGCGGCAGCAATCAGCGCTAACAGCGCTCAAGCGGGGCCTACTGTCATGACGAAGCGACAGGCTACTCTGGCCGAGCTGGCCGCAAAGGTCGGCGCGACTTTGCACGGCGATGGGGAGCTGCTTGTTGACCACGTGGCGCCGTTGGAGCGTGCCGGCGCCGGAGCTGTGAGTTTCTTTACCAATCCGCGTTATCGGCGACAGTTGCAGCGCACGCAGGCCACTGTGGTGGTCTTGGCCGAGGATGCGCTTGCCGACTGCCCGGTGGCGGCATTGGTTTGCAGCAATCCCTACTACGTTTATGCGACCATCGCACATCTGCTGAATCCGCCGCCGGCACGGGAGCCGGGCATACACCCCAGTGCCTATGTCCACCCCACCGCCGTGCTCGGCGCAGACGTCAGCATTGGCGCGCATGCGGTGATAGAGGCCGGGGCGCGCGTGGGCGATCGGGTCAGTATCGGCCCGGGCTGCGTGATCGGCCCCGGGGCGAGTGTCGGCGACGACAGCTGGCTGGCGGCCAAGGTCGTGTTGGCGCGGGATGTCGTGGTGGGACGCCGTGCCGTTATCCACAGCGGCGCCGTTCTGGGCGCGGACGGGTTCGGATTCGCCCGCGGTCCGGAAGGGTGGCTCAAGGTGCCGCAGCTCGGCGGTGTGCGGGTAGGCGACGATGTGGAGATAGGCGCCAATACCACCATCGATCGCGGCGCGCTGGATGACACCATCATTGGCGACGGTGTCAAGATCGACAATCTCGTCCAGATCGGGCATAACGTGCGCGTCGGGCGAAATTCGCTGATCTGTGGAGCAGCCGGCGTTGCCGGCAGTGCCACGATAGGCGAGAACTGCGTGATTGGGGGGGCCTGCGTGATCGCCGGCCATATCGAGCTGGCCGACGGAGTCACCGTCATGGGCGGGACCGGCGTAAGCGGCTCGCTGACCGAGCCGGGCGCGTATTGCTCGGTAACGCCGGTCGCCCCGGCACGGCAGTGGCGCCGCAACGCGGCGCGTTTCAACCACTTGGACGACATGTTCCGGCGTTTGAAGGCTCTGGAGAACGAGCTCGCCAGGCTCAAAGCCGGTGTGGCGGAAGAACAAAGGGAGTAGTGCCGTATGGTGATGGACATCGAGACAATCAGGAATTATCTGCCGCACCGCTATCCGATGCTGCTGGTGGATCGGGTGCTTGAGTGCTCGCCGGGAGCTCTGGTCGGCGTCAAGAACGTCAGTGTCAACGAACCGTTCTTCAACGGGCATTTTCCGGCAAAGCCGGTGATGCCGGGGGTGCTGATCCTGGAGGCGCTGGCGCAGGCGTGCGGTCTGCTCGCGTTCTCCACCGATGCGCAGGATCTTGTCGGCAATCATACTTTTTATCTCGTCGGCATCGACAAGGCCCGCTTCAAGCGACCGGTCGTGCCGGGCGATCAGCTGCGGCTCGATGTGCAGCACAAGCGCACGATCCGCGGCGTGTGGATTTTCGATGCGCGCGCCACCGTTGAAGGCGCGCTGGCCGCTGAGGCCGAGATTCGCTGTACCATGAGGGAAAACTGAGTGATCGATCCGCGTGCCGTCGTAGACCCTGCGGCCAAGCTCGGGACTAACGTTACCGTTGGCCCCTTCGCAATCATTGGTCCCGATGTGGAAATCGGCGATGACTGCTGGATCGGTCCGCACGCCGTTATCCAGGGGCCGACGCGTATGGGGCGCGGCAACCGGGTCTATCAATTCGCCTCCATCGGCGAGGCGCCGCAGGATAAGAAGTACGCTGGCGAAGAGACCTGGCTCGAGATCGGCGATCGCAACATCTTTCGCGAGAACGTCACCATCCATCGCGGTACCGTGCAAGGGCTTTCGGTTACCCGGATCGGCGATGACAACCTGTTCATGGCCTACTGCCATATTGCTCACGATTGCGTGGTGGGGAATGGCACGACTTTCTCGAACTCGGCTTCTCTTGCCGGGCATGTCGTCGTTGGCGATTACGCGATTCTTGGTGGGTTTTCGCTGGTGCATCAGTTTTGCCGCATCGGGGCGTATAGCTTTTGCGGTTTCGGTAGCGCCATCAATCGCGACGTGCCGCCTTTCGTGACCGTATCCGGTCAGATGGCGGTGCCGCACGGGATCAACTCGGTTGGCCTGCGCCGGCATGGCTGGAGCTCCTCGACGATTGCCGCTATCAAGCGCGCCTACAAGACCTTGTATAAGTCGGGGCTACGGCTCGAGGAGGCTCGCCAGGTGCTGGAGCAGATGGCGCAGGAGACGCCGGAAATCCAGCTGCTGGCCGACTTCGTTGCCCAGACCGAGCGCGGCATCGTTCGCTAAGCCCATCGCACAGGATGGCGCTGGTGCGCAGTTGGACGGAGTAACAATAATTAAGCAGCTGCCGTTCAAGGCGCCGGGCGGGGCTGCAATCGGTCGTATCCGCTTTTTTCCTGATGGCCGTTAAAGCGGGGTTGCCGTCTTTTGATTGGACTCGTGCCGCCCTCAGCAGCTGGGATGCTCCTTTCCTAGAGAAGACTGCGCGCCCGGCGGCTGTGCTGGCGGTAGCCGGAGATTGGGTATGCGTGTTGCCATCGTTGCCGGCGAGATGTCGGGCGATTTACTCGGTGCGGGACTCGTGCGGGCGCTGCGCAAACGGTGGCCACACGCCCAGTTCGAAGGGATTGGCGGCCCAGCGATGCTCAAGGAAGGGTTCCGCAGCCATTATCCGATGGAGCGCCTGTCCGTTATGGGGCTGGTCGAGGTGCTGGGGCACGTGCCCGGTTTGCTGCGGATCCGCCGCGAGCTGGTGAAACGCTATACGGCTAATCCGCCGGATGTGTTCATCGGCATAGACTCGCCGGATTTCAATCTGGGCCTGGAAGAGCGCCTGCGGCGGGCGGGCGTCAAGACCGTGCATTATGTCAGCCCCACCGTCTGGGCTTGGCGCCAAGGCCGTATTCGCCAGATTAAGCGGGCGGTCGACCTGATGCTGACGCTGTTCCCGTTCGAGGCGGATTTCTATGTGAAGCATGGAGTTGCGGTGGAGTTCGTAGGGCACCCCGCAGCCGACCGCTATCCGTTGGAACACGATGTGGGCGCCGCGCGCGCGCGTTTGGGCATAGAGCAGGCGACAGGGCCCATCGTCGCAATGCTACCGGGCAGCCGTTTGAGCGAAGTGCGCCGTTTGGGGCCATTGTACGCGCAGGTCGTCGTGCAGCTACGGCGGACCTTGCCCGAGTGCCGGTTCCTGGCGCCTATGGCAACGCCGGCGGTAGGCGAGGTGTTCGCCGAGCAGCTCGCGGCTGAGGGCGTTGCCGAGCAAGTCCGTTTGCTGCAAGGCCAATCGGACTTGGCGATGGGAGCGGCGGATGCCGTTCTGGCCGCCTCGGGAACCGCCACTTTGGAGGCGATGCTGCTCAAGCGTCCCGCCGTCATTGCATACAAGGTTGCGCCGCTCAGCTATTGGCTGTTTCGACGCATGCTCAAGGTAAGATACATAGCGCTTCCGAATCTGCTCGCCGATGCCGAGCTGATGCCGGAGTTTATTCAGCAAGCGGCCACGCCGGAAAGTTTGACCGCTGCCGTTGCCGGCTTGCTGACCGACCCGACCCGCGCCCTCGCCCAGCAGGAGCGGCTCGAAACCATTCATCGAACGCTGCGAAGGGATGCCGATGAACGTGCGGCGGAGGCCATCGTGCGATGCTTGAGTTGAATCAGCTGGAGTTTCCGCTCGAGCACTGTAGCGGTCTGGTGGCCGGGGTGGACGAAGCAGGGCGTGGTCCGCTGGCGGGGCCAGTAGTGGCCGCTGCGGTGATTCTGGATCCGGAGCGCCCCATCGAGGGGTTGATGGATTCGAAGCTGCTTAGCGCGGAGCGCCGCGCCCAGCTGTACACGCAGATCACCGAGCGCGCGCTGGCCTGGGCAGTAGGCCGGGCGGATGTGGCCGAGATCGATCGCGTCAATATCCTGCAAGCCACGCTGCTCGCCATGCAGCGGGCGGTTGCGGCGCTGAGCACCGCACCGGTGCACGTGCTGGTGGATGGCAAGGATTGTCCGAAATTCGCTTGCGCCGCTACGGCCATCGTGGGCGGCGACCGACTCGAGCCGGCCATCAGCGCGGCCTCCATCATCGCCAAGCACAGCCGCGACAGCGAGCTGATCGAGCTGGATGCTCAATATCCCGGGTATGGTTTCGCCACGCACAAGGGCTATGCCACGGCGGCGCATCTAGCGGCGCTTCGCAAGCTGGGGCCGTGCGAGGCGCATAGGCGCTCGTTCCGCCCCGTGCGCGAGCTGCTTGCCTCCGCGGCGGGGGAGCAAGTCGTATGAGTGGCTTCGTTCATCTGCATCTGCATACCGAGTACTCGCTCTCGGACGGCGTGATCCGAATCAAGCCGCTAATCAAGGCTGTAGCCGCTGCGGGCATGCCGGCGGTTGCGGTTACCGATCAGGGCAACCTGTTCGGCATGGTCAAGTTTTACAAGGCCGCGATGGCCGCAGGCATCAAGCCTATTATCGGCGCCGATATCTGGGTGGAGGATCCCGGCAGTCCGGAGCGGCGTTCGCGTCTGGTTCTGTTGTGCCGCGATTTGGCGGGCTACCGGGCGCTCAGCCGCCTGCTGAGCAAAAGCTATCTGCATGGACAGCAGCAAGGCTTGCCGGTGGTGGCCCGCGAGTGGCTGGTGGCGGACTGCGCCGGTTTGATCGCGCTGTGCGGCAAGGAGAGCGACGTCGGACGGGCGCTGTTAGCGGGCGATCAGGAGCGCGCCCAGGAGCTGCTCGGCTGGTGGCTGACGCTGTTCGGCGATGCGCTCTATCTGGAGATACAGCGCACAGGGCGCGCCGGCGACGAGGACCATTTGCATGCCGCGGTGGCCTTGTCCATGGCCACCGGCGTGCCGGTGGTGGCCAGCAACGACGTGCGCTTTCTCAAGCGCGAGGAGTTCGAAGCGCACGAGGCGCGCGTGTGCATACACGATGGCCGTACGCTGGCGGATACCCGCCGGCCGCGCCTCTACAGCGAAGAGCAGTATCTGCGCACGCCGGAGGAGATGCAGGAGCTGTTCTCGGATATTCCCGAGGCGCTGGAGAACACTCTGGAAGTAGCGCGGCGCTGCAACGTCGAGCTCACCTTGGGCGAGAACTTCTTGCCCGAGTTTCCGATCCCGGCAGGGATGACCATCGATCAGTATCTGCGCGACCTCTCGCACCGCGGGCTGGACGAGCGGTTGCAAGTGCTGATCGCGCCGGACGACCCACGGCGCGAGGAGCGCATCGCCGAGTACAGGGCGCGGCTGGATCGGGAGCTGGATGTGATCATCCAGATGGGGTTCCCCGGTTACTTCCTGATCGTGGCCGACTTCATCCAATGGGCCAAGGAGAACGACATCCCGGTGGGGCCGGGGCGGGGCTCCGGAGCCGGTTCGCTGGTCGCCTACGCGCTTAAGATCACCGACCTGGATCCGCTGGCCTACGATCTGCTGTTCGAGCGCTTTCTCAACCCCGAACGCGTCTCCATGCCCGACTTCGACATCGATTTCTGCATGGAAGGGCGCGACCGCGTCATCGAGTACGTGGCGCAAAAGTACGGGCGTGAGAAAGTCTCCCAGATCGCGACGCACGGTACCATGGCGGCGCGCGCCGTGGTGCGCGACGTCGGCCGCGTGATGGGCCACCCCTACGGGTTCGTGGACAGGATCGCCAAACTCGTGCCCTTCGAGTTGGGGATGACCCTGGAGAAGGCGCTGGAGCAGGAAGAAGAGCTCAGGCGGCTTTACGAAGAAGACGAGGAAGTGCATGCGCTCCTCGATATGGCCATGGCGCTGGAAGGCATGGCGCGTAACGTCGGCAAGCACGCTGGCGGCGTGGTCATCGCGCCCACCGAGCTCACCGACTTCTCGCCGCTGTTCTGCGAGCCGGGCGGCCAAGGCGTGGCCACGCAGTATGATAAGGATGACGTAGAGGCCGTTGGCCTGGTCAAGTTCGACTTCCTGGGCCTGCGCACGCTTACTATCATCGATTGGGCGGTGAAGGCGATCAACGCCATGCGCGCGGAGCGCGGCGAGGAGCCCTTGGACATCTCGCGCATTCCGCTGGACGATCCGGCGACGTTCGACCTGCTCAAGCGTTATGCCACTACCGCGGTGTTCCAGTTGGAATCCCGCGGTATGAAGGATCTGATCAAGCGTCTGCAGCCCGACAGCTTCGAGGATATCGTCGCGCTGGTGGCGCTGTTCCGCCCCGGCCCGCTGCAGTCGGGGATGGTGGACGACTTCATCGACCGCAAGCACGGCCGCGCGCAGGTGGCCTATCCCACGCCCGAGCTGCATCATCCGGACCTGGAGCCGATTCTGAAGCCCACCTATGGGGTGATCCTCTATCAGGAGCAGGTGCAGCGTATCGCGCAGGTGCTGGCCGGCTACTCGCTGGGCGGCGCCGACCTGCTGCGCCGCGCCATGGGCAAGAAAAAGCCCGAGGAGATGGCCGAGCAGCGCCAGATATTTCTCGCGGGCGCCACCAAGAACGGCCTTAGCGAGGAGCACGCCGGCGGTATCTTCGATCTGATGGAGAAGTTCGCCGGCTATGGCTTCAACAAGTCGCACTCGGCCGCTTACGCGCTGCTCTCCTATCAGACGGCCTGGTTGAAGGCCCATTATCCGGCGCAGTTCATGGCTGCAGTGCTGTCCTCGGATATGGACAACACCGACAAGGTGGTGACGCTGATCGAAGAGTGCCGGGAGCTCAAGCTCAAGGTCGAGCCGCCGAACGTGAATCGCTCGGCTTACGCTTTCCGGGCCAGCGACGAGCGTACGATCGTCTATGGCTTGGGGGCGGTCAAAGGCGTGGGGCGCGCGGCCATAGAGGCGCTGATCGAGGAGCGCGAGCGTAACGGCCCGTACAAGGATCTGTTCGACCTGTGCCGCCGCGCGGATCTGCGCAGAGTCAACAAACGTGTGCTGGAGGCGTTGATTCGGTCAGGCTGCTTCGATGGCATTACCCCGAATCGGGCGAGCGCCATGGCCATGCTGCCGCAGGCGCTGCAGGCGGCCGACCAGGCTTCCAAAGCGGTTGCCGCAGGCCAGAACGATCTGTTCGGCCTGATGGAGCCGGCTGCCGAGGCACCCATACCGCAAGCCAATGTAACCGTGCCCGAGTGGGACGAGGGGGAACGGCTGGCCGCAGAGAAGGAAACGTTGGGACTGTATTTGACCGGCCACCCCATAGACCGCTACGAGCGCGAGCTGCGCGCCGTGGTTACGGGGCGCATCGTCGATGTGCTGGCCGGTGCTCCTACGCCCACCGATTCGTCCCAGGCATACCGTGGCAAGCGCAAGAATGGCAAGCAGGTCACGGTGGCGGGGCTGGTCGTTGCCATGCGCACCCGTAACACCCAAAACGGCGGACGCATGGCGTTCGTGACCTTGGACGACCGCACCGCTCGTATCGAAGTCACTATTTTCCCCGAAGCGTTTCAGCGTTATCGGCATTTGATCAGCCCGGACAGTCTCCTGTTGGTGGAGGGGAGCCTGGACTACGATGACTTCATCGGCGGCCACCGGATCAGCGCCGAAAAGGTTCTGGACATCAGCGAGGTGCGGGATGCCTACGCTAAGCGCCTGGTGGTGGGCATAGATGCCGCCCGGGCGGGCGACGGCTTCGTGACCACGCTGCAGCAGACCTTGGCGGCTTACCGGCAAGGACGTTGTCCCGTGGTGGTTCAGTACAGAGGTCCCACTGCCAAGGCCATGGTGCGTCTGGGCGACGAGTGGCGGGTGCGGCCTTCGGAGGATTTGCTCAAGCGGCTGGCTGCGCTGGCTTCGCCGGAGTCGGTGCGGGTGGAGTATTGATAGGAGGCGGCTGCGCGGGATGCGCCGCGCTAGACGTCGAACGCAAGAGATGCGCGATGCCCTTGCCAGCGTCTGTATCTGCGGCTAGGGTATGCACCGACCGAAACGAGAGCGGCACACGCAATAATGAGTCTGAATTTCCTGGATTTTGAACGCCCCATTGCCGAGCTGGAAGCGAAGCTCGAAGAGCTGCGCTATGTCGGGAACGACAACGACATCAATATCAGCGACGAGATCGCCAGGCTGCAAGCCAAAAGCCGCGCGTTGACCGAGCAGATCTTCTCGTCGCTGAGCGCTTGGCAGATCTCCCAGTTGGCGCGCCATCCGCAGCGCCCGTACACGCTGGATTATGTCGAGCGGCTGTTCACCGACTTCGAAGAGCTGCACGGGGATCGTGCCTACGCGGACGACAACGCGATCGTGGGCGGCATCGGCCGGCTGGACGGGCGGCCGGTGATGGTGGTCGGTCATCAAAAAGGCCGCGACACCAAGGAGAAGATCCGCCGCAATTTCGGGATGCCGCGGCCGGAAGGGTACCGCAAGGCGCTGCGGCTGTTCGAGATGGCCGAGCGCTTCAAACTGCCGGTGCTCACCTTTATCGACACCGCCGGTGCATATCCCGGTGTCGGTGCCGAGGAGCGCAACCAGAGCGAAGCGATCGCGCGCAATCTGATGGTCATGTCCAAGCTGCGCACACCGATTATCGCTACGGTGATCGGCGAGGGCGGCTCCGGCGGCGCTCTGGGCATAGGCGTGGGCGACCGGGTGCTGATGCTCAGCTATAGCACCTATGCGGTGATTTCTCCGGAGGGGTGCGCGTCGATCCTCTGGAAGAGCGCGGAGCATGCCGCTGATGCGGCGGAGGCCATGGGCATCACGGCGCCGCGTCTTTACGAACTTGGGTTGATCGACGAAGTGATCCGTGAGCCGCTGGGCGGCGCCCACCGGGACGTGGATGCCATGGCGGCAAGCATCAAGGAAGCGTTGCTGCGTCATCTGGCGGCGCTGGACGAGTTGCCTCTGGCGACCATGCTGGAGCAGCGCTACGATCGCCTGATGAGTTACGGCAACTTCAAGGAATGATTTTGGCGCCGCCGCTATGCCGGCGGCCCCGCCGGTACCTTGCAAGCCACCGCTTCGGCGGCGCTAAGGCTGTCAGGGACGCAGCAGCGGAGACGTCGCCGTGAGCCGGTTCGGTCCCGAAGCGTTGCGGCGGCGACTGGCCGCACTCCCTGCGGCCAGTGTCTACTGGGTAGCGTATAGCGGCGGGCGCGACTCGCACGCTCTCCTACATGCCCTGGTTGCACTCAGGGATTCGCTCAAGCCCGCACGCATACGCGCCATTCACATCGATCATGGTCTGCAAGTGCCATCGGCCGGCTGGGCGCGGCACTGCCGTCGCGTTTGCCAGCAGCTGCAGGTTCCCTGTGTAAGCGAACGCGTGCAGGTACAGCCCAGGCCCGGCGAAGGGCTGGAGGCTGCGGCGCGGCGGGCGCGCTATGCGGTGTTCGAGCAGGTGGTGAGTGAAGGCGAGGCGGTGCTGACCGCTCATCATCTTGACGACCAAGCTGAAACGCTGTTGCTGCGACTGTTCCGCGGTAGCGGTGTCGATGGCCTGGCGGCCATGCCGCCATACCGCAGATTAGGCCGGGGCCTGCTGTTGCGCCCCTTGTTGGATTTCAGCCGCGACGAGCTCACAGCTTACGCCACCGTGCACGGCTTGCAGTGGGTGGACGACCCCACCAACGAGGAAATAGACGCCGATCGCAACTTCGTTCGCAACGGCGTACTGCCGCTCATTCGCCAGCGCTGGCCCAGCATAGCTCAAGTCCTGGCGCGCAACGCCGCTCAGCTACGCGACACCGCCCAGCTGATAGACAGTATCGCCGCTCAGGACTGGGAGCAGGTGGCGGCGCAGGGGCGCCCGAACCTGGAGTCGCTGGCTCAGCTGCCGCCGTCGCGCCAGCGCAATCTGATCCGCCGCTGGATTCGGCGCGCCGGTCTGCTGCCGCCTCCGCAGGCGCGGCTGGAACAGGGCCTGGCCGCGCTGCTGACCGCACGCGAGGATAGGGCGCCCGTGCTCGAATGGGGAGGCGGAGTTATCCGCCGTTACCGTGGCGAGCTGTACCTTACCGGCCCGCTGCCGCCACCGCCGGCGACGGAGTGGCACTGGGACTTGCGCGAGGACTTGGTTATGCCGCAGGTGGGCACGCTGCGTGCCCGGCCCGTGTCCGAACGGGGGCTTCGCGTGCCGCCCGCCGGTGTGCGGGTGCGATTGAGACAAGGCGGGGAGCGTTACACGCCGGCGGGCGGCCGGCATAGCCGCAGCGTGAAGAATTTGCTGCAGGAGAAGGGCGTGCCGCCGTGGTTGCGCGATCGCTTGCCGCTGCTGTTCGTGGGCGACGAGGTGGCCGCGGTGGCCGACTTGTGCGTCTGCGAGGGCTTTCAGAGCGCTCCCGGCGAGCAGGGAGTACGCATACAGTGGCTGCCTTATGAAGGGGATTTGCGCTCGACAGAGCAGGATGGTCAGCCGCAGTCCGGGCGGCAAGGGGCTCGCTAGGTATCGAGGCCGGTCCAAATCCGGAAACTCTTTTTATTCAAAGGCATGCGTGGACGGGCGGGGGTTTTCTCGTGCTCGATGAGGGGGTGCCGGAGGCGTGAAAAGCAACCGGCAATTGTCGTAACGCGGCTATTCTGCTATGTTCTAGCCCCGTCCTGAGTCCTCCCCACGTGTCCTATTGACACCCTCAACGCCCAGAGTGCGTATGACGCGATATATTTTTATTACCGGCGGTGTCGTTTCCTCTTTGGGTAAAGGAATTTCGGCCGCCTCGCTGGCTGCTATCCTGCAGGCACGTGGCCTCAGGGTCACGATGATCAAGCTGGATCCCTATATCAACGTCGATCCCGGCACCATGAGTCCGTTCCAACACGGCGAGGTGTTCGTAACCGACGACGGCGCCGAGACTGACCTCGATCTGGGTCACTACGAGCGCTTCCTGCGCACGCCGGTGAGCCGACTGAACAACTACACGACCGGCCGCATTTACGAGAACGTGATCCGCAAGGAGCGGCGTGGCGAGTACCTGGGCGGTACGGTGCAGGTAATTCCCCACATCACCGACGAGATCAAGCGCTGCATTCAGCAGGGCGCCGGCGACGTCGATGTCGCGCTGGTGGAAATCGGCGGGACGGTGGGCGATATTGAGTCGCTGCCGTTCCTGGAAGCTATTCGCCAGATGGGCGTGGAGCTGGGTCACAAGCGCTGCCTGTACGTTCATCTGACGCTGGTGCCGTTCATCGGCGCGGCTGGCGAGATGAAGACCAAGCCTACCCAGCACTCGGTCAAGGAGCTGCGCTCGATCGGTATTCAGCCGGATATTTTGCTGTGCCGCGCATCGCGGCCGATCCCGGAAGACGAGCGGCGCAAGATCGCGTTGTTCACCAATGTCGAGCAGCGTGCCGTGATATCGGCATTGGATGTCGACAATATCTACAAGATGCCGCTGGTGCTGCATGCCCAGGGGCTGGATGACATCGTCGCCGAAAAGCTGGGGCTGGATCTGCCGCCGGCCAATCTCACGGATTGGCAGCATGTGGTAGACGCGATGGAGTACCCGCAGGGCGAGGTCACCATCGCCATGGTGGGCAAGTACGTCAATCTCGCGGATGCTTACATGTCGCTCAACGAGTCGCTGCGGCATGCCAGCGTGCAGACCCGGCGACGCGTGAACATACGCTACATCGATTCCGAGGAACTCGAGCGCGAGGGCGTGGATAAGCTGCGCGATGTGGACGCGATTCTGGTGCCCGGCGGCTTTGGCGAGCGCGGCGTAGAAGGGAAGATCCTGGCGGCGCGTTTCGCGCGCGAGAACGGCATTCCCTACCTGGGCATCTGCTTAGGCATGCAGGTGGCGGTAATCGAGTACGCGCGTAACGTCGCCGGCCTGGAAGATGCGCACAGCACCGAGTTCAAGCACGATGCAAAGCATCCCGTGATCGCGCTGATCACCGAATGGATGACCGAGGAAGGGCTGCGCGAGGTGCGCAGCGCCAACTCCGATCTGGGCGGTACGATGCGTCTGGGCGGGCAGCCGTGCCGCCTGGAGGAGGGCTCGCTGGTCGCTCAGATATACGGTAGCCAGCAGATCGTGGAGCGCCATCGGCATCGCTACGAGTTCAACAACCAGTACCGCGAGGTTCTGGAGAAGGCCGGGTTGCGCTTCTCCGGCTGGTCGCTGGACGGCAGTCTGGCCGAGGTGATCGAGCTGCCCAACCACCCCTGGTTCTTGGGCTGTCAGTTCCATCCGGAATTCACCTCGACGCCGCGGGACGGTCATCGGCTATTTACCGCCTTCATCCAGGCGGCGAGCCAGCGGCACGAACAAAACAAGTCTAGCGAGCTACAGGCCTCTACCAAGCACCCTGCTTGCTGAGCCCATTGACTACGTTGCCGCGGAGGCGGCGCAGGTATGACTATGAATCTTTGCGGTTTCAAGGCGGGCTTGGACCAGCCCATCTTCCTGATTGCAGGCCCCTGCGTGGTCGAGTCCGAACAGCTCGCGCTCGACAGCGCGGGCCAGCTCAAGGAAATCTGTGAGCGCTTGAATATCCCCTTTATCTACAAGTCGTCCTTCGACAAGGCCAACCGATCCTCCCATACCAGTTTCCGCGGGCCGGGCATGGAGGAAGGGCTGCGGATTCTCTCCGAAGTCCGTCGGCAAATCGGGGTGCCGGTGCTCACCGACGTGCATGAGGATACGCCGCTTGCCGAAGTGGCCGCCGTGGTCGACGTGCTTCAAACCCCTGCGTTCCTCTGCCGCCAGACCAACTATATTCAGGCAGTGGCGCGGCAGGGTAAGCCGGTCAACATAAAAAAGGGTCAGTTTCTTGCGCCCTGGGACATGAAGAACGTCGTGGAGAAAGCCCGGGCGGTTGGCAACGACCAGATCATGGTCTGCGAGCGCGGGGTGTCGTTCGGTTACAACAACTTAGTGTCCGATATGCGGGCGTTGGCCGTAATGCGCGACACTGGGTGCCCGGTCGTGTTCGATGCCACCCATTCGGTGCAACTGCCGGGCGGTCAGGGCAGCTCCTCGGGAGGGCAGCGCGAGTTCGTGCCGGTGTTGGCACGGGCCGCGGTGGCTGCGGGGGTTGCGGGACTGTTCATGGAAACCCATCCTGAGCCGGAGAAAGCGCTCAGCGACGGCCCCAATGCCTGGCCGCTGCCGCGCATGGCGGAACTATTGGAGACGCTGAAAGCTCTGGATGAAATCGTCAAGGCGCGCGGTTTTCCGGAGCAGGAGCTGATGCAGCGCTAGCCGTTTTGAAATCCTTTTTATCGTTATTGGCGCTTGACTGGAGGGAAACAACAACAATGGCGAAGATAACGTCGATTCTGGCGCGGGAGATTCTGGACTCTCGCGGCAACCCGACGGTGGAAGCCGACGTCATCTTGGACAACGGAGTGATGGGGCGTGCCGCGGTTCCCTCCGGTGCTTCTACGGGAACGCGCGAAGCCGTGGAGTTGCGCGACGGGGATAGCGGTCGCTATCTGGGCAAGGGCGTGCGCAAGGCCGTGGAGAACGTCAACACGGTACTGCGCGATGCGCTGGTGGGCATGGACGTGAACGATCAGCGCGCCATAGACGAGCGCATGATCGCGCTGGACGGCACCGAAAACAAAGGCCGCCTCGGCGCCAACGCGCTGCTCGCAGTGTCTCTGGCCTGCGCCCACGCCGCCGCGCGCGCGAACGGCGTTTCGCTGTTCCGGCAGCTCCATGGCAGCGGCCCCTATGTCCTGCCGGTGCCGATGATGAACATCCTCAATGGCGGTGCCCATGCCGACAACAATGTCGACATCCAAGAGTTCATGGTGATGCCGGTCGGCTTCGATCGCTTCAGCGAGGCGCTGCGCTGCGGCGTCGAGATTTTCCATGCGCTCAAGAAGGTGTTGCAAGGCCGGGGGCTGAGCACGGCGGTAGGAGACGAGGGCGGGTTCGCTCCCGACTTGCCGTCTAACGAAGCGGCCCTGGAAGTGATTCGCGAGGCCACCGAGGCGGCTGGCTATCGCCTTGGAGAGCAGGTTTTCCTGGCATTGGACGTGGCCAGCTCCGAGTTCTACAAGGACGGTGTTTACACCCTCGAATCCGAGAACCGAAGCTTCGATGCCGAACAGTTCGCGAGCTATCTGGAAGGACTGGTGGAGAAGTACCCGATTATCTCCATCGAGGACGGCATGGACGAGAGCGACTGGGACGGCTGGAAGTTGCTGACCGAGAAGCTGGGCGACCGGGTGCAGCTGGTGGGCGACGATCTGTTCGTTACCAACACGCGCATCCTGCGCAAGGGTATCGATCAAGGGGTCGGCAATTCCATTTTGATCAAGCTCAATCAGATTGGGACGCTGACCGAAACGCTGGACGCCATCCGTATGGCTGCTGACGCCGGCTATTCCTCGGTGGTTTCGCATCGTTCGGGCGAGACCGAGGATACGACCATCGCCGATCTGGCGGTTGCGAGCCAGTCCACGCAGATCAAGACCGGCTCTTTGTGCCGCTCTGACCGCGTCGCCAAGTACAACCAGCTGCTTCGCATCGAGCAAGAACTGGGCGAGCAGGCCGTGTATGCCGGCCGCAACGCGTTTCCGAACCTGAAGCGATTCTAAGGCCGCGCTTTCGAGCGCGGCATAAGGACCGCTGAGGTATGCGCTGGCTGCTTGGTGTTCTGATCGTTCTGCTGCTGCTTACCCAGTACCAGCTCTGGTGGGGGGAGGGCGGTGTGCTCGAAGTGCGGCGCTTGCGCGCCGTAGTCGAAGAACAGCGACGGGAGAACGCCAAGCTTGCCCAGCGCAACGCAGCCTTGGAGGCCGATGTGCGCGATCTCAAATCGGGCCTCGATGCGATCGAGGAGCGCGCGCGGCGCGAACTTGGCATGATAAAAGACGGTGAGACCTTCTATCAGGTCGTGGAGGAAGAATGAGGCGCGACCAAGGTCCCCGGATCTGGGCGGTTTTGCCCGCCGCGGGCGTCGGCCGCCGCATGGGCAGCGAGATGCCCAAGCAATACCTACCATTGCTCGGTCGACCCATTTTGCGTTGGACGCTGGATCGGCTGCTCGGGCACCCGGCTATACATGCCGGCGTGGTCGCGCTGTCGCCTTCGGATCCACACTGGGAGAGCCTGGGCTACCGGCATGCGAAGCCCTTGTTTCGCGTGGATGGCGGCGCCGAGCGCAGCGATTCCGTGCATGCGGCGCTGAGCTTTCTGCTCGCCCATGCCGGTGCCGACGACTGGGTCATGGTGCACGATGCCGTGCGTCCATGCGTGACCCACTGGGAACTGGATCGGCTGATCGAGGCGGTCATCGGGATTCCGGACGGGGGTCTGCTTGCCATACCCGTACGCGATACGCTAAAGCATCAGGATACGAACGGCCGTGTCAGGAGTACCGCCAATCGGGCCGGGCTCTGGCATGCCCTGACGCCCCAGCTGTTTCCGCTGCACCGTTTGCATGCCGCCCTCACTCGGGTGGTTGCGCAAGGCACGTTCGTGACGGACGAATCGCAGGCGATGGAAAGCGCCGGCTACCAACCCCTGCTGGTGGAAGGGCAGGCTACCAACCTGAAGATCACCCGCCGTGCGGATCTGGCCCTGGCCGAGGCGATCCTGCGCAGCTTTCGCTCTACTGACGAACCCACATGCGTATAGGTCAAGGTTTCGATGCCCATCGTTTCGCCGCGGGTAGCCGTCTGGTTATCGGTGGCGTGGAGATCCCTTACGAGTACGGCCTGGAGGCGCACTCGGACGGCGATGTGCTGCTGCACGCGATCACCGATGCCATTCTGGGCGCGGCCGGCGAGGGCGACTTGGGGAAGAATTTTCCCGATACCGATCAGTCCCTCGCCGGCATCGATAGCCGCATTTTGCTGCGGCATGCGGTGGCCCTGGTGGCGCAGCGCGGGCTGCGGGTGGGCAATGTGGATGCGACCGTGATCGCCCAGCGGCCGCGCTTGGCGCCTTACATAGACGCTATGCGGCAGGTAGTGGCGGAGGATCTTGGCGTTGCGACGGACGCTGTCAATATCAAAGCCACGACCACCGAGAAAATGGGGTTTACCGGACGCGGCGAAGGCATTGCCGCCATGGCGGTGGCGCTGCTGATGCCCGTGCAGGCATGAGCCCCGACAAGGACCCGCTGAGCGGACTGGCGTATGCCTACGGGGGGCCGCTCGCCCGTGCGCGAGTGCGCGCCGAGCCCGAGGACTTCCAGGTATTCGAAACGCTAAGCTTCGTGCCCAGCGGCAGGGGCGAGCATCTGTTCCTGCGCGTGCGCAAGCGCCAGTGGACCACCGAAGCGGCGGCCGCCGCCCTGGCGCGCGCGCTGGGGGTACGGCGGGATCAGGTGAGCTACGCCGGCATGAAGGACAAGCAGGCGCTGACCGAGCAGTGGTTCAGCGTACACCTGCCGGGACGCGGGCTGGAGCTGCCTCTAGGCGAGCTCGAGCGCGGTTTATGGTTGGTCGAAGCTACGCGCAATGACCGCAAACTGCGCCGTGGAGCTTTGGCGGGCAACCGTTTTCGCCTGTTGCTGCGGGAGCTGGACAATAACTCCACTACGGCTCTGGGAGCGCGGCTTGTCCGCATTGCATGGGCGGGGGTGCCGAACTATTTCGGCGTGCAGCGGTTCGGCCGCGATGGCGATAACATAGCGTTAGCGCAAGCGTTTTTCTCTGGCAGCTATCGCCCGCGCGGGCGTCACTTGCGGGGCGTGCTGTTCTCCGCGGCGCGAGCGCAGCTCTTCAACGAAGTGCTTAGTCGGCGGGTGGCGCTGGGCAACTGGAATACGCTGCTGCCCGGCGAGCTGGCGATGTTGGACGGACGCGGTAGTTTTTTTGCCGTTGACGAACTATCGCTGCAGCTGCAGCGGCGCGTGCGGCAACTGGAGATCCATCCCAGCGGCCCGCTGCCGGGTAGCGGTGGGCAGTCGCCCACGGCTGCAGCCGGCGAATTGGAGGCCGATGTCTTGCAGGAGGCCGCAGAGCTGGTGGCCGGGCTGCAGAGGCACGGCGTGGAGGCAGCGCGGCGGGCGTTGCGATTGAAAGTATCGGATTTGCACTGGCGGCAGCCGACAGCGGATACGCTGGAGCTGGGCTTTAGTCTGCCTGCCGGCGCTTATGCCACCACCGTGCTGCGGGAGCTGATCGTCATGGAGCCTATGCCTGCTTGAGCAGGACGTACACGGCGCCAGTGCCGCCGTCCACCGGTCTGGCCGAGCAGTAGGCCAACACGTCGTCGCGCTGGCGCAACCAGTGTTCCAGCTTCACCTTCAGGACCGGGCCTTTATTACGGGAGCGCCGGCCCTTACCGTGGATAATGCGAACGCAGCGCAGGTCGTGCCGACGGCAATGGGCAAGGAACTCCGCAACGGCGGCGCGTGCGGTAACGGCGTTCATTCCGTGCAGGTCCAGCTCGCCCTGCAGACTGTATTGCCCGCGCCGCAGCTTGCGGAACACACGATGCTGTAGTCCAGGACGCATGTAGGCGAGCTCTTCGCCCGTATCGAGATCGGCAGGTTCGAACAGGTCGGAGAGCAGATCGATGAGCACCTGCTCTTCGTCGGCTCGGGTTTGGCGCGGAATCGGCGGTGGCGCCGGCCGCACAGGCAGGATTCTGTCGTGCGTGAGTCGCCGGACGCCGCTCATAGCATCGCGAAAGGCCTTGTAGTCTTCCGAGTGATCGTCCATCGCCGTTTTCCGAGTCGTGACCGGGGCAGTATAAAGAAGCCCCCGCCATGGGCCAAAATGCTCGGGTCCTAAGGATAGCTCCTTTGAGGCGGCAACGGGGCGTTCGCCAGTGTCTGCGGCGGAATGTGACGAGTGTCGCAGAAGCGATTCTGAAGCTGGCGCGGCCTGCCGAGGGTATACTGTGTTGGCATGGCGTTTCGTTGAAGCGTCAGGGGTTGTTCTCGTTAACGTCGGGCCTGCACTGGGCCGTGATCATGCCAAAGGTCAAGCACGTTGGGTTGACGCTGCATCGACAGCGGCGCGAACTAACCCGGAACGGATCCCAAAGCCTATGTGGCGCTGTACTAGGATAACAGCCAACGATGCATATTCTGGTTAGTAACGACGATGGCTACCAGGCACCCGGAATACTGAAGCTGGCGGAGACCTTGCGCGAGATCGCCAGGGTGACGGTGGTAGCACCGGAGCGCGATCGCAGCGGCGCAAGCAATTCGCTGACGCTGGAGTCCCCGTTGCGCGCTTTCGAGATCGAACCCGGTCGCTACCGGGTGGAAGGGACTCCTACCGACTGTGTTCACCTGGCTCTCACCGGTCTGCTGACCGATGAGCCCGATATGGTCGTCTCCGGAATCAACGCCGGAGCCAACCTGGGCGATGACGTGATCTACAGCGGCACGGTGGCGGCGGCAATGGAGGGGCGTTTTCTCGGGCTGCCGGCGATTGCGATTTCCCAAGCTTCCTTTGCGCCGCAGCATCTGGATGTGGCGGCACGCGTGGTGCTTAGCCTGATCCGCAAGCTGCGCTCGGACCCGTTGCCCTCCGATACCATTCTCAACGTCAACGTACCGGATATTCCCTGGTCGGAGCTGCGCGGCTTTCAGGCGACGCGTCTGGGCCGGCGCCACCGCGCCGAGCCGGTGATCAAGGACGAGGATCCGCGCGGTCGTACTATCTATTGGATAGGGCCGGCAGGTTTGGAGGAGGACGCAGGACCCGGCACCGATTTCCACGCGGTGGCTAACGGGTATGTGTCGGTTACGCCTATTCACGTCGATCTGACGCGTTATCAGGCGCTGGATCAGGTCGCTGGTTGGGTGCAGGGCTTGCAATGATCGATGAAATTGCACTGCAAGGTCGCGGAATGACTTCGCAGCGCACGCGCGACCGGCTGATTTCCCGCTTGCGCGACAGTGGTATCAAGGATCCGCGGGTGCTCGATGTAATGCGGACCGTACCGCGGCATTTCTTCGTAGAGGAAGCCCTGGCAAGTCGCGCTTACGACGATACGGCGTTACCCATCGGCCACGGACAGACCATCTCTCAGCCCTATGTGGTCGCTCGCATGAGCGAGTTGCTGATCGAAAGCGGCTTGCCTGAGCGGGTGCTGGAGATCGGCACCGGCTCGGGCTATCAGGCAGCGGTGCTCGCGCAGTTGGGCATCGCGGTGTATACCATTGAGCGTATCAAGTCGCTTCTCGACCAGGCACGGGCTCGTTTTCGTGCATTGAAACTGTGGAACGTCCGTACCCGTCATGGCGACGGTGCCGAGGGCTGGGCGCAGTACGCGCCGTTCGGAGGGATTCTTCTGACCGCAGCACCCGAGGACGTGCCGAGCGCGCTGTTCGAGCAGCTCGCCGTCGGTGGGCGGTTGATCGCACCAGTCGGTAGCGCCGGTAGACAGGAGCTGCGGGTGTTCGAACGTACGCCCACGGCGATTGAGTGCAGAGTAATCAGCGAGGTGAGTTTCGTGCCTATGTTGGGTGGCAAGATATGAAGGGGCCTTTTGCGTGGCTCTACGATACGGTACTGCGCTGGGCTGCCCATCGGCACGCGCCATGGTATCTGGGTGGACTCAGTTTTGCCGAGTCGTCATTTTTCCCGATTCCGCCCGACGTGATGCTGGCGCCCATGTCTCTGGCTCAACCACGCAAGGCCATGCGGTTCGCTTTAATCGCCACACTGACCTCGGTCGCGGGGGGAGTGTTCGGTTACTTTGTCGGTATGTTCGCACTCGAACTGATAGCGCCGTGGATCCAGCGTGCCGGTTATTGGGAATACTATCAGCTAGCTCAGCGTTGGTTCGAGCAATGGGGCTTTTGGATCGTCCTGATCGCCGGTTTTTCGCCGATTCCGTACAAGGTGTTCACGATTGCGGCCGGCGCTGTGAACTTGGCGCTGCTGCCGTTTCTGTTTGCCTCGGTGGCCGGTCGCGGTGTGCGATTTTTCCTGGTCGCGTTTTTGGTCGCCTGGGGCGGCCCTCGCATGGAGCCGTGGATACGCACCTACATTGAGCGCATCGGCTGGGCGACGGTGATCTTATTGGGAATCGCTTTCATTGTGTTCCGGTATTGATGCGTAAGCTGGTTATCCTCGGCGCGCTGTTGCTGGCGCTTGCCGGTTGCGCGAGCACACCCTCCAGCCGCCCAGGCGTTTACGTGGTCGAACGCGGCGATACGCTGTACTCGATCGCCTGGCGGCACGGTGTGGACTACCGCACCTTGGCGCGACTCAACCATATCGAGCCGCCGTACGTTATCCATCCAGGGCAGCGCCTGCGCGTCAGCAGTCCCCGTCCCAGAACTACGGCGGATAATCACGCTGCGCCCGGCGCGCCGCGGGCGCTGGCGCGTTATACGGGGCGCGTTAAACCGGAGCCGCTCGCACCTTACCCGGTGCGGCAGCCCGAGCCGCTTGCGAAACCGACCTATCAAGGAAACACGGCCACGGCGTCGAATGACGCTCCCAGGTCTGCTGCGCCGCCTCCGGCACGCAGGGAGCCACCGCCTAGCCCCTCGGTAGCTGTGGCAACGCCTAGGCCGCCTGCCGAGCCCGCTCCACGCCCGAGCCCGTCATCGCAACCAGCGCGACAGGCGACGGCTGCGCCGTCCACGCCCGCTGCCTCCTCTCCTGCATCCAGCCGCGGCGCGAAGATTGTCTGGCAATGGCCCAGCGATGGCCCTGTGGTCAAACCGTATACGGCCTCGGCAGACGGCAAACGCGGTATCAATATCGGCGGCCAGGTGGGGCAACCCGTCAAGGCTGCCGCCCGCGGGCGGGTGGTCTATAGCGGAAGCGGTCTGCGCGGGTACGGTAATCTGATCATCATCAAGCATGACGGTAGCTATCTCACCGCGTACGGATATAACAGCGAGTTACTGGTACGCGAGGGCGATGTGGTGAACGCCGGTCAGCGCATCGCCTCCATGGGCGTCAACGCCGACCGCCAGCCGGCATTGCATTTCGAGCTGCGGCGTGACGGTCAACCGGTCGATCCGTTGCAGTACCTGCCGCGACGCTGATAGCCGTCTTACGGTGTAGCTGATAGTCGCAAGCGCAAGGGCCTTCTCTGCAAGACAGGGACGGCCCTGGCAGCGCTCTCCCACGGCGCCGCGCGACCAGCCGGTTTTCGGCATCGCCTTGGATGGCGCAGTATTTCCTAAAGCATGCGCCATCACGGCTAGTTCATCCTTGTTCGCCCAGCAGCTCCCAGGCATGTCTAACGGCTGCGGGAGCGTCTTTTTCCTCGGTTTCGTGCCGTTGCAGAGCGGGTTACGCTCCCCTTGAACGTCCCTTTCCGGCCGGGTTGTGTGCGGTGGATTTGCCGGCCAGAGTGGTTAACGTATCGCGAAGGCGTTGCATGCATCTGCTGGGCGGCATATAGTCGAACTCCATAACAATAACAAGCCGATTTTTTCCGACGCTCGCCAAGTGGTTCTTCGAGAAAACTAAAAACTTACTAGAAGCGGGCGCGGTTGAGAGGAGGGGAGAGGATGATCAACCGCCACAATCTTGCCGCCACGATCGATTTCGCAGAGATCGCGGAAGAAGATGAATTGCTGCTGGACGAAGAAGCCAGCGATCTCGATGGCGTAGACGATGATGAGGGAAACGTCGATGATGCCAGCGTATTCGCCGCCGGTGGCAGCTCGCAGTCCAGTCTCGATGCGACACAGCTTTATCTCAACGAAATAGGTTATTCGCCGCTTCTCACTGCGGAGGAGGAGGTTTACTACTCGAGGCGGGCCTTAGCCGGCGATGCCGCGGCGCGTGCCCGCATGATCGAGAGCAACCTCCGCTTGGTGGTTAAGATCGCGCGCCGCTACACCAACCGCGGACTGGCGTTCTTGGACCTGATCGAAGAGGGTAATCTGGGCCTGATTCGGGCGGTGGAGAAGTTCGATCCGGAACGCGGTTTCCGGTTCTCGACTTACGCGACTTGGTGGATCCGCCAAACCATCGAGCGGGCCATCATGAATCAAAGCCGCACCATCCGCTTGCCCATCCACGTTATCAAGGAGATTAATCAGTATTTACGCACGGCGCGCCAGCTCGCACAGACACTGGATCACGAGCCTTCCGTAGAGGAAATCGCGGCCGCTATGAATAGGCCGGTGGAAGACGTACGCCGCATGATCGGCCTCAATGAGACCACCACCTCGGTAGATGTGCCGATTGGCAACGATGCCGACCGCGTCTTATTGGACGCGATTCCCGACGAGAACAGTCCGGACCCGGTTTCGACGCTGCAGAACGATGCGGTAGCCATGCAGCTCGATAATTGGCTGGATCAGCTCAACGAGAAGCAGCGTGCGGTGGTGGAGCGGCGCTTCGGGTTGCGCGGTTTCGAGAAAGCCACCCTGGAAGAGGTGGGCAGCGAAATCGGGGTGACCCGCGAACGCGTCCGGCAGATACAGATCGATGCGCTGAAAAAGTTGCGGGAGATGATGGAAAGCTCCGGCTTTTCACAGGAAGCTGTGCTCGACTAGCCGTAGCGTAGACCCGGCGGGCGCTGCCCGCCGTAACTCTTTTTACCTACCGCAGCAGGAGCGCCGCGGCAACGCGGCGCTCCTCCGACGCCAGCACGTTGTAGGTGCGGCAAGCCGCGCCCGTATCCATTACTTCGACGCCGATTCCGCGAGCGATCAAATGACGCAGTAGCGCCACGTCAGGGAACTGCTGGCGTACTCCCGTTCCCAGCAGCACGACCTCCGGATCCAGCGCTATGATGGCATCGAGATGCTCCTGCGTCAGGTCCGCAAGGACTTGCGGCGGCCAGTCGCGAACCAGGGTGTTCGCCGTCACCACCACGCTTTCGGTGAACACTTCGTTATTGATGGTAACCCGCCCCGCTTCGAAACTGCGGATACGGTGCTCGGAACCATAGATTTCTTGTGTCAGTTTCATGGCGGCAACCTTATAGCAGGCACGCGGCTGCTGACAACCGCTTCGCATTGACATGGGGCCGGCCGGGCCTATAAGTTGCTCCAGCCTGCTTGACCGGCCGCCTCAAGGAAGATGTGCACGCGCGCCCTAGCGGGACGGCAGCCGTGGCGGGAGGATGCGCGTGCGGGCACATCTCCAGGCGCGTTCCGGTTGCGCCTGACCTCTGAGAGGCTCCTAGGAACAGTATGGCGGCGGCGTGCCTGTTTCCCTAGGTCGGGAGGGGCCGTATCGCACTGGCCTTGGTTTGCGCGATATACCGGCAAATGCGCTACCGGATCGAGTGCTATTTGCGCCACAGCCGCTACAATAGGCGCGACCGGCGGCTCGGCGGATTGTGCGATCGCACATGGCCCGCCAGGGATGCGCCGAATTCGCCCGTTCGATCATGCCGTATTCCCGTCGGGTTCTCCATGTGACGTGGGTTGCGGAGCGGTGCTGCGCTGCGTATGACGCGGCCCCATGACGGCTAGATCAGCGGCTACGCGGTATCTTTCGGGCTGCCGAAGACTGGACGACGAGGAGATATAAACGTTGAAGTCGGTAAAGGTGGGGTTGTTAGGGTTAGGTACGGTCGGTGCAGGGACCGTCAACCTGCTCTCGCGAAATAGCGACGAGATCACGCGTCGGGCTGGCCGCGGCATCAGGATAGTCCACGCGGCAGCTCGCCACCTCGATCGTCCGCGGGCTTGCAATACCGAAGGCATTCAGCTGACCAGCGACCCGTTCGAGGTCGTCAACAATCCCGAGCTGGACGTGATCGTCGAACTCATTGGTGGCGAGGAGCCCGCCCGGGAACTGGTGCTGCGCGCTATCGACAACGGCAAGCACGTTGTCACGGCCAATAAGGCGCTGATCGCTACGCATGGCAACGAGATCTTCGAGCATGCGCGGGCCAAAGGGGTGACCGTGGCCTTCGAGGCGGCCGTGGCGGGCGGCATTCCCATCATCAAGGCGATTCGCGAGGGCCTGGCGGGGAACCGCATCGAGTGGCTGGCCGGCATTATCAACGGCACCTCCAACTATATTCTGACCGAGATGTTCTATGAGCAGCGCGACTTCGCCGAGGTCCTGGCCGAAGCGCAGCGCCTGGGCTATGCCGAAGCGGATCCGACCTTCGATATCGAAGGGGTGGACGCCGCTCACAAGCTCACCATTCTGGCATCCATCGCGTTCGGCATTCCGCTGCAGTTCGATAAGGTTTACACCGAAGGCATCAGTCAGATCACGCGTGCTGACGTTGCCTATGCCGAAGAGCTGGGGTATCGCATCAAGCACCTGGGGATTTGCCGTCATCACGGCAGCGGCAATGGAATCGTGCTGCGCGTTCACCCCACCTTGCTGCCGGCCCGGCAGCTGCTGGCGAATGTCCATGGCGTAATGAACGCTGTGATGGTGTGCGGCGATGCCGTCGGCTCCACGCTCTACTATGGGCCTGGCGCCGGCGCGGAGCCGACCGCGTCGGCCGTGGTGGCGGACCTGGTGGACGTGGTGCGCGAATTCAACGTGGAGCCGGAAAACCGGGTACCGTACCTCGCCTTCCAGTCGCACGCGCTCTCGGACGAGGTCGTGTTGGACATGGGCGAAGTGGAAACGGCGTACTACCTGCGCATGCAGGCGCGCGACGAGCCCGGGGTGCTGGCGGACGTGACGCGCATCCTGGGTAATCATCGCATCAGCATCGAAGCCATCTTGCAGAAGCAGCCCGAGCAGGAGGCGGAGCATGTGCCGGTGATTCTGCTCACCCACAAGGTGAAGGAATCGCAGATGAACCACGCGATCCGCGAGATCGAGATGCTGCCCTCTATTCAGGGCCGCCTGACCCGCATTCGGGTCGAGAATTTGGAATAACCACCCATTAGGGTTTCTTATAGCCCCTTATCGCGAGCGAGATATATGCCATTCCGACCCCGCTATACAGGTCTTATCGACAAGTATCGGGACCGTCTGCCTGTCAAGGACGACACCCGAGTGATCAGTCTTGGCGAGGGCAACACCCCGCTGATAAAGCTAAACAACATTCCGCGCGAGCTGGGTCGGGATGTCGATATTTACGTCAAGTACGAAGGGCTGAATCCTACCGGGTCGTTCAAGGATCGCGGTATGACCATGGCTGTCACCAAAGCGGTGGAGGAGGGCAGCCAGGCCATTATCTGCGCGTCCACAGGAAACACGTCGGCGTCGGCGGCGGCTTATGCCGCGCGTGCGGGGATCAAGGCCTTCGTGCTGATTCCCGATGGCAAGATTGCCATGGGCAAGCTCGCCCAGGCGGTCATGCATGGCGCCGAGGTCATTCAGATCCGCGGCAACTTCGACGAGGGCATGCGCTTGGTCAAGGAGGTGGCAGCGCATGCGCCGGTGACCATCGTCAACTCCATCAATCCGTTCCGCCTGCAAGGACAGAAGACGGCGGCGTTCGAGATCGTCGAGGAGCTGGAGCGTGCTCCGGACTTCCACTGCCTGCCGGTCGGCAATGCCGGCAATATTACGGCGCACTGGATAGGCTATAGCGAGTACGCTGGCATCGATACCGCCGCCAATACTTTCTCCGGCGGCCACAGCCGCTATGCCAGCGCCATAGTCGGCAGCCGGCCGAAAATGGTCGGCTACCAGGCAGCCGGCAGCGCGCCCTTTGCGCGCGGCGCGATGGTGGACGATCCGGAGACAGTGGCCACCGCGATTCGTATCGGGCACCCGCAGTCTTGGGATCATGCCTGGAAGGTTCAGGAAGAGTCGGGCGGTTGGTTCGACGAGTGCAGCGACGAGGAGATCCTGGCAGCCCAGCGCCTGCTTGCGCAAAAGGAAGGCGTGTTCTGCGAGCCGGCGTCGGCAACCTCGCTTGCCGGGGCGCTGCGCGATATTCGCTCCGGGCGGATTCCGGAGGGTTCGACGATCGTGTGCACTCTGACCGGCCATGGCCTCAAGGATCCCGACATCGTCATCGCCAATCACGCCAATGCGCCGGTGACGACCGTCGATGCCAAGCTGGACGCGGTCAAGCAGGCGATCCTGGGCCGGATTTAACGTCTGATGGCGCGTCGTGTTCGGCTGCTCGTTCCCGGTCTGCTCGGCCCGCTGCCCGAAGGCACGGAGCTTGGCTTGCCGCAGCTGCCGGCACTGGAGACGCTGCTCGCCAGAGGCCGCCGTGTGCCGGTACCGGACGGCGGCCTGGAAGCGCTGATTCACGCTCAGTTCGCTCCCGATATGATCGCCCAGCCTGCGCCCGGAGCGATCGCTCTTTTCGGCGACAGGGGAGAGCCTGGCGACGGGTACTGGCTGCGCGCCGATCCGGTTCATCTGGAAGCGGACCGCGATCGGGTCATGCTGCTGCTTGGCGATCTAGCCCTCACGCAGGCGGAAGCCGACGAGCTGGTCGAGGCTTTCAATCGTTTCTTTGGCGACGATGGTCTGGAGCTGGTCGCGCCCACGCCCATGCGCTGGTACCTGCGCATGGAGAAGGTGCCGCAGGTGCAAACCTGGCCAACGGATCGTGTCAGCGGCCGCTACATCGATGCTTACTTGCCCAGCGGACCCGATGCAACCGCTTTCACGCGCCTGCTGAACGAGATCCAGATGTTCCTGCATGCCAGCCCTGTCAACAGTGCCAGGCGCGCAGCCGGCCAGACCACCGTCAACGGCTTGTGGTTATGGGGCGGCGGGCATCTCCCTCGCGATAACAAGTGGGACTGTCGCTGGACTAGCGTGTTGGCGGAGCATCCTTCCGCCCGCGGCTGGGCCCGATTATGCGGGCTGAACGCCGAGCGTGCGGATCTGCGGGCAGCGCAGGGCGAGCAGGTGCTGGCAGTGGTCGAGTCTGCCTGGGCCGCTTTGATGAGTGGAAATCTAGCATCGTGGGAGCAGGCGCTGATCGAGATCGAGAATGAATGGTGCCAGCCTTTGCTGGCAGCGCTGCGTAGCGGAACGCTGGCCGAGATCGAGCTGCTTAGCGACAAAGCCGGTTGGCGGCTCGGGCGGCGCGCGCTGCGCCGCTTTTGGCGGCGCCGACGCGCGCTGGAACATTGGTTGCAATGATTACCGCCCCGCTGCCGGGCGTGGTTATCGTACGGATGCGCTGAGGCGGCTCAGACACTATGAAGAAACGCATTCTGCGCCGCGAGGCCCCCTTAAATCTGGACCACCATCATGGTCTGCACCCGCTGTTGGCGCGCATCTACGCCGCCCGTGCCCATGGCGAGCCGGTGCGTCCTCTGGCGGGGCTGAGGGAGCTGCTCCCGGTGGATACCCTGACCGGTGTCGAACGCGCCGCAGAGCTGCTGGCGGAGGCGGTTATCGGTCAGCGCTCCATTCTCATCGTTGGCGACTTCGATGCCGATGGCGCCACCAGCTGCGCCTTGGCGATCATGGCATTGCGGGCCTTCGGTGCGGCTGCGGTGGACTACCTGGTCCCCAACCGCTTCACCTATGGCTATGGCTTGACCCCGCAGATCGTCGAGCTGGCCGCGCAATATGGGCCGGACTTGCTGGTGACCGTGGACAACGGTATTTCCAGTGTCGAAGGCGTCGCGGCGGCGCGGGAGCGCGGAATGCAGGTGGTGATTACCGACCACCACCTGCCGGGCGCCGAGCTGCCGGCGGCGGATGCTATCGTCAACCCCAACCTGCCGGGCAACGCGTTCGGCAGCAAGCACCTGGCCGGAGTAGGGGTCATCTTCTATCTCATGCTCGCGTTGCGGGCGCATTTGCGCAGCCGCGATTGGTTCGCGTCCACGGGGCGGGCCGAGCCGAATATGGCGGAATTGCTGGATCTGGTCGCGCTGGGCACGGTGGCGGATGTGGTGGTGCTGGACCGCAACAACCGCATTCTGGTCGATCAGGGCATACGCCGCATCCGTGCGGGGCGCACCCGGCCGGGAATTCTGGCTTTGCTGGAGGTGGCGGGCCGCGATCCGCGCCGATTGGTCGCAGCGGATCTTGGGTTTGCCGTTGCACCGCGCTTGAATGCGGCTGGGCGGCTGGAGGATATGGCGCTGGGGATCGAGTGCTTGCTGTGCGAGGACATCACGCGGGCACGTAGGCTGGCCGCTCAGCTCGACGAGCTCAACAGCCAGCGGCGGGAGATCGAGGCGCAGATGCAGGCCGACGCCAGGGCAGCGGTGGAGCGCTTGGGGGAGGCATGGCAGGGGGCTATCCCGCCGGGGCTTTGCCTGATGGATGCCAGCTGGCATCAAGGCGTGATAGGCATTGTCGCGGGGCGCATCAGGGAGCGTTATCACCGGCCTGTGATAGCATTCGCTCCCGCCGGCGAGGACGAGCTCAAAGGGTCGGCGCGGTCGATCCCGGGGCTGCACATACGCGACCTCTTGGAGAGTATCGCCAGCCGCAACCCCGGGCTGATAGAGCGCTTCGGCGGCCACGCAATGGCTGCCGGACTGACGCTGCGCCCGCAGCGGTTCGAGGAGTTCGCACGGGTGTTCGCCGACAGCGTCGCCGCGACGGTTAGCCCGGAAGACTTGGAAGGCGCGATACTCACCGACGGGGAGCTGGCGCCGGAAGAATTGGATCTGGGCGTGGCGGAGCTTCTGCGCGAAGCCGGACCTTGGGGACATGGCTTTCCGGAGCCCATCTTCGATGGCCGATTCGAAATCGGCGAGGCGCGCATTGTTGGCCAGCGGCATGTGAAATACAGCCTGCGTCTACCGAACACGCACACCTGGCTGGACGGGATTGCATTCAACGGGGTGGAGCACGGTTGGCACGAACTCGTGGGCGAGGTGCATCTGGCTTATAAGTTGGATGTGAACGAGTTTCGTGGTCGCCGCAGCTTGCAGCTGATGATAGAGCACATCGCCTGCTGACCGGCGCCGCGCCCTACGGCCGCCGCCGTGGCGGCGACCGTACTCCTCCTTTGGGCTTTTCGCTTGTTTCCTCCCGATCAATCGTCGGAATGACGCGCTTGCAGGCGCTGATCGAGGCTCTTATGGGCGGCGCTCAGCATGCGCAGGTCCGCCACTATGGCAGCGGCGCTCTCCAGCAAGGTGTCGGGCATATCGTCCAACTTGCGCTCTTCGTCGAGCTTGGCGAGCGGCTCCAGCCCATAGGCCGCCCGCCGCCGGTTAAGGTACTTGAGCTGTTCGGCCTGCAGGCGCTCGCGCTCGGCCCGGCGGGCGCTTTCGGTAAGCGGTACGACCGTTCGCTGCTGCTGCAGGCTGCGCAAATACGCATACTCTTCGGCCAAAGCCTTGAAGGCGGGGTTCGTCGCGGCGCGCTCTTCGTGCCGTTTGCGCAGCTGCGGCAACAGTTCGTCGATTAGGGGGTCGCGGCGATAAGCCAGCGGCTTGATCGAACCCCAGCGCAAGGCGTTGGGCACGCTGGTTTCGCCGAACTCCTGAGCGTCGACAGGGCTGGGCAACGGAATGTCGGGCTCTACTCCCAACTGTTGAGTGCTGCCGCCGCTGACACGGTAGAACTGGGCAATGGTGAGTTTGAGCCGACCCATGGGCGTTCTGTTGCGCCGCAGCCCGAAGTGGTCGAGGTCGATCAAGTTCTGTACGGTTCCCTTGCCGAACGTCTGCTGCCCGATCACGACACCGCGGCCGTGATCTTGAATGGCTGCCGCGAAGATCTCCGAGGCAGAGGCGCTGAAGCCATCGACCAATACCGCTAACGGCCCCTTGTAGGCTACGCCTTCATTGGCGCCGTTATCGCGCAGGACCTCGATCTCGCCGTCGCTGCGCCGTACCTGCACCACCGGAGCACCGGGCAGGAACAAGCCGGTCATGTCGGTGGCCTCGCGCAATGAGCCGCCGCCATTGCCGCGCAGGTCGATTATCAGGCCGTCTATCCCTTCCCGCTCGAGCTGTTCGATCAGGCGACGGACGTCGCGAGTCGTGCTGCGATAGTTGCGGTCGCCGGCATCGGCGGCATGAAAGTCCATATAGAACACGGGCACAGTGATGACGCCGATGCGCTGCTTGTCGGGACCACTGCCCACTTCTATGCGCTTTGCTTGCGCTGCCTGCGCTTCGAGTTGGATTTCGTTGCGCACCAGCTTGATGATCTGCGGAGCCGTATCGCCGGTTGCCGGCAGCACCTGCAGGCGTACCACCGACTCTTTGGGGCCGCGGATCAGGTCCACCACGTCCTCCAGGCGCCATCCGACCACATCGACCATCTCGCCGGTCTCGCCCTGGCCAACGCCCAGAATACGGTCGCCGGGGTGCAGCTGCCCGCTCAGGGCCGCGGGACCGCCGGTTACCAGCTCGACGACCTCGGTCATGTCGTTCTCGCTACGCAGTACGGCGCCTATGCCTTCCAGCGACAAGCGCATATGAATGTCGAAGTTCTCCGACTGCCGCGGCGACATGTAGGCGGTGTGCGGATCGAAAGTCTGCGCCCAGGCGTTCATGTAGATCTCGAACACGTCGTCCGCCGTGTACTGATTGGTGACACGGCCGATGCGCTCGTAACGGGCGGTGAGGACTTCTTTGACCTTGTCCCAGTCTTGGTCGGCCAGGCGCAGGGTGATCGCATCGTGCATCACCCGCTTGCGCCAGAGCTCGTCGAGTTCCGCCCGATTCGCCGCCCAAGGGGCCTTGGAACGGTCCAGCTCGATGACATCGTCGTCCTTGAACTGCAGGTCTTTCTGTAGCAATGCCTTGGCATACTCGACGCGTTCCTGCACGCGCTGCTGGTACCGGTGGAAGATGCGAAACGCTCCGGTCATGTCGCCGGTGCGGAAGCTGTTGTCGAGCTGGTCGCGGTAACGATGGAAGCTCTCGATGTCTTCGGCCAGAAAGAAATAGCGGTCTCGGTCCAACGAGCGCAAATACGCTTCGAAGACCGTTTTGGACAGGGCGTCGTCGATGACTTGTCGGCGGTAATGATGGGCCGAGAGCAGATCGCCGATCAGCCGTGCCTTTTGAACGTGGGCGGGCTCGGGCGCGAGCGGCGCCGGGCCGCTCGGTTCTTCTGCCGCCAGGTTGAAGTGGCCGCCAGCCAGCCCGAGGCCCAGCGCTAGCAGGGTCAGCAACATCAGGCCGCGGTAGCGATTACGCATCCAAGTCATCTCTTTCTCGCTGTTATGCCGACAGGGTTAGAACGGGTTCACCCAGCCAGGCTACGTGAGACAATCTCGCGCACATCCTTAGATAATGTTGGCGTTGCCAAGATTCGCTCAAGCTCTTTCTTCATCTTCTGCTGGCGCTCGTCATCGTAACGCCGCCACCGGCTCAGCGCGGTAACCAGCCGTGCCGCCACTTGCGGGTTGATGGCGTCGAGTTCGATAACGCGGTCGGCCAGGAACGTATAGCCTGCGCCGTCGGCTCCGTGGAAACGGGCCGGGTTGAGCTGGACAAACGCGCCGATCAAAGCCCGCACCTTGTTGGGGTTGCGTAGCTCGAAGGCAGGATGCTCGCTCAGTCGACGCACTCGTGCCAGTGTGTCTGCCCTGCGCGACAGCGCTTGCACGCGGAACCACTTATCCACCACCAGCGGCTCATGACGCCACTGCTGGTAGAAGTCTTCGAGCGCTGTCTCGGCGACCTTGGTTTCAGTGTCGGCCAGAAGCGAGAGCGCCGCAAGTTTGTCGGTCATATTGTCAGCTTCGCGATACTGACGCTCGCACAGCTCCCTAGCGTAGTCATCGTTGCGGCTAGCCAGGTAATCGAGGCAAAGGTTCTTCAGCCGGCGGGCTCCGGCGCCGCCGTCGCTGTCCGCGCCGGCCGGGCGGGCGGCGAGGCGCTCGTAGTGCGCTTGCCACAGCTCCCGCAATGCTTCGGCAAGCTGGCGGCGCAGTTGTTCGCGGCTGTTATGTATGCGAATCGGATCGATAACGGCGACTTGCTCGGCCAGGTAGCCTTCGCTAGGCAGCGTCAACGCTTCGGCAACGAAAGCGGGATCGAGCTCGGGCAACTCCAGCGTACGGCGCGCCGCATCGACCAACTGCTGAGGCACCGTAGCGACCCCGGTCTCCAGCCATTGCAGGAGCAGCTTCACCATCAGACGCTGACCCGCTTCCCAGCGGTTGAATGGGTCATTGTCGTACGCGAACAGGAACGCCAGGTCGTCGTCGGAATAGGGGAATTCCAGCCGCACCGGCGCAGAGAACCCCCGTAACAGCGAGGGCACGGGGCGTTGGGCGATGTCCGAAAAGCGGAACCGGTGCTCCGCCTCCCGCAGCTCCAGCACGCGCTCGGTGCCCGCTGCCTGGGCTTCCCCTTCCAGGCGCAGCGGCAATGGCTTGCCGTCCTGGCCGATCAGGGCCACGGTGAGCGGGATATGGAACGGCTCCTTGTGCGGTTGGCCCGGCGTTGGCGGGCAACTTTGGCGCACGGTCAGAGTGTAGTGCCCCGTCTCGGGTTCGTGATGTTCTTCTACCTGCACTAATGGGGTGCCGGCCTGACTGTACCAGCGGGAGAACTGCGAGAGATCCACCCCGTTAGCGTCAGCCATGGCTGCCAGGAAATCGTCGCAGGTCACGGCCTGCCCGTCATGGCGCTGGATGTACAAGTCCATGCCGCGGCGGAAACCCTGCTCGCCGAGCAGGGTGTGGTACATGCGTATGACCTCCGCGCCCTTGTTGTAAACCGTGGAGGTGTAGAAGTTGTTGATCTCCACATACTGGTCCGGCCTGACCGGATGCGCCATGGGACTGGCATCCTCGGCGAACTGATGACTGCGCAGGATGCGCACGTCGTTGATGCGCTTGACCGCGGCCGACCCGGTGGAGGCGCTGAACTGCTGCTCGCGAAAGACCGTCAGGCCTTCCTTGAGGCTGAGCTGGAACCAGTCGCGACAGGTGACGCGGTTGCCAGTCCAGTTGTGGAAGTACTCGTGCCCGATCACCGCTTCCACGTTCTCGAAATCGGTGTCGGTGGAGGTCGCGGGCGAGGCGAGCACGTACTGGGTGTTGAAGATGTTCAGTCCCTTGTTCTCCATGGCACCCAAGTTGAAGTCGCCCACCGCGACGATCATGTAGATGTCGAGATCGTACTCCAGTCCGTAGGTTTCCTCGTCCCAGCGCATAGCGTGCTTGAGCGATTCCATGGCATGGGCGGTCTTGTCTATGTTGCCGTGCTCGGTGTAGATCTCGAGCCGGACTTTGCGGCCCGAAGCCGTGGTATACGTATCGCGGCGGCAGTCCAGATCGCCCGCCACAAGAGCGAACAGGTAACTCGGCTTGCGGAACGGATCCTCCCAGCGGACCCAGTGGCGGCCATCGCCATGATCGCCGCGCGCTACCGGATTTCCGTTGGAGAGCAGGACAGGGTATTTGTCCTTGGGCGCGCTGATGGTGGTGGTGTAGCGCGCCATGACATCGGGCCGGTCGGGAAAGTAGGTTATACGGCGAAACCCTTCGGCTTCGCACTGGGTGCAGAATATGCCGCCGGACTTGTACAGCCCTTCCAACGAGGTGTTGAGATGAGGCTGCAGGCGCGTCACCACCTCGATCTCGAACCGCTCCGGCACCCGGTGTATCGTCAAACCCTCGGCGGTGTGCAGATAATCGTCTAGCTGCAACTTGAGCCCGTCCAGCTTGAGCTCGATCAGCTCCATCTTCTCGCCGTGCAGGTGCAGCGGTTGTGGTTCGACATCGGGGTTGCGTTCCAGGCGAAGGCGGGAACGCACGTAGGTGTATTCCTCCCCAAGATCGAAGTTCAGGTCTATGGTGTCGACCAGATACGCTGGCGGCGTATAGTCCTTACGGAAGATGGCCTTAGGCTGTGTGTCCGTCATGGCGATAGGACCTTTGGCGAGATGGGTGGTGCAGGTTGAGGAGATTTGGTTCGCTGAAGCGCGTATCTCAATGGGAGCTAGCTTAACGCCAATGACCGAGAACGCCTAGGCTGGCGGCGCCCGCCCAGCTCTAGGGACTACGGCTTGTTCCACCCGGTTTGCACCCGCATCGGCGTCGCGTGCCGAGTAGACAAGACAGGCCTGGCTCTACCAGAGACTCTAATATGGGATACGCTGGGCAGGCATAGACGATCCGAGAGTGCAAGTGCTTGATCTATGGACGGTCTGGTCCCTGCCGGCCTGGCAGGAGACCGGCGTGCGACGCCTTTCGACAAGTGCCCACGGGGGGCGGGCACATCTGTCTTAAGCGCTAGCGGCGCCTCAGATGTTGATGTATTCCTTATTTTGACCCGCTTATCCGGTGTATCTTCGACTGCTTGAATACCGGCAGGCGGTGTGGGGCAACCCGTATGCGGTCGCCTTGCGGTGATGCCGAGCGACGCTCTTGGCAGACCTCGCCGGTATCCGGGCGGCCAGCCCAGCTTCGGCCGCTGCTTCGCTTTTCAATGGCTTACGCCATCACAAGAGCGGGGTGCATGCCCCAGCTTTGGGAGGCGCCGCACCATGGCTGCGTCACTTCCGGCTGAGGGTTCACGAACTGTGGCCGCGACTCGGCTCGCGGGATCGGACGCGTGCACGTGGCATGCGGCCGCCTCTGAGTTGAGTTGGGGTGCATTAGAGAGCTTCGCAAGAGAGAAGCTCCTTAGTCAGGGGGTGAGCTGAGCATGTTTGCATTGCTGGATTACATGGGCCTTGGGCAAGCGTCGGCCGAAACCTACGAGCTCGAGGTCCTTAGTGAAGTGCCAGCACAGGAAGCATCTGCCACGCCGATCGTATTCGTGCACGGGGCGTACTTCGGGGCTTGGTGCTGGCAGGAGCATTTCTTGCCGTACTTCGCCGCGCGCGGTTATCACGCCCATGCGCTGAGCCTGCGTGGGCACGGCAACAGCGGTGGCCACGAGCGCTTGAACGCGTTCGGAATCGACGATTATGTCCGGGATCTGGCAATGGTGGTCGAGCGCTTCGAGCGCCCTTGCATACTGGTTGGCCACTCCATGGGCGGTATGGTCGTGCAGAAGTATCTGGAGCGGCACGAGGCGCGCGCAGCGGTGCTCATGGCATCGGTGCCGCCGAGCGGCTTGACGGGTTCCGTGGCGCGGCTGATGACTACCGACCCCTTGCTGTTGCTGCGCATGTCCATGATCCATGTGGGAAATCCCACACCGGAAGACTTGGATATCGCGCGCCGCACGGTTTTCTCAGAAGACATCTCCGACGAGGACCTGCGACGCTTCGCTCGCAACATACAGAGCGAGTCTCACCGCGCGATTTGGGATATGACCGTGGGCAATCTGCCGCGTCGCTGGCGCATTACGCCGCCGCCGATGCTGGTGCTGGGCGCCGAGCACGACGCGCTGTTCTCGCCCGCGATGGTGCGTGCTACTGCCCGTACCTACGGCACCGAGGCCGAAATTTTCCCGAATATGTATCACGGCATGATGCTGGAGCGTGGCTGGCAGGCGGTCGCCGACCGCATCATCGAGTGGATCGACGAGCACGGGTTCTGACCGGCGGGCAAGCTTCGATCGGTCGTGGCGGACTGCCTTCGGCACCGCCAAGCCGGCCACGGCTGCGGCGTCAATGCAGCTTGAGGCGGGTTTTCACCGGCCTGGTCAACCAGTTGCCTATTGTCAGCACCGCGGTCCTGAAGCCGCCGTGCAGGGCCGCGAGGTGCTTTTTGTAAAGCGAGGCGTAGGCGAGACGGGCAATGGTGCCTTCGATCATGAGTCCGCGAATGGCTGCTCCCATCAAACGCCCGACCGCCTGATGGCCGCTATCCAGCGAGATCAGCGAGCCTCGGTCGCGGTAGACGAACTGCGGCAGCGCTTGTCCGCGCAGTCGCCGTTCCAGCGCCTTGGCCAGAAAACTTGCCTGTTGAGAAGCCGCCTGCGCGCGCGGCGGCACGATGCGATCGGTGTCGGGTTGTGGGCAGGCGGCGCAGTCCCCTATGGCGAAGATGTTCGGGTCGCGGGTGGTCTGCAGGGTGAGCGTGGTAACCAGCTGATTGCTGCGATTGGTCTCCAGGCCCAGGTCGGCGAGGAAGTCGGGCGCTTTGATGCCCGCCGCCCAGACCTTTATGGCGGCCGGAACGCGTCGTCCTTTATCGGTATGGACGGCGGTCTTGTCTATGGCCGTTACCCGCTCGCCAGTGATCAACTCTATGCTCATTTGCTGCAGCTGCTGCGCGGTCTTGAGCGCCAGATCTTCGGCCAAGGGGGGCAGGATACGGGGCGCGCCTTCGATGATGGTCAGCTTGAGGTCGCGTACCGGATCGATGTGCGAGAGTCCGTAGTAGACGGCGCGTTGGGCCGCGCCGCGCAGCTCCGCGGCTAGTTCCACGCCCGTGGCGCCAGCCCCGATGATGGCGATCCTCAAGGTTTCCCGCCGGCCGGGATTGGCCTGAGCGCGCAGCAGGACATGCATCATTCGCTGGTGAAAGCGCTCTGCATCGAGCAGCGTGTCCAGGTTCAGGCAATATTCCTTGGCGCCCTCTATGCCGAAGTGGTTGCTGATGCTGCCCACTGCGATGACCAGCGTATCGTAGGGGATGCTTCTGGCCGGAACGATCTCGGCGCCATTGCGGTCGGTGACTGCTTCCAGAAGGACCTCGCACCGTTCGCGATCGAGACCGCACATACGGCCGACTTGGAAGTGGAAATGATTGCGGTGGGCTTGCGCGAGGTAGGTGACGGCGTCGGCCTGCGAGTCCAAAGTGCCGGCGGCGACCTCGTGATAAAGCGGCTTCCAGACGTGCACCAGCTCCGCATCGATCAGCGTGATGTGAGCCGCTCCCCGTTTGCCCAGGCGTCGGCCCAAGCGGCAAGCAAGTTCCAGCCCGCCGGCTCCGCCACCGACAATAACGATACGATGTTGAGTCGTCGGCACGTACTTTGTCCTCAGTCGTTCGCCGCTGCTATCGGCTGCTAGTGCGGGGCGAAGGAGCCCCGCGCAACCTGATTATTGTTTGGTTATTAAAGATAGCTCTGTCGTATCGAAGTGCGAGGAGAGCCCGCTTGGAATCGAATCGGCGCCCGGGCTCCTTCCGGGCGCTTGCGTCAACGCAGGCCGTCAAGCCATGCGGCGGCGGCGCCAGACAGGTTCGTGGTGATCCACCGCGGCCTGGTAGCTGAGGGTAAAATCGGAGAACGCAGCCAGGGCCGACTCCAGAGCTGCCTGATCCGGGAGCTCGAAAGCGTTGATGCCGACCCGATGCATGTAGAACATCTGGTCGCGCAGCACATCGCCCACGGCGCGCAGTTCGCCGCGGTAGCCAAAGCGCTCGCGCAGCAGGCGGGCGTGCGAGTAGCAGCGGCCGTCTCGAAATTGCGGGAACTCCAGGGCGATGAGAGCGAAGCGGTGCGCATCGGCCCCGATGTCCTCCGGGCTTACCCACCCATCCACTCGCACGCCCAGCGGGGCGGTACGCGCTAGTAGCTGGTCGCGCGCTTCCTGCCAGCGCTTCCAGCTGACGATGATCTTGCCTTCCGCCGGCAGGGCCTCTTCATCGTCGATATGACGCCAATCGTCCTCGACGATGCGCATGTCCTTGATGATCTTACGCATAGACCCGCTCCTTGAATGGGGCAATGCCGACGCGGCGGTACGTATCCAGGAAACGTTCGCCTTCGTGGCGATGTTCCACATAAGTTTCCAGCAAGGCTGCGACGATGTCGGCCACCTCGTCCTTCGGCACGGCAGGGCCGAGGCGATCGCCTAGAGCCGCATCGTTGCCGCTGGAGCCGCCTAGGGTGATCTGGTAGAACTCCGAACCCTTCTTGTCGACACCGAGAATACCGATATGGGCGACATGGTGATGCCCGCAGGCGTTCATGCAGCCCGACATGTTGATGCGGATGTCGCCCAGGTCGTACACATAGTCCAGGTCGTCGAACTTGCGATGAATGGCTTCGGCGATACCGATAGAGCCGGCATTGGCCAAGCTGCAGAAGTCCAGGCCCGGGCAGCTGATCATGTCGGTCAGGGTGCCGATATTGGGCGTAGCCAGGTTCAGAGGCGTGAGCGCTTCCCAGAGATCGTAGAGATCCCGTTCGGCCACGTCCGTCAGCAGCAGGTTCTGTGTGTGACTAACGCGGATTTCGCCGAAGCTGTAGCGATCCGCCAGATCGGCGACGGCGGCCATTTGCTCAGCCGTCATATCGCCCGGCGCACGGCCCGGTGCCTTGAGCGATAGAAACACGGCCCGATAACCGGGTTGCTTGTGCGAGTGCACGTTCCGCTGCAGCCAGCGGGCGAAATGCGGGTTTTCCTCGCAGCGGCGGGCGAGCGTCTCCGGGTCGGCGGCATCGTCGCGGTAGTCGGGGCGGGTGAAGTAACCCTGCATGCGTTCGATGTCGGCATCCTCCAGCGTGAGCGCCGGATCGTCGCGCAGATGCTCCCACTCGCGTTCGACGCGCGCCCGAAATTCCTCGATGCCCAGCGCCTTGACCAGGATCTTGATGCGTGACTTGAACAGGTGGTCGCGCCGCCCTTGCAAGTTGTAGATGCGCAGTATGGCTTCCAGGTAGGAGAGCAAGTGCCGCTTCGGCAGGAACTCGCGCACCACTTCGCCGATGATGGGCGTGCGGCCCAATCCCCCGCCTACCAGCACCTCGAAGCCGACCTCCCCGGTCTCGTTGCGGACCAGTTGCAGCCCGATGTCGTGTACCTGCGTGGCTGCGCGGTCTTTCGCCGAGCCGCTCACGGCGATCTTGAACTTGCGCGGCAGATAGGAGAACTCGGGGTGCAGCGTCGCCCACTGACGAATGATCTCGCAGTAGGGGCGAGGGTCCTCGATTTCGTCCTCGGCAACGCCTGCCAGATGATCGGAGGAGATGTTGCGGATGCAGTTGCCGCTGGTCTGGATGGCGTGCATTTGCACGCTGGCCAGCTCCTCCAGAATGTCCGGGACGCGCTCCAGGGCCGGCCAGTTGTACTGCAGGTTCTGGCGCGTGGTGAAGTGCCCGTAGCCACGGTCGTAGACGCGGGCGATCTCGCCGAGCTTGCGCAGCTGGCGACTGGAAAGCAGGCCGTACGGGATCGAGACGCGCAACATGGGCGCGAAGCGCTGGATGTAGAGGCCGTTCATCAGGCGCAGAGGGCGGAATTGCTCCTCGCTGAGCTCCCCGGCCAGATATCGGCGCGTTTGATCACGGAACTGCGCCACGCGCTGGTCAACCAGCGCCTGGTCGTATTGATCGTAAATGTACATTACTGGTGCTTCCTCAATCCGGGTTCGCCTGTATGCGCCGAGAGCGTACAGCGCGACGGACCGATGCCGACGCCGGCGACGATGGCGCCACCGTAGCAACTAACCCATATGCGTAAAAGTAATATTTGGGTATATGAAAATGGCAGGCGGTTATAACGACTACCAGCGGTACTTGTCGAAAAGCTGCGGATTTGCCCAGTTCTTGCTGTTGAGCCAGTCCGGCGTGGTCTTGTAGGTGGCGATGTCGAACTCGAATAGCTCCACATCGCCTTCCGGACCGTTGAAGTGCCCCAAGCTGGTCAGACCATGCCCTATCAGATCGCCGTGCTGGAATACGCTGTCGCTGGCCAGGGACGCCAGTAGGCGCCGGGCGTGAACGTCGCGCAGCCGCGAGAGCAAGGTCGCCGCGTCAACCCGACCGGCCCGATCCCAGCGGCCGAGCAGCAGCGCGAGGTCGTACCGGGCCGAGGAGGGCAAGGCGGTACTGCCTGGCGGCAGCGTTACGACATCGCACTGCGCCTGCTGCTGGTAGGTGCGTGCCAGCGCTTCGGCCGCATCGCCGACCGCGATAAGGCTATGCGGCTTGAGTTCGGCCACGAGCGCAAGGGCAAAGCGTAGATAATCCGGTTCGACCACGGCACGACTCCCGGTTCGCTATCAGCTGCCGCTTTGACAGCGGTAATGGCGGCCTGTTGCTAGGGAGACAAAGCGACGATAGCTTAATTATGAAACGTCGTCCGGTGTAAAGTCGGGCGGCCCGAGCGCCTGTTCACGCATATCACGTCCGCGCCTCATGCCGGCATGGCATGCCATACCGGGACGAGGCGTCGCGCCGATGCCGATGCGAAGTGGGATGGGAACAGGCCCAAGCTAGCCGGCGAAACGCCCCTGCCAAGGCCTGCTAGCGCGCATGCCGGGGGCATGCGGAGAAGCGATCCGAAACCTATTCCCGCGCGTTCACGTTAAGCCTTATGGGCGGTTGCGGGCCGAGGCCCTGCGGCGTTGCGGCGCGCTCTGCGGATGCGGGCTACCCATGGGGGAGCGTTGACCAAGGAGCCGGAGCTGTAATGTCGAGGGAGTAACCTCCGACCGTCAGCGGTGCTCTGGGCGGGCGGCGCGCCGCTGCCAGGAGTGCGGCCCATGGCCGATTGCTACAGGGGGAATCAACGGTGAGAGAGCAGCAGTCCGGTTTTACGTTAATCGAGCTGATTATGGTAATCGCCATTATGGCTGCGTTGGCGATCGTCGTGCTGCCTCGCTATGCCGATTTGCAAGGCGAGGCGCAAGAGGCCTCGGTGCAGGGGGTCGCCGGTTCTCTGACCGCAGCCAGCGCTATCAACTATGCGGCCTGGAAGGCCAACTCCAGCGACGCCGTCGATGTCGATGACTGCCAGGATATCGGACACCTCATCGAGCCGGCACTGGACGCCGCCGAGTACGCGATCACGGCTGCAGCCATCGATAAGGATCAATCGGTTACTTGTGTGTTAACGCATCATGCTACCGGCATTACCGCAACGTTCGTCGGCTATGGCGTTGCGATAGACCGCTAACCGGCAGTTAACGGTCGCGGCTCGACAAGACTCTCGGCTTCCTGCACCATGAGCGCCGTTTCGGCGGCGACGGGTTGATTGAACGTGTACGGACTTCTGCGCAAATTCCTGTTTTCCCTGGAGGCCGAGCGCGCCCACGCGGTTGCGCTGGGATTGTTGAATGCAACCCATCGCCTGGGGCTGCCACGTTTGCTCGCACCGTCCGTGCCGGCTTTGCCGCGGCAAGTCATGGGCATCGATTTTCCGAACCCCGTCGGCCTGGCAGCGGGCTTGGACAAGAACGGCGATTACCTATGCGGGCTAGCCAGTCTGGGCTTTGGCTTCATCGAAGTCGGCACCGTCACGCCCCGGCCCCAGGCGGGCAATCCCAAGCCGCGCCTATTTCGCTGTCCGCAGGCGCAGGCTCTGATCAACCGTATGGGGTTCAACAACAAGGGCGTCGATCATTTGGTCGAGCGGGTCCGCAAGGCGCGTTTCGACGGCGTACTGGGGATCAATATAGGCAAGAACTTCGACACGCCGGTGGAGAAAGCGACGGAGGATTACCTGATCTGTCTGCGCAAGGTATATCCGCTGGCTAGCTACGTGGTCGTGAACATCTCGTCGCCGAATACGCCGGGACTGCGGAATCTGCAGCATGGCGAAATGCTGGATGAGCTGCTCGGCGCGCTGAAAGAGGAGCAGCGGCGTCTGTCGCAGCAGCACGGACGTTATGTGCCGCTGGTGGTCAAGATCGCGCCCGATATGAGCGCCGAGCAATTGCGCGAGCTGGCGGACAAGCTGATCGAGTACCGGGTCGATGGCGTGGCGGCCACCAACACCACCTTGAGCCGGGCGGGCGTGGAAGGAAGCCCTTGCGCTGCCGAGGCCGGTGGATTGAGCGGCGCACCGCTGCTGGCCGCTTCCACGGAGGTGCTGCAACAGCTGCACGAGCGGTTGCAGGGGCGCATTCCCATCATCGGTATCGGTGGTATCGTCAGCGGGGCGGATGCCGTCGCCAAGATCCAGGCAGGTGCCAGCCTGGTGCAGGTATACACCGGCTTCGTTTATCGCGGGCCAGCGCTGATCGGCGAAGCCGTGCGCGCGCTCGCCCAGGCAGCGCCCTAGGCATCGATCCGTACAGGCTGGCAGCCGCCGCGGCACCGCCCCAATGCACTTGTAAAAATCGTGCCGACTCTACAGAATGGCCGGCTCGGAGAGCTGGCCGAGTGGTTGAAGGCGGCGGTCTTGAAAACCGTTAGGGCGCAAGCCCTCGGGGGTTCGAATCCCTCGCTCTCCGCCAGTTAAAACAATGGCTTATGGAGCGTTGGCGAAAGCTGTTATTAAGGGCCGCGGGGCTTTGGTTGCATTTTTGCCGCACCAAGGAGCAACCATGGCCACGAAACGCCCCTGCAGAAGCGAGGCCGGACGCCGAAGGGGCCCTTTAGGGGCGAGGGGCTGCGCCCCGAATCGATCCTTCGCTCTCCGCTGTCTTGATACCGGTGCCTGCGCCAAGGCCGTGGCATCGGCTCGCCGGATTCATGTTCGAGCAAGTGTTCGTCTACGGCAGCCTCAGACGCGGCCAAAGCAACCACAGTTTGCTTGACGGAGCGTCCTTTCTCGGCGTCTGCCGCACAGCCCCGCGCTATACGATGTGGAACCTCGGTGCTTATCCCGGCGTGGTGCCGGGCGGGCGCGATGCGATCGTGGGCGAAGTGTACCGGATCGATAAGCGCACTCTTGCGCGTCTGGACGAGCTCGAAGCGTATCCTGTGCTGTATACGCGCGAACGGATAAGCACGCCGTTCGGGCCCGCCTGGATGTATATCTACCAGGGTTCCAACCGCGGTGGGACCCGCATCGCGAGCGGGGACTGGTGTGGCGTGCCCTAGCGGTGCTGCCAGTATGCCCAGGGATGCTCTCGAGTTGCTGTGCAAGCGGTGCGGTCGCGCCGGCCCAGGTGTGAAATAATGGAGATACAGCTCTGGCGACTGCGCTAGAGCGGAGCGCGGTCAATAAGTGCGGCCCCGCGCTGTTGGGAGCCGTCACGGATGCACGGATGCAGGAACGAACGACGACGTCGGATCAGAGGCGGCCGCCCAAGTTTCGGGCGGCTCTGCTGGCTTGGATCATACTCGCCCTAGGGCTTGCCCTGACCCTTATGGCTTGGCGCTACACTGCTGTCGAAGCCGAGCGCCAGCTGCATGAGCGCTTCAGCTTCCGTGCCCAGGAAATCGTGGCCGCTATCGAGTTGCGCATGCGCGCCTATAAGCGGGTTTTGCAAGGCGGGGTGGGCCTGTTCGATGCCATGGAGAGGGTCGATCGGGACGACTGGGCGGCGTATGTGGCCCGGTTGCGCATCGACGAGGGCTCTCGTGGGATGCAAGGCATAGGCTTTACCGTGGTGGTGCCGCCCGAGGAACTGTCGCGGCACGAGGCGCATGTGCGCGCGCAGGGCTTTGAAGACTACGCGGTGCACCCGCCTGGGGAGCGTCCTATCTATACGTCCATTGTCTATCTCGAGCCTCTTGATTGGCGCAATCGGCGCGCACTCGGTTTCGACATGTTCTCGGAGCCGGTGCGGCGTACGGCCATGCGCCGCGCCATGGAAACCGGCGACGCTGCACTAAGCGGAATGGTGACGCTGGTGCAGGAAACCGAGGACGACGTTCAGGCCGGATTTCTGATGTATCTGCCCGTTTACCACGGCGGCGGTGTGCCGGATTCGGTGGAGGAGCGGCGAGCCCGTCTTCGCGGCTGGGTTTACAGCCCCTTTCGTGCGGAAGACTTGATTCGCGGGCTGGTGGGGGCGGAGCTGCAAGAGCTGCGGTTGCAGGTCTTCGACGGTTTCGGCCCGGTCGCCGAGCGGCAAATGTATGACAGCCGCCCCCATGCGCCGCTACCTGACAACGCACCGGTGGCGATGATGAGTATGGACATCGAGGGGCATACCTGGACGGTGCGCGTGTCCGGAGAGCCCGAGTTTGCGGCTACGCCCTGGTGGGTGCTGGGGGGCGGCAGTGTGCTCAGCCTGCTGCTGTTCTTACTGGTTCGGAACCTGGCCTTTACCCGGGCGCGTGCGCAGACGCTGGCAGCCGAGATGACGCAGGCGTTGCGTCAGAGCGAGCAGCGTTTTCGCGTGGCGCTGATGAACAGCAATATCTCTGTCTACAGTCAGGATCGTGACCTTCGCTACACCTGGCTGTTCAATCCCGCGGCAGGTTTGGATGCGCGCCGCATCATCGGCAAGACCGATTACCAGCTGGCTAGACCTCCCGAGCTGATCGCGCTCAAGGAACGAGTAGTGCGCGAGGGGCTGACGCTGAACCAGGAACTGGAAACCGTTCTGCTCAACAAGCCACACGTGTTCTCGCTGACCATGGAGCCGCTGCGTGACGATAGTGGGGATATAGTCGGCTTGACCGCCGCCGCGGTGGACGTGACCTCGATCAAGCAAGTTCGACGAGAACTGACTGAAACGGAGGCGCGCTTTCGCACGGTGTTCGAGCACGCGGCACTGGGAATCATGCTCACCGAGATCGCCGGTGGTGCCGTAATTGCGGTCAATCCAGCGCTACAGGCCATGGTGGGCTACGACGAGCGGGAGCTGCAGACTTTGCCGCCGCGCCACTATGTGTATCCGGAGGATAGGCAGCCGATCGAGCAGATCGTGGCCGCGCTCGCCAGTAGCGAGGGTAACGCCTACAAGATGCAGGAGCGATATCTGCGCAAGGACGGCCGCACCATCGTCGGCAGTCTGACCGTTTCGCTGGTGCGCGATTCCGAAGGCGAGCCCCGCTATTTGCTGTGGATGGTGGAGGACATCACCGAGTTGCGCATAGCCGAGGATCGTCTGCGACGCGCCTATGCCGAACTCGAGGAGCGAGTGCGACGGCGAACCGCGGAGCTGCAGCAGCGCACGGAGGAGCTCGAACGCTCCAACGCCGAGCTCGAGCAGTTTGCCTATGTGGCGTCGCACGACCTGCAGGAGCCGCTGCGCACGGTTTCCAGCTTCGCGCAGTTGCTGGGAAGGCGGTACGGCAATCGACTCGATGCGCAAGGCAACGAGTTCATCGAGCACATCGTCTCCGGCAGTCTGCGGATGCGCGAGCTTATTCAGGATCTGCTTGCGTTCTCCCGCCTTGGAGCCACTGGCTCCGAGCTTACCAAGCGGCCCGTCGCCATGGAGGAGGTGTGCGCGACGGCGCTTGGAAATCTGCGCCGCAGCGTGGAAGAGAGCGGGGCGGTTATTACGCAGGATCCATTGCCACTGGTACAAGGAGACCGTGGCGAGCTGGGGCAGCTGCTGCAGAATCTGCTGGCGAACGCTATCAAGTTTCGCGGGGAGGAGAGACCGCGCATCCACATAGGCGTAGCGGAGGAGGGAGCTTGCTGGCGCTTTAGCGTGCGCGACAATGGTATCGGCATCGATCCTATGCATTTCGAAAGGATTTTTACATTGTTCCATCGCTTGCATCTGGATCATGAGTACCCCGGAACCGGTATCGGCCTTGCTATCTGCAAGAAAATCGTCGCCCGCCATGGCGGGCGGATCGGGGTGGAGTCCAAGCCTGGCGGGGGCGCCTGTTTCTGGTTCACGCTGCCGCGATCTGCTGGCGTAGGCACGCAAGGCGAGACTCTCCATTAGGACTTGATCACGTTCCGTTTTAGGAATTGCCGGAGCGGCTGAGAGGCGTGCGCCGCTCAGCGCGCGGCTCAATGCGCTATCATGCGGGGTGCCAATATTAGAGCTTGCTGACCATCGGCATGGGGATGAACCGGGTAGCGAGGGTGTATGGATAGCGATAACGCTGTGACGTGGAGCCGCGAGCTGATCGCCGGGTGCCTGCAGCGCAGGGGGCCGATCGAGCCGGTCCAGGAGCCTAATCTAACGCCAGCCGCCGTGCTGCTTGCACTAATCGAGCGGCCACAAGGGCTGCACGTGCTGTTGACCCGGCGCACCGAGCACTTGCGCGACCATGCCGGTCAGATCAGCTTCCCAGGTGGGCGAATCGAGCCCGAGGACGGGTCCGCCGAGGCGGCTGCGTTGCGCGAAGCGCATGAGGAAGTAGGGCTGCCGCCGACCAGCGTGGAAGTGATCGGGCGCTTGCCCACGTATACCATACGGACGGGTTACCTGGTGCATCCGGTGGTGGGCATGGTACAGCCGCCCCTGCAACTGGTGCCGGATCCTTTCGAAGTGGCGGAAATCTTTGAGGTGCCACTGGCCTTTTTTCTGGATCCGGCCAACCATCAGTTCAAAATCATGCAGTACGAGGGGCGCCAGTATCCGGTGTACGCCATGCCCTACAAACACTATTACATTTGGGGGGCAACGGCCGCGATCCTGCGCGAGTTCTATTTGACTCTGACGCGAGCGTAGCATAGCAACATGTGCGAATTGTTGGGCATGAGCGCGAATACGCCCACCGATATTCGCTTCAGCTTTACCGGACTCATACAGCGCGGCGGTCGTACCGGCCCGCACAAGGACGGCTGGGGACTGGCTTTCTACGAGGGGAAAGCATGCCGCATATTCCACGATCCCGGTCCCGGAGCGAGTTCCGAGCTGGCCCAGCTGCTACAGCGGCTGTCCATAAAGAGCTGCAATGTAATCAGTCATATACGCAAGGCTACCCATGGGCGGGTGGGATTGGCGAACACCCATCCGTTCAGCCGCGAGCTATGGGGCAGGCAGTGGGTGTTCGCCCACAACGGACGTCTGCGCGGCATCAAGAGCTGGCCGCTGGGCTTTTATCGCCCCATCGGCACCACCGATAGCGAATACGCGTTCTGCTGGATGCTGGGACAGATTCGCGAACGCTTTTCGCGCCCGCCGCGGCGCGAGCAAACCCTGTGGCGTTTCGTGTTCGAACTGGCCAGCGAGTTAAACGCCCACGGCTCGTTCAACATGCTGCTGTGCGACGGTCGTTGCATGTACGCGTTCTGCAGTACGCATCTGTCGTGGCTGACACGCGAGGCTCCCTTTGGCGAAGCGGAGCTGCTGGATGCCGATCTGAAGGTGAATTTTGCCGAGGTCACGACGCCCAACGATGTGGTGAGCGTAATCGCGACGCGCCCGCTGACGCGCAACGAGGTGTGGACCACTATGGCGCCCGGCTCGCTGGCGGTATTCAAAGATGGCCGCCCGACCACCATATCGTAAGATCGACCCGGTACTTCGCGCACGCTTAAGCGCTACATTTTCCCTTGGTTAGCGAACTCTAAAACAGCTCTAGGAGAGGGAGGCGAGCCGTAAGGGCGCGGCGAATTCGGCGTGATGCGGTGCGGGCATTGCCGGGCGTCAATCGCCTATTCGCGATAGGCCGCGCTTGGTCGGATCCAGCCTACTTTTTGGTTTGTTGTCCAGTCGGGATGGGCGGCATTTCCGATGCAGGGAGCACCAAGTATGGCGCAGACAATGGGTTATGAATGGGGTTCCTGGCGTAAGCAGCCACGCGTGATTCCGCCGGCCGGCGAGCCGCTGACAGTGCGCATAGAAGGCGACGAGGTGCCGGACGTGGCGGTTGTGCGAGACATTAGCGAGGGCGGCATAGAGATCGAATTCGTGCGGCCTTTCCCGCAGGCAGCGCTGGAGCGCGAGCTGGCGCTGATCGTGAGTTTGCCCGCTCCTGTAGGCACAAGCATTGAGCTGCGTGCGCGGGCGCGCCACAGTAGCGGCGCCAGGGTTGGGCTGCGGTTCACCCGGGTCTCCGAGCCGGATCGGCAGCGCCTGCGTGACTACGTGCAGCACGTCAGCCGCAGCGAATCGTGGTTCACGCGGCTGCGGCGCCGTTTGCGCGGGGACGCCTGAGCCGGCTGCTTCTGCTGTCGAATCGGCCCCGGCGGTTCGTCAGGCTTCCACTATCCGATTGCGGATAGTGCCTATGGCTTCGATTTCGCACTCCACGATATCGCCCGGCTTGAGGAACTCGGGCGGCACGCGCGCGAAGCCGACGCCCTCCGGCGTGCCGGTCGCGATGATGTCCCCGGCTTCCAGACGCATGCTGTGCGATAAGATGCTGATGGTGCGTGCGATGTCGAACAGCTGGTCGCGGGTATTGCCGGACTGCTTAGTGACGCCGTTGACGCGGCAGTGGATGGCCAGCCGCTGTGGATCGGGAATCTCGTCGCGGGTCACGATCCATGGACCCATGGGGCAACTGTGGTCCAGGCTCTTGCCCAGGAAGAATTGCTGATGGCGGGATTGGAGATCGCGCGCGGTCAGATCGTTCACCACGGTGTAACCGAACACATGCTCCAACGCTTCCTCAGGCTTGATATGCCGGCCGCCACGGCCGATGACCACCGCCAGCTCCGCTTCCCAATCGAACTGCTCGGTAACGGCCGCATCCAGCGGGATATCGCTGTAAGGCCCCGTGACCGCCGTGACGTTCTTGGAGAACACCACAGGATGTTCGGGCGTTGCGGCGACGATGCCTTTGGCCCGCCGCGACTCGGCGGCATGCGCCGCATAGTTCAGCCCCAGGCAGATGATATTCTTGCGAGGCCGCGGAATGGGGGCCGTCAGGGACACCGCATCGAGACTTACCCGCTGTGTGCGAGAGTGGCCGCGCAGCGCGGCTGCCAGTTCCGCCGGGGTGAGGCCGGATTCGATTGCGTCCAGCAGCGTTGCCGGCAGCTCGGAGTCCGCCGGCGAGAGCAGTACGTGATCGCCGTCGAGAAGGCCCCAGCGGGCGTGTCCTTCGTATTCGCAACTGAGCAAACGCATGGATGGCTCCACTTGGCTATATTGGGCCGCTGCGGCCATGAAGCCAGGGGCGGCCGTGCGGTGTGGCGAGGGCGCCCCTGACGTTATACTCCGTAACTATATGCAACAAGGATGAACTATGGCGACACCGAGGGTGGAAATCCGCTACTGTCGACAGTGCCGCTTCGTGCTGCGCGCCACTTGGCTGGCGCAGGAGCTGCTGTTCACATTTCCCGAGGAGTTGGGGGAGGTGGCGCTGGTGCCCGGCGCCGGCGGCGTGTTCGAGGTGCTGCTCGACGGGGAGCCGTTGTTTTCGCGCGCCGAACATGGACGTTTCCCGGAGTCCAAGGAGCTCAAGCAACTGATCCGCGACCGCATCGCCCCGAGCAAGTATCTGGGGCATAGCGATCGCTCAAGCCAAGCCAATGCCTGATCTCAAGAAAATGCGTCGGCTACGCGCCTGGTGGCTGGCCCTGGCGACCACGGTGTCGCTGCTCGCCGCAGCGCCGCTGCCCGCAGCGGTTTACCCGCTGCCCTCGCCCAATATCAGCATCGTCGGCGAGGTGCGCCAGGCCACCGTGCAACCGGGGGAGACGCTGCTGGACATAGGCCGACGGCACGGGCTGGGATATCTGGAGATGCAGCACGCCAATCCGGGCGTGGACATGTGGCTCCCGGAACCTGGCACCGTAGTGACGCTACCCACACAACACATTTTGCCCGCGGCTCCGCGCGAGGGCGTGGTCCTTAACGTGGCCGAGCTGAGGCTCTACTACTTTCCGCCCCCGGATGCGAGCGGACGACGGGTAGTGGAAACCTATCCGGTCAGTATCGGCCGCCAGGACTGGTCGACACCGCTGGCGGCCACTCAGATCACCCAGAAGCTCAGAAATCCGGCCTGGTATCCTCCCGCATCGGTGCGGCAGGCTGCCGCTGCCGACGGGCGCGAGCTGCCCACAGTGGTTCCCCCGGGGCCGGACAATCCCATCGGCCCGCATGCGCTGCGATTGGATATTCCCGGCTACTTCATCCATAGCACTAACGAGCCCTGGGGCGTGGGGATGCGGATAACGCACGGTTGCGTGCGCATGTATCCGGAAGATATCGCCGATTTGTTCGAGCGGATTCCCGTCGGCACTCCGGTACGCATCGTCAACCAGCCCTATAAGGCCGCTTGGAAGGGCTCTGTGCTCTATTTGCAGGCCCATTTGCCGCTGGAGGAAGATCGCAAAGCGCTGGCGCAGGGCAAGGAGCACACGTTTACCCCTGCGCTGGAGGTCGTGGCGGCGCGCTTGCGCGACAGGCCAGGGCATCGCGTCGATTACTTTCGCGTGCGCGAGGCGCTGGAGCGGCAGACGGGGATTCCGGTGCGCATTTCCCGGGGCGCGGAGTGGACGACGCTGAGCAGCCGCTAGCGGCTCACCGATGTCGCACGCTTTCAGGTGGGGGAGACGCCGCTATGCAGTCAGCGCGGCAGGTGCGTCTTCCGGGACCTTGGACAGCGCCGTCTCCACCACCTCGACGCCCGCGCCGGGGCGCCAGGCGTTTTCGCTCAGGTAGCGCCGCCAGCCCTTGGCGCCCGGCACCGACTGGAACAGGCCGAGCAGATGGCGGGTGATATTGGACAGCTTGGTGCCGCGCGCGAGTTCTCGCTCGATGTAGGGCAGGAAGTCTCGCACTACTTGATGACGGGTGCGCGTGAGCTCCTGTCCCCATAAGGCGGCATCCCACTGCGCCAGAGCCCAGGGGTTGCCGTAAGCTTCGCGGCCGACCATCACGCCGTCTACTCTCGTCAGGTGGGTATGAATATCCTCCAAGGTCCGCACGCCGCCGTTGAGCACGATCTCGAGCTCGGGGAAATCCTGCTTGAGCCGGTAGACGCGGGGGTAGTTCAGCGGCGGGATTTCGCGGTTCTGCTTGGGGCTGAGGCCCTGCAGCCAGGCCTTACGCGCATGGATGACGAAGCTGTCGCAGCCCGCTGCATGCACGGTTGCGACGAACTCGGCCAGGTGTTCGTAGCTGTCCAGCTCGTCCACGCCGATGCGCGTCTTTACCGTGACCGGCAGACGGCTCGCTTCCCGCATGGCCATGACGCATTCGGCCACCAGCTTCGGCTCTTTGAGCAGGCAGGCGCCGAAGCGACCGGCTTGCACCCTGTCGCTGGGGCACCCGACGTTGAGATTGATCTCGTCGTAGCCATAAGCCTCGGCCGCGCGCGCGCAGGTGGCAAGCTGATCCGGATCCGAGCCGCCGAATTGCACCGCGACCGGGTGTTCGCTGGCATCGAAGGCCAAATGGCGTTCCACGTCGCCATGGACAATCGCCGCCGCCGTCACCATCTCTGTGTAGAGAAGAACGTGCGGGGCGCAAAGGCGCAGGAAGTAACGGTCGTGCCGATCCGTCCAATCCATCATCGGCGCAACTGATAAGCGCCGCGATAATCCAACCTGCTGTTTTTCCTGCTGTTCCATAATATATACGCTGATCTGGCCCGTTTTCCCTTGATCGATTTTCAATCATTTACAGGCGTTTTTGCGCGTTTCCCTTGTCATCGGTGCTAACCAGATGCTAATAATTTTGGCATTAGCACCGAGGGCGCGGGATGGCTACGATTACAAAGTACAGGCGTAAGAAGGGCACCGTCTACACGGCGCAAATCCGTCTCAAGCGTGACGGCAAAATCATACACACCGAATCGAGGACTTTCAGCAAGCGCAGCCTTGCTGCTGAGTGGGCGCGGCTGCGTGAAGCCGAGCTGGAAGATCCGGCGCATTTGGCGCGGGCGACCCACAGAGGGATGACCATCGCCGAGATGATGGAGAGCTACTACAAGGAGGCGGGCGCGAAGGCAGGCCGTACAAAGAAGGCGGACATCTTGCGCATAGCCAAAACCGATCTCGGTGCGGTGGGGTCGCTCAGGCTCACAGTGCAGGCGCTGATAGCGCACGCACAGGCCAGGCACGAAGGAGGGGCGAGCCCTCAGACCATCCTCAACGATTTTGTGTGGCTCAGGGTTGCGTCCAGGTATGCTCGCCGCGTGTGGGGCCTGCCCGTCGATCTGCAAGTGATCGAGGATGCGGTGGCTACGCTGCGCGACCTGAAGCTGGTGGGCAAGTCGCGGCGGCGCGAGCGCAGGGTGAGCGATGATGAGATCGATAGCGTCTGTGCGTGGCTCAGGAAGCACAAGCGGACCGAGATCCCGATGGAGGACATCATCCGGTTTGCGGTGCACAGCTCGCGGCGGCAGTCGGAGATCACGCGCCTGCGCGTTGATGATCTGGATAGCGAGCATCGGGGCGGTCTCGTTCGCGATGTGAAGCACCCGTATGCGAAGGAAGGTAATCACAAGCGCTGTAAGTTCACGCCCGAGGCGTGGGAGATCATAGAGCGGCAGCCGCTGGACGGGGAGTTGGTTTTTCCCTACAACCCGAGGACGGTAGGTGCCTATTTTGCGCAGGCCGTGAGCGCGCTAGAGATTCCCGATCTTCGGTTCCACGACCTTCGGCACGAAGCGACGTCACGGTTGTTCGAGAAGGGGTACAGTATCCCAGAGGTGCAGCTGTTCACGCTGCACGATAGTTGGCAGGAGCTGAGCCGGTATACCCATCTCAGGCCGCAGCATATCAAAGACAGGTAGTGTCGTTAGCAAAACTCCGCGTAAATCCAATCGGGCGGGGAGCAGTCACGCGACCCTACCTGCTCGGCGCGCTTCCATAAGGGCCGACCACTCTCGTTTTGCGCATTCGCGCTGGGCGTCCAGATAGTCGGCCAGGTCGGTGATTCTGACCACCCACCGGCTCTTTTGGCTTTCCCCGCCTCGGTAGGCCGGGAACGGTAGCCGGCGGGTGTTTGCCCGCTGCCGAGCTTGTGCCTCGCTGAGCCCGAGGTATTTTGCCGCCACCACCTCTAGCGGCACGTCGGCCTGCCCGAACTCCGCTAGTAGCAAAAATACAGTGCTAACCGTGTTGCTCATTGTTTTGCCTCGTTATTCAGTCTGTCTCGGGTGTAGCCGTTTCAGTCGTGCCTGAGTGAGTCAACCTGGTCGCGAACGCGCGTCGGTACGCCTCGCGCAGATCAGCGCCGGCGGGGCAGTAGCGGGCGCAGGGCGCGTAGCACTCGCTGCAGCGCATGATGTGATCGAGGTATGCGCTGTGGAGCTGCTGCCAGGCTGGCGCGGTGTCTGCGGGGCTAGTCATTGCTACTCTCTGTTGTGGCGCGTCTTGGCGCCGGCGGCAGCGGCATCCAGTGGGTGATTCCCCGTATGACGCGCTGCGGGAAAGCCGGCTCGCAGTACCCGAGCCAGCTGTCGGCTGCAAACGGCCGTATGTCGAACGCCAGGTGCGCAGCGCCGCTGCTTACCAGTTGCCGGGGCGGCTGCGGGCTGGGAGAGGGTAGAGTCCATCGCAGCGTGCAGCGTATTGCGGGCAGCCTCGATGTTGCCGTCACCGATCTGCAGGTCAGCGCGGACAACGGCCTCCCGTACCCGCGCTAGCTCGGCCTGCAGCTCCCGCGCCTCGGCCTGGGCGGTGGCGATCTTGTCGCACAGTGCCGCCTCGTCCAGCGCCTTGGTGTCGACGTTGGTGCTCATCGCTCCCCCTCTTTCGTCCGGTGCACGACGTGTTGTTCGCCAGTCATGTTGACGTTGCGAGGGATCATGGCTCGCAGCGCGCCGCCCAGGACGTAGGCCGCCCACACGATGGCTCCGGCGAGGATGATCAGTCCGTCTCCGATGCTCATGCCACGCGCTCCCATTCGCCCATGAGCATGGCCCTGATGGCGCCCTGGGGGACGCCGAATTTGTTGGCCGCCGCGTTGATGCTCTTGGCTCGCGCGTACTCGAGTACGTGCTGCAGGTCGGAGACGCTCAGGCCGAGGCTGTAGACCGCGTCCGGCTTGCCCTGTGTGGGGTGCGGCTTTTTGAAGAGTTGCTTGCCTTTCCAGCCGGCGCGGTAGCGGGTATAGAGGGTGGCCGGGTGGATGCCCGCTTGGCGCGCGGCCGTAGTCAGGGGTAGCCGTTTGCCTTTGTGCTCGATGAGCCTCGCACGCCCTTGCGCAATCATGCGCTGGCGAGCTTTTTCGGCGACGGGGCCGCGGTAGGCGGCCTTGCGCCGCGGGCTGGCGTTGCGGTGCGGCCACTCGATTTCGGGGCAAAGTCTCCGGCAAGCCTGGGTGAACGTAACTACATGCACGCCCAGCGCCTCGGCGGTCATGGCGCGGCTCCAGCCCTTGGCGGCGTAGGGCGCGACGATCTCGGCGAACGGTCTGTTGTGCGCGTGTTCCAGCGCGGTGATGACGGGGCCCTTGCGTTTCATGCTGTGATGATCTCCGTCGTCGTGTCCGCGTCGTGGAGGCGGTTTGTGAGCAGCGCGCAGCGCAGCCAGGCGCGCCGGGCCCGCTCCTGGCAGTGGGTCTCGGCGGCGCGGATCAGCTCGGTGAGTAGTGGTTGTGTGACGACGTTCAGCGCGGTGAGCTGCAGGGTGTCCAGCTCGATCCGCTCGCCGTACTGCTCAAGCGCGAGGTGTATTTCGTCGCCCGCGTGCATGGCCTGGCGCAGGCGTTGCAGCTCGCGCATGGAGCGGCGGTAGCTGCGGGCGATGCCTTGTAGCTCGGCGATTTGCTGCTCGAGTGCGGCTCGTTCGGTGCGTTGCATGCTGTTCCCTCCGCGAAGCGGGTTTGTTGCTACTTCATCCGGTTGGTGGCTCTGGCCGGGTGCCCGTGGAGTGGGGGGAGTGAGGCAGGCCGGTCAAAGCCACCACCGCATGAAGCGGGACCCGTCTCGTGGGCCAGGCGGCGGACTCGCGGGCGGGAGATAATGCGCCCGTGTCCGCTGCGGGTGTTTTTCTGCTCGGCCCACCGCCCGCTGGGACCGTACCGGCATTAACTCCCGCCCCGGTCTGGCGGGCTCCAGGTGCGGCTGTAGGAGTCGTTGCTCTCGCGGGCGGCAGCCTCGCCCGCGAGGGCGGCATAGGCCGCGTTGTCTACGTAGTCGTCGAGCACGAAGCGGCCCGCGCGAGCACGGGAGAGCTTGAGGCACTGCATGAACTGCCAGCCGTCGACTTCGCTGAGGCGGTGCCCGGTGAGGGCGTTGAAGGTGGCGACGGTGCGAGCCATTGAGCGCTCGCCATCGGCGCGATCGCGCTGGTCTGAGCGGTCGTCGATCTGCTCGGCGGCGAGGCGCAGGATGCCCGGCGCGGACATGGGCGCGCTCATGTCCGGCCTCCGTCAGCCACCTCGCCGAACACCAGGTGTCCGATTGCTAAGCGGCTGCGGATTTGCTCGGCGACGGTGGTGATGGCGTCTTCGATCGCGCGCTGGGGGCGGATGAGGTCATACCACATGACCAGCTGGCCCTCTTTGATCCGGTAGCGCAGCTTGGCCGCCAGCTCGTATGCAGCGCCGCCTTTGAAGAGCTGCAGCCCGAGCTTGAACTCGCTGGGAATCTGGATGTTGCCCTGGGGGCCGGCGCTGCCGTCGATGGTCTCGCGGTACTGAAATTGAACCTGGCCATTGTCGAGGCGCGCGGCCTTCGCGAATTCGACGCTGGTCTTGGCCTGCAAGCTGAGGGCGATCTCGAGCATGGTGGCGCCGTCTGGCTCCACGATCTCGGGCAGGTGCTGCTCGATGAAGAGGGCGAACTCTTGCTGGGTCATAGCTCGACCGTTGAGGCGGAGCCAATCGTCTGCCTCGTTGGTGCGGGGGAAATCGTAGGCCGCGCGGTGGGCGCCCCAGCGGGCTCCGTTGTCGGCCGGGGCGGTGGGGGCGTCGTAGTCGATGATGGCCGTCGCCCGCTCGCGGGCGAGGTCGATGAACACGGTGGTGTCCTCATCGGCGTAGCGGTTCACGTAGTCGATGAAGCTGTCGACCGTGTGTGCGCTGTAGGTACGCGCGGTGCGGCGCGGCCGCTCGCGCAGCTCGGGGTGCAGCGTGAGGGTGTAGCCCGGCGGCAGGATGGTGGCCGGGGTGTCGGCGATCTCGAGCTGCTGCTGCGCGGCTACGACGCTGGCGGCGAGGTTGATCACCTCGGCAACGGTCGATCCCAGTTCGCTGTGCAATTCGAGCGCGTTCAGATCAGGCGTGCTCATTGTCAGACCTTTCTTAGCTCTTGGTGGGTGGTGTCATCCTCGACCTGGCGCAGCGGGAGCTTTGACTGGCGAGGATCGTCGCGGGTGAGGTTGCCCTCGGGGGTGCCGAACATGAGGGTGGCCTCGCGGTCCAGCGTGGGCAGCTTGGTGCTGATCTTGTCGGTCAGCAGGTACTGCCCGCCGCCGGTGGGCTTGATGGTCAGCTCCAGCGTGAGCCTGGCACTCTTGCCGGTGTCCTGGGCGGCTTGGACACAGCGGTTGAGCTCTTCGCTGAGCTCTTCTTGCGTCAGGCCGTGTCGCAGTTGGTTGATGGTGTAGCTAAAGAGGTCCTGGCGGACGGTCATGGTCTTCTCCTAGCAAGGACGGTGGCGAGTAGGCACGCTCAGCAGGGCGGCGGCGGCTACTAGCGCACTGGCGGCGGCCGTCTTGAGGCTGCGGATCTGCTCGCGCAGACCGGCGAGGCTGGCGGTGCCGCCGAGCGCGAAGTCGACGATGGCCACTTCGTCGTCCAGCGCGCAGAGCTGGGCGAGGGCGCGTTGCTGCCGCTCGAGATCCCGGCTCGCAAGGTCCTGGCGGCGGGCGTCGAGGCGGGTGAGCCACTCGCGCCGCAGCTGGGTGAGGGCGCGCAGGTCGACTTGCGCCGCGGTGGGTGCCGGGCGGGCGAGGGCAGCGGCGGTCATGAGCGCACCTCCGTGAGACCCTCGCAGGGCAGCCCTTCGGCGCGGCGGCGGGCGATTACTTTGGCCGGGCCGCCGATGGCGTGGTATCGGGCAAGGCGGGCGGCGTTTTGGGCGGCCTCCAGGCGCGCGCGCTTGCGCCAGCGCTCTTCGATGCAGTAGGCGCGCTGGGATTCGGGCATGGCGTCCCACGCATGACGCCAGCGGGCATCCAGTTCTTCTTGTCGCCGTGCGTCGCGGGCGCGGCGGATTATGGCTATGAGCGATGCCATCTCTTTCTCCTTCTCGCTGGGCTTACGCGGCCGGTGTTGGGTCGCGCGGATCGGTCGACGCGACGCTGCGGCGCAAGCGTTCGCGCGCAGCGGCGTGCCAGTTGATGAGGTCTGCGTGGTCGCGCGCGCTGCGATAGGCGCGGCCGCTGATGGGGTCCACCGCGTAGCCGAGGCGGCGCAGGTTCATGTACGCCTCGGCAGCGCCATTGCCCGGAAGGATTCGTATGCAAGGCGTGTGCGCCGCCGCCTGACGCGCGGCTGTGGTGGCGTGGGTGTTAGTCACTGACGTCTCCCCCTCCTAGGGCCCAAAAGCGTTGTTGTATTCAAGTACTACTTGAGTGCTTGGTCTGAATAAAGCACAGCTTTATGCTAGTAGTCAAGCACAGCTTTAAGGGTTGATGGCAGGAAAATAACAAACCCGCCAGGGGCGGGTCTTAGAGTGAGCAATGCGGGGGGGTGGGCTGGCCGCAGAGCGGGGCGCAGTATCGCTGCTTACGTCGATTCGCTAGCGTCTACTGCGCCCGTTTATCTGTTTCATGGCCCAGCAGACGGAAGAGGGCATCGCGCTGTTCTGGTGACAATTTGTCCCAGAGGTCTAGCATTGCCCTCTTCCTCGGATCCTCCGGTGCTGCGGGTGAAGCGGTGGTGGTGGTAGCGGCATGGGGACCGCTTTCATCCGCCACGGAGTGGAGGATGTTCTGTTCGCCTGTGAGAAGCCAGTCGGTTGTGCGGCGGATCGTCTTCGCTACCAAGGCGATCTTCTCTCGCGAGATTTTGCCGGTCCGTTTCCAGTCGCCGACGGCTTGAACTGTGACAGAGCAAGCAGCTGCGAGGGCAGTGTTGCTAATGCCCTCTTCTTTCATGGCTTCGCTGAGGCGCTTAGCGATGGCCAATGCGGAATACTCAAGCATTGCTTCATTTTGCGCGAATGCGGGCGCGGCGACTACCAAGTAGCGCTTGACCCTCCTTGTAAAGCTGTGCTTTAGTTCAGTCATGAGTACGATCACTACCGAGACCGAAACACCAATCCAGAAGGCCGTCCGACTGCTGGGCAGCCAGCCAGCGTTGGCTAGAGCGTTGGGCGTGAGTCCGCAGGCTGTCTATCAGTGGGTCCGCGGGTTTCGTCCTGTGCCACCAGGTCGTTGCCTTGCAATTCAGCAGGCATGTAGGGGTGAAGTGACGGTACACGACCTGAGGCCCGACGTCTTCGGAGTGGCCGAAGAGAATCCGGAACAGGCCCAAAGCCGGGTCGCATAGCTCGACTAAGGACTTTGGGGCGAACTCCGCCAGATCAAGAGGCTGACCGGGATGGTCGGCAACCGAACTAGCGCCAGGCAGGAGTGCCAAGTGGCGGGTTCGCATCGCTGCGGGCTCGCTTTTTTTGTGTTGCGGCGCGGTAAGGGTCGGATTTTTCATGGCGGCAGCATCTGCCGAGATGAGGAGGGGAGCAATGCAAAGTGTGTCCGGGCGCAGACAAATTACGCGGACGGCGGCGATCAAGAAGCACGTCGATGCAGCGATCGCGCAGGGGTACTTCACTAAAGAGCGGTATGCCGCCGAGGTCGTCGAGCACTTCAACCGCACGTATCCGATAGCCGCAACACGCGGTATCAAGCCGTTTGCCGATGAGATCGACGGCACGCCAGCCCACACGGTGCTGGATACCAACCGCAAGCGGATCTTCCGGTACCTGGAAGACTGCATTCCCGCAAATATGGAAGAGAGCTATGTGGCGGCTCTGCCGGACTCGCAGCGGGCGGATTGTCTGCGCGAGCTGGCGGCCCGGTACGGGCTGCTGCCGGCGCCGCTGCCCGAGGGGGGCAAGGTGCGCGATCACGAAGAGCTGGCCGCGTTCATGGCGAACACGTCGGCGAGCATCAGCTCGCTGGTGAAGATCCTCGAGGATGGCGTGATCGATGAGGCGGACCTGCCGTTTGCGCCGGAGGCGCTGAGCAATCTGAAAAAAACGCTAGCGAGCGGGATCGGGCTGATCGAGCGCATCCGGGTGAAGGTGCTCGGTGATGACTCGTACCTGAGCGTTGTGCGTTAAGGGGAGGGGGCGCCGATGGCTGACGATATGGACCGCGCGCAGGCGCGTGAGGGTGAACTGAGGGACGCCGCGATCGCTGCTGCGCGGCAACGGGCGACGGCGATGCGCGGGCCTCGGGACTGCTTGAAGTGCGAAGGCGACAACGACCGCTGCGAAGAAGGCTTCGCGGTGTGCTCGGACTGCATGGGGGGTGCCGGCGAATGACTCGCAGCGAGCGTGAAACCCGTGCACTGTTGCGCCAGATGCGGCGGTGGCGCAAGGCGAAGCGGGCGGTAGCCGCACCGTTTCTTGAGCAGATGCGCGCGATCGCGGCGCGCTCGGAGTCCAAGCAGACGCAGGATCAGCGCACCGTATGAGCGAGACACTCGATCACATCTATGACCAGCTCCGCGCTGCAGGGCTGGATGTCGAGAAGCTGGAGATCACTGGCCGGATCGAGCGGTGCAAAGTGGAGGGCGACCGCGGGGCCAGTAAGTCGGGCTGGTATGCGCTCCATGACTACCGTACGGCAGCCGGGGCACCCCTGATCGTTGGCAGTTATGGCAACTGGCGGACGGGGGAGAAGGGCAAGATTTCGCTCGCCGGCCATAAGGCGCTGAGCTCGGAAGAGCGGGCGGCGCTCCAGCGGCGGATCCAGGCGGACCGGAAGAGGGCGGATGCGTTCCGCAAGGCCCGCGCGAGCCGGGCGTCGGCCCGCGCGACGGCGATGTGGCACAAGCTGCCCACGGAAGGGACGGCGCCGTATCTGGAGCGCAAGGGCGTGAAGCCGTACGGGGTGCGCTACGGGACAAAGGGCACGGTAATTGTGCCGGTGCGCGACCCGGCGGGCACGATTTACGGGCTGCAGGTTATCTATCCATCGAAGGAGGCCGGGCGGCGCGAGGGGTCGGACAAGGACTTTTGGCCGTTCGGCGTTCAGAAGACGGGGCATTTTCATCTGATCGGCGACCCGGAGGCGGCGCGCCAGGTGCTGGTGTGCGAGGGCTATGCAACGGGCGCCACGCTGCACGAGGCGAGCGAGCTGCCGGTGGTGGTGGCGTTCGATGCGGGCAACCTCCGGCCCGCCGCCGAGGCGTTCAAGAAGCGCTGGCCGAAAGCGCAGCTGGTTTTTTGCGCGGATGACGATTTTCTCACCGTAAAGCCGAAGGCGGCCGTGGATAACCCCGGCGTGACGTACGCGAACGCGGCGGCGCTGGCGGTGGGCGGTACGGTGGTGGTGCCGAGGTTTGCGGCCAGGGGTGATCGCAAGCTGACCGACTTTAACGATCTGCATGCCGAGGAAGGGCTGGAGGTTGTTCGCCAGCAGCTTGCGGAGCATCTGCAGACGCTGCAGCCCCGCGCGGAGCGGGATCTAGGGGGACAAGACCGGTCGGCGAAGGGTGCTTCTACCCCTCCGTCCGGCTCCGCTGGGGGGTGGGACGAGAAGTCGGATGATCAGTGGCCTGGGAGTTGGCGGCAGCGCCTGGCGCGGACGCAGAACGGGGCGCTCAAGCCAGATCTCTACAACCTGATCACGATTCTTGAGAACGACCCGGTATGGAAAGGGATGTTCCGGATGAACGCGTTCGCGAACCAGATCTACCGCGCGCGCGAGGCGCCCTATGGGGCGGGGCCGGGCGAGATCACGGACGTGGACGGGACGGAGATTGCCGCCTGGCTGGGGGATCCGGATCACTACGGGCTGTCGGTGTCGTCGGATCGGGTGTTGGAGGCGGTGGAGGCGGTGGCGATGCGTCGGCGCTTCCATCCGGTGCTTGAGTACCTGGAGGGCTTGACCTGGGACGGTGTATCGCGCCTCGAGCACATGATGCCGGACCACTTCGGCACGGTGCGGGATGAGTATACCGCGGCGGTGGGCACGAACTGGCTGGTGTCTGCCGTGGCGCGGGTGCGTCGGCCGGGGTGCAAGGTCGATGAGATGGTGATTCTGGAGGGCGGCCAGGGGCTGGGAAAATCCAGCGCGGTGCGGACGCTCTGCGGCGAAGAGTGGTTTGCGGAGATGTTGGAGAGTCCGCAGAACAAAGATTTTTTCCAGAACCTGCAGGGGCGATGGATCATCGAGATCCCGGAACTGGGCGCGTTCAATAAAGCCGACAGGAACAAGATCAAGAGCGCGGTGAGTGCGCAGGATGATACGTTCCGGCCGTCATACGGGCGCTATGCGAAGAAGTTCCTGCGCCAATGCATCTTCGTGGGCACCACGAACGATGACACCTACTTGAAAGACGAAACGGGCGCGCGCCGGTTCATGCCGGTGTTGTGTACCGAGATCAACCTCGACGGCCTGCGCGCACAGCGGGACCAGCTGTGGGCGGAGGCGGACGCGCTCTATAAGGCGGGGCACCCCTATTGGAAGTTTCCCGAGCAGGCCGCGCGCGAGCAGGAGGCTCGCTATGACGCGGATGCGTGGGAGGACCCCATCGTCCAATGGCTGGATGGGCGCGCGCGGGAGGATTCCTACCCACCGCACTACGGGACGATCGTGGACGTCGACAGGCCCGTGAAGGCGACGATTACCTCGGATGTGATGGTGCACGCGCTGGGTATCGAGATCGGCAAGCACAGCAAGCCGGATCAGATGCGCGTCGGGGCGATTATGCGCCGCCTCGGCTGGCGGCGGAAGCAGCAGACCTTCAACGGGCGGGTGCGTTACGTGTACGTGCGGCCCGAAAGGGAAGGCGTGCGCCCATGACTTCACCACCTTCACTACCGCTTCACCACCTGCTCACCACCTCTCAACTCTCGCCAAACGCAGGCGGGAAGCGGGGCTTCATCACCTTCACTACCTCGTGCGCTCGCGCGCGTATAGCGGGGCGGTAGGCCGCTGCTTATGCACTTACCGCTTAAGTTTCTATATATGCGCGAAAAAAGGTAGTGAAGGTAATGAAGGTAGTGAACAGGCCATGAAAACAGTTGCTTACGATTTCACCACCTTGAGCCGACTTCACCACCAGGCAATGAAGCGGCCCAGATCTCGGAGGGGAGAGGTTCGATGATTCTGACGACTTCGGCGCGGGTTGCGATTGCGGCGGCCACGGCCAACGGCCGCGAGACGCTTGATAGCGTGGGGGCGGGTGTGCCGGATTCGTTATCCCGCATCCTGCACGGGCTGGACTGCGGGCGGGTGCTGGCCGCTATCGATGACTGCGATCCGCTGGAGCAAGACTGGCTGGTCGCGGCCTACGCGACGGACGGCTGGCCGGGCAAAGTACAGGCCGCCGTGCGCTGCCAGGCGCAGCTCTACGCCGAGTACACGCGCCGGCGGGCGGTGCGGGCCTGCACGGGCAAGATGCTGCGCCTGGCGGCGGCGACGATGGTGCATACGAGCTATCGCGGCCTCGGTGCGCCCGGCCTGGCGCCTGCGGCCGTTGCGGAGCTGGTGGGGTTCGACGTCCGAAACTGGGACGCCTGGCAGAAGGCGATGCACGTCATGATGGACGTGCTCGATGGGTGGGACGCTCGGGGACTGGGCCGCGTGGCGAAGGCGCTCGGGTGGCGCGAGGCGGCGGGGCAGGGCGGACAGGCCGAAGCGGACCCGGTGCTGGCGGAGATTGTGAGGCTCTTGCGGGAGGCGGAGGCTCAGCGCGAGCGCTCGCCCATCGGGTCGGGCATCAAACTCAAAGCGTTCCCGCTGCTCTCGGTGCCGAAAAAGCGGCGTGAAGTAGGGCTTGATTTAGCTATGAGTCCGAGGTAGGCTCTTTGCTATCTTCAAATAAGACCGCCCAGCGAAAGCGAGGGCGGTTTTTTTATGCCCCGGCGCCGGATTCCGCGCCTGCTCTCCTCCTAGTTCCGGCGGCGGGGCGATTTCTCACGAGGCCGCGATGACCCAGATACTGGTGCTGGAGCGCTACTGCTACAGCGGCGGGATGGGGACGTTTGGGCGCATTCGCGGCGCGCCCTTCGAGGCGTTTACCGTCGAGCAGCCCTGGCGCGGCAACCGGCCGTTTGTGTCCTGCGTGCCGGAAGCGGTGTACGAACTCGTGCCGTACAGCTCGGAGAAGTACCCGCACACGTTCGCGCTGGTTAACCCCGACGCCCGCGTGTTCGCGCGGATGGAGGATCGCGAGCGGGATGATGACCGCTATGCGTGCGTGATTCACAGCGCGAACTGGGCGCGGCAGCTGCAGGGCTGCGTGGCCGCTGGCGATGGGGAGGGCGCGGATCGCAGCGGTGAGTGGATGGTCACTAACTCGGCCGCGACCGTGCGGCGCCTGCTCGCGTACATTCGCGAGCGAGAGATTCGCTACCTGCACGTGACGAGCTACCGGCCGCAATGGCCATAGGGGGAATCATGGTCGAGCAACCGAAGCCCAGCTGGAAGAACCGGCGCAGGGTCGTGTTCGCAACGCTGATGTTCTGCGCGGCGCTAATCGTCTATCTGACGGGCTGGGGAGCGGATACCCGGCTGCATGAGACCATCGTGTATGGCGCGTTCGGCCTGGCGTTCAGTGTGATCATGGGTTACGTGTTCGGCGCTGTGCTCGAAGACGTTTCACTGTTCAAGCACAGGAAGTAGCTATGTGGGCGCGTGTGAGGGCCTGGCTCGCGGCCTTCGCCGTGGGCGCGGCGGCGCTGTTTTACCTGCTGTGGCAGTACGCCCGCACGGCTGTGCGCGACGCCAGGCAGCAGGCCCGTGAGGACCGCGAGCGCGCGGCCACCTTTGAAGCACTGCGTCAGTTAGAGCGCGACGTCCAGGCGCGCCGGAAGGCAGTCCAGGAGAGAGCCCGTGAGAATGCGCAAGAGCTGGAGCGCCGCGAGGCTGCTGATGATCGCCCTGCTGTGGTTGGCGATCAGCGCCTGCACGACCGTCAGAACCGTCTACGTTCATGAGCGCCCGGTCTGCGCTCCGGCCGCGCTGCCGGCGCTGCCGACGATAACGGCGCGCGAGCTGGCTGACCTGCCAGTCGATACGTACTGGAAGCTGGAAACCCGCGAGCGTCTGATCGTCGACTGGGCGCTAGAGAACGAAGCGATCATCAATGAACTCTGCGACGCGCCATGACGGGGGAGGGGTGGCCCGCGTGAATCTCTCCGTAGTCCTGCAGGGCTGCATTGTCGCGGGGCTGATATTCGTCGGCTCGTCCGTGGTCATGCTGCGCGAGGACATTCGCGGGATCATGGAGCGGATCGACAAGACGTTGCCTATCCAGATCGAGGCCAACCGGCGTGCCATCGAGGACCATGAGCACCGCCTGCGCCGCATCGAGCGTGAGCACCGCTAGTGCGCGCCGGACGCCAAACACGCCCACCAAGCGGGCTCGCGGGTCCTTTCCAGGCGCCCAGAACACGGGCGCTACGACGCGCGATATTCGCGCAGATTTTGGGGGCCATAGGGGGTTCCGGTTCCGGTTGAGGGGGAGCGATGCCGACGCAGGCTGAGGTGGCGGAGCATCTCGATATGTCCGAGCGCAACGCGCGCGAGGTGCTCAATCGCCTGGATGTTGACTGGCGGACGGCGAGCCTGGATGAGATTCGCATCGCTTACATCCGCGACCTGCGCGAGAAAGCGGCCGGGCGCGGTGGCGATGACCAAGCCGCGCTGACGCGGGCGCGGGTGCGCGATCACCTCGCCTCGGCCGAACTCAAAGAACTGCAGATCCTGGAGCGCTCGAAAGAACTGGTGCCGGTCGCCGAGATTGAGCCCTGGTTAACGGCCATGGTGGCCGCCGCCCGAACGGAAATGCTGGCGCTCCCGGATGCGCTCGCGCAGGAGCTGCGCGCGCTGTATGGGGTGGATATTGACGCCAGCCTGATCGAAGACCGAATTCATGTCGCACTCAACCACCTGGCAAGCCGCCTGCAGGATGACATGGCGGACGATGACGCGCCGGGTGGCGAGGACGTGGGCACCGCCGCCTAGGCTGACCACCACCGAATGGGCCGACCGGTACCGCTATCTCGCACCGGAGGCTTCGGCGCTGCCGGGTAAGTACCGCTCCGGCCTGACGCCGTGGGTGCCGGGTATCCATGAGGCGCTGGACGATCCGGCGATCTGGAAGGTGGTGTGCATGAAGTCGGCCCAGGTCGCCTGGACCGACGGCGTGGTGAACAACTGGCTGGCCCGGATCATCGACCTCGATCCGAGCCCGGTGATCGGCCTGTTCGCCAAGACCGACGCGGCGAAAGAGTACGTCGCCGAGAAGCTGACGCCGATGGTGCTGGCCACCCCACGGCTGGCGCAGAAGATCGATGTAGCGACCAGCCGCAAGGACGGCAACCGCGCGCTGTTCAAGAAGTTCCCTGGCGGCTTCCTGAAGCTGGTCGGCTCCAACAGCCCCAGCAACGTCAAATCGACGCCGGCGCCGCGGGTGTTCGTCGAAGAGCCGGACGATGCCGCGATCAACGTCGGCAAGCAGGGCGACTCGATCAAGCTGCTCGAGGAGCGCACCAAGACGTTCCACCGCCGCAAGGTGGTGTTCGGCGGCACGCCCTCGATCAAGGGGCTCTCGACCATCGAGAGCGCCTTCGCGACTTCGGATCAGCGCAAGTTTTTTGTCCCCTGCCACGAGTGCGGCGAGGCGCACGTGCTGAGCTGGGACAACGTCAGCTGGCAGGAGGATCCGGACCGCACCCACGAGGTGTTCGGCCAGGCGGTACCGGAGACGGCCGTCTATGCCTGCCCGCACTGCGGTGCGGCGTGGGACGACCACACCAAGAACCGCAATGTCCGGCGCGGCCGCTGGGAGGCGACGGCCGAGTCGAGCGGCATCGCCGGCTTCTACATCAACGAGCTATACAGCCCGTTCCCGGGCTCGCGGCTGGCGCGCCTGGTCGAGCGCTACCTCGAAGCGCGGCATGCCCTCGAGCAGGGCGACGAGACGGACATGATCGTGTTCGTCAACTCGGCGCTCGGGCTGCCGTACGAATACGAGAGCAAAGCGCCCAAGGCCGCCGAGCTCGAGGAGCGGGCCGAGGACTACGCTGAGCTCACCGTGCCGGCCGACGCGCTGGTGCTGGTTGCCGGTGTCGACGTCCAGCACGACCGCTTGGCCGTCACCATCTGGGGCGTCGGCCCGGGCGAGGAAATGTGGCTCGTTTACTGGGGCGAGCTGCGCGCCAATAACACCGCCGACAAGAACGACCCGGTCTGGGGCGAACTCGACAAGCTGCTGTTTACCCCGCGGCCGCATGCCAAGGGGTACCAGATCGGCATGTCGGCGGTGTCGATCGACGCCTCGGACGGCCAGACCTCGGACGCCGTTTACCACTACGTCCGCACCCGCCAGAAGCGCGGCGTGATGGCGGTCAAGGGCGACTCACACAACGCGAGTCGCCGCACCGACCGCGAGATCTACACCACGCCGCGCAAGGTCGACCACAAGAGCAAGACCAAGGCGGCGAAGCATGGGCTGCAGGTGTACCTGGTCGGCACCGAGAAGGCCAAGGACCTGCTGATCGGCGACCGCGGGCGGATCACCCTGGAGGGTCGCGGCCCTGGCCGGTTGCACTGGTACCAAGACGTCCGCGCCGATTTCTACGAGCAGCTGACCAGCGAGGTCAAGGCGCCGCATCGCCGGCTGCGCGGCAAGTTGGTCTGGCAGATCAAGGCCGGTGTGCGCAACGAGGCGCTCGACTGCACGGTGTACGCCCTACATGCCTCCCGCGCGCTGCGGTTGCACCTGTGGACCGAGGCCAAATGGGCCGAGCTCGAGCGGCAGCTGGCGCAGGCGGATCTGTTCCGGGCGCCGGATGAGGCCCCGCCGGCCGCGCCGAAACAGCAAGCCACGCCGCCGGCCGGTGGCGACTGGGTCAACGTAGGAGACGACTGGATCTCATGAGTATCGCCATAGACATGCGCGACCTCTACATCGCCGCGGAAAAGGCGGTGCTGAAGGGGCAGAGCTACACCATCAACGGCCGCACGCTCACCCGCGCCAACCTGCCGGAGATCCGCAAGGGCCGGCAGGAGTGGGAGCAGCGCGTGGCGGCCGAGCAGGCCGCTGCGCGCGGCGGTTCCAGTCTCTACAGCGTGGCGGATTTCCGCGAATGAGCATCCTCGATCGCGCCATCCGCGTTGTCTCGCCCAAGTGGGCGTTCCAGCGCGAACAGTACCGCCGGGCGCTGGCCGCCTACGAGGCCGCCAAGCCCTCGCGGCTGCGCAAGAGCGGCGCCGACAACTCCAGCGGCGACGCTCTGCTGGCGGTCGCTGGCCCGGCGCTGCGTGGCTACGCCCGCCAGCTCGAGCAGAACTACGACGTGGCCCGGGGCGTGCTCGACGTCCTGGTCGACCGCGTGGTCGGCCCCTACGGCATCAGCTGGGAGCCACAGCCGCGCACCAAGAGCGGCGAGATCCACGAGGACTTTGCCCGTGCGCTGCTTGACCTCTGGCGTGACTGGGTCAAGCGCCCGGAGGTCACCCACACGCTGGACTACGTCGCCGCCGAGCGGCTGGCGGCTCGCACCTGGCTGCGGGATGGCGAGCTGCTCACGCAGCTGCTGGAAGGCATGGTGCCGGGCCTGGAGCACGGCACCCGGGTGCCGTTCTCGATCGAGCTGATCGAGGCCGACCAGCTGCCGTTCGACCTCAACGACGAGGCGCGTGGCATCACCCAGGGGGTCGAGCGTAACGCCTGGGGTCGTCCGCGCGCTTTCCACGTATACACGCAGCACCCGGGCGATCTGCGCATGCGTTACAAGCTGGAGACCCGGGCGGTGCCGGCCGACCGCATGCTGCACCCGAAGATGACCGACCGCATCCGCCAGGCGCGCGGGGTGAGCGTGTTCGCCTCGGTGATCCGGCGGCTGGAGGATCTCAAGGACTACGAAGAGTCCGAACGGATCGCCGCCCGCGTTGCCGCTGCTATGACCGGCTACATCAAACGCGGCACCGCCGAGGACTACACCGGTCCTGGCGAGGGCGAGAAGGACCGCTCGTTCCGCCTCACCCCCGGCATGGTCTACGACAAGCTGCTGCCGGGTGAGGACATCGGCACCATCGAGAGCAACCGCCCCTCGGCGCTGCTTGATCCGTTCCACAAAGCGATGCAGCGCAGTGTCGCCTCGGGCACCGGTGCCGGCTACGCCAGCATTTCCAAGAACTACGACGGCAGTTACTCCAGCCGCCGACAGGAGCTGGTCGAGGACTGGATCCACTACGAGGCGCTCACCGCCTACTTCGCCGGCCAGTTCTCGCAGCCGATCCGCGAGCGGTTCGTGCGGATGGCCATCCTGTCTGGTCTGGTTCAGGTGCCGAAGGATCTGGACCTGGCCACGCTCGACGATGCCGAGTATTTCGGCCCGGCCATGCCCTGGATCGACCCGCTCAAGGAAGCGCAGGCCAACAAGGCGATGGAGCGGGCCGGGCACAAGAGTCCGCAGGAGACCATCCGCTCCCGCGGTGGCAACCCGCGCGACACCATGGACCAGATCGCCGCTTGGCGCCGCCGCGCCGACGAGCTGGGGCTGGTCTTCGACACCGATGCCGCACGGACCTCCAGTGCCGGTACCGCGCAGGACTACCTGCGCGTTCGGGAAGGTATTGGCACTAACCCTGACCCTGATAACGAGGACGAGTAGATGCCCAGGCCGTATCGAATCAAGGCCGCCGGCGAAAGCACGGCGGAGCTGCTCATCTATGGCGACATCGGTGAGAGCTGGTGGGGCGATGGTGTTGCCAGCAAGGACGTCGTCGAGCAACTGCAGCAGCTCGACGTCGACAAGATCATCGTCCGGATCAACAGCTATGGTGGCGTCGTGGCCGATGGCATTGCCATCTACAACGCGCTGCGGATCCACCCCGCCGAAATCGTCGTCCGGATCGAGGGCGTGGCGGTGTCGATCGCCTCGCTGATCGCCATGGCCGGCGACACCGTCGAGATTGCCGGCAACGCCGTGTTCATGGTGCACGCGCCCTGGGGTGGCGCCTATGGCAACGCTAAGCAGCTGCGCGAGTACGCCGACGTGCTGGACAAGTACGCCGAAGCGATGGCCGGCAGCTACGTGCGCAAAACCGGTAAGAGCCGTGACGAGATCATGCAGCTGCTGACCGATGGCGAGGACCACTGGTACACCGGTGAGCAGGCCGTCGCCGAAGGGTTTGCCGATCAGCTGCTGGAGGAGCTGGAAGCGGTGGCAGCCGGCGGCTTCGAGCGTTCTAAGTTCGCCGTCTCCGGGCTGCGTCACGCGCCCGCGGCGATTACCAAGGTGGCGGCCTCGCTCAGGCTGCCCGATTTTCAACCGGCGGCACAGGTCGCCGCCTCCCACCCCCCCAAGACCGAGGAAGCCGAGATGTCCGAGGAAGTGAAGAATAAGGCGACCACTACCAAGGCCGCCGACCCGCAGAAGACCGAAGCCGAGATCCAGGCTGCCGTCATGGCGCGCGAGGCGGAGCGGCGGCAGACCATCCGCAACGCCTTCGCGCCGTTCCTGGCGCGCGAGGGCGTGCAGGCTGTGCTCGATGCCTGCCTCGACGACATGAACGTCACTGTCGATGCTGCCCGGGACAAGCTGCTGGCCCACCTGGGCCGCGACAGTGGCCCGATTGCTGCCGGTGGCCGCGTTGAGGCCGGCGAGACGGCGCAGGAGAAGTTCGCCAAGGGCGCCGAGGCCGCCATCCTGGCCCGAGCGCGCCTGGAGAAGGACGACACCGGCAACGAGTTCCGCAGCTACTCGCTGCTCGAGCTCGCCCGCGCTTCGCTGGCCGTGCGCGGCGTCAACACCGGCCGCATGGACAAGATGGCGCTGGTTGCCGCTGCCTTCACCCACTCCGGCAGCGATTTCGGCAACCTGCTCGCCAACATCGCCAACAAGGCGATGCAGAGGGGTGTCGAAGAGGCCGAGGAGACGTTCCAGCTCTGGACCAGCGTCGGCACCCTGCCGGACTTTAAGCCCGGCAGCCGGGTCGACCTCAACGCCTTCCCGTCGCTGGAGAAGGTGCAGGACGGCGCCGAGTACCGCTACGCCACCGTCGGCGACCGCGGCGAGACCATCCAGCTCGCTACCTACGGCAAGCTGTTCTCGATCACTCGCCACGCCATCATCAATGACGACCTGGATGCCTTCACCCGCATCCCGGCGCGGATGGGTCGGGCGGCGATCCGCACGGTCGGCGACCTGGTGTACGCCATCCTCACCAGCAACCCGAAGATGAGCGACGGCACCGACCTGTTCCACGCCAACCACAAGAACCTGCTCAGCGGCGCAGGTATTACTACCGAGAGCGTCGACGCCATGCGGGTGGCGATGGCCACGCAGAAGGACGGCGACGCCACGCTCAACATCCGCCTGGCGCATCTCCTCGTGCCGGTGGCGCTGGAGGGCATCGCGAAGACGGTGCGGGACTCCGAGTACTTGGTCGGCGCGTCCGAGAAGAACAACACCGTGCCGAACAGCGTGCGCGGCACCTTCGACGTGATCGCCGATGCCCGCCTCGACGCCGCCAGCCCCAAGGCCTGGTATGGCGCCGCCAGCGCCGGGGTCAACGACACCATCGAGGTCGCCTACCTGGACGGCAACGCCATGCCGACCCTGGAGCAGCAATCCGGCTGGAACGTCGATGGCGTCGAGTTCAAGGTGCGCATCGATGCCGCCGCCAAGGCGCTCGACTTCCGCACTCTGGCCAAGAACCCGGGCGCGTAACCGCTCCCTGCAAGCCACAAGGGCGCCTTCGGGCGCCCTTTTTCGTTGCACCAGGACATCCGCGCACGGAGTGCGACCCCACACGAGGACCTAGCGATGAAGAACTTTTTGCAGCAGGGCGATGTGATCGCCTACACCAACGGTGGCGGCACCACCATTCCCTCGGGCTCCATCGTCGCCGTTGGCGTTCTGCTGGCCGTAGCAGTGGCCGACATCGAGCCGGGCGAGTCCGGTGCGGTGCGCATCTCCGGCGTCGTGGCCTTGCCCAAGAACCCGGCGACGGTGGTCGCGGCCGGTGATGCGCTCGACTACGACGTATCCGCCAAGCGGCTTGACAAGCTCGGCTCGCCCGCCGCGGGCGACCTGGTCGGCTGCGGTGTCGCCATTAGCGCAGCGGGCTCCAGCGCCGACACCGTCGAGGTGCTGCTAAACGTCGCGGGCGCCGCCGTTCAGGCCTAACGGAGCAGAGCGGGGTAACCCGCTCTGGCCAATCCATGGCGATGGACGAGGACCTTTCGGTGTTCTTCGACACCGACGAGTTCGCCGATGAGGCGACGATTGCGGGGCGCACGGTGGCGGGGATCTACGACGATGAGTCGGTCATCGTGCCCGCCGGTTTTGTGGGCGTTGAGTCCAGCGGTCCCTCGTTCGTGCTGCCGCAATCCGTGCTCGATGAGCAGGGCATTGCGGTGGAGCGGGGCATGGAGATCGTGATCGACAAGCGCGGCACGTTCATCATCGCCAGCGCGCCGCCTGCCGAGTTCGGCCTGCGCCGCCTGCGCCTTGAGGTCGAACCCTATGCATAAGGCCGACCGGATCATCGACACGGTGACGGCGCTGCTCAACGCCCGGCCCGAGTTCGTGGGCGGTGCCGCGCGGGCGCGGGCGTATCCGCACGAAGAGGACCAGCTCCCCGCCGCCAGTGTCTACATGGGGGTGGACGATCCGGAGGCGCTCGATTCCGGCGCATTCGATGTGATCGACAGCCGGCTGCAGGTGCGCATACAGATCGCCGCGGTCGGCCGGCCCGAGGATGCGGACGCCGAGCTGCTGCGCCTGCGCCGCGTAGTCACTCTGGCTCTAATGGCGGACTACCGCCTAGGGCTCCCGTTTGTCATCCAGACCCGCGAGGGGCGGGCGGACGAGCCCGAGATCTCGACCGAAGGGCGGCGCCCGGTGGTCTGGCAGCAGCTGACGTACTACGTCGACTATCGCCGCTCGGCCTACGACCCTGCGCAATGAAAATCGAAATCGACGGCGTCGGCCTGGAGGAGCTGTCACGGGCTGTTGGGCCGGACATTATGCGAGCCGCGCAGGTCTCCGCGCTCAACCGCACCATGGCCAAGATGCGCACGGTCGCATCGCGCGAGATCCGCGCCGTCTACAACGCAAAGGCGCGCGATGTCCGAGAGGCGACGCGCATCGTTCGCGCGAGCTGGTCGCGACCCGAGGCGGTGCTCATTGCCAAGGGGCCGCGGTTGCCGTTGGCGGCGTTCGGCGCGCGAGTGACGAAGCGTGGCGTGACGATCCGCGTCAAGAAGCACGGCGGCCGGCGTGCCGTTCTCCATCATGCGTTCATGCCTCCGCTAAAGGGTGACCGCGTCGGCATATACCAGCGCCGCTTCCAGCGCCCGAGCGGTGGCCAGCGCTGGAAGGATGTGCGCCTGCCCATCGATGAGCTGTTCGGCCCCTCGATACCGCAAATGCTGTCCAACGTTGGCGTGCTCGACCAGGTGCTGGCAGATGCCAACGTCGAGTACACCCGCCAGCTCGAACACGAACTCAAGTTCCGCATTAACCGCGCCCTGGGAGGGAAGAGATGAAGCTGAGTCGCCGGATCGTCCTGCAAGCGGCGGTCGAGAATGAATACGGGGTCGATCCGGGGTCTGGATACCAGGCGATCCTGCTGCGGGCCGGCTCCGAGATCACGCCGGCGGGGGAGTACACCGAGCGCGATGTGCTGCGCGATACGCTCTCGCCGCAGGGCGGCGTGGTCACCGCCAAACAGTACGAACTCTCGTTGCCGGTGGAGCTGCGCGGCGGGGGCCTGAACGCGGGCGTGATCGTGCCGCCCGAGGTCGACCCGCTGCTGCGCGCCTCCTGCCTGCGGCGTGAGGACGCGGTGGTGCTCGAGCTCAGCGGCGTCGTCGGCAAGTTCGCCGAGGGCGATGAGCTGAAAGGGCCCGGTAACGTCACCGTCGGCATCGTGGTCGATCATGCGGACGGCAAGTTGTTCGTGCGCGCGGTGGAGTCCGACCCGGCCGAGGGCGATACCGTCGCCCAAGGCGGCGCCTCGGCCACGGTGGATGCTGTGCACGATGCGCTCTGCTACCGGCCGGTCAGCCAGTCGCAGGACTGGGAGTCGGTTACCCTGCGCTACTACCTCGACGGGATTCGCCACGTGGGTGCCGGGATTCGCGGCTCGGTGGCCTTCCAGGGCAGCGTGCGCCAGATCCCGACGCTCACCTTCCAGTGCCAGGGCCTGTTCTCGCCGCCAACGGATGAGAGCAACCCCGCGGCCACGTACTCCCAGGTGGTACCGGCGCCGGTCATGGGCGCGCGCGTGCAGCTGGGCGATCTCGATATGAGCCTGATGGCGATCACCGAGCTGTCGCTGGATCAGGGCAACGAGGTCAGCGCCCGCGAGGACGTGCAGGCCCCCGATGCCATTCGCGGCTTCGGTGTGACGGCGCGCAACCCCCAGGTCGGGCTCAACCCGGAGGTTGTGCCGCTCGCCGACTACAACCCGATCGAGGACTGGAGCAAGGCGACCCGGCGCAAAGTTTACTGGGATATCGGCCACACCGATGGCGAGCGCTGCCGCATGATCATGCCGCGCGTACAGGTCAGCTCGCCCAGCTACCAGGACCGTAACGGCACCGCCGCCTACCAGCTCACCGGCACGCCGATCGGATCGGACGCCGGCGATGACGAGTTCTACATCATTTTCTACTGAGGTTGCCCATGGCCCTGAAGATCGCTACGCAGCGCCGGTACAGCTGGCCGGTGAAAGTCCACCGCGCTAACGACGGCAGGTTCGACACCTACCAGTTCACCGCGCACTTTGAGAGCCTGACCACGCCCGAGCTGGAAGAGCTGACCCAGAGCGGGCAGACCTCTATGGATCTGGTGCGCAAGAAGCTGGTCGGCTGGGAAGACGTCAAGGACGCGGACGGCGCTCCGCTGGAGTTCAACGAGCAGCACAAAGAGCTAGCCCTGGCCGATCTGGATGTGCTGCGCGGGCTGGTCCGGGCCATTCTCGAGAGCGCTACCGGCGGGCCTGACATAAAAAACTAGAGGCCGCGGCGCGCTATCTGGTCACCCGCGATAGCGCCGCCGCGGATCTCGAAGGGCTCCCGCCCGAGCTGCAAGAGCAAATCCGGGCCGATCTCGCGGCCCGCTATCCCGACGTTGAAGTCTGGCCCGAGAATCAAGAGGCCGCCGAGGTGTTCATCGCCTGCCTGACGCAGTGGGAGTACCCGCCGATGGGCGGGGTGCCGCTGGGTCTCGATTACCCGGCCGTGGAGTCTGTGATGCGCATGCTGAGTGTGGCCGATCAAAACGACTGTTTTCGGCGCGTACAGATCATGGAGCGCGCCGCGCTGGAAGAGCTGAGGAAGCAGCATGGCCAGTAAAGCGACCCAGGACATCGAGGTCGGCATACGGCTGCGGACAGACGAAAAGGGCACCGTCCGCGCCATGGCGCTCACGCGGACGGAGCTGAATCGGCTCCGGCGCGAGCTGGATACGAGCCGCAAGAGCACGAACCTGAACAACCGCGAGCTGGATACGAGCCGCAAGAGCACGAACCTGAACAACCGCGAGCTGGAGCGCTGGAGCCGCAACCTGCTCGATGTGCGCCGCATCATGGCCGTGCTCACCACCGGCACCATGGCGCTGTTCGTGCGGCGTCAGATCGACAGCGCGGCGGCGATCAAAGACGCTGCCAATATCGCCGGGCTGTACGTCGAAGAGCTGCAGGAGATGCGGTTCGCGTTCGCCGAGTTGAACGGTGTCGCCACTGATCTTACCGACAACGCGCTGCAGCGTTTCAACCGGCGCTTGGGTCTGGCGGCTCACAACGCGGGGCCAGCCATCACCGCCTACCGCCAGTTCAACATCGCGCTGCACGATGCGAATGGCAATCTGCGCGCGACCGGCGACGTGCTCGATGAGACCATCGCGCGGCTGGCGGCGATCGAGGACCCGGCGACCCGAGCCGCCTACGCCTCGGCCTTCTTCGGCGACGATGCCGGCCCCAAGCTGGCAGCCGCCCTGGGCCAGGGAATCGACGCGATGGAGACGGCCCGGCAGAAAGCGCACGCGCTTGGCCTGGTGCTCTCGAAGGATCAGGTGGACGCGGCCAGCCGCGCCAGCAGGGAGCTACATCTTCTGTTCCAGGTGCTGCGGACCAACGTCCAGTCGGGCATCCTGCAGGGGCTGACGGGCGAGATGGGCAGCATGGCCGAGGTTCTGGCCGATCCCCAATTCCGCGACGGGCTGCGGGATATTGGCCACTTCTTCGGCAGCTCGGTGCGATTCCTGGTCGACAATGCGGAAGTGATCGCGCGCACGGCGCGCGCGCTGGCCATGATCGGTGCCGGAGCTTATGTCGGTCGCACGTTCGGTGGGGGGCGCGGCGCTATTGTCGGCGCAGGGGTAGGCGCCGGAGCGGCGACGCTGCTAGAACTCATGGCGAGCGCGAACGAGATCCAGGACTCATTGGTGCAAGGGACCCACAACGCGGGCCGAGGGTTCGACAGCATTCTCGGCGCCGGCCTTGGGGATCAAGACCTAGCCAAGCGCATGGCCGACCACCTCAAGGGCGTGCAGCTGGAGATCGACCTGCTCACCAAGACGCTGCCCGTCGCGGAGGAAGAGACATACCGATTTGCGCTTGGGGTGGGGCAGCTGGACGTCGCGATTGCGGAGCTCGGCGATACCACCGGCGGCTCGCTGAGTCAGTGGCAGAATTTCAACGCCGCCCTACGCCAGCGCGCCGGGCTGCAGGCGGCGGCGGATCTGATCAAACAGACTGCGACCGACGAAGAGAAAATGATCGCGGCGACTCGGGAGCTGAACCGCCTCAAACCGTACCTGGTCGATCTGCTTGGCGATGAGGCCGCGGCGCAGGAGCGCATCAACCGCGCCCTGCGCGAGTACGATGCGGACGCCAGGCGCGCGGCAGATGCAGCCAACCGCTTCGGCATGACGTTCGCCAGCGCGCTGGAAGATGCCATTGTCCAGGGCGAGAATTTTCGCGGCATCCTGCGCGGGCTGCTGGATGACATCAAGCGCTTGATCGTCCGCATCATGATCACCGAGCGGCTCGCCAAAGGGGTCTCCCTGGGCGCCAACCGGCTGTTTGGGCTGGACGGGGCCCGCGCCGACGGCGGCCCGGTTCGCGCGGGTGGCCGCTACCTGGTCGGCGAGCGCGGCCCGGAAATATTCGTGCCGGATGCGTCGGGGATCATCGTGCCCAATCATGCGCTAGGGGGCGGCTCGGTCCAGATCACGCAAAGCATCGACGCGCGTGGCGCCGATCCCGGCACCGAGCAGCGCCTACGTCAGGCGATGGAGATCTCCAAACGCGAGACCATCGCGGCGATCCAGCGCTGGCAGGCCAATCGCGGCCGAGCGCGGTTCTAGTCCACGTCGAGCTTGGGCGCGGTGCGGGGCGCTGGGCGAAGGCGTCGTGCGGCGCGAGCCGGGGGTGGCGTCGTGGGGCGCAATAGCAGCGCGAGTGCGGCGATGGCTGCCGTCACTGTCGCCCACAGCAGCAAATGCACGAACCCTGACACCCAGGTAACGACCCCTGTAATCTCAGTCGCGCTCTCGGATGGTAGACCGGCAATGCGGGCGACCTCAGGGGCGATCGCGTGAGTGAGCCAGGCGCCTTGCGCAAAGGATCCGCCAACCGCCACCGTCCAGGCGATCAGCGCGACGATCATGACCCAATAGAATGTCTTGCGTACCGCGTACATAGAGCTGCCTGTTCTTCGTGTTTAAGGGAAGTCTAGTCAATGTCGCTGCCGACTGCTCTGGCTCGGGTAACGATCACTCAGCGGCTGAACATCCGCCAGACGCGCAGCCCGTTCACCGGCCGCAGCCAGCGCCAACGCGGCGCTAACGAGTGGTGGGAGGCCGACCTGACGCTCCCGCCGCTGCGGGATCACGAGGCGGCTGCGTGGCGCAGCTTTCTGCTTGCGCTAGGCGGTCGCGCCGGCACGTTCCGCTTTGGCCCGCTGCGCACGAATCGCGGCCGGGGCGGCGAGGGCGTGGTGGACGGCGCTGGCCAGCGCGGCCGGCGGCTGCTGACCCGTGGCTGGGGCGTGCTGCACACAGGCGTGTTGCTGCCGGGCGATCATTTCGAGCTGCAGGGGCGCTTGTATATGGTCACTGCGCCCGTGGAGGCCAGCATCAGCGGGCGCGCTGAGATACCGATCTGGCCGCGGCTGCGGACGGTGCCGCCGGACGGCGCCGTCCTCACGCTCGATGCCCCCACCGGGCTGTGGCGCTTGGACAGCGATGAGCTCACGTTCGCCATTCGCCCCGGCCGCTATACCGACATCCGCCTGCGTGCAGTAGAGGCGCTATGAGAGACCTGACGCCCGAGACCATCGCCGAGCTGCGCGAGCGCGAGCTCGAGCCCATCCTGCTGTTCGAGGGGGATTTTGCCGGCATCGCCGTGCGGCTGTGGACCGGCTACGGCGCGCTCTTCTGGGGCGGGCATGAGTGGGATGGCGTGGGCCTGCTGCTGGGTGTCACGCCCATTGAAGAGGCGGCCGAGGCGCGCAACGTGGGTTTTAGCGTGAGCCTGTCCGGGGTGCCGCCGGAGTCCATCGCGCTGGCGATCAGCGAG
>CAYWPG010000010.1:0-4578 GCA_964460035.1 uncultured Alkalilimnicola sp.
CTCCCTCTCCGCCACATCATGAAGAACAAGCCCGCAAGGCCTCCCCTTAGCGGGCTTTTTCTTTTGGTTGGTGTCCCGGTAGGAGCGTAGCGGCTCTGGTCCGCACTTGACGCCACCGCAGAGCAGCCACGCAGGCCTGGAAGAGCGCTTGCGACCTTACGGTGCGGCGACGCCGCTGTGCAGCCGATCCTTGCCACGATCGTCGCACGCTGCCCAAGCCGGCTCGCGCTGATCCTGGCGCTGGTGCGCCATCCAAACTGCCCCGTTCCCGAACCCTCGGGGAAGACTCCGCCAGTGCCTTCATCTCTCCATCGCCCCAAGCTTTGACGCTTCCGGGGGAATCGGGGTGGTTCGTCCCCTCACCCGATCGCCAGGTCGCGGCGGCGTCCCACTGCCTAGGTCCACTCGCATTGAGAAAGCCTGCGCGAAGAATCGGCTGGCGCGTTGCCGATACGGCGATTGCGCTCTCGGATAGAGTCGCGGCGCCGTCTCCGACGGCGCGGAAGATCTCGCCCTGGGCCTGAAAGCGGGACCAAGAGTCACGTTTGCAATTTTGAAGTGAGGTCCGCTAGCCCCACCTTGCGCAATCTAATCGGGGCTTCTTGTCCACAGAAGGTCGGCACATGGTTTTTGTACTCGCACGGCACGTCCGTTATCACCGGCAAGCACTACTCGGGTGCGCTCTGTCCCGACCCGCGCTTATTGCTGCCGCTTGTCGGCAGCCTGCTAGCGGGTGGCTCCAGGGGCGAGGCGGTGCGGCGAGGTCGGACGCGGTTCTGCCACCGGGCAGCGGGAATCGCGGCGGTCGTGGACGCGCGGCGCGAAGTTGTCGCCGTGTCGACGACGCATATCGCATTCTTTGGCGGCCTACTCCTGTTGGAGTCATGAAAACATGAGCAGGCGAATCGTATTCATCATCGATTCCGATCTGGAAACGCGACAAGGCCTGCAGCACCTGCTGCAGGGCGCGGACGTCGAGGTCGAGACCTATGACAGCGGTGAGTCCTTTTTGCGGCGACACCCCCCGGAACGCCCGGCATGCCTGGTGTCGGACATTTCCATTCCCGGGTGCTCAGGCTTGGAAGTGCAGAGCCGCCTGCGGTACTGGCCGGCGCCGCTGCCAATCGTCTTCATGACCTCCCACGACACCGTACCCTTGGTGGCCGAGGCTATGAGGCGCGGTGCGGCCGACTTCATCGTCAAGCCGATTTGCGGCCGTACGCTGCTGAGGGCCGTGGAACGGGCACTGACCCAGTCAGAGCAACTATGGGCCGATAAGCGTTTTGAGGACGAGATTCGCGCTCGATTGAACGGGCTCACCCGCCGGGAGCGCGAGGTGTTCGCACTGGTGACCGAGGGAATGCTGAATAAGCAGGTGGCCGCACGCTTGGGTACCAGCGAAAAGACCATCGAGGTGCATCGCAGCCGCGTGATGCACAAGTTAGGCGCAAAGTCCCTGGCAGAGCTGGTGCGGCTGGCGGACCGGGCGCTTTCGCCCCAGGGCTCGGCGACGCCCATGGCCCACGCAAGAAGTAGTCCGCGCGATGGGTAGCGGTCTTGGAGACGAAGCGCGGCAGCCTCGGCGGATATCCGAATTGAGGCTGCACCGCTCCGGCCATCGGCGTAGGACCAAAGTCCAATGTCCGCTCCGCCTATCCAACCGCATTACACGACGGCACAGAGTGAGGCGGCTTGCTCAGCCCCAAGCAACGATCAACATGCACTTCTTGGCCGAGGTTAAGGAGAACCATGAAGCGGAGCCTGTGGTTGACTCTCGCCTTCCTTGCCTTCGCGGGTCTGCCGTTCGCGGCGGACGCCGATGAGGGCGACAAAAGCGGTTTTCTCACCAGTCGAGTGCGCGGCACGCTCTCGCTCTATAGACCTAATTTGGATAGCACGCTGCGGGTGGACCCGGATGCCGGGCCCTCGGGCACCAAGCTGGAGCTGGAGCGCGATCTGCGGCTGGACGATTCGGACACCCTGCCGCGGCTGGACTTGGTTATCCGTTTGACGCCGCATCACCGTATCGACTTGAGCTATTTCCGGCTAGATCGCAGCGGCTCCAACATGGTGGGCCGCGAAGTCGTCTTCGGCGATCAAACGTACGACGCCAGCGCGACGCTGGGCGCCGACTTGCAGACCGATATCGCGCAGATCAGCTACGGCTGGTCGTTCATCAACGATGGGCGTATCGAGCTGGGCGTGGCCGTAGGTGCTTACATTGCCCGCCTCGAGTCCTCATTGGGCGTGCGGACTGGCGGCGGTCGCGAACAAGTTCAAGCTGCCGATACCACCGCCGGCTTGCCGTTGCTGGGGGTGTACGGCGCCTACGCCATCAATCCCAGGCTCGCGCTGTCGGCCCAAGGGCAATGGTTGAGTTTCAACGTGAATGACTATGACGTCACCCTGACCCAGGCCGGCGTTGGACTGGACTGGCAGGTGGTGGAGCACATAGGGCTCAACGCGAGCTACCGGTACTACAAATTCTATGTGGAGCGGGACAGCGGAGGTTTCTCCGGCGACTTCGAACTGGAGTTCGCCGGTCCGTCGGTCGGAGTGAGTGTCTACTTCTAGTACGGCCGGCCGGGCGTACCCCGCCACCGCATACTCCGCTGAGCGCGCCTGTACCGGGAAGCAGGAACTGGAGCGATCTACGCCCCGGTCGGACCGGAGGATAGTATGTCGAGCAACGCATTTGACCCGCATGCCACCCCACGGCCAGACGCGGCAGTCCGCGATCCTGGGCTGGTATGGATTCCCGGCGGCGTCTTCCACATGGGTTCGGACCGTCATTATCCGGAAGAGGCACCCGTCCACCGAGTGCGGCTGGATGGCTTCTGGATGGACCGCCATCCCGTCACCAACGCCCAGTTCGCCGAGTTCGTCCGGGCCACAGGCCACGTCACTTTCGCCGAGATCCCGCCACGGCCGGAGGACTATCCCGGCGCCTTGCCCCACATGCTCAAGGCAGGCTCGCTGGTGTTCGTCAAGCCCAAGGGCCGGGTGGGGCGGGACATTCGCAACTGGTGGCGGTTCGTCTTCGGGGCCGATTGGCGGCATCCCTATGGCCCTGATAGTTCCATCGATGGGCTGGACGATCATCCGGTGGTGCACATCAGCTATGCCGATGCCGAGGCCTACGCCCGCTGGGCCGGCAAGGAACTGCCCACGGAGGCCGAGTGGGAATACGCCGCTCGTGGCGGTCTGGACGGCGCCGAGTACGCCTGGGGCGACGAGTACATGCCGGGCGGCCGGCCCATGGCCAACACCTGGCAGGGCGAGTTCCCCTGGCAGAACCTGCGAACCGATGGCTTCGAGCGCACCTCGCCGGTTGGCCACTATCCGGCCAACGGCTACGGACTGTACGACATGATCGGCAATGTCTGGGAGTGGACCGCAGACTGGTACAGCCCGCGCCATCCCAGCGAGAAACAAAAGACTTGCTGTATCCCCCACAACCCGCGCGGTGGCTCGATGCTGTTGAGCTACGACCCCGCCCAGCCCGACATCCGCATTCCTCGCAAAGTGCTCAAAGGCGGTTCGCATCTGTGCGCTCCCAACTACTGCCGCCGCTACCGGCCGGCGGCACGCTTCCCCGAACCGGTAGATACCTCCACCAGCCACGTGGGCTTCCGCTGCATCCGGCGAGCGCCCGGCCCTGAGTGAGGAGTGTCCGGCATGCACTGGCTGCGCGACGCCTATCGTTTCGTCTTCCTGCTCCTCCTCCTGGCGACCGCCACCGCCCAGGCGCAGCCTGATCCGCTGCCATCTTGGACCGACGGTCCGACCAAGGCGGCGATCATCGACTTCGTCGAGCGGGTGACCGAGGTCGGCGGTCCGGACTTCGTGCCCGTCGAGCAGCGCATCGCCACCTTCGATAACGACGGCACGCTGTGGTCCGAGCAGCCTGTGGTCGAAGGCATGTTCGCGCTGGAACGATTGCGCGCCAAGGCCGTCGAGGATCCTTCGCTGCGCGAGCGACAACCCTTCAAGGCCGCTCTGGAAGGCGACAAGGTCTACTTCAGCCAAGCGGGGCCGCAGGCCGTCGCCGAAGTATTGGCACTCACCCACGCCGGCATGAGCGAAACCGAGTTCGCCGAGGCGGCAGCCGCGTTCCTCCGGCGCGCCCGCCATCCGGATCTCGGCGTACCGTACACGGCGCTGGTTTACCAGCCCATGCTGGAGTTACTGGCCTACCTGCGGGAGAACGGCTTCCAGACTTGGCTTTGCTCCGGCGGCAGCCAGGAGTTCATGCGGGTGATAGCCCAGCCCCTGTACGGCATTCCGCCGGAACGGGTGATTGGCACCCGGTTCGATCTCAAGCCCAGTGAGCGCGACGGCCGTATAGAGTTCCGGCGCGAGCCCAGGATCGCCACCCTTAACGACAAGCAGGCCAAGCCGTTGAACATACATGTGCAGATTGGCCAGCGGCCCCTGTTCGCCGTCGGCAATGTGCACTCCGGCGGCGATATCGCCATGCTTACCTACTCCGCCGAGCGCTCGGGGCCGTCCTTCCAATTGCTGATCGACCACGATGACGCCCGGCGCGAGTTTGCCTACCAGGAGCCGGACAATGCC
>CAYWPG010000010.1:4678-74075 GCA_964460035.1 uncultured Alkalilimnicola sp.
GATCGACCACGATGACGCCCGGCGCGAGTTTGCCTACCAGGAGCCGGACAATGCCTCGCTGAGCGCGGCCCGGGAAGGGGGCTGGACGGTGGTGAGCATGAAGCGCGACTGGCAACGGGTGTTCGCCCAGCCGCAGGCGCAGTCGGATCGGCAGCGGTCCGAGTAACGGGGCGTGCGAGGGCAGCGGATAACGGCGGGTGCGCATCTCCCGACCTGCTAGTTCTTGATTCCCTATACCGCGATATCGAGGTCCGTGAGGGATCCGAAGGCGTCAATCCAGGACTGCGGCGGTTTGCACGGCGCTCGAACGCTCATTTGGCCCGGCCGCGCTGCCAGGGCCAGCGGCCCTCGAGCTCCACCGTCAGGGACCAGCTCAGAAAGGTTCGGATCAGCACCAGCAGTCCCAGGGCCATGACGTTACGTAAGGTAGGTTCGACGACCACTGTGCGGACTATGTCCGCCGCCACCAGGATTTCCAGCCCCAGCAGGAGCGCCCGCGCTACCCGGCCGCGATAGGTTTCGAAGCGCGCCTCGCGAGCGATGTCGGCGAAGCGGCCGTACAAATAGCTTCCCGTGGCGTAAATCACGGCCACCGCTACTTGGACTACGGCCAGCAGCTCGATGACCGTGGCCACCACGTCCACCAGCCGGTGAATGTCTGTAGTCGACTCCGGCATGGCATCTCCTATCGGCGCCCGATCCGGATCCGAGCTAAGGTCGATGGGCGCCCAGTCGCATTGGCCGAAGGTCCTATTGGCCGCCGCCGACATCGCCCTGAGGTTTTCCAATCCGAAGCTCCACCGGCTGACTTGATCGGCAACAGCAGCGGCGGCTGCGAATCCGGACGGGAGGGGTGAAGGCAGATGCGGCAGGAGTTGATGAAACGCCAGCTCGAAATGGGACCTTACCGACCGGAGTGGCGATTGCTCCCGCCGCCGCGCCCCAGGAATCGTCAAGGCAGCCGCGTTCCCGTTCGCGCACAGCGTGCGACCCCGCATGAACACGCTCACCACTGGAGGCACCCATGGCAGTCAGGTCCGTCCATCGCGAGAAAAAGCCCAACATCCTCATCATCTGGGGCGACGACATCGGCTGGTACAACGTCAGCGCCTACAATCTCGGAGTCATGGGCTATCACACCCCGAACATCGATCGCGTCGCCCGCGAAGGAGCCCTGTTCACCGATTGGTACGGGCAGCAGAGCTGCACCGCCGGCCGCGCCGCGTTCATAACCGGCCAGTCCCCGATCCGCACCGGACTGACCAAGGTGGGCCTGCCCGGCGCCGACCTGGGTCTGCCGCCCGAAGACCCGACCATCGCCGAGCTGCTAAAGCCGCTGGGTTACGTAACCGGCCAGTTCGGCAAGAACCATCTGGGTGACCGGGACGAGTTCCTGCCCACGGTTCACGGCTTCGACGAGTTCTTCGGCAACCTCTACCACCTGAACGCCGAGCAGGAGCCGGAGAACCCGGACTATCCGAAGAATCCCGAGTTCAAGGAGAAGTTCGGTCCGCGCGGCGTCCTGCACTGCTGGGCCGACGGCAACGGCAAGCAGAAGATCGAGAACACCGGTCCCCTGGACACCAAGCGCATGGAGACGGTGGACGAAGAGTTCCTCGACGGCGCGCTCGATTTCATTGATCGGGCCCACGCCGACGGCAAGCCCTTCTTCGTCTGGTGGAACTCGACGCGCATGCACGTATTCACGCATCTGAAGAAGGAGTCGGAGGGCGTCACGGGGCTGGGTATCTATCCGGACGGCATGGTCGAGCACGATGGCCACGTGGGCAGACTGCTGGACAAGCTCGACGAGCTGGGTATCGCCGAGGACACCATCGTCATGTACTCCACCGATAATGGTGCCGAGGTGCTGACCTGGCCCGATGGCGGCACGACGCCGTTCCGCGGCGAGAAGGACACCAACTTCGAGGGCGGTTGGCGGGTGCCCTGCGCGATCCGCTGGCCCGGGGTGATCGAGCCGGGAACTGTGTCAAACGACGTCTTCTCCCACACCGATATGCTGCCTACGCTGCTCGCAGCGGCCGGCGAGCCGGACATCGTCGAGAAGCTCAAGAAGGGTCACAAGGCGGGCAACAAGACCTTCAAGGTCCACATCGACGGTTACAACATGCTTCCCTTCCTCAAGGGCGAGACGAAGGAGAACCCGCGGCGGGCCTTCTTCTACTGGAGCGACGACGGCGACTTGGTGGCGCTGCGCTACGATAACTGGAAGGTCACTTTCATGGAGCAGCGCGGCCACGGGCTGGGTGTCTGGCAGGAGCCCTTCGTCCCGCTGCGCTTTCCGAAGCTCTACAACCTGCGCAGCGATCCCTTTGAGCGGGGCGACCAGGATGCCAGCATGTACTACGACAAGTGGCTGGCGGACCGGATGTTCGCCTTCGTTCCGGCGCAGACAGCGGTGGGCGAGTTCCTCAAGACCTTCGAGCAGTTTCCGCCGCGGCAGACACCTTCCAGCTTCAGCATCGGCGATGCGCTGGAGAAGGCGCGGGAGAAGCAGGATAGCCTGGCAGCCGCCGGCGGGCCCTCCAAGTAGACGGCGCGCGGTAAGCGTGCAGCGGGCGGTGCGGCCTCGGGCGGACACCCGGAATCAGCGGCGATGGCTGAGCAAGAGTCCCATGGGGCCGCGACTGACCCGGTTGCGGAAACGGAGTTCCTGTTGGATCTGGCGCAGGCGCTGCACGCGGCGCAACTGCCTTCGGATCTCGCGGATCTTCGGTTGGAGCGGGCGGCCCGGGGTTTGGGCCTGGCCGCCCAAGCCTTCTCGCTGCAGACCGTGGTCTTCGTCCACGCCGGTGGCAACGGCGGCACGGTGGCGCTGCGGCGCATGCCTTTCAATGCTCACTGGAATCTGAGCCGCACCCGCGCCTTGGCGCAGCTCTGTCGCGACGCGGCAGAGGCCCGTCTGACGCTGGTGCAGGCCCGCGTGGCACTAGCCCGCATTCTTGCCAAGCCGTCGCCTTACCCCCAGGGGCTCGTCATTGCGGCTTATGGGGTGTACGGCGGTGCGGTGGCTGCGCGGATCGGCGGCGGTTGGCGCGAGACGATGGTCGCGGCCGCGGTGGGAGTCCTGACCGGCGTGATCCACTCCGGTCCCATCCGCCATTCCCGGGCGGACCTGGTGAAGAGCCTGCTGGCCGCGTTCTTGGGGACCCTGACAGTGCTCGCCCTGGCCAGCATGGCGGGGTCGTTCGATCTTGAGCGCGCCCTGTTCGGCGGCATCACCCTGCTGGTGCCGGCCATGATCGTGACTCTTGGTATCCACGAACTGGCTCATGAGGCGCCCGAATCGGGCGTCGTGCGGTTGGCTTACGGCCTGCTGCGCTTCCTCATGATCGCCGTCGGAGTCGGTGCCGCGGCGCACCTGTGGCGGTTGTTCGCACCCCTCGCCGAGTCGCTGGCGCCTGCACCGCTTCCCGGCTGGGCAGTGACGACGGCCCTGATCATGGCCGGCATTGCCTTGACCGTCTGTCTGCAGGGAAGCCGGCGCGATCTGCTGTGGGTTGTATTCGGCACGTTACTGGCCTTTTACGCCCAACTCCTGACCAAGCACCTATTCGGCGAACCCGGCAGCCCTTTCCTGGCGACCTTCGTGGTCGGTATTGCCGCCGGACTGCAAGCCAGGCTCCCTGATCATGTAGCCGGTACGGTGCTGGTGCCCGGTTTCCTGCAGCTGGCGCCCGGCTTTCTAGGTGTCCAGAGCATGCTACTGCTGCTGCGCGGGGAGGCTCCCGCTGAGGGCGTCAGCATCTTCAATGTGCTGCTGGTCGCCACCCAACTCGCGCTCGGGCTGCTGGCGGCCGCGGCCTGCTTCCGCGGCAGCGCCGCGGGGAGAGCGTCATGAAATGAACAACCTGCGCATCGCCTTTGAGGGAATGCGTTTTGCCGGCGCTTACGGTGAGTGGGGTTGCACTGCCGGGGGCAGAGAGCCCGGACGAATCGACACCCTCGCAAGCATTGCAATGATTAGGAGTACGTTATGGCCAAGAAGGATGCTTCCGCCACGCGGCAGAAGGCCGCGCAACAGTCCGAAGCCCGCATGAAGAGCTATCCCGAAGGCAGTGCCTTTGCGGGCCGCATCGGCCGCACCTGGCAGGACTCGGAGCCGGCCTTCCCCATGCCACCCACGGCGCCGCGCGGCGCGCCGAACATCACTCGCGACATCGGCTGCGACAAGGGCGGGCCCGCGACCGACGATTACCCGCCATTGGCGAGCTTCAGCGGTCGCATCGAGCGGATCGAGTTCGACCTCAAGCCGGATTTCCACCGCGATCCGAAGGCGCACACGGAGGATTCGGTGCGGTCGGCAATGATACGGCAGTAAGGAAAGGCATGAAGGCGTGAGTGCGCCGCTGCTGACCGCCGCCTGGTCAGAGCGGCCCTTCGCGCCGGATCGTCAGTAGCCGCCAGCGGATAAGACAACGAAGGCCTTGGTGTTAGGTCCAACGCGCTGCGACGTTGGACCAAGGTCCCATGGAGTGGCCACCGAGCGGCCTATAGTTAGGTGGTCCTTCGCTTCTACCGCGCCCGCAGCGCGCGCAGGCTCCGAATGCAGCGGCCAACACCGCAGGAGGCGCCTATCGCAACATTGCTCCCGCAACTGATCCGCCTCGGTGTCGCCAGCGGCCTGCTGCTCATGATGCTGGCCCAGGGTCTGAGCATTACCCGGGAGGACTTCGGCTACCTGCGCCGACGTCCGCGCTTAGCCTTGCGGGCATTGCTGGCGGTGGTGGTGCTGGTGCCGCTGGCTACCCTGGTTTTGGTCGGTCTGCTCCGCCCCGCGCCGGCGGTGGCTGTGGGGCTCGCTCTGCTGGCAGCGGCGCCCGCGGCGCCTTTCGCGCTGCCTAACGTCCTCATGGCCGGTGGGAGGCGCGAGTTCGTGGTGCCGTTGCACCTGCTGCTAGCAGGCTTATCACTGATCACGGTACCGCTGGTACTAAGTGTCATGGCCCATGCTCTGGGCTTCCGGGCCACGATCGCAGTGGGCGCGGTGCTGGGCCAGGTAGCCTTGGGGTTCGTTTTGCCTTTGGGCGTAGGCATTGCCTTGCGGGCCTGGCGGCCGGCCTTGGCGCAACGGCTGGAGGCCCCGGTTCGCAAGACGGGATTCTGGTTGATGGTGGCCGCTGTCGTGCTGCTACTGCCGTTCGTCTGGCAATACCTGCTGGCGCTGAACGCGCGCTCCTACCTGACCATAGCGCTGACGGTAGCCGTTGCCCTGGCCATCGGCCACTGGCTGATCACTACGGATCCCGCTGGGCGCACCGTCGGCGCGCTGGAGTGCGCTTGCCGTCACCCAGGCCTCATGCTGCTCATCGCCACGCACAACTTCCCGGAGGCGAAGCCGGCGGCGGTGCTGATTCCCTACCTCGCGATCTTCTTGTTGCTGAGCGGTTTCTACAAACGTGCGGTGCGAACCAGGCGATCATTGCCGATCACACGATAGCCCGGAGCAGGCATGAACACCGGTAGTCCCCAGAAGGTCGATTCCGCTCCAGCGGAGCCTCAGGCGTCGGAGGACGGGTTCAGCCTCGTGCGGAGCGATCCGCTGTTTCGGCTGCAGCGCTGGCTGCGGCTCATTCCTGCCGACGGATTGGGCGTGCGGAGGCGGACGATCTGCTTCGCATTGCTCACTTGGCTGCCTGCGATGGGGTGGGCGCTGCTGATGGGAAATCCGCTGTGGACGGCGGACGGCCAGGGGCTGCTGCAGCACTTCGCTTTCCACGTCCGCTGCCTGATCGCCATCCCGCTGCTGATCCTCACCGAGGCCACGGTTGAACGCGTACTGCAGGCGATCCTGCCGGAGTTTCGGCGGCTGCTGAGCGAGTCGGATGTGCCACGCTGGGCTGCCATCCTCGCCCAAACGACCCGCTGGCGCTGTGCTCGTTGGCCCTGGCTGGTGCTGCTGAGCGTGGTCTTGCTGATCACAGCAGGGGCTGCCTATGCTCCAGAGCGCGACCTGACCCTGCCGCATCTGTGGCTGAGCTACGTAGTGAGGCCAGTGCTGATTGCGCTACTGCTGACCTGGCTCTGGCGTCTGTTGCTGTTGATACAGCTGTTTTGGCGCATTGCGCGGCTCAAGCTGGCGCTTATCCCCACTCACCCCGACCGTCTCGGTGGGCTGGGCATGCTTGAGCTGTTGCCTGCCGCCCTGAGCCCGCTGGTGCTGGCGACTTCATCTTTGCTGGCCGCCGCGGCTGCCTACGAGCGGCTGTACGACGGGGTACCGCTCAAAGCCTACTCTCTGTCGGTCCAGATACTCGTTGCCATCTCGCTGCTCGTGCTGCTTGCGCCGCAGCTGGGATTCACATCGGCACTGTTGCGTGCGCGGCTGCACGGCATTCTGGACTACGGCCAGCTGCTCGCTAGGCACGGAGGGCTGGTACGGCGACGTTGGATTCTGCGTGAACAGGTGCCTGACGATCCCGTGCTCGACGCCCCGGAACTGGGCCCGGTAGGTGATATCAACGCGCTCTACGACGCGGTGGCGCGCATGAGAGCGGTGCCTATCGGACTGCGCTCTATCCTAGCCCCCGTGCTCGTGGTACTGACTCCATGGTTGCCCGTGGTGCTGATCCAGTTACCGCTCTCGCAGGCTTTGGCGAAGCTGGCGCAGCGCTTGATATAGGAAGCTTTACTATTCCGCTTTCCAACTGCCATCGGGCTGCCGGCAGAAGCGATAACGGGCGATGTTGCTTTCTCCGCAGGCGGGCGTGTTGCTGATCTCCAGCAACCGGCAAGTGCGGCCTTCGTGCTTGCCAGTCTTCAGCGGCGTCACGCGGCCCCGGTTACCGGTATCCGAATTCTCCCGGTTGACGCTCTTGCCGTCCGGCTGCTCCAGCGCCTGTTTGAACGCCCCGCGGAGCTGTGCCATGTCGGACTCCTCGAATTGCTCTATGGGGTAGGTTGGAAAAGATCTGCGCCGTGGCCGACGCGGCAAGGAGCGCCGCTCCGACCATCACTGTCCGCAACACGGATGGCAATCGCCGCATCCTTCGCTATCTCCTTCAAGCTCACGCCTCGAAGCCTGTGCCGCGCGAGCCGTTACAAGCTGCGTCACCCATGAGACTTGGAGGCGGACTAGGCCGGCCCGATTGGACCAAAATCCTATCGGCTAGGGTTGCCGTTGCCTTGGGTTGCATGGGTCTCGGCTAGCCACTGTTTGCCTGCTGTGAGCGCCTCTTGCAGAGACTCGCCCAGCGCCGGTGTGGCGGGATAGACGGCATCGGCCCCGATCAGCTCCAGCAGCCCGGTGCGCTCCAGTTGCGCCCGCACCCGCTCGCTCACGCCGACCAGCATCAACTTGCCGCCTTGGGCCTGCAGCCGGCGCACATAGCGATCAAGTACATGGATGAAGGTGCTGCCTACCTCCTGGCGACCCCGCAAGACCAATACAACCACTGTCCTTTCGCTATCGGCCGGATCAGGCAACTGGGACTCGAACACTTGGGCGCCAGCGAAGAACAGGCTGCCGTGTGGATAAAGGGCCGTTACCGCATGGTCCGGCAGCCTATTGGGCGGCTTGCGCTCGTCCACCAGTCCGTCGGGCCGCGGGTGCAGCTCAACCAGCCGGACCCGGTTGGCGGCATGGAAAATCTGCAGTACGAAGGTAAGGAGCACGCTGACGATTACGGCCTGCTGTACCGGCAAGAGGAGGGTCGCACTAAAGGTGAACGCCATGACGGCTGCGCTCAGCCAGCCGGTCTGCCAGATCACTCGGATCTGCTCGGTGTTTACCGCGGAGATCCCCGCCACCACCAGCAGCGCGGCCAGAGATGGCATGGGCAGCGCCTCGATGGCCGGCGCCAGCAGCAGAATGGCGCCGGCCACCACGATACCGCTGACGATGTTAGCCCAGCGCGAGCGCGCCCCGGAGCTGACCAGCAGTGCCGTCTGGCCGAAGGAGCCGCCCACCGGCAGCCCCCGCAGGATCCCGGCAGCGAGATTGGCCACGCCCTGGCCCACAAAGTCCTGGGAAATGCTCGGATAGCGGCCATCCGGGTTGGGATTGCTGTGACTCACCCCGGCGCCCTGTAGCGCGCCAATGAACGCGACCGCCACAGCGGACAACAGCAATTCGGGGATCAGCCGCAGGTCCGGCAGGATAGGAAGTGGCAGCGAGGAGGGGATTGCGAACTCCTGGCCCACCAGGCGGACCGAGTCCAGTCCTAGCAGATGCGTCAAGCCGACGGCGAGGATGAGCGCGAGCAGCATGGCGAGCTTGCGAAGCGGGGTACGCCCCAGTAGCACGATGGCGGCGATGGTGAACGCGCCCACAGCGAGAGTCGGCGGGTCGATCGCACCGGGGTGGGTCAGCAGGTCCAGCGTCTTCAGCAGCCGGTGTGTCTGCTCGCTGTGATAACCGGTGAGGTCGCCCAGCTGTGATAGAACGATGCTCACCGCAACGCCCGTTAGGAAGCCGGTCATCACCGTGTTGGCAACGAAGCGCACCAGAAAGCCCATGCGCATCAGCCCCAGCGCCAGTTGGATCAGGCCCGCCAGGACCACTAGGAGCGCCAGCGCTCCCGTTCGGTCGGACTCGGGCAGGAGACTCATGGCGCTGCCGGTGGCCAGCGCCATGGCGCTCGTAGTGGTTACGCTCATGTATGTCGAGCTAGTGCCAAGCGCCCCGAAGATAGGGCCGACGATGGCGGCATAAAGCCCGTGAACCGGGTTCACACCGGCCATGACGGCGGCGGCCATGGCATCCGGGACGGCGGAGACGCCGCCGGTAAGGCCGGATGTGAGGTCCGCCCGTAGATTCCTGCGCCTAGGCTTGAGGTTGTGGAGCTGTCGCCGCAGATACCCTTCCTTGCGTCGTCGCCCCGTACCGTCGTCGACGCCCTGCGGATCGCTATCGCTTTTGCTCATCGGCGGATCCCCGCCGCCCGTGGCCGACACCTCTCGCTATCCGAGTGATGTCACGACGAGCGTATGTCACCCTTCGCTGCTATTCGACGACGTGTTCGCGCTCGCCTACCAGCCGCGGCGTGCCTCCTGCCGCTCCTGTGTACGGCCCTCAACGCGCGTTTCCTGACGGGTCTCCTGCCGTTCCGACGGTGTCGTCTGGCATGCCTGAAGGAATGGGACTATCGGGAGCCCCCCTAGAATTATCAACAAGAGTGCAGCCCGCATTCGCATGCTCGCGTCTCCGCGTAGGGTGATAACGAGCCGGAACTAGGGGTCAGCCAGATGCTCAGCCATGGGACCTTGGTCCAACAGGCGCTTTCCGTAGTCAGCCTGAGCTTGCACGTGGAATTCCTAAGCAAGGGTAAGGGGAGTCCACGAAATGTAGGGCGGACCGACGCTAAGAGATGTAGTGGTGTGCCCTTTCGCTGCTATAAGGCGACCTAGCAGGCGGTCGTCGTGTCCACACGTGACTTACATGGCGGTGGAACGCCCTATGGAAGCCAGAACAGGTAATTCCGCAGCGCATCAGCTACAGTGCGCTCTCGCCGCTCATAGCGCCTCCCATCAGTCTGGAGTGTCCTCTGCGCGTTGGATGGAACGCTGGCCCCGAAAGAGATGGTATAACGCTCAGCCGCCTAAGTATGGCCGACTGAGCTCGCTCTTGTTCAACGGGGTGCGGGAGCCTTGTGCAGCCTATCGTTGAAGCGGCTGCATCAGGCTCCTTAGCCCATGATGACGCGCACCTGACCTGCCGAGTAAAGAAGCACTGTCAATATCACAATGGGCGCGATACCCAATGTGCGCAAGGCGCCCGCAAGCAACAATTGCCGGCGGCCGCTGCGCGAGAAATAGTCGCCGTTCCAGAGCCGTTCGGGGAGGGCGAGTTGCCACTGCGAGCCCCAGGCCATCAGAGTGAGAATCAGCCCCAGGGCGAGCAGCACCGTTATGCCCGGCGTCCCCGCAGCGGACTCTTGCCATATGCGTGCAACCTCGCTCCAGGGCATGCTCAGCAGCCCGAATAGTACCACCAGGGGCGGGCTTGCCAGCGCGATCAGAGAGATGGGCCGGATCAAACGCGGATGGATGCGAGGTGCTGTCTTGTGGACAGGCGCCAGTATCAGAAAGCAGTAGAGCTGGCTGGCGATCCACAGCAGCAGGACGATGTACAGACCGCCTGCAGTCAGATCGATCGAGCTTGTGAGCATGAGGCGACACCTCGTGACAGGGGGCTTTGATCGAGCCGCTGGCTGCTAGCGCCGGCGGCTGCGCAGCCATGGGTTTATCAGGTCTTGAGCCGGTAGCCCGTTTTGAAGATCCACCACACGGTGGCCAGGCACAGTGTCAGGAACACCAGGATCATGGCCAGGCTGACCGCTACGTTGACATCGGAGACGCCGTAGAAGCTCCAGCGGAAACCACTCACCAGGTAAACCACCGGGTTGAACAGCGTCACTGTTTGCCAGAGCGGCGGCAGCATCTCGATCGAGTAGAACGTGCCGCCCAAGAAGGTGAGGGGCAGGACGATCATCATGGGAATCACCTGCAGTTTCTCGAAGCCGTCCGCCCAGATGCCGATAATGAAGCCGAACAGGCTGAAGGTGATGGCGGTGAGAATCAGAAAGGCCACCATCCACAGCGGGTGCTCGATCTCGTAGGCGACAAAGAGCCGGGCCGTGGCCAGGATGATCAGCCCGAGGATCACAGACTTGGTCGCCGCTGCGCCCACATAGCCGATCAGGATTTCCACATAGGAAACCGGCGCCGAGAGTATCTCGTAGATCGTGCCGGAGAACCGGGGCATGTAGATGCCGAACGAGGCGTTCGAGATGCTCTCGGTAAGCAGCGAGAGCATGATCAGGCCAGGAATTATGAACGCCCCGTAGCTGACGCCGTCGACCTCGGCCATGCGGGAGCCTATGGCAGCTCCGAATACGATGAAGTAGAGCGAGGTCGAGATCACCGGTGTAGCGATGCTTTGCAGCAGCGTGCGCCAGGTTCGGGCGAGCTCGAATAGGTAGATGGCGCGGATGGCGTAGACATTCATGCTCTGGATCTCACCAGGTTGACGAAGATTTCCTCCAGCGAGCTTTGGCTGGACTGCAGGTCCTTGAAGTCGATGCCGTGCTCTGCGAGTCGTCGCAATAGGCTGGCGATGCCGGTTTGCGAGCCCTGGGTGTCGAAGGTGTACACGAGCTCGGCGCCGTCCGAGGAAAGCTCCAATGGCGCATCAGCCAGATCCGGCGGGAGGCTGGGCAGCGGCTGCTGGAGCTGCAATTTGAGCTGTTTCTTTCCTAGCTGCTCCATCAGCCTGGTCTTTTCCTCGACCAGCACGATTTCGCCGTGGTTGATAACACCGATGCGGTCGGCCATCTCCTCGGCCTCTTCTATGTAGTGCGTGGTGAGGATGATGGTTACACCGCTTTCGCGCAGGCCCCGCACCATCTCCCACATATCGCGCCGCAGCTCTACGTCCACGCCCGCGGTGGGCTCGTCCAGGAACAGGATCTTGGGCTCGTGCGACAGCGCCTTGGCGATCAGTACGCGGCGTTTCATCCCGCCCGACAGCGCCAGGATCTTGGTGTCCTTCTTATCCCATAGCGAGAGAGTGCGCAGAACTTGTTCGACGTAGGCCGGGTTGCGCGGTTTGCCGAACAGGCCGCGGCTGAAGTTCACCGTGGCCCAGACCGTCTCGAACACATCGGTGGCCAGCTCCTGCGGAACCAGTCCGATCTTTGAGCGGGCAGCCCGATAATTCCGCACGATATCGTGCCCATCGACCAGCACTTGGCCCCCGCTCGGGTTGACGATTCCGCAGATGATGCTGATCAGCGTGGTCTTGCCGGCCCCGTTGGGGCCCAGCAGGGCGAAGATCTCGCCGCGACGGATCTCCAGATTTACTCCCTTCAACGCCTGAAGGCCCGAGGCGTATGTTTTCGTCAGGTCTTTCACCGCTATGATCGGTTGCACGCGGTTTCTCCTTCGGTGCAAATTGCGTTCGGACAACCAAGTTCCGGCGTGCTTTACGCTTGGCTGCCGGTGCGGTAGTCAGCGCTGGAAGTCGATAGCGAGCCTAGAACCTCAAGCGCGCTTAAGGTCAAGCCTTGCCGGTTTTTTTGTTAGAGGCTCTTGGCCGAGGTGGATAACGGTAACAGTTCCCTACTGACAGCCTCATGTCAGTAAGCTGCGCCGCTTGGGCGCTACTCAGTGCATAGCACCGAATCCTCCGGCTGTCTTCTGCTCCTGCCAACTTCCGCTGCTCTCCGATGTTTTCGCGTGGGATTGCGTTTGCCCGGACCACGGGCATCGTCCCGGCTACCGGGCAAAGCGCTCCCTGGCTGCCTCATAATCGTTTCGGCTGGGTGCGGATCGACAGCAGGCGTGGGAAAATCCGGCCGGAATGGCACGGGGTGGGGAACCTGGCGGCACGAGGCATGGTCTCATATCGCGTTCCCATCCGGACGCCGGATGAGGCTGGCTTGCGCACTGGTAATGCGCGGCCAAATCCGCTAACGTTGTAGGCTTGTTGCGCGCAGCGCAAATCGCTCAATGGTGGCTGCGTCGGTCCCCTCGCGACGATAAGCTGTGAACCCCGTCAGGCCCGGAAGGGAGCAGCGGCAGCAGTGGACTCGGGCGCCGGGGTGTGGCTGGCGTGGCCGCCTCCATTTTTTCGGCAGCCTCGCTTTCGCGTGCCATGCGCGTAAACTTCGCCCGCTGCCGGTGCTACAATCTCCGCACTGCACTCTTGGTCTACCCAGGGAATCGATGAGCTATCAGGTCCTGGCGCGCAAGTGGCGTCCACGTACATTCGCCGAGATGGTGGGCCAGGAGCATGTGCTCCAGGCCCTGGTTAACGGGCTGGACAGCGGTCGGCTGCATCATGCCTATCTCTTTACGGGTACCCGAGGCGTCGGTAAGACGACCCTGGCGCGCATCATCGCCAAGTGCCTGAACTGCGAGCAGGGAGTCAGCGCGCAGCCGTGCGGCGAATGCAGCGCCTGCCAGGAAATCGCCCAGGGGCGCTTCGTCGATCTGATCGAGGTGGACGCCGCTTCGCGCACCAAGGTCGAAGACACCCGCGACCTGCTGGACAATGTCCAGTACGCGCCCACGCGTGGCCGATACAAGGTCTACCTGATCGACGAGATTCACATGCTCTCCAGCCACAGCTTCAATGCGCTGCTGAAAACGCTGGAAGAGCCGCCGCCGCATGTCAAATTCCTGCTGGCCACCACTGATCCGCAAAAGATCCCGGTGACCATCCTCTCGCGCTGCCTGCAGTTCAATCTGAAGCGGCTCGCGCCGTCGCTGATCGCGCAGCACCTCCAGCACATTCTCGAGCAGGAAAACATCGCGTTCGAGCCGGGCGCGTTGACCATCCTGGCTCAGGCCGCGGACGGCAGTATGCGCGACGCGCTCAGCTTGCTGGATCAGGCCATCGCATTCGGCGCTGGCGCCGTACGCGAGGCGGAAACCCGTAGCATGCTGGGCAGCATAGGGCGCGAGTTCCTGTTCGATCTGCTGGAAGCGGTGGCGGACGAGGACGGTGCGGCGGCCTTGCAGGTGATCGAGCGCATGGCAGCCGAAACGCCGGATTTTGGCGATGCGCTGGCAGAGCTGCTCAGCGTGCTGCACACGCTGGCGCTGGCGCAGACGATCCCGGCCAGTGTCGGCGAGGATACGCCCCAGCGCGAGCGCTTGTTGGCCCTGGCCCGGCGTTTGGGTCGGGAGGACGTGCAACTCTACTATCAGATCGCCCTGATCGGGCGGCGCGATTTGCCTTTGGCGCCGGATCCGCGCATGGGCTTCGAGATGATCGTTCTGCGAATGCTGGCATTCCGGCCCGCGTCGGGTACGGCACAAACGGCGCCGGCACCGGCGAAACCGCAGCCGGCGCCGCGGCATTCGCCAGCCAGTCCTGAGCCGCCCGCGACCCAGACGCCCGCAGCTCCCCCTGGCGCTGCTCCTGCTGGCGCCTCGCCCGTTGATGTGCCGCCGGTCGAGCGTTCGCAAGCTGCGGCTTCGGCAGCGTCCGGTAACGAGGCGTGGCTCGATCTGATCGAGCAGCTCGGACTTAAAGGGCCCACGCGGGCGCTGGCCATGCAGTGCGAACTGGTGAGCCATGCCGAAGGCAAGGTTACGCTGCGTTTGGACCCTGGCGACCAGCATTTGCGCAACGAGGCCTTGGAGCAGCGTCTGGCGCAGGCGCTGGGACGGCACTTTGGCGAATCGCTGCAGCTGGTGATCGAGATGGAAGCGCCGAAGGGCGATATTCCCGCCGCGATCGCGCAGCAGCGCGCGGCGCTGCGGCAGCAGGCCGCCGTGGAAACGATCAATCGGGACCCCAACATCGCCGCTATGCGGGAGGTGTTCGGGGCTGAAATAATCAGCGGTTCTATCGAACCCATAGACTGACGGAGCGCCCCGCGCGGGGCACCAATCACGAGGAGCGGGACCATGAAGGGTGGCTTGGGCAACCTGATGAAGCAGGCGCAGAAGCTGCAGGCGGATATGCAGCGGGCGCAGGAAGAGATCGCCAATATGGAAGTGACCGGCGAAGCCGGAGGCGGGATGGTGTCGGTGCTCATGACGGGGCGGCACGAGGTGCGCCGCGTGACCATCGATCCCGGCCTGTTCGAGGACGATAAGGAGATGATCGAGGATCTGGTCGCCGCAGCGGTGAACGACGCCGTGCGCAAGGTCGAGCAGGAAACCAAGCAGCGCATGGCCAGCATGACCGCCAACATTGGTTTGCCGCCCGGCATGAAGCTGCCGTTCTGAGTCGGCTGTTCGCGTAATGTCGAGTACGGCATTTTCACCGGCCATAAGAAGCCTGATCGAGGCGCTGCGGTGCTTGCCCGGCGTAGGGCCCAAATCCGCGCAGCGGATGGCTTTTCATCTGCTGCAGCGCGATCGCGGGGGAGCGCGGCGCTTGGCCGAGGCGCTGCTGCAGGCGGTCGAGAAGGTCGGCGAATGTGCCGAGTGCCGGCTGCTTACCGAGCAGCCGGTATGCGAGATCTGCTCCAGCAGCCGACGTGACCGCAGTGTGCTGTGCGTCGTAGAGAATCCCGCCGATGTTTATGCCCTGGAGCAGGCGACGGGTTACGGCGGCGTTTACTTCGTTCTCATGGGGCGGCTGTCGCCGCTGGACGGAATCGGTCCGCGCGAACTCGGCCTGGATCGGCTGGACGCGCGGCTGGCCGGTGGCGAAGTCAAGGAAGTTATTCTAGCGACCAATCCGACGGTGGAAGGGGAGGCCACGGCTCAGTACATAGCCGAGATGGGACGCGAGCACGGTCTGACGGTCACGCGCATTGCCCACGGGGTGCCGCTGGGGGGCGAGTTGGAGTACGTGGACAGCGGGACGCTGTCGCACGCCTTTCAGGGACGGCGCAAATACTAGAGGTTTGGTTCTCGCAGCCGATGTCCGCGCTGGGCGCTTGCGCGGCCGGGCTCGTTATAAGCGAGGCAGTAATACTGCTGGGGGGGATTCGGCTGGAAGTGCAGTCGAATGAGAACCCCCGCGGCTTAGCATAAGGGGGCCAGGATGGACGATTGCATTTTCTGTAAAATCGCCGCCGGCGAGGTTGCCGCGCAGGTCGTGTTGGAAACCGATCATACCGTCGCGTTTCGCGATCTCAATCCCCAGGCGCCGACGCATGTTCTGGTCGTTCCCAAACGCCATATTCCCACTGTTAACGACCTTGGCCCGGCCGACCAGGAACTGGTCGGCGAGATGTATCTGGCCGCGCAGGCCGTGGCGGCAAAGGAAGGGATAGCTGCAGGCGGTTACCGGACGGTGATGAACTGCGGGGAGGACGCGGGTCAGACGGTATTCCACCTCCACCTGCATGTGCTGGGCGGTCGCGCGCTTGGCTGGCCGCCGGGCTAGCGGATCGCGGGGGGCGCTGGGGCGCGTTGCCGCAGGGCTTGCCGCGCCCTGGCGTTCACAGCCGGTCAGTAGGATTCCCGCTCTTCGGCGGCAACGATGGCCCGGTAGCTTGCCAGTCGTGCCGGGGCTATGTGTCCTTCGCGGCTAGCCTGCTCTACCGCGCAGCCCGGCTCGTTGATGTGCTGACAGTTGCCGAAGCGGCACTGCTCGATGAAGGGCCGGAACTCTCGGAAGCCGTCGGCGATCTGCTGCGGCGTGAGGTGGCCCAGGCGGAGCGTGCGTATGCCGGGCGAATCGATCAGTTCGCCGCCGTCAGGCAGGTGATACAGCGTGGTTTCCGTAGTCGTATGCCGCCCCAGACCGCTGGCATGAGAGAGCTCGCCGATGCGAATTTCCCGATCCGGCAATAAGGTTTTGACCAGCGAGGACTTGCCCACCCCCGATTGGCCTACCAGCACGCTAGTGCCATTGCTGAGCAGCTCCTTGAGCGTCCCCACACCTTCGCCTGTCTGATTGCTGCCGATAACGACTGGGTAGCCCAGCGCTACGTAGTCCGCGAGCTGCCCTTGCAGCCGTTGCCGTTCGTCGTCGGTCAGCAGATCGCTTTTGCCCAGCCAGAGGCCGGCGTCGATCTCCAGGCTCGCCGCCAGGACCAGGTAGCGGTCGATCAGCTCGCGCGTAAAACCCGGCTCGCTGGCGATCACCACCACTATCAGGTCTATGTTGGCGGCTAGCGGCCGCAGCTTGGCCCGGTAATCGGGGCGTGCGAGCACATTGCGACGCGGTTTGATCTGTTCGATTACGCCGTCGCTCTCGCTGGTGCGCCGCCAGCGGACATAGTCGCCGCAGACGGGACGGCCGACCGTGCGGCGCAGGTTGCAGCGCCACAGCTCGCCCTGCGCTTCGACAACGGCTTCTTTACCGTAGCTGATAACGACGCGGCCGGCCTGAGTTTCGTTCATTACGGAGGTGCTGCCAGTGATCACGGTCGGCAGGCAGCATAGCCTCTGCTAGAATCGCGGACAACTGTAACCAGGGGACCGGCGAGAGATGACCCAATCGGCAGACAACTTGATCTGGATCGACCTCGAGATGACGGGGTTGGACACGGACCGCGACCGAATCATCGAGATCGCTACGGTGGTGACGGACTCGGATCTGAACATCATCGCCGAAGGCCCTGTGCTGGCTATACATCAGAGTGACGAGGTCCTGGCGGGCATGGATGAGTGGAACACCAATCAGCACGGCCGCTCGGGACTGACCCAACGTGTGCGCGAGAGTCGCATAGACGAAGCGCAGGCCGAAGCGCTCACGCTGGAGTTTCTCCGGCAGTACGTGCCGCCCAAGACCTCGCCGATGTGCGGCAACAGTATCTGCCAGGATAGGCGCTTTCTGCACCGCTGCATGCCAGAGCTGGAGCAGTACTTTCACTACCGCCACATTGATGTGAGCACCATCAAGGAGCTGATGAAGCGCTGGGCGCCGCAGCTGCTCACGGGTTTCAGCAAGAAAGGGACCCATCTGGCGCTGGACGATATCAAGGAGTCCATAGAGGAGCTGCGCTTCTACCGCGAGCAGTTCTTCAAGATTCCGCTGGCTGGACTTTGACAGGGTTAAGAATGGTGTCCGTGCGCGGGCCTGGACAGGGGCGCATAGACCGGCCCTAGCGCTGGGCCGCAACGGATGCCGCTCTGAGGCGTGCAGTGCCGCCGGCGTTTCGCAGGCAGCACTGCCTCCTAAGTTGTGTTTACCGCTTGCCCGCCCGGCGGACCACCACGCTGCCAGCCGAATAGCCGGCACCGAACGAGCAGATCACGCCCAGATCGCCTTCCTGCAAGTCCTCATGATGCAGGTGGAAGGCGATGATCGAGCCTGCCGAGCTGGTGTTGGCGAAGCGGTCGAGAATGATCGGCGCCTCTTCGGGTTCGGGCACCCGGCCCAGCACACGCTTGGCGATCAGCTCGTTCATGTTGATATTGGCCTGATGCAGCCATAGGCGGCGCAGCTCGGACGGTTCAAGCTTCAGCTCCGCTAGGTGCGAGAGGATCAGCTCCTGTACCATGGGCACCACTTCCTTGAACACCTTGCGTCCTTGCTGACGGAACAGCAGCGCTTCGGGCGGGGCCGGCGGGGTCAAGGTGCGGTTGAGAAAGCCCGAGTCGTTACGGATGTTGTTGGAGAACTGCGTTTTGAGCTGGGTGCCCAGAATCTCGAACGCATTGTCTGTGGCCAGCGTCTGCTCGCGCTCGACCACCATGGCGGTGCAGGCATCGCCGAAGATGAAGTGGCTGTCGCGATCGCGGAAGTTCAGGTGTCCCGAGCAGATCTCCGGGCTGATCACCAGCGCGGCGCGCGCGTGTCCCCTGGCGATGGTATCGGCAGCCATCTGCAAGCCGAACGTGGCCGACGAGCAGGCTACGTTCATGTCGAAGGCAAAGCCGCCAATCCCTAGCGCCGCCTGAACTTCTACCGCAACGGCCGGATAGGCGCGCTGCAGGTTCGAGCAGGCTACGATCACGGCGTCGATGTCCTCAGGCCGCTTGCCGGCGCGCTCCATGGCTTCGCGTGCGGCTATCACCGACATCTCGCACTGAATAGACGGCTGGTCCGGCGTGCGATAGGCCAGCCGTGGGTGCATGACTTGTGGGTCGAGAATGCCGGCCTTGTCCATGACATAGCGGCTGCGAATGCCTGATGCCTTGACGATGAACTCCTCGCTGGAGTGCTGTATTGGGGCCGTTCGGCCGGCTTCTATGTCCGCGGCGTGAGCGGCATTGAAAGCATCGGCGTACTGGTTGAACGCGGCAACGAGCTCGGCGTTGGAGATGGACTCCGGAGGGGTGAATAGTCCGCTGCCGCTGATGTAGATCGAAGTCACGCTTAGCTCCCGCTGTATGATGGCTGATCGTCCTCCGTAGGAGGAAAAGCTAATGAACGTGCCAACACTAAGCCAGACGCAGGCGCTGCATCAAGCTGATGTGGCGTGGCGGCATGCCGTAGTGCGACCTCTGCCTCCTCAGTTTGCGCTTGTCCCCTTGATCCAGAGTGGCGGCCGCACTAGCCTCGACGCTCTCCCGCCTACGGGCGCTGACTGGCTCTTCGACAAGGAATTGGAATGACGATTGCGACTGAGGATTCATTGAGCTGGAAGGTGACGGCACCTTACATCGAGCGCCTCCAGGTCACCGAAGCGGACATCGATGGCTTCGGACATACCAACAATGTGGTTTATCTGCGCTGGCTGCAGGACATCGCCTGGGCTCACTCCAAGGAGCTTGGCTTTTCCATAGAGGACTACCGCCGCATAGGCTGTGGCCTGGTGGCTCGCAAGCATGAGCTGGAGTACCTCCTGCCCACCTTCGCGGGCGACGAGTTGCTGGTGGGGACATGGATCAGCGGCAATGACGGCAAGCTGTCGGTTTACCGCGACTACCAGATTATTCGCCTGTCCGACCGCAAGACCGTATTGACGGGCAGCACGCGCTGGGTTTGTATCGACATGAAAACCGGTAAGGCGCGCCGATTGCCGCCGGAGTTCGTGGAAGGCTACCGGCCGGTGCAGCCGGCAGCGTGAACCCATGTCCGGGAGGAGCCAATGCTGCGGCGACTGCTGATTGCGATAGGTATCGGGCTTGCCGGTGCGAGTCCGGCGCTCGCCGACGAGTGCCCCTCGCTGTTGCAGCACGAGCTGCGGCGGCTGCACGCCGATGAGATCGTGGATCTGTGCGCGCAGCATGCCGGCAAGGCGCTGCTGATCGTGAATACGGCCAGTTTCTGTGGCTTCACACCGCAATTCGACGGCCTGGAGCAGCTCTTCCAACGTTACCGCGAACGCGGCTTGGCGGTACTCGGTTTTCCCTCGAACGATTTTCGCCAGGAAGCGGACGATGAGGCGCGTACTGCGGAAGTCTGCCGTCTGAACTACGGGGTCAGCTTCGACATGTTCGCGCCGATAAGCGTGCGCGGCAGCGATGCGCACCCGATCTTTCGGGAGCTTGCGGCGCAGGCCGAAGCGCCGCGCTGGAATTTCCACAAGTATGTCGTGGGCCGCGACGGCCGCGTGGTCGCCAGCTTTTCATCGCGTGTCGCGCCTGGCGACGCGGCCTTGGAGGCCGCGATAGAGTCCGCGTTGCAGTAGCTGTCAGGGCCAATTTCGGCGCCCTATCCGGGGCCGTTCTCGAATCGCTCGAGGTTCGCGGATGCTCGGACGGCGTTCACCTGAGTTGTCGGGAAACGCTGTCATGCAAACCGCCCGCATCGCAATCGCGGCGGCGATGGCATAGAGTGTTCGCGGATTCACGAGCAGAAGAAACACCGTTATGAGCATGCTTGAGTTTAGCGGTCCAACGTCTCGGACCTTTATCTCGCAGCGGCTGCGTCTGCACTATGTAGATTGGGGCAACCCGGACAAGCCGCCGTTGTTGTTGCTGCACGGGGGGCGCGATCATTGCCGCAACTGGGACTGGGTGGTGGCTGAGCTGCGCGACGACTGGCACATCATCGCCCCCGACCTGCGCGGACATGGAGATAGCCAGTGGTCGCCGGACGGCAACTACACCATGGCCGCGTACGTGTACGATTTGGCGCAGCTAATCCATCAGCTCCAGCTCGCACCGCTGACCATTGTCGGGCATTCTCTGGGAGGGAATATCGCCTTGCGCTACGCGGGGCTCTATCCGGAGAACGTGCGCAAGCTGGTGGCCATAGAGGGCCTTGGTCCATCGCCCAAGCTGCTGGCCGAGCGCAGCAAGGAGCCGCCGGCCGAGCGCATGCGGCGCTGGATCGAAGAGCAGCGCCAACTGGCCGGTCGGCAGCCGCGCCGTTATGCCTCGATAGAAGAGGCGATTGCGCGCATGCAGGAGTCCAATCGGCACCTCACTCCGGAGCAGGCGCGGCACCTCACGGTGCATGGCATCAGCCAGAACGAGGACGGCACCTATAGCTGGAAGTTCGACAACTATGTGCGCGTCATGCCGCCTTACGAGATGACGCCGGAGATGATCCAGCAGCTGTGGGGGCGCATTAGCTGTCCTACGCTGCTGGTGTGGGGCGAGGAGAGTTGGGCGTCGAATCCGGCGGAGGATGGCCGGGTGAACTATTTCCGCAATGCTCGCGTGGCGGCTGTGGCCAATGCTGGACATTGGGTGCATCACGACCGCCTCGACGAGTTCTTGCGCTTGCTGCGCGAATTTCTGTAGATCGTGGGCTTATGCGCCCGAGCGGACGCCGAACCGTGCTTGGCACTGGCGCGCGGGACGGAACGATCTTCATATGTTCTTGACGGCGCTGGCTACGCCAGCGCCGTCAAGCCCTAGCTGTGTAAACCCGCCAGGTTGTTGTTTTGGGAGCCGACCCGTGGCAGCGGCCCTCGAAGAACGGGGTTGCTTGTACCCCCAATGCCCCGCGTCAGCCCAAATGAGCAAGCTGTTGAAGAATCACGCCTAGCGCGATTGTTTGCGGCTTCCCGGGAAGCCGATACGGCGTATTGTCAGCGCTGTCGCTTGCCCCGATGTAGATCGGCTAGAGCAGGGGAGAGCCCAATGCGAAGCAATCTGGTGTGGTTCGATCGCGTTACTGCGGTAATCGGGGTATGGCTGTTTCTGTCGCCAATAGTACTGCCGCTGCCGCGTGGCCTGTTCGGCGCGCCCGCTATCAGTCTGTATATCGTCGGCATATTGGTGGTTCTGCTCTCGACCTCAGCGATAGCCTGGGGCGGCATTTGGCAGGGCGCCGCGCGGGTGGTCCTGGCCGTGTGGCTGGCTATCTCGCCCTGGTTATTCGGCTATGCCGATGCGCCATTTACCACTTGGCTGCAGTTGATTGCGGCCATTATTGTGGGCGTTAACGGGCTTTTTTCCATCCTGCAGCGTTCTCATCAGGCTCAGGCTTGAGTTGCCGCGCCGTGTGCAATAAGTCCGCAGCCGGTTGCACGCTGGCCGTTTCCGGCATAGAGTCGACTCATTAAGGGCAGGCGTAACTGGCGATTCGAGGTGGAGCACCATCGGGGAGCGCCTGCCGACAAGGTACTGCCGGGGAACGCTAGCGCCGTGGGCTGCCCGCAGTACTCGCCGATCGCCTGGGCATCTGCTTTTCATCAGCCAATGATTAGGAGCATGCCCATGGACAGTCGTTACCGTGAATTGCTCGCCGCCAACGATCCCGATCTGTTCGCCGCCATCCACGGCGAAGAAGTGCGACAGCAGGCCGGGGTCGAAATGATCCCTTCCGAGAATTACACCTACCCCGAGGTGCTGGCCGCGTTAGGTTCGGCGCTGACCAACAAGTACGCCGAAGGCTATCCAGGCCGCCGTTACTATGGCGGTCAGGAATACACGGATGCGGTCGAGATCCTGGCGCGTGAACGGGCCTGTGAGCTATTCGGCGCCGAGCACGCCAACGTGCAGGCTCTGTCCGGCTCGCCGATGAACCAGGCAGTGTATATGGCATTCCTGCGGCCTGGCGATACCGTGCTGGGCATGGATTTATCTCACGGCGGGCATCTCACGCATGGGGCGCCGGTCTCCCATATGGGCAGGATCTACAACTTCGTTCGTTACAAGACCGCGCCGGATCGAGCCGGCGCCATCGACTTCGACGAGTTGCTCGCCGTTGCCACGAAAACGCGGCCGAAGATCGTGCTCTGCGGGTACTCATCGTATCCGCGCGACTACGATTATGCCGCGTTCCGCGCCGTGGCCGAGGAGGTCGGAGCCTTGACCATGGCGGACATCTCCCATATCGCCGGGCTGGTCGCGGGCGGGGTGATGCGCAACCCCATCGAAGCCGGTTTCGATCTGGTGACTACCACCACCCACAAGAGCTTGCGCGGTCCGCGCGGCGGGCTGATCCTATGCCGTGCGGAGCTGGCGGCAAAGATTGACGCCTCAGTGTTCCCGGGCTTGCAGGGCGGGCCGCATATGAACGCGGTAGCCGGCGCGGCGTTCACGTTCAAGAAGGCCCTGGAGCCCGAGTTCCGACACTATGCGCGGCAAGTTCTGGATAACGCCAAGGCGCTGGCAACGGCGCTGCTGGAGCAGGGCGTGGCACTGGTTACCGGCGGTACCGACAACCATCTGATGGTCATCGATACCGTCAGCAGCTTCGGGATAGATGGGCGCACTGCGGAAGAGGTGCTGGATCGCATTGGAATCACCACGAACAAGCAAGTCATCCCCGATGACCCCAACCCGCCGTTGCGTCCCAGCGGGATTCGCCTCGGAACCCCTGCTTGCACGACCCGCGGGATGGGGGAGGACGAGATGCGGCGCTTGGCTGGGTGGATGGTCCAAGCGCTAAGATCGCCCGACGATGATGCTATGATGGCGCGTCTGGCAGCCGAGGTGAAGGAATTCTGCCAGGCGTATCCGGTACCGGGACTGCCGGTCGCCTGACTCATAGCGGAGCGTCTCCGTACGTGACTACCCAGTGGTTCGTTTACTTGATTCGCACCCGGCGGGGGTATTTGTATACAGGGATTGCCACCGACATCGAGCGTCGCTTTCGCGAGCATCGCGACGATGCCGGCGGCCGTGGTGCGAAGTTCTTCCTGATGGACGAACCGCTGGAGGTCGTCTATTGCGAGCGGTGCCCGGATCGGGTGGTCGCGTTAAGGCGCGAGCGCGATGGGTGGCTCTCCGGGGCGGAGGCGGGCTTCTGGTTGCAATCATAGAAATCCTGGCGCCGGTTTTCGTCATCATCGGCCTGGGTTGGGGATTGACCCGTACCGGGTTTCTCGGACCGCAAGCGCTTGGCGACCTCAATAGGCTGACCTACTGGATAGGTCTCCCGGCCATGCTGTTCTATCGCATCGCCGCCGCCAGCCCGGAGGTGAGCGCCATCGCCGATCTGTTGCTGGTGGGCTGCGCTGCCACGGCAGCCGCCATTGTCGCCGCGCTCGCCTTGGCCGTCGCGGGCGGTTTGCATCCGGCCTCTCGCGGCACCTTCATGCAAGGAGTCTTCCGCGGCAATCTGACCTTCATCGGCCTGCCTGTGGTGCTTTACGCTTTTGCCGGCGCCGCGGAGGCGAGTGCCGCCGCCGAGGCCAATGCACTGCTGGCCTTTGGGCCCATGGTAGTGCTGTACAACGTGCTGGCCGTGCTGGTGCTGCTGTTGTTTGCCGAGCGGCGTGACAGTGGGGTAGCGCGCGAGCTGGCGCTGGGGTTGCTGACCAACCCCATTCTCCTCGCCTGCCTGGCTGGACTGGCATTCTCCTTGACTGGCATTGCGCTGCCGACCATGGTCGAACGCAGCTTCGCTGCGGTGGGCCAGATGGCCTTGCCGCTAGCCTTGATCTGCATAGGTGGAACGCTTTGCTCCACTCCGTTGCAGGGCAGCCTGGGCTGGGCGGTAGCAGGATCGCTGCTGAAAGTGGGACTGGTGCCGGGCATAGGGCTGCTGCTGGCTTGGTGGATAGGGCTGTCCGGCGATCAAACGCGTATCGTGCTGATCCTGCTGGCCTGCCCCACAGCCTCGGCGTCGTACGTGTTGGTCAGGCAGTTGAAGGGCGATACCGCGCTGGCCGCCAGCATGATCGTCATCAGCAATATGCTCGCGTTGCCCGCTATGGCAGTAGTGCTTGCCATTACCGCCTGAGAGCCGGCAGCAGAGGGTGGAGGTTATCCACATTTTCTGTGGATAACTCTGTGGGCAACATTGTGGCAAACGTCGCAAGTGCTGTCTCCGCTTGGGATTGTGTTGGATTGGTGAGAATTTCGACGGATTAAAACGGGCTAATAAAATCAGTCGCTTGCGTCATTGGCCTGGAGAGCCGCTGGGGCAGGCGATACCTGCCGAGCAGTGTTTATGACCCGTGTGTGGATAAGAGATTTGCGGCCGCGCACAAAGCCGTTCGGGCTCAGATGCTTAGCTCGAAGTGTTGAGAGAGTGCCTGGACAAGTTTGCACAGGTGCGGTTGACCGGTTTGCGCGGGGCATGCCAAATTCCGTTCACTATGCCGACGGCACGAGCCGCCACTAACAACACTTCGAGGAGAATTGCGCATGCGTTTTCAGGGTAAAGTCGCACTGATTACCGGTGCCGGCAGCGGTATCGGTCGCGCCACGGCGCAACGCCTGGCCGCCGAGGGCGCCAAACTGGCGTTGGTGGACCGCAATGCGGAAGGGCTGGCAGAAACCGTGGCCAGCCTGCCCGAAGGGACCCAGGTCTGGGAGCGTGCGCTGGACGTTGCCGACGAGGCGGCCGTGGAGCAGTGCGTAGCCGACGTCATCGCGCACTTCGGGCAACTGGATGTGCTTTGCAACAATGCCGGGATCACCGGCGGGCCGACCAGCTATGCGTTGGCTACCGAACAAGATGGGGAGATCTGGCGCCAGATCATGGAGGTGAATCTGTACGGGCCGGTGTACTTCACCAAGTACGCTGCCCGTCAGATGCAGAAACAGGGCGGCGGGGCGATCGTCAACACGGCGTCCGTAGCAGGCATTCGCTCGGGAGCGGGGGGTAATGCCTACAGCGCTTCGAAAGCAGGGCTGATCAACTTCACGATGACCTCGGCCTGCGATTTGGGGCAGTGGAATATCCGGGTGAACGCAGTATGCCCCGGCTTGATCGAAACGGGGATGACCAAGCGCATATTCGATTACGCGCGCGCCAATAACAAGGAACACAAGTTGGGGTCGCGCTGCGAGTTGCGCCGTTACGGGCGCCCGGAGGAGGTCGCCGCCGCGATCGCTTTCCTTGCCAGTGACGATGCCAGCTACGTGACAGGGCAGGCGCTGCCGGTGGATGGCGGCAATACGGCCTCCCTGAACATGCCGGGCATGAAAGTCTAAGTCGCTGCGGCGGCGAACCACGGGCTCGCCGCCACCGTCCTCATGTTAGCGTGGGAGCGCCCTCCCGGCCGCGGGTCGTCGTCTAACCGACAGGCCCCTGGAGAAAAGCCCTTAGCGCCCAGGGGGCGCCTCCCACGGTGGTTGGCTCAGTGGCTTTTGGAAGCGGCGTCTATGGGGAGCGCGCCTAGCCGCAACCGATGCGGGCAGTGCTGATGACGAAATTGTCCATATAGCGCTCCTGCTCTACCGGACTGCCGGCGTTCCAGTAGTTCTCCAGGAACACGGCATTGATGCCGTACTTATCGTAACTGCCTACCCAGTTGATGTCGGTGCGGCGAGCACTGAGCTTGCCGTTGATCCATAACTCGAAAACGCCGTTGGCTTTGCCGCTGTCGTTCAAGCGTACCCGGCTTTCTATGCACTGCCATTGACCGAAGCGTTCTGGAACGAACAGCGGTTCTTTACCGTGCGTCGCGCCCAGCCAGCGCAGCCTGGCGAAGTCGTTGTAACCTGTGGTGATCACTCGACCGGCGCTGTCGGTGCCGGTGGCTGGATCCAGCTTGAGGTAAGTCTCCTCGTCGTTCTGGCCACTCCAGACATGGGCAATCATGGCTTGCTCCCAGGCAGGGCCGGCGAACACGGTGGCTCGGCTGAGCTTGTCGGCGCCTCCTCCTTGCCAGTTGGCCGGATGTTTGAGGTAGAACCGCCAATAGATCTCCCGATAGTTCTTGGTGCCGTCGTCAGCGGGCCGGATTGCGGGGCTGGGGGTGCGCCCGAAAGCGAGCTTGAGATTTCCCGCCTCCGAGGAGCCCAGTGTGTAGCGTCCCACAATGCCGTGGGAGCCATTCAAGCCAACGCCCGCTCTACGCGGCATGGTCGCTTCGAAATAGTAGGCGCTGCGGTCCTGCTCGAAGTCATCGCACCAGATCCACGCGGGGTGGGGGCTGGCGCACTCATTCTGGGGGGGCCGCGGCTCGGCGGCCGCAACCACGACAGCGTCGCCTGGAGTTGTCGGCTTGCTGTCGGCGGAAGGTGCTTGCGGCGATGTGGCTGGATCCTGACTGGTCGCTTGGGCGGCGCTGCTCGCCAACCCGCTACCGGCGCATGCCGCCAGCGGCATGGCCAGCGCCAGAGCAGTGGTCGCACGCTGCAGAGCGTGCCAAGTGGAATTGAACATGGTGATGCCCTTACGGTTGAACTCCCCTGGGGGCTTTGCAAATCCATTCGCTGCCCGTTCCGCGCGGTAGGGTGAATGGGCGCGTCTGCGCTTGCGCTCCGGCGGGCAGCCGGCTGGATAATGCAGTACCGGAAGGGGGAGCGTGGTGATACTCGTCACGCATGCTGTGGTCGTGCCGCACAGTGCGGCTTGACCGCCCGGTCCACGCGCCGGGAGTGTTGTTGGGCGTAGGAAGCCAGGCGGCTTCGGCATGCGCCCGGTGTGCCGAAACCGCTTGGCGTTTTGCATAGGCGGAGTGCCCATGGACGCGATCCCGGGGAGCCTGCCTTTGGAAACAAAGGCAGGCGCCTCGGAGCGGATTGGCTAGACCACCGTGAGCAGCATGTAAGCTGCGGAGAAGCGGCCGCTTTCCGGAACGTAGCAGAGCAAACGCTGGCCGGGTTGCAGGCGCCCGCTGTGGAAGAGCTCGTCGAGCATGATGTATATCGATGCCGAGCCGGTGTTGCCCTTGCTGGTGAGGTTGGTGAACCAGCGCTCCTGCGGAATGTTGAAGTCTATGTTGGCAAGCCCCGCCGCCAGCCGGTCGCGGAAGTACTGCGAGGAGTAGTGCGGGAGGAAATAGTCGATGGACGCCGGGTCCAGATCGCGACGGGCCTGCACGCGCGAAAGCGCTTGTTCCACGGTCAAGCGGACGATGTTCTCGTTGAGCAGCCGCACATCTTGTTTAATGGCGAAGACGGAGCGCTCCAGCCATTGCTGCGGGTCTTCGAATTCGCGCCAGCCCTGCAGGCGGCCGCCGGCATCTTTTTCCCCGCCACAGTACATGCAGGCTTCCAGCTCGTTGGCATAGCTGACCTGATCTATCCATTCGATGCGCAGCGACGGCCCTTGGGCATTGGGCTGGGGTTGGAGCAATACGCTGCCGGCACCGTCGGACAGCATCCAGCGCAGAAAGTCCTTCTCGAAGGCCAGCTCGCCGCGGCTTTCCAGCTCCGCCGTCTTGTGCTCGCATTCCTTATCGAAGTTGCGCCCTAGCATGAAGGTGGAGGCCACCTCGGAGCCGGTGGCCACTGCGTTGCGCGCTTCCCCCGCGGCGACGGCCAGATAGGCGTACTTGAGCGCGTTCATTCCGGCCACGCAGATCCCCGCCGCACCGAAGACCTCGCAGGGAGGCGACTGCAGTTCGCCGTGAACCATGACCGCATGATTAGGCAGGATCTGATCGGGCGAGCTGGTCCCGCAGGCAAGGCAGTCCATCTGCTTGAGGTCGAAGCCATCGCCAATCAGGCGGCGCACGGCGGCCGCCGTGAGCTCCGCATTATTGAAAACCGGCTGCCCGGTGGCCGGATCGATTACGTAATAGCGGGTCTTGATCCCGTTGCTTCGTAGAATCACATTCTTGGCTCTGGAGCGCTTATTGTTGACCAGGCCTAGAATGTCTTCCATTTCCGTATTGCTGACGGGATTGTTGGGAAGAAAGCTCGCTATTCTGTTTATGTAAACATTATTAGTCATTGCTAAATTCCTGCATCCTTGAGCTATCAGATCCAGAGGGTCCTTCCAACGCTATTTGCTCTTTTTCCAGCCGGGCGCTGAACAAAGGGCGGGCTAGCGTACGAATTACCATTGTTACGGGAACTACTGTGACAATTAAGGTAATGAGAAATGTCAAATAGATGACAAGCATCGGCTTACGTTGCCACTGGCCTTGACGGCCGACGGCCCGTAGCAACGCTCCCCAGATGCGGAAGCTGCGATGGCCGATGCGCTCGCTGGGGATAAGGCGGGGATCGACTTTGGCCGCTCCTAAGCCAGCGAGTAGGGGAGCCTGGGCGATCAAGTCGCCATGCGGGAGCGCACGCTGTATCGCGCGGCCGAAGCGCGCGGCGGCGCGGATCTGACACTCGCCGATGCCGGCGGCGGGGAAGCCCCAGAAACCTTCCTTACGCCCGGTAAGCACCCAGCGTGGCGTAGTGATGAAGGTGGCCAGAGCACTGCCTTCGTCGACCAGCGCGACGTGATCGATCACCTTGCCGCCCGCGTCGCTGACCAGCGTTTTGACCTTTTCTTGCGCGGTCAGCCACATGTTGCGGCAGGCCACTACCGTCATGACAGGCCTGCCACGCAGCACCTGCCGGCCGGCGTCGGATTTGAGAAACGCGGTCACCGGCAGCGAGGGCGAAAGGAACCAGACCTGGTAGCCAAGAATGATCAGATCATAGTGCGCCTGCGGATCGAAGCCGGCTGGTTCGAGCTCGGGCGGGTCGAGATAAACGCACTCAGGGAAGGTATCCAGAAAGCGGAAGAACGGCCACGGGAACGGGTACTCCTGGCGCGGCTTCAGATACTCGTAGATCACCTCGACATTGGGGTCGCGCTCAAGGGGGGCGGTAATGGAGCGCAGCACCTCTTTCAATTGGCCGGTCTGCGAGTAGCAGACCACTAGAATGCGCTTCTTCATTGTTGTTGTAACTTCCCTGCTAACAATTAATTGGCTGCCGTCTATGCGCGCGATCCTTGTTAGCGCAAGTTCGGTGACGGTCTTTTTAGAATCGCAAAGCAATTATTAAACGATATTTTCTATTAGGCAAGTGACAAGATGAGAAAATTGAAAGCGCCGTCATGAGGACGGCGCTTCGAGAGGTGGGAAAGGGATTGGTCAGGTGGAAATCAGGCCGGCTGCGCGCAGTTGTTCGCGGATCTTATCCAGCATTTCAGGATTTGCTAAAGCAGAACGATTGTCGGCGTTGCTGTGGCCATCGAAAAGCCGTGCCACCGCCAATTCCACCTTTTTGCCGCTGCGGGTGTACGGAATGCCATCCACCGCGAGTATGTGCTTGGGGACGTGGCGCGGACTGGCGTTCTCGCGGATGCGCTGACGCAGCCGCGCGATCAGCTCCGCCGTCAGCGTATGCCCAGCGGCGGGCACCACTAGCAACACGATTTCGATATCGCCGTCGACAGGGCGGCCTACCACCAGGCTGTCGACTATTTCGGCGACCGTCTCCACCTGACGATAGATTTCCGCCGTGCCGATGCGCACGCCGCCGGGGTTGAGGGTGGCGTCCGAGCGGCCGTGGATGATAGCGCCGCCACTGGCGGTGAAGCTGACGAAGTCGCCGTGCGCCCATACGCCGGGGAATGTTTCGAAGTAAGCGGCACGATAACGGCTGCCGTCGGAGTCGTTCCAGAAGCCCACGGGCATTGACGGCAAGGGGTTGCGGCAGACCAGCTCGCCGCGCCCCGCCGATACTTCGTTGCCGGTTTCGTCGTAGGCTGTGACGTCCACGCCGAGCAAGCGGCACTGGATTTCGCCGCGGCGCACGGGCAGCAGCGGATTGCAGCCTACGAAACAGCCGCAAATATCGGTGCCGCCGGCGATCGAGCCGAGCAGCACGGTAGGCGAGGCGTGCTCGTACACCCAGTCGAAGTCTTCGGGCAGCAGGGGAGAGCCGGTGGAGAAGAGCACGCGCATGCGCGCCAGGTCGTGCGTTCTGGCTGGCGCGAGCTGTTCCTTGCGGCAGGCGGCGAGGAAGCGGGCGCTGGTTCCAAAATGCGTGACACCCTCGCGCGCTACGGTTTCCCATAGCGTGTCCAGACTGGGATAGCCCGGCGCGCCGTCGAACAGAACCAGCGAGGCACCGGTCAGCAGAGCCGACGCTTGCCAGTTCCACATCATCCAGCCGCAGGTGGTGAAGTACAGCAGGCGGTCGCCGGGACCCAGGTCCCCGTGCAGAACGAGCTCCTTGGCATGGTTGAGCAGCAGGCCGCCGGCCCTATGGACGATGCATTTCGGTTTGCCGGTGGTGCCGGAGGAATACAGGATGTAAACTGGATGCTCCGCGGGTAACGGCGTGAAGCTGGGCGTGTGCCCGCGGTGTTCGCCCAGTGCCGCCTCCCAGGCGGCGAAGCGATCGTCGTCAGCCGGCATGCTGCCGTCCGCCAGCTGATCGATGACTAGCACCTTGCGCAGCGAAGGCAGCCGGCCGAGCAGCTCGCGCAACGTATCCAGGCGGGGAAAACGCTTGCCGTTGAAGCCGTAGCCGTTTACCGCGACCAACACTGCCGGCTCGATCTGGCCGAAACGGTCCACCGTGGCCTCGACGCCGAAATCGGGAGATGCCGAACTCCAGATGGCGCCGAGGCTGGTCGTGGCGAGCATGGCGACCAGAGCCTCGTAGCCGTTGGTGACCAGCCCCGCCACCCGATCGCCGGCACTTACGCCCTGCGCACGCAGCCAGCCTTCCAGCGCGCCGACGTCGCTCAGCAGTTGCCGCCCGCTGTAGCTCGTGCGCGGGCGCGTTTCGCACAGCGCGATCACCGCCCCGTCGGCGTCCGGACTCTCCAGCACGGGGCGCAGCAAGTTGGCGGCGAAGTTGAGGCGAGCGCCCGGCAGCCACCCAGTGGCCGGCATAGGGGCGCCGTCGTTGATCGCCTCGAACGGCTGCTCGGCGTGCAGGCCGGCGAATTCCCATACGGAGCGCCAGAAGGCATCCGCATGCGCGACGGACCAGGCATGCAAGGCGCCGTAATCGGAAAAACGCCCGTAACCGCGGGTTTCCAGCCAGCGCAAATACTGCGCCATGCGACTTTGTTCCAGCTCGCGGGGACCAGGCTGCCAAAGGACAGCGTTTTCCGCTCCCATCTTTCTCTCCTACTGCATATGCCAGCCGTGGCTGACCACGATGGACTGCCCGGTGAGGGCAGCCGATGGGAATGCGGCCAGGTGCACGGCAAGATTGGTAACGTCCTCCAGCGTGGTGAACTCATGATCCACGGTGTTGCGCAGCATGATGTTCTTGACCACGTCTTCTTCGCTGATTCCAAGCTCTTTCGCTTGCTCGGGAATTTGTTTCGCCACCAGCGGCGTGCGCACGAATCCGGGGCAAATGATATTCGCGCGGACGCCGTACTGAGCCCCTTCTTTGGCCACCGCCCGGCACAGGCCTAACAGCCCGTGCTTGGCGGCAACGTAAGGCGCTTTCAGCGGCGAGGCTTCCTTGGAGTGTACCGAGCCCATGTAGATCACGCAGCCGGAGCCGGCTTGGTACATTGCCCGCAAACAGGCGCGGGTGACCAGGAAGGCGCCGTCCAGGTGCACGCTCACGACCTTTCGCCAGTCCTCGTAGCTGAGCTTGTGGATTGGGTCTATGTGCTGAATGCCCGCGTTGGCCACCAGAATGTCGATCCGGCCCCACTGTTCGAGAATGGCGGCTACGCCTTGCTCTACCGCCGATTCGTCGGTGACGTCCATGGCTAAGGCCAGCGCCTCGCCGCCGCGGGCACGTATCGCGGCACAGGCGTCTGTCGCGCTGGCAGGGTCGAGGTCGGCGACCGCCACGCGTGCGCCCTCGCGTGCATAGCCTTCGGCGATAGCTCGGCCGATGCCGCGGCCGGCACCGGTAATCAAAGCGACACGGTCGGTTAGTTGCATATGCGTAGGCTCCCTGTGGTGGCGTTGGCTCGTAGGGCGTTCTGAGTTTTCGCTTAACGCGCACGGCAGAATGCGCTGTCCCGGTTTGGCTTAGCGTAGCCGGATGTGGCCATCGTTGGACAGGCCTTCTTCTGTCGTTGTTATTCGGCCGTTCGGCTTTTCGGATAGCGAACCCGGTGGGGCAGCCTGATGCTTAGGCTTTTGTACGGCCGCAAGCCTACTCCGCGCTTCTGAATGCGGTTCTAGGCGCGCTCGTGAAGTACGCGGGGGCAGGCCCCAATGGGGGCAGCGGTGGCGAACTCAACTGCTTGTCGGGCCGGTCAGCCCCCCCTATTTCTAATTAGTAATTAAGCATTGTGCTGCCCGCTTTCTGTGGCAGGAGCAAACGATCTCAGGCCAATCCCCCGGCGGACGCCTGCGATAGAGCCCTCGCAGCGCACCGCAACGAGGGCCTAACCATAGGGAGTTCCGATGACCGGCATGGAACCAGATTTAGGCGAGAAGGGCCGCTACCGCGAGACCTGCGGTCCTTGCGGCGCGGTGTTCGAGGTGATCGTGCCTGGACGCTTGGCGCAGGTGTCGCAGGAGGTGAGAGAGTCTTACGCCTGTCCCGAGTGCGGAGCGACCTATTACTGCCGCGCGCCGGCGCCGCCGCGGGTGACGCTGCTGTCGCCACGCACCGACGGCGGCTGAGCTGGCCGGCCCGCTCGGCGCCGTCGCCGCCATTGTGGGCCTTTCCGCGGATTTTCTGTTCCTGGAACGGCACTTCGGCTGGCCGCGCTCGCGGCCCCTGCATGCCGGGGGTCGCGACTGCCTCGGCGCGGTTCGAAGCCGCTGCCTGCCAGAGAAGGCCAATGCGCTATCTTTCTAAGGGCGTAAGAATAAGAAAAGCCCGGAGGATTGATATGGCGCGGCGCTTGATTCTTTTCTTCGACGGAACCTGGAACAAGGCGTCCTGCAATACCAACGTTTCGCGCCTGCGGGCGGCGCTGGACACTCATGGTACGGATGGCATGCCGCAGGTTTCGTACTACGAGCCCGGAGTAGGGACCAACTGGTACGACCGTATCACCGGGGGCGCTTTCGGGCGCGGTTTGTCGGCGAATATGCGGCAGGGCTATAGCTGGTTATGCCGGCAGTACCAGTTCGGGGACGAGATCTTCTTATTCGGCTTCAGCCGGGGGGCATATACAGCGCGCAGCCTGGTAGGGATGATTCGCAAATGCGGTTTGCTGCGCCAGCCCAACTCCCGCGGCGTGGCGGCCGCGCATGCGCTCTACCGCGACAAGAAGGCGCATCCGAACGGTTATAGGGCGGTGCGTTTTCGGGCCGAGCACTCGCATGAGGTCAGGATCCGATTCATTGGCGTTTGGGACACGGTAGGCTCGCTTGGGGTGCCGCTGACCGGCGTGCCCTTCAGTCGCGATTATTACCGCTGGCACGATACCGAGCTGAGCAAGATCGTCGATTACGCCTACCATGCGATAGCCCTGGACGAGCGCCGTAGGGATTTCTCTGCCACGCTCTGGACCAAGCGCAAGGCCTCGAATATCGATGTGGAACAGCGCTGGTTCGTCGGCTCGCATGCCAATGTGGGCGGCGGCTACGAGAACGACCTGTTGCCGGATTTGCCGCTGCGCTGGTTGCAGGAGAAAGCCGTAGCCTGCGGTTTGGGATTGAAGGAATGGGCGACGCCGGCTGCCGATTCTTTTTGCTTTCCGTTGCGCGACTCCTATGCCGAGTTCCTGTGGGGGCTATACCGGTACTTCAGCCGCCCATGCGAGCGGGAGTTCGGAACGGGCGTGCATGAGACGGTCGATCCCAGTGTGTGGGCACGCTGGCACAGCGATCCCGGCTATCGGCCGGCCTGCTTGCACGATCATCCCGAGCGCCCTGCAGAAGCTACGGCCACTGCCGCGGTCTGAGCGGCAGTGGCCGCCACCCGGCATGGGCAGTCAAGCAGCGGCTGCGATCTGTCAGACAGTGGTCAGCGCAAGCGCGGCCAACAGGCCGGCAACGACCGGCAGCACCGCGCACACCAGCATCCGCTTGAATACGAACGCCCAGCCCAGCATGGGCAGCTCGAACACCAGTACGCGGTGTACCGCCAGCACCGACCAGGCAGTGATCAAGGCCACCATTTGCGGCATGCCCATTCCGGCCGTGTGCAAGGCAATGGCGATTGGGAAGGCAACCATGGGGCCGCCCGGGAGCAACGCGCCCAGCGCGCTTGCCACCAGCACCCCCTGTACTCCGGAGGCGTCCCCCAGAATGGCCACTACTTGCTCGTGCGGTACCAGATGGCCTAGGAAGGTTCCGGCCAGCAGCGCGAGTGGCAGCCGCAGCAACAACGGTCGGAGCTGCCGCAGCCCGGCGGCGATGACCTCGGTATGGGGCTGCTGTCGACGCTGGCTCCATAGCGCGAGCGTCGACAGCAGCACGCCGATAGTGACGTAGGCGATCGTCATGGCCGCACCCGCCGCATCAGGGCTCGTGCCAGCAGGCCGGCGATCAGCGGCAGCGGCAGCGAAACCACATAGCGCAATACCGAGAACTCCACGCCCAGGAAGGGGATCTCCCACATGAGGACACGGTTGAGCCCCAGCACCGACCAGGCGGTCAGGTAGGCAATGCCGGTTTCGAACGCCGCGCCCGAGCGATAGAGCGCAACCACTAGCGGGAAGGCTGCGAAGGGGCCGCCGGGGGTGATCGCTCCGGCAGCGGTGGCGACCAGCAGTCCGCGCAGCCCGCTCTCGCTGCCCAGCCACCGCTCGACCACGTTCTGGGGTATCAAGCGCTGCACGTAAGCGCCAATCATCATCGCACCCAGTATCACCGGAGCGATCATGGCCAATAGCCCCAGCGAGTGGGACAGAGCGTCGATGAATACCTCTTCGCCGCGCAGGCGAAATACGGCGGCACCGGCCGCCAACGCAAGAAACAGAAAGAACAGCGTGGTGTTGTCCAGCACCCCGTCTTGACGGAGTTGCTGCAGCCACCGTCGTGGTGCGCTTACCGGCGCAGTCATACAGCTACCTTCCAAAGTCTTGTCGATCACAAAGCAGCGAGCAGTCTACCCGCCCCGCCGGCACTGCTGCCACGGCGGCGAGATACATGAACGCTATTTATGAGTTCTAGTATCTAGCTTTATTTGATTCATGGCCGTCAAAGAGGGCATGCTCCTTACTGGCGATCTCGGCTGATACATCAAAGCAGGAGTAATGAGCTATGGATTTTGAACACTCCCCTCGCGCCCGCGAGTTGCAGGAGCGCCTGCTGGCGTTCATGGAGGAATACATTTACCCAAACGAGAAGGTCTACCGGCAACAGCTTGAAGAGAACATCAAGAACGGTCGACCCTATGCGCCGGTGCCGATCGTCGACGAGCTCAAGCCCAAGGCTAGGGCGGCCGGCCTGTGGAACCTGTTTATGCCGGACCCGGAATATGGCGCTGGCCTGACCAACCTCGAGTACGCCCCGCTTTGCGAGATCATGGGCCATGTGAGCTGGTCGTCCGCGGTGTTCAACTGCTCGGCGCCCGATACCGGCAACATGGAAATCCTTGCGCGCTTCGGTACCGAAGAGCAGAAGGAGCGCTGGCTCAAACCGCTGCTGGAGGGCGAGATTCGCTCCTCGTTCGCGATGACCGAGCCGGCCGTGGCCTCCTCGGACGCGACCAACATCTCCACGCGCATCGAGCGCGACGGCGACGAGTACGTCATCAACGGCCGCAAGTGGTTCATCAGCGGCGCCGCGGCCGAGCGCTGCAAGTTCTTCATTCTGATGGGCAAGACGGATCCGGATAACCCGAACCGTCACCGTCAGCAGACCCAGATCATCGTTCCCAAGGATACGCCGGGCATCACCATCGTGCGTGACATGTCCGTATTCGGCAGCTACCACCCGCCGGGGGGGCATCCCGAGATCCTGTTCGAGAACGTGCGCGTGCCGGCCTCGAACGTCATCCTCGGCGAAGGCCGCGGCTTCGAGATCGCCCAGGCGCGCCTTGGGCCGGGCCGCATTCACCACTGCATGCGCACCATCGGCGTGGCCGAGAAGGCATTGAAACTGATGTGCGAGCGTGTGGTGCAGCGCGTGGCGTTCGGCCGCAGGGTCTCCGATCAGGGTGTCTGGCGCGAGCGTATCGCCGAGGCGCGTATGATGATCGATCAGGCCCGCTGGCTGGTGTTGCACGCGGCTTACATGATGGACACCGTGGGCAACAAGGCCGCCAAGCAGCAGATCGCGATGATCAAGGTCGTGGCGCCGAACGTTGCGCAGAAGGTCATCGACTGGGCGATCCAGGCACACGGCGCGGCTGGCTACAGCAAGGACTTCCCGCTCGCCGACATGTACGCCAACGTTCGCACCATTCGCACGGCGGATGGTCCGGACGAGGTGCACCGCAACGCGATCGCCAAGACCGAGCTGCAGCCGTACCTCGAGAAGTACGCAAACGCTTAAGGAGCGAGCAATGAAGGACCTGAACGGCAAGGTGGCCGTCATCACCGGCGCGGGTAGCGGACTGGGGCGAGAGCTCGCACTGTGCTGCACGCGCCGGGGCATGAAGCTGGTGCTCGCAGACGTGGACGAGCCGGGCATGGAGGAGACGCTGCGGCTTGCGCGCGATGAGCGCGCCGACGTCGAGGCCTTGCTGCAAAAGGTCGACGTTTCCAAGCTCGAACAGTTGGAAGCGTTGGCTGCCGCAACCAAGGAGCGCTTCGGCGCCGCGCACCTGCTCTTCAACAATGCCGGTGTCAGTACGACGGGTGCTCCTATCTGGGAGCATACCGCGGCCGACTGGCAGTGGGTGTTGGGCGTCAACGTCTACGGCATCGTCTGGGGGCTGAAAGCCTTCATGCCTATGCTGCTCGAGCAGAACGAAGGCCATGTGATCAACACGGCTTCGGCGGCAGGCTGGATGGCCACTCCCAACATGGGGGTGTACTGCACCAGCAAGTGCTCGGCGGTGATGATTTCGGAGGTCCTCGCTGCGGATCTGCGCGCCAAGGGCAGCAACATCGGTGTGACCGTGCTCTCGCCGGCGTTCTTCCCGACTCGCATCAGCGAGGCGGCGCGCAATCGGCCCAAGGAGCTGGCCGATACGATCCCCATGACCGAGGAGGTCAAGCAGCGCATGGAAGCGGCCAAGCAGGTCGTTCAGGCCGGTCGGATTTCGGCTGCCGAAATTGCCGAGCAGACGCTGCAGGCCGTGGAGGCGAACAAGTTCTATGTGTTCCCGCACGGCCGGGTCAAGAAGTACATTGAGGACCGTGCCGCCATCGCGGTGCAGGAAGCCGAGGGGTACGACTGGGCCAAGCACTCGTTGCCAGCGCTGAAGGCTGAGAAGAGCTAAGCCGAAAGAAAAATCATGCCCCTCTCCCGTGCACGCCGGAGCTGTTAGAATCCGGTTTTTGCCGGGGGAGGGGACATGCATTCCGCACAGACCAGCTGGCAAGCCCTTTACCGGCTGCTGCGTTACGCGCGTGGTTATCGGGCATGGATTGTCGCGGCAGTTTCCTGCTCCACGGTCAATAAACTCTTCGATATTGCCCCCGAGATCCTGATCGGCATCGCTATCGATGTGGTGGTGAACCGTCAGGAAAGCTTCATCGCCAAGCTCGGTTTCGTCGATCCCACCGTGCAGATAATGGCGTTGGGCGTGCTCACCTTCTTCATCTGGGCGGGCGAGTCGCTGTTCCAATATCTCTACCTCATTCTCTGGCGCAATCTCGCGCAACGGCTGCAGGCCGATTTGCGCCAGGATGCATACGAGCACCTGCAGCAGCAGGACATGGCTTATTTCGAGAGCCGCAGTTCGGGCGAGCTGGTCGCTATTCTCAACGATGACGTCAATCAGTTGGAGCGCTTTCTCGACGGTGGTGCCAACGAGTTGGTGCAGGTGAGCGTGACGGTGATAGCGGTGGGAGCGGTGTTCCTCGTCATCTCGCCGCTGATCGCTTTGCTCGCCTTCACGCCTATTCCCGCCATTGTATGGGGCGCGTTCTATTTCCAGCGGCGAGCAGCACCCCTGTACGATGGCGTGCGCGCGCAGGTGGGAGTGCTGGCGAATCGGCTGGCGAACAACATCGGCGGTATCGCCACTATCAAGAGCTTCACCGCCGAGGCGCGCGAAGCGCAGCGCTTGAGGGTCGCGAGCGAGGAATATGTGGAGGCCAACCGGCGCGCCATCCGCGTAAGCTCTGCGTTCACTCCGGTTATCCGCATGGCCGTTCTGGCCGGTTTCCTGCTCACCTTCGTAGTCGGCGGACTGCAGGTGCTGGAAGGCGAGCTCAATGTCGGTGCTTACGGGGTCTTGGTGTTCTTGACTCAGCGGCTGCTGTGGCCGCTCACCACGGTTGCGCAGACCATCGATCTGTTCGAGCGCGCCATGGCGAGCACACGTCGTATCCTCGACTTGATGCACACCCCGCTGCGGGTGAACGATGCCGGTGAGGAAATCCTGCCGGCATCGCTGCGGGGCGAGGTGAGCTTCGAGGATGTGCGTTTTCGCTATCCCAATACGGCCGACGGACTGCACGGCGTGTCGTTGACGGTGCCTGCGGGGAGCACCCTGGCGCTGGTTGGTGCGACGGGTTCGGGCAAATCCACGCTGATCAAGCTGCTGTTGCGCTTCTATGCGCCCGATAGCGGACGTATTCTGATCGACGGCGTGCCCATAGAGCGGATCTCGCTGCGCAGCCTGCGCGAAGCCATAGGACTGGTGAGTCAGGATGTGTTCCTGTTCGAAGGCAGTATCCGCGAGAACATCGCTTATGCGCGACCGGATGCCGCCGACTGGGAGATCGAACAGGCGGCGCGCCAGGCGGAGGCATGGGAATTCATAGAGCGCTTGCCGCAGGGGCTGGATACGCTGGTCGGAGAGCGTGGCGTACGCCTCTCCGGCGGGCAGCGCCAGCGGTTGTCGCTGGCGCGCGCGCTGTTGAAGAATCCGCCCATACTGGTATTGGACGAAGCGACCAGCGCGGTGGATAACGAAACCGAGGCGGCCATTCAGCGCTCGCTGGCGCAGATTGCGCGCGGTCGCACGGTGATCGTCATCGCCCATCGGCTCTCCACCATTGTCAGTGCCGACGCCATATTGGTGCTGGAACGGGGGCGGGTGGTCGAGCAGGGGACGCACGCGCAACTGCTGGCGCTGGGCGGCAGCTACGCTGCTCAGTGGCGAGTCCAGACCGGGGCGGCGGGCAGCTGCCCGCCGGCCACAGCCGGCGTGCCTTCGTAAGCCGCTGCAACGAAACCAACGACGATAGGAGAACATCATGAATCTGGCCGCGGTTCTCGTCGCGGCGGTCGTGGCTGGCCTGATAGCCGCTCGCCAGCGACTGCTCGCACGTTCCATTCCCCAGCGGCATGCCGAGCCGTTCGACGGTGTCGTCTATCGAGTGGGCAGCGCCCACGTGGCGGAGCGACACTGCGCGTCGGAGCCGGCAGTGAGCGTAGTTTGCATGCACGGCTACCTGGAGGACATGCGCTACTTCACGCACCTCTACGCCGATCCAGACATTCAACTGATCCTGATCAACAGCGCCGATTACCATTTGCCAGTGCTGGACCCGCAGCTGCGCGATGCCGAGTGGGCGCAGACGCCGCAAGAGGAAGAGGGCAGCGTGGAGTACGACGCCGAGGTGCTGGTACAGGCGCTGGCGGCGCTGCCCAGGGGCCGGACGGTGAGGGTGCACGGCCACTCGCGGGGGGGAGCGGTGGTGTTGGAGGCGGCGGCGCGCCGGCCGGATCTGTTCGAGCAAGTCGAGGTGGTGCTGGAAGCGCCGGTGCTGCCGCAGGCCAAGACGAAGGCGCCGGTAACGGCATTCGGGTTGTGGCTGGTGCCGCTGCTGCTGCCGCTGTGGCAGCGCCAACCCATTTCGAAGCGGAATCGGCGCATCTGGGGGCGGCTGGACGACCCGCGCAAGCGCGAGATCATTGCCGGCTTGCCGTTCGCGCCGCGGCGCACGCGCACCCTGGTTGCTAACCTGCGGCTGCTGGCGCGCTGGATGCAGGAGCGGGACCACGCGCTTTACCGCAACGTGCGCGGAATCGTGTTGATTCCCGAACAGGACAAGGTGCTGGACCACGAGTCCATGCTGGACAGCGCCCGCCGCGGCGGCGATCGTCTGCAGGTGGTGATGGTTCCCGACTGCAGCCACTTCGTGAGTTTCGATCAGCCGGCCATAGTGCCGGCACTGGCCCGGCAGCATACCGGCTGATCGCAACCGAGGACGCGCTCGCTATATGCGCTACTTCGGACTGAGGCCGAATACTTGGGGCGCGATCCCTCCGGTCAGCGTGCCCCATCGGCGACCGCCGATGAAGATGGGAGCGTAGGTGGCGAACAGGATAAAGCCGTTGGGCAGCACGAACGATCCCATGCCGACGTACTCGGCGCGGCGCAGGTTGTTGAGCTGGACATCGTCGCTGACCGTGAAGGTGAGCGCCTGGCTGTTGACCGCGTCCTTGCGCGGATCGCCAGTGGGAGGCTGCGAGGCCGAGCTGGGCAGAAGCGGCGTATAGCCGTTGTCGGTCGTCAGGCCGTAGTAAAGCGTGTACTGGCTATCCTCGGCGCTAAACTGGTCGATCAGCGCCTGGCAAGCGTCCCGCAACGGTTGTATGTAGTTGGTCTCGAAATGGTATTTGCTGACGGGGTGGGGACGGTAGTTCTCATCGAACAGGTCCACGCCCTCGGCGGCCAGTTTCTCCATGACGGCCTGAATCGTATCGCGCCGCTTGATCAGCAGATCCATGATCGGTTCCAGTTTCCCGCGGCCGATCCGGAAACGGCTGAGCTCCTGTAGCGAGAGGTTGGTGGTATCGCGCAGCGTGTCGGCATGCTTGAACGAGAGTTGCATCTGCTGCCCGATCCGTGCGGCCAGATCGCGGATTTCCGTGCTGCGCCGATGGCTCTCTTCGTTAGTGACCGAAAGCTCCTCGATGGCGGAGCCGACTTGCAGCAGCGCATCGTGGTTCTGCTGGAAGTCGCTCACCATGCGCTCGAACTGTCCCGCGGCTTCACTGATGGCGGAACGTGCGGCATCCGCCTGCTCGATAACGGCGCCGGTAGTGTTGGCGGTGCGACCGACCGCGGTGCTCATGGCCTCCACCAGCTCGTTAATCTGCTCGGCTGCCGTACGCACCTTGCCCGCTAAACCGCGCACCTCCTCGGCAACGACCGCGAAGCCGCGACCGTGCTCGCCAGCGCGGGAGGCTTCGATGGCAGCATTCAGTGCCAGCATATTGGTCTGGGTGGCGAAGCCCTCGACGGTTGCCAGTATCCCGCGAATATCCTCAGAGGTAGTAACGAGTTGCTCCACCGTGCCGCCGAACTCTCTTAGCGAATCGGTCACTTCGGCGATCTGGTCGACTACCTTACGCAGTTGCACCAGCGAGCTGCGGGCAGACTCCAGATTGCTGGAGTTGGTCATTGTCAGCTCGTTCGCGCGTTCGGAAACCTCCCCCAAGGCGTGCGCGGTCTGTTCGCTGGAGCGGAAAACCAGTTCCGAGTACTCGTCCTGCTTGCTTGCGTCCTTGTTGGCGTTTTCCGATAGATAGCGGCCTTGTCCGGCAGCGAGGCCGATAGCCAGATTCCGCTGCTGAAGCTCCTCGAAGGTGCTGCGCAAGCGTTCCATGAACGCGTTGAAGAGCTGCGCGAATTCGCGCTGCCGCCGGCCCTTGGGCTCGCTGATCTGTTGCGACAGATCCAGTTGTTGCGCCTGCGTGCTTCGCAGTATTCGGACGACCTCGTCTAGCATGGTGCTGCCGGTCCCGTCCTGGCGAGTGGCCATGAAGATCGCAACTGCGGAGGCGGCAAGCAGGCCGAGGACCACCCACAAACTCCAGCCGCTTAGGTGAACGGCGGTAAGCACGGCAGTGGCCAGCAAACAAGCTAATCCGCCGAGACCGGCGATAGAGAGCGCGGGCGGGTCGCCCGATGGCATCTTGAACAGCATCGCATCTCCTCCTGTGGCATCTGCCGACACGGCCGTATAACAAGGCATCTGACGTGCCTATGCTTGAAGAGCACGGCGTGCGACTCTGGGCGCAGTACGCAGCGTGCCCATGAAGATGTGACATTAGTTCATCTTCTTCCCTAAGAATAACGGCAAATAATGTGAAAGCGGTAGCGGAAAAGACGATGAGGTTGTGGTAACGCTGAGCTTGTGTGCAGCGTCTGCGCAAGGAGCGGTCGCTACCTTGGCGGCGCAGCGCCCGCCAGCGGCCGGAATCTGCGAGCCGCGTCTGCGCTGGGCAGTTGAAGGCTGAGTGGGCTAATCCCGCGCGCTTCTGCCCAGATACACGTTCACGGTGCGGAACTCGTCGAACTCGTCCAGATTCGGCCAGGTCGAGCTGGATGTGCAGAAGAGGCGGCGGTAACCGGGGTATCGGAAGTTCTTGACCCTGGAGTCGGCTATCAGCACACGCTGCGCCCGTTGGCGCAGGCGTGGCAGCCAGGCGAGATTGGCGCGGTCGTACAGGACGTCGGCGGCGATAATGAGATCCGCCGATGGCGGCAATGCATCGAAGTCCGCTGCCAGCTCGATCTGCACCCCGTTGAGCTGCGCGTTGCAGCGGGCAGCCAAGAGCGCATCGGGATCGATGTCGCAGGCGATGACGCGGCGGGCACCCGCCTTGGCGGCTGCTACCGCCGCGACGCCCGAGCCGGTGCCGAAGTCGATCACGTACCGGTCTTTTACCAGTGAGGGATTGTCGAGCAGATAACGCGCGAGCGCCTGTCCGCTCGCCCAGCAGAACGCCCAGTAGGCAGGATATTCCAGCACTGCCTGGGTCTCTTCGGGGGTAAGCAGATCGCTGCGGAAGTCGGCATTGATCAGATACAGTGCAAGTTCTGGAACGTCCGGCAGCGCCGCGGCTTCCACGCGTGCTGCGGGCAGAATCCGCCCCAGGCGGGCAGTCAGCTCGGGGTGGACTAGCGGGAGGCGGGCGGCGTCGTAGACTTGATTCATGCCGCAAATGATACCGCCTTCAGTTGCTGCGGTAACCAGTGGCGGTACGGCGAACCGGTCGTCGCGACGGTACATGATAGCGTAGGCGAGCGGCGCCGGAGTCTTGCCGCGCACTCGCCATTGGCAAGGGCATGAGAGCTGTGATTGAAGTCGTTGTCGTTCTCGAATTTCACGTCGATCCGTCAGTCCCGTATAGCAAGAACTGGAAGCGGCTTGACGGCAGCACGCTGGAACGGCACCTCTCCGTGCCCGAGGTGATGCTGGCGGCCGGCAATTATCTGGAATTGCCGCTGGATGGGGTGACCCGCGACATCAAGATCGACTATTTATGCTGGCGTGTGCCCAACGGGCTACTCGCCGTTCATACCGTGCCCGGCGAAGACTTGGCCGAGGAGTTGCGAGCACTGGGATTGCGGGCGTGGCGGCCGTGGATAGGGCGGCGTGCCGCTGAAGAGTTCTTGCAGCGTTGCGCTACAGAGGGTTGGAGCGTTCATCGCGAGTCGGCGTCATCGCACCAGCCGCCCGCGAATCGAGAAGCGAGCCGTGCCCGGCGTGAGCCAACTTTATGAGGGCGCGCTTGCGTAGCGCGCGCTCCGAGCGGCGCTTCCTTGCGCCGCCCGGAATTGCACGACTTAAGTGCCGCAGCCGATGCGGGCAGTACTGATTACGAAGTTATCCAGGTAACGTTCCTGCTCGACCGGGGTACCGGCGTTCCAGTAGTTCTCCAGGAACACGGCGTTGATGCCGTACGCGTTGTAGCTGCCGACCCAGTTCAGGTCGGTGCGGCGCACGTCGAGCTTGTCGTTGACCCACAGCTCGAAGATGCCGTTGGCTTGGCCGGCGTCGTTCAAGCGCACGCGCGCCTCCACGCACTGCCACTGACCGCGGCGGGCGGGCTCGAACAGCGGCGTGCTGCCGCGCCGCGCGCCCAGCCAGCGCAGGTTGTTGAAGTCGTTGTAGCGCGTGGTGACCAGGCGGCCCGAAGCATCGACGCCGGTGGCCGGGTCGATCATCAGATAGTTCTGGTTCGGCCCGGGATCGGTTCCGCTCCAGACGTGGGCGATCATCGCCTGCGACCAGTTCGAGCCGGAGAACACCATGGCACGGCTCAGCTTGTCGGCGCCGCCGCCTTGCCAGTTCTCGGGCAGTTTGACGAAGACTCGCCAGTATACGTCGCGGTAGTTGCGGGTGCCGCCGTCTACCGGACGGAAACTGGCCGAGGGCGTGCGGCCGAAGGCGACCTTGAAGTTACCGGCTTCCCGGCTGCCGATCAGATAACGCCCCACGGCGGCACGCGAGCCGTTACGGCCTACGCCGTTACGCAGCGCCATGGTGGACTCGAAGTAGGCGGAACGGCGGTCCTGCTCGAAGTCGTCGCACCAGATCCATTCCGGTTTGGGCGAGGCGCACTCATTGACCGGTACTCCGGTGACAGGGGGCGGCGGAGGCGGGGTGTCGTTTCCACCACCACCACTACTCACGGGAGTGGTCACACTATTGCAGGCCTGCGGCCCTTCTTCGCCTGCTGCATTGACGCCCGTGACACAGATCCAGTACGAGCCGTTGAGCGGGACATCCGTCAGCACAACCTCATTGCGTTCGGTCGACGCATCGATGGACCAGCGGCTGCCCTCGTTCACGCCTCCGCGATAGCGATAGCTCGCTGCCGCTCCGTTGTCGGGGGCTTCCCAGGCCACCTTGATGTCGGCGCCGGTGTCTTTGGTTCTGATCAGCTCGAACTGGGGCTGACCGGGACGGGTGGGCGTGGCGGACCTTCCCGGCTGCTGGTCGTCGCCTCCCGGCTGTTGATCATCTCCTCCTGGTTGCTGGTCATTCCCTCCCGGCTGTTCCCCATCGTCGCCGGGTGATTGAGAGGGAGGAGGAGTGAAGATGGGCGGGATACCGCCGCTATCGCCTTCGCCGCCACAGGCGGTTACCAGCAGAAGTAAGATGGCCACGGCTGCCGCACGCCATCGCCAGAGTATCGTCGTATGCATGGTTATTGCCTTTAGCTAACTTTGTCGTTCGCAGTGCTGCGGGCCGTGGGAGGCGACGGAGCCGGGCTTAGCGAGCCGTGCCCTATGGCAGGGCGGGATCGCGCGCCCATAGCGGCACACGAGCCTGTGGGAGAAGAGGCGCGAGCCGCCGTCCCCCTCGGAAACACGCAGCGTTGAGTTAGCCAGTCTGGCCGGCGGCGCTTGTTTCTGGAGTGATACTCTTCACGGGGAGTGGGGAAACAGTGCACAAGTTCGCCACCCAGCAGCCAGCTGTCGCAGGGTGGCGACAGTATTTAAATCAATAGCTTATAGAGTTGTTTTTAAGTGTTATTCGAACTCGCGCGGCTCCCACCAGGGGTAGAAGTCGGGCAGATCCTTGCTCGGACGCATGGAGAAACGGGCCTGCCGCTTTTCCAGGAACGCCGTAACGCCTTCCTGCACGTCGGCGGACTTGCCCATGTACGCGATGGCTCGCGAATCGATCTTATGTGCTTCCATCGGATGATCGGCGCCCAGCATGCGCCACATCATCTGGCGATTCAGCGTGGCGGCGACGGCGGAGGTGTTGTCGGCGATCTCGCGTGCTAGAGCGTACGTTGCGGGCAGCAGCTCTTCCGGCGCGTGCAGGCTGCGCACCAAACCCCCGCGCAGCGCTTCCTCGGCATCGAAAACGCGCCCGCTGTATACCCACTCCGCGGCTTGCTGCATTCCGACCAGACGCGGCAGGAACCAGCTCGAGCAGGCTTCCATGGTGATGCCACGGCGCGCGAACACGAAGCCGAACCGGGCATTGGTGGATGCAAGGCGGATGTCCATGGGCAAGGTCATGGTCACGCCCACACCCACTGCAGCACCGTTGATCGCCGCGATCAGCGGTTTCTTGCAGTCGTACAAGCGCAGCGAGACAGTGCCGCCGCCATCGCGCAGCCCGGTGCCCAGGTCCGCGTCGTCGCGCTTGTCGCGATTGAAGGTATCGCCGCCTTTTTCCAGGTCCGCTCCGGCGCAGAACGCTTTACCTGCCCCAGTGACCACGATGACCCGCACGTCGTCATCGTCGTCCGCTCGGTCGATCGCTTCGATCAGCTCGCGTCGCATCTGGGCGTTGAACGCGTTCATGCGCTCCGGGCGCTGCAGAGTCAGTGTGAGAATGCCGTCGGCGACACGGTAATCCAGAGTCTCAAAGCTCATGATTTCTCCTTAGCCGTTGGCGCGGAGCCTAGGCTCCGGCCCATGGTTCTGGTTAGGGAAGAGTGGCCAAGTATACCCACGTACCAAGGCCTCTGAGGAAACACGGGCATACCTGGGTGGTACGCTTCCGGCCGACGGGTATATAGTCGAAGACGATGCAGGCGCCGCATGCCCATAGAATCGTGCGACCCGGCATTCGTACGCACAATAATTCAGGAGGAGAGTATGCGCGGATTGATGATGGACCGGCCGCTGCTCATTTCGCAGATCATTGAGTACGCAGCCGCCAGCTTCCCCGAGCAGGAGGTGGTTTCACGCACTCCCGAGGGCGTGCTACACCGCTACACCTATCGACAAGCCGCCGATCGTAGCCGTCAGCTCGCTAATGCGCTGCGCAAATTGGGCGTGGTGGAGGGAGATCGAATTGCTACGGTCGCTTGGAACACCTACCGCCACTTCGAGATCTACTACGCGGTGTCCGGCATTGGCGCGATCTGCCATACCATCAATCCGCGCCTGCCCGTGGATCAGTTCGAGTACATCGTCAACCACGCAAAAGACAAGTACATCTTTCTGGACCTGACTTTCGTGCCGCTGCTGGAGAAGCTGCACAGCCAGTTCCAAGGCGTGGCCGGCTACGTCATCATGACCGACGCCGAACATATGCCGCAGACCACTCTGCCGAACGTGTACTGTTACGAAGAGCTGATCAAGGATCAGCCGACCACGTTCGAATGGCCGGAGTTCGACGAATATCTGGCGTCCTCGCTGTGCTACACCTCGGGGACCACGGGCGTGCCCAAGGGCGTTCTGTACTCCCACCGCTCCACCTTGCTGCACGCGTTTTCCGTGCTGGCGTTGCCCGGTTTGGGCTTGAACGAGGACAGCGCAATGCTTCCCGTGGTGCCCATGTTCCACGTCAATGCCTGGGGCGTACCGTATTTCGGCCCCATGATCGGCGCGAAGATCGTCTTCCCCGGACCTAATCTAGACGGCGCAAGCCTGGCCGAGTTGATGAACGGCGAGGGCGTGACGGACGCCTGGGGTGTGCCCACCGTCTGGCTTGGCTTGCTTACGCACATGCGCAATACCAACAGCCGTTTCACCTCGCTCAAGCAAGTGTTGATCGGCGGTTCCGCGGCGCCGCGGGCCATGATGGCCGAGTTCAAGGAAAAGTACGGCGTGGAAGCGCTGCAGGGCTGGGGAATGACCGAGATGAGCCCGGTGGGCACCGTCTCGTTGATTCGGCCGCGGGATCGCCATCTGTCCGAAGAGGCCAAGCTGGACCGCAAGACCAAGCAGGGACGGGCGCTGTTCGGCGTCGAGATGAAGATCGTGGATCCCCAAGGCAACCGGCTCCCGCATGACGGCAAGGCGTTCGGCGAGTTGCTGGTGCGCGGCCCGGCGATCACCAGCGGCTACTACGAGAACGCCGAAGCCAACGCCAGCGCGTTCGACGCTGAAGGCTGGTTCCGCACCGGGGACGTGGCCACTATCGATCCCGAGGGTTACATGGAGATCGTCGACCGCGCCAAGGACGTGATCAAGTCCGGTGGCGAATGGATCAGCTCCATCGATCTGGAGAACGAAGCGGTCGGCCACCCTGAAATTGCCGAGGCCGCCGTGATCGGCGTCCGCCATCCGAAGTGGGACGAGCGACCGCTGCTGGTGGTGGTGCGCCAGCCCGGCAGCAAGCTGGATAAGGCCGGCGTGCTGGAGTACCTGCGTCCGCGCGTGGCGAAGTGGTGGCTGCCCGATGATGTCGTGTTCGTCGACGAGCTGCCGCACAGCGCGACGGGCAAGCTGCAAAAGGCGAAGTTGCGCGAACAGTTCAAGGACTATATCTTGCCAGACGCCCAGTAAGCGCGCCCTGACAAGGAACTGCCCCCCGTTCGCCTTGAACTTCTTTCGGGGCGGCGCCCCGTGGCTTATGCCCGCGGGGCGCTTCGCTTTGTAACCGCGTTGGCGCAACATGTGCGGTGCTCATCGCGCCGTCGTCCAGCCGGTGCCGGACGACGGCTTCACGTCGCTAGTGTCAGCGGGCTAGAGGAGGAAACACGTGCAATACCTTCACACCATGGTTCGAGTCAGCAACCTCGAGGCTTCGCTGGATTTCTACTGCAATAAGCTTGGCCTGGTGGAAGTCAGTCGCAAGGAGAGCGAGGCGGGACGATACACGCTGGTTTTTCTGGCGGCGCCCGAGGATCTTGAGCGTGCTCGCAGCGACGATCGCGCGCCTATGATCGAGTTGACGTACAACTGGGATCCGGAGGAGTACACCGGCGGCCGCAATTTCGGGCATCTGGCCTACCGCGTGGACGATATTTATGCGCTGTGTCAGCGCCTGATGGATGCCGGGGTCACGATCAATCGGCCGCCGCGGGACGGTTACATGGCTTTTGTGCGCTCGCCCGACGGCATCTCGATCGAATTGCTGCAGAAGGGCGATCCGCTGCCGGTGCAAGAGCCGTGGGCGTCTATGCCCAATGTAGGCACCTGGTAGCGGGGCTGTCGCGGGCGACGCGTCTTAGCTGTCGCCCGCATCCGGCGGCTCGCCGCGCTTGCCGCTGGCCCGGCCGGTGACTTTGCTGGTCATCTCCAGCAGCTTCGAGACCTTGGCGCCCAGACGGAGCAGCTGTTGGAGGCTACGGTTGTCGAGGCGGAACACATCGTTGGACCAGGTGGTGATCAGCTCGATCAGATCGTGCATCTCGCGCATCCGCTGCTGCGCGTACTGCTCTTCAGGCGTGGTCGGCGCCTCCATCAGAATGTCACGAAGCATGGTCAGCGTGGGATCGATCTCGCGTTTGCGGCGCTGCTCGGCCAGCGTGCGCAGAATCTGCCAGATATCGTCCGGGGCCTGATAATATTCGCGCCGATCGCCGGGCAGGTGGCGGCGTTGTACCAGTTGCCAAGCGTCAAGCTCCTTCAGTCCCATACTGACGTTGGAGCGCGAAACACCCAGCGCTTCGGTGATCTGATCGGCATTGAGCGGGTGCTCCGAGAGAAAGAGCAAAGCATAAATCTGGCCAACGGTACGGTTAATTCCCCACCGACTGCCCATTTCCCCGAAGTGGAGCACGAAAGCTTGCGTTAGTGCTGGTAACTGCACGGGTAGGCTCTTCTTATGGTTTCTGGAGTAACAGAAAGTAATGCTCAGTGTGCCCCGACGCAAGCATTGCGGGCCCGGCGTTGCCCGGTCCGTCATCGTTTTGCTTGCGCAGGCATTGGCACTGCACGCCAATTCGCGACGGCCACAATCAGAAACCTTAGCATGTACTGACGCAGCATGGCGGTCCGCCACCGGGCAGTAAACCCGCCTTGCCATATTGACCTGCAGGCACCAATGCAGGTGCGACACAAGGCTTGACAGGCCCTGGGAGAGAGCAGTGAGCGACGCCTACCATCCGGATCCGAGGCATACGGCGCTTGGCGAAAGATTCTTCGATGTGGTCGAACCGGCAACGTTTCCGCAGCACATCCTGCGGTACCGCAATCGACGCTGGGCGCGGCGCCTGGGGCTGGACGATCTGAGCGAAGAGCAATGGCTGCGCCATTTCGGCCAGTTCAAGCCGTTGCCTGGCAATCTCCCGCAGCCGCTGGCCCTACGTTACCACGGCCACCAGTTCCGCCAGTACAACCCTGAGCTGGGCGATGGCCGGGGTTTCTTGTTCGCCCAGCTTCGCGATCCGCCGACCGGACGCCTGCTGGACCTGGCGACCAAGGGCTCGGGACGCACGCCCTGGTCCAGGGGAGGGGATGGCAGGCTCACCCTCAAGGGCGGGGTGCGCGAGGTGCTGGCCAGCGAGATGCTGGAGGCACTAGGCGTTTATACCTCCAAGGGCTTTAGCCTGATCGAGACCGGCGAGCGCTTGTGGCGCAACGACGAGCCCTCGCCGACGCGCTCCTGTGTGTTGGTGCGGCTGGGGCATGGGCATATACGCATAGGCACGTTTCAACGCCTGCTTTACCTGCGCGATCGCGATGCGCTGGAGCGCTTGCTCGACTACTCAGTGAATACCTACTGGCCCGAAGCGGATGCACCGACTATCCGCGAGCGCGCGATCGGGTTTCTGCGCGTGGTTACCCGTGCGGTGGCGCGGCTTGGGGCGGACTGGATCACGGCCGGTTTCGTGCATGGGGTGTTGAACACCGACAACACCATGATCACCGGCGAAAGCTTCGATTACGGCCCCTGGCGTTTTCTGCCTACCTTCGATCCGAACTTCACGGCCGCCTATTTCGATCACATACGGCTGTACGCTTTTGGCAGGCAGCCGGAGGCGCTGTTGTGGAATCTCTATCGGCTGGCCGACTGTCTGCTGGCGTTTGCGCCCGAAGACAGGCTGGTGGAGGCGATGGAGGTATTCTGGCCCAGCTTCGAGGCGGCTTTGCAGGTGCGCACTCTGGCGCGGCTGGGGTTGGCGCAGGAGTCGCCGGAGCTGGACGAGCAGCGCGTGGATGCGTTCTATCAGGCGCTGCGCGACAGTTCGGTACCGTTCGAGCGGGCATTCTTCGACATGATAGGCGGTGCACGCCCCGAGCGTCTGGCGGCAAGCCCGCATGCGGATGTCTATGCGGGAGAACACTGGCAAGCGGCGTTGAGGCAGCTGCGCGCGGCTCCCCGGGCGGAGCGGCTTGAGCAGGCCTTGCAGCACCCATATTTCGCGCAGTCGCAGCCAACAACATTGCTGATCGACGATGTAGAGGCCCTCTGGGAGCCGATCGATGCAGACGACGACTGGGGGGCGTTTGACCGCAAACTCGCAGAGATTTCCGCGTTGCGTGAAGCCTATGAGCCATTGCTGGGTGAGCCCCAGGCGCTTGCTGACCGCCAGACCGATCGGAGCGACGAGGAGGGCTCGTAGCGCAAGGCCCCAGCCACCACATAGCCTGGCCGTGGCTGGGGCCAGCTTGCTCAGGCGACGGTGCTTCCCCCGTCAACGGCCAGCCACTGGCCGGTGATGTGGCGGCTGGCGTCGCTGGCGAACAGTGCCACCACACCCATCAAGTCTTCCTCGCCGCCCAGCCGCTGCAACGGCGTGCGACCGATGAACATGTCGCCCATCTCGCTGAGAATGCCGTGAGTCATCTTGGATGGGAAGAAGCCAGGGCAGATGGCGTTGACATTGATGTTGTACTTGCCCCATTCGGCTGCCAGCGTGCGGGTGAAGTTGATGACCGCGCCCTTACTCGTGTTGTAGGCGATGGTGTTCATGCCCGGCGGGTTGCCCGACAAGCCGGCGATGGAGGCGATGTTGATGATCTTCCCGCTCTTGCGCGGGATCATGCAGCGGCGGCCTACTTCCTGCGAGAGGAAGAAGACGGTATCGACGTTCAGCTTCATCACCTTGTGCCAGGCCTCGGGCGGATGCTCCTCGGCCGGAGCGCCCCAGGTGGCGCCGGCGTTGTTGACCAGAATGTCGATGGTGCCGAAGCGCTCTACCACCGCATCGACAACGCCTGGGATGTTCTCATGCTTGCTCAGATCCGCCGCAACCGTCAGCACCTCTATGCCTTGATCCTGCAGCTCGGCGGCGGCCGCCTCTAGCTCGTGCTGCTTGCGCGCGGTGATCGCTACTTTCGCGCCCAGCTCTCCTAAGGCGCGCGCCATCTGCAGTCCCAGGCCGCGCGAGCCGCCGGTGATCAGCGCCACTTTGCCGCCCAGCTCGAATAGTTTTTTTACGCTCATGCTCAATCCTGTTTTCGTGGGTCGAAAGGGGCGGCGGTACGAATCGTGCCGCCGCCCGGGCGGTGCTCAGTTCTTGTACTTGCGCAGCTCGATCTTGGCGATCGCGTTGCGGTGTACCTCGTCCGGTCCGTCGGCCAAGCGCAGCGTGCGCGAGGAAGCGTACGCATGAGCGAGGAACGGATGCGCGATGCCGGCAGCGCCGAATGCCTGGATGGCCCAGTCGATCACCTGGCAGGCCATCTTCGGTGCGGCCACCTTGATCATGGCGATTTCGGCGGCAGCCACCTTGTTGCCCACGGTGTCCATCATGTAGGCCGCCTTCAGAACCAGCAGGCGGGCCTGCTCGATCATGATGCGCGCCTCGGCGATGCGCTCCATCGTCACCGTCTGCTCGGCGATGGGCTTGCCGAAGGCGACACGGTTGAGCGTGCGCTCGCACATCATCTCCAGCGCGCGCTCGGCCACGCCGATCAGGCGCATGCAGTGGTGGATGCGGCCAGGACCGAGCCGGCCCTGGGCAATCTCGAAGCCGCGGCCCTCGCCGAGCAGAATGTTCTTGGCGGGCACGCGCACGTTCTCGAACACCACCTCGGCGTGGCCGTGCGGCGCATCGTCGAAGCCGAATACGGGCAGGTGACGCAGCACTTTGATGCCGGGGGTGTCCATGGGCACCACGATCATCGACTGCTGGCGGTGACGGTTGGGGTTGTCCGGGTCGGTCTTGCCCATGACGATGAGCACCTTGCAGCGCGGGTCGTTCGCGCCGGAGGTCCACCACTTGCGGCCGTTGATGACGTACTCGTCGCCGTCGCGCTCGATACGCGTGGAGATGTTGGTCGCGTCCGAGGAGGCTACGTCCGGCTCGGTCATGGCGAAAGCCGAGCGAATCTCGCCCTCCAGCAGCGGCTTGAGCCATTGCTCCTTGATCTCTTCGCTGGCGTAGCGCTCCAGGGTCTCCATGTTGCCGGTGTCCGGCGCCGAGCAGTTGAAGACTTCGGGCGCGAACTTCACCCGGCCCATGATCTCGCAAAGCGGGGCGTATTCGAGGTTGGTCAGGCCAGCGCCTTTGTCGGAGTTGGGCAAGAACAGATTCCACAGCCCGGCAGCTTTGGCCTTCTGCTTCAGTTCCTCGACCACCGGCAGCGGCTGCCAGCGATCGGCGGCGTTGGCGAGCTCCTGATGAGCGCGCTCCTCGTTGGGATAAACGTGCTCGTCCATGAACTCCTGAAGCCTGGCCTGCAGCTCTTTGACTTTGGGTGTGAACTCGAAGTGCATCAACTTCTCTCCTCAGTCGTGGTTACGCGGCCCGGGCCGCGAAGGTGCGCCGCACGGCGCGTGCAAGTAGAATCAATGCGGTGTGCGTAGGGGCGTTATGAACATAAACAGAATTGATCTGAATCTGCTCGTGGTACTGGTGGCCATCTACGACAAGGGTGGCATCACCCGCGCCGCGGAGGCCTTGAACGTCACCCAACCTGCGGTCAGCCATGCACTGGGCCGATTGCGCGCGTTATTCGACGACCCGCTGTTCGTGCGCGAGGGGCACAGCATGGTGCCCACGCCGCTCACGCGCAGTCTCATCGGACCGCTGCGGCGATCGTTGCGCAGTCTGGAGACGACCCTCAACGAGGCGAAGCACTTCGATCCTGCCGTGGCGGAGAAATGCTTCACCATCGGCGCGCGAGATGTGCTCGAGTCTACCATTCTGCCGCGCATGATGCGGGAAGTCGCACGGCAGGCCCCCGGTGTGGACTTGGCCTGTGTGCACTTCAACCGGCGCGAAGCCGAGGCCGATCTGCTCAGCGGACGGCTGGACGTGGTCATGGATGCCATCCTGCCCCAGTCCGACGCTGTCTGCCATACCAGCTTTATGAGCAATCGTCTGGCCGTGGTGGTGCGCAAGGATCATCCGGCCAGCACGGAGCTGTCCTTGGAGGAGTATTTGGCCCATGGGCATATCCTGGTAACTTCGCGCCGCTCCGGTTATGGCGTCATCGATATGGAGCTGGCCCGCCGGGGGCTGCGGCGCAGGGTGGCCTTGCGCTGCCAGCATTACTATGCCGGCTGGCGGGTGGCCACCGAGACCGATCTGATCCTGACCATGCCCGAACGCTTGGCGCACCTGCTCAACGTCGATGGCGTGAACCGGATTCTGCCGCTACCGCTGGATTTGCCCGCTCAGGACATATACCTGTACTGGCACGCCAATGCCGATAACGATCCGGCCAACCGCTGGCTGCGCGAGCAACTGATCAAGTCGTTCAAACACAGTCAGGAGCTGATCTCCGAGTAGCGTGCGCCCCGGAGCGGCGGCCACTGCTAACGGAAGTCGCGCGAAGGCGCGTGCAAATCGCCCAGCAAGTGGCTGTGGTCTTCGAGCCGGCCGGCGATCAGGTGACAGACTTCGTCACGACGCTCCCACACCCCTATCACCGCCAATAGACGAGCCGTCAGCAGCACGCGGCGCTGGCGTTCGGCAAGGTCGCGCCAGACCACGACGTTGATCGTTCCGGTCTCGTCTTCCAAAGTGACGAAAGTGACGCCGGCGGCCGTGCCGGGGCGCTGGCGTGTGATTACCAGACCTGCCGCGCGCACCAGCCGCTTGGAATCCATTTGCCGCAGCTCGGCTGCGCTGCGCAGGCGCAGTCTGCGCAGACGCGGGCGCAGCAGTGCAAGCGGGTGGCGGCCCAGGCTCAGCCCCAGGCTCCGATAGTCGGCCCGAATCTCCTCGCCTTCCCGAGGCGCTGGCAGCTCCGGGGTCGGCTCGACTATGCGTGCTTGAGCGAGCAGGGGAAGCTCGGCCTCCTGTCCCAGCACCGTCCACCAGGCCGTGCGCCTATGTCCGGCCAGCGCCGCCAGGGCATTGGCCCGGGCCAGGGCCCGCAGGTCGTTTTGCCGCAGCCGGGCGCGGTGAGCCAGATCGTGGACGTCGGTGAATGGCCGCTGACGGCGCGCGGCTACCACGCGCTGCGCGGCGGTTTCGCTCAGGCCTTTTACGAGGCGCAGCCCCAGCCGTAGCGCAAGCCCGCCGGATTCTTCCAGCGTGCAGTCCCAATCGCTGATGGTGACGTCTACCGGCCGTACGTCCACGCCGTGCGCGCGCGCATCGCGCACCAGCTGGGCCGGCGCGTAGAACCCCATTGGCTGGCTGTTGAGCAGCGCGCAGCAGAAGGCGGCCGGGTAGTGCCGCTTGAGCCAGGCGGAAACGTAAACCAACAGCGAGAAACTGGCGGCGTGCGATTCCGGAAAGCCGTATTCGCCAAAGCCTTGGATCTGGCGGAATATCTGCGTGGCGAACTGCTCGCTGTAGCCGCGTGCGCGCATGCCTTCGATCAGGCGCTGTTCAAAGTGGCCCAAATTGCCGCGCCGGCGCCAAGCCGCCATGGCCCGGCGCAGCTGATCGGCTTCCCCCGGCGAGAAGCCGGCCGCCACCACCGCGAGCTGCATGACCTGCTCCTGGAAGATCGGCACTCCCAGTGTGCGCTCGAGCACCGCTCTTACTTCTTCGCTAGGGTAGGTCACCGGTTCCAGCCCTTCGCGCCGGCGCAAGTAGGGGTGCACCATATCGCCCTGAATGGGACCGGGTCGTACCAGCGAGACCTCGATGACAAGATCGTAGAAACACTTGGGGCGCATTCTCGGCAGCATGGCCATCTGCGCCCGGGACTCGAGCTGGAACACGCCTATGGTGTCGGCCCGCTGGATCATGGCATAGACTTGGGGATCTTCCGGCGGCACAGTGGCCAGCGTCAGCTGCGGCCCGCCGTGGCGGGCGATCAGATCGAAGGCTTTATGGATGGCGCTGAGCATGCCTAGCGCCAGGCAATCCACTTTCAACAGCCCCAGCGCTTCCAGATCGTCCTTGTCCCACTGAATGACGGTACGTTCGGGCATGGCTGCGTTTTCAGTGGGGACCAGCTCGCTCAATGGCCCGGCGGAAATTACGAAGCCGCCTACATGCTGCGAGAGGTGGCGCGGGAACCCGAGCAGCTCCCGGCTGAGTACCAGCAGCTTGTGCAGCAGCGGACTGGCCGGATCGAAGCCCACCTCGCGAATGCGCTCCTCATCGATGCGGCGGCCATCCCACCATTGCAGGCTCTTGGCTATTCGGTCGATCTGCTCCGGCTCCAGACCCAGCGCCTTGCCCACATCGCGCAGCGCGCTGCGCGGCCGGTAGGTGATCACGGTGGCGGCGAGCGCGGCTCGGTGACGCCCGTATTTGCGGTAGATGTACTGGATGACTTCTTCGCGGCGCTCATGCTCGAAATCGACATCGATGTCCGGGGGCTCGTTGCGCTCGCGGGAGATGAAGCGCTCGAACAGCACATTGATGCGCGCCGGGTCCACCTCGGTGATCCCCAGGCAGAAACATACCGCCGAGTTGGCCGCCGAGCCGCGCCCCTGACACAGGATTCCCTGGCTGCGGGCGAAGCTGACGATGTCGTATACGGTTAGGAAGTACGGCTCGTAAGCAAGCTCTCCGATCAGCGCCAGCTCGTGCTCGATCTGCGCTCGCACCTGCTCGGGCACGCCCGCCGGCCACCGCCGGTGCATGCCCTCCATAGTGAGCCGGCGCAGATATTCGCTGGCGCTAAGCCCGGGAGGGACCAGCTCTTGCGGGTATTCGTAACGCAGCTCGTCCAACGAGAACTGGCAGCGCTCGGCGATGACCAGTGTTTCGGCTAGCAGCTCGGGCGGATAGAGCCGAGCGAGCTGGCGGCGGTGGCGCAGATGGCGCTCGCCGTTGGGGAGCAGCGCCGTACCCAGTTCATGCAAGGGCTTGCCAAGGCGTATCGCGGTGAGCGTGTCCTGCAAGGCGCGGCGCCCGCGCTTGTGCATGTGCACGTCGCCACAGGCTACCAGCGGCAGCCCAAGCCGCAGGCTATGACGGCGCCAACGGCGCAGGCGAGCGGTCTCGCCCGGGCGCCGGAACAACTCCACGCCCAGCCAGCCGCGGTCATGGAAATGACGGCGAAACCAGACCAGTTCGCGTGCCCGCGGCTGGCCGCACAAAATTGCCAAGCAGTCGGGCACCCCTTCCTCGAGATAGGCGTATTCCAGTTTGTAGCTGCCTTTCTCGGCCATGCTGCGGCACAGGCTGATCAGGGCGGACAGCTGGGCGTACGCGCGCCGGTGTGGCGCGAGCAGTACCACGGTGGCGTCGGCGCTCAGCTTGAACTCGCTGCCTATGATGAGCTTCAGCCCGCGCTGCTTGGCGGCCTGATGCGCGCGCACCACGCCGGCGAGCGAGCACTCGTCGGTAATCGCCAAGGCCGAGTAGCCCAGGTCCGCGGCCGTGTCCACCAGCTCATGAGGGTGGGATGCGCCGCGCAGGAAGGTGAAGTTGGTCAGGCAGTGAAGTTCGGCGTAAGCGGGAAGAGCGACCATGCTGCGACCGATTTCTATGTATGGATGTACAGTATATGAAGATGTGGATGCCGGGAGGAAGACCGGACCGGGAGCGTTCCGCGGCGTCATGAAGAAGCCGCCGAAATAGGTTCGGAAACTGTCGCTAAGCGGCGACGAAGCTTGCTGTGGCAGGTGTTTCCGTTCGCTTCTGCAACGCCGTTCCAGCCCCTGTGTGAACGGTTTCATACGGTTGCGGCAGCGCGCCCCACGATACTTCGGTTGCCGCTTCTTCAGCGGCAACCGAAGGCTGGAGGGCTTCGAGGGGGTGAAGCCTATGGCCGGTAACACTCGTACAAGGGATGCCAATGCTAATTACTACGACCTTGTTGCGGCCGCGTGCGCTCGCACTGCTGGCTGCAATTCTTGGCTCTTTCATCGCGGGCCTGGCTCAGGCAGCGCCAACGCCACCCGGACAGCCGCAGTTCGAGATCGTGGGCACGACGTCCAAGGGCGCGGACGTCCGCGTCACCTGGGCAGAACCGACCAGCGGCAAGCCCGCCTCGTACCGCTATCGTGGCGGCGTCAACACCGGCGGGGGCTGGAGTACGCAAGGCGAAACGGCAAATCGCACTATCGTTCTGCGCGATGTGCCGCTGGGCGGCAGCTATTGGCTTTGCACACGCGCGGTCGGCGCCGATCGGGTGGCCGGGCCGGAGGCTTGCAACAGCTTTACTACGCATGCGGCGACACCGCCCGCCACCCCCGGGCAGCCGCAGTTCCAAGTTCAGTCGGTGACGGCGCAAGGGGCGGATATCCGCGTAAGCTGGGCGCCATCCGCCAGCGACAATGTCATCGAGTACATCTATCGCGCGGAGTCGACCCAGGAGGGTAACCGCTGGAGCGCTACCGGGCGCGGCAGCGAGCGCCAGGTCTTGCTGGAAGGCGTGCCGCTAGCCGGGGCCTATTCCTTCTGCGTAAAGGCCAGCGCCAATGGCCTGGAGGGCGGCGAGCGCTGCAATAGCTTCTCCACGCCGGCCAGTGCCAATCCGATAAGCGTGCCGGGCCGGCCCACGTTCAACGAGACCGTTACCGACAAAGGCAGCCAAGTCAAAGTCAGCTGGGCGCGACCCGCTACCGGGATGCCGGTTGCCTATCACTACCGCAGCGGTCTGGAAGGCGGCGGCTGGTCGCAGCAAGGCAAGGTCGGCACCCGCAGCCTGGTGCTCGAAGCGCTGCAACCGGGGCAGTACTGGTTCTGCCTCAGTGCCGAAGATAGAACGGGCAGCCGCAGCGGCGAGACCTGCAACAGCTTCACCACTACCGCGCCGCCGGTGGGCGCCAAGCCCGGTCAGCCCGTGACCAACGAATGCGCCAGCCCGCGACCGGAATGGATCTGGTGCGACGACTTCGAGCAGGACCGCATCGCGTCGTATTACGAGGCCTCCATGCCGCGCAAGGCGGGTGTGGGCGTCAACGGCTCGACGGCTGTGGTGGGGCGCTATCTGCTAGGCACTTCGGAGGCAGGCAACCTCAAGCTCGGTTTCGGGCGCACGCCCCGTCCGAGCATGCGCCCGGTGGATGGCGGCAGCCGCAACTACCGAGAAATCTATTGGCGCGTCTATGTCAGGACGCCGGCCAATTGGCAAGGCGGCGGCGCCGACAAGCTGAGCCGTGCCACCGTCATTGGCGGCAGTAACCTGCAGCAGGCGATGATCGCCCACGTCTGGAGCGGGGCCGATCCCGGGCCGAACCAGAACTATCTGATGATCGACCCGGCCACCGGCGTCGATGCTTCGGGCCGCCTGGTCACCACGCGCTACAACGACTTCAACAACCTGCGCTGGCTGGGCGCGCGGCGCGGCAGCACGCCGCTGTTCGAGCCCGCCCGCCGCGGTCAGTGGCAGTGCGTGGAGGCGCGCGTGCGCTTGAACGACGCCGGCCAAGCCAACGGCATCTTCGAGCTGTGGGTCAACGACAAGCTCGACGTGCGCCGCACCGACCTGAACTGGGTCGGCAGCTACAACGCGTACGGCATCAACGCCGTGTTCCTGGAGAACTACTGGAACGCCGGTACCCGCGTCGAGCAGGAACGTTACCTGGATAACTTCGTGGTCAGTACTGCCCGCATCGGGTGTTAATCCAGAAGCTGTTCCGAGAAGAAAGCGCTGGTCGGTATCGGCCAGCGCTTTCTTTGCTGTTGACTACAATTTAAGAATCTCTAATTGAACCGGCGGCGGCTCGGTCCGAGTCCTTGGGCTGCTCGCTCTTTAACGCTTGATTACCGATCCGGACGGCCAGGTAAGCGAATCGACCAGACGCTCGCCGTTTCGACTTGTCGAGGGGCAGATTATGGTTATTTCGGCAGCGGCGGTGATTATGATGTTCCGCTATCCTGTGTAGGAACATCAGTCCTCGCTCTACCGAATTGGGCGGGGAGTCAATGACAATTTGTCCACAGAACGGCGTGCATGGCGGCAGCTCTGGCCTGAGCCTGAGAACGCAGCACTGTGACGAGAATGAGTGTGGAGGGGGTTTCACATGATAAAGCTGGCAAGGTGGCTGGGTGTTGCAGTACTGATATCGGCCGCATCTATCGCTCAGGCAGACATTTCCGACGGCGAAGTGCGTATCGGCATCATCACCGATATGAGCAGCGTGTATAGGCAGGTCGGGCGCGTTGCTGATACGGCCGCCGAAATGGCCATAGAGGATTTTGGCGGGCGGGTGCTGGGCAAGCCGATTCGCCTGTACATTCGTGATCATCAGCTGGATCCCGAGGTGGCCATGCGCCACGCCCGCGATTTGCACGAAAACTATAATGTGGATGCCTTCCTGGAAATGGTGGGCACGAACGTTGCGCTGCCGCTGCAGCGTTACGCTGCGGAGAACAATATCCTGGCGCTGCATACCGGTACGGCGGCCTCGATTCTGACCAATCAGGCTTGTTCGCCGGTGGGCGTGCACTGGGTCTACGATACCTATGCGTTGGCTGCCGGCACCGCGGCTGCGATTATGGAGCAGGGTGCCAAGACCTGGTTTTTCATCACCGCCGATTACGAGTTCGGCAAGGTGCTCGAAGCCGATGCCACGGCCGTCATCGAACGCATGGGAGGCAAAGTGCTGGGCAGGGCGCTGCACCCGTTCCGCGCCACCGATTTCACCAGTCAGTTGCTCGCCGCGCAGCGCTCCGGTGCGGATGTGATCGCGCTGGCCAACGCCGGCGACGAAACCGTCCGTGCCATCCGCCAAGCCTACGAGCTCGGTATCACGGAAGGCGAGCAGCGGCTAGCGGCGCTGCTGGCGACCGAACAAATACCCCAGAGCTTGGGACTGTACGTTTCCCAGGGCGTGCTCCTGACCACGGCGTTCAGCTGGACCTTCGACGAACAGACCCGCGCCTGGTCGGAGCGCTTGCGCGCCCGCTCCGGCGCCACCGGCTCCATGTTCACGGCCGGCATTTATTCGGTGGTGCTGCATTATCTCAAGGCGATAGAAGCGGCTGGGACCGACGAGGCGCGAGCGGTGATCGCCAAAATGCGCGAGCTGCCGGTCAACGATGTGTTCGCGCGCAACGGCCGCCTGCGCCCCGACGGGCGCATGGTCCATGACATGTACCTGGCGCGGGTGAAAGCGCCGCACCAGTCCAACGCGGTGGTGGATTACTTCGAGATTCTGCAAGTCATTCCCGGAGACAAAGCGTTCCGTCCCTTGGAGGAGGGCGAGTGCCCCTACCTGCGCCAGTCCGGCGCTTAAGGGCACTGCAAGCCACGTCGCCTCTCCAAGGTTAGGCGCTGCGCGTCCTCTCGGGCCAAGGCCAGGGCGCTAGGGCCGGAGGCATCCGCGCTTAATGCGGAAAAGGCCGTATACTGTGGCTTTTCCCACTGAGGAGCGAGGAGTGGAAGTGAGCGTGCACGATGACTGTATATTCTGCCGCATCGTCGCAGGAAAGCTGCCTGCTGCCGTGATTCACGAGGATTCCCAGGTCATTGCCATCATGGACGCTTTCCCGTCCGTCGAAGGCCACGCCCTGGTGATCCCCAAGGCCCATCATCGGGACGTGCTGGAGCTGCCGGAGGCGGATGTACAGGCCGCCGCAGTGCTCGCCAAGCGGATCGCGCAGGCGCAGAAGACGGCTTTGGGGCCGGATGGCATTGTGGTGACGCAGTTCAATGGTGCTGCAGCCGGGCAGACCATCTTCCACTATCATGTACACGTGGTGCCGCGTTGGGAGGGGCAGGAGGTCGGCATTCATGGTCGCGCTCCCGCCGCCCCCGAGGCCCTGGCCGCCATGGCTGACCGCTTGCGGCAGGCGCTCGTACAGTAGAGTGCCTGCCAAAGCCGAATCGGGCAGCCGGGTTGCGTAATGGGAGAGTCGGGTTGACGGTCATTCAGGTTTCGCCCACCGTGTCCGAAGGCAAGTCGAACTCTCTTCGAGTCTTGCTGGTGGAAGACGATGAGTTCGTGCGTGCCGCCGTCTCCGAGCTGATGACGGAGAACGGTCATGAGGTGGTTGCCGTCGCTACCGCCGAGGCGGCGCGCGAGGCACTGGCGAGCGCCGCCTATGACTTGTTATTTACCGATCTGACGCTGCCCGGCGCTTCGGGAATGGATCTGGCTTGCGCGGCGCTTGCCATTTATCCTGGATTGCGTGTGGTGATCTCGTCCGGCCATAAAAATACCCTGATCCCTCCGGCCGGGGGTATCCGTTTCCTGGCCAAACCCTACGACCTGGCGGTGCTGGAAAGCCTGCTCGAGGAAATAGTAGCTGAGCGGGCACGTGTGAAGTGATGCAAACGGCGGCAAACGTTCGTTCCGACGCCCTACGAGTGGCGGTCGGGCAATCGGATCTCGCGCTGCGCGCGCCTTGGTGGCAGGTTGTCGTCGACGCCTTGCCGTTGACACTGGTGGCGCTGCTGATTTCATGGGCGACGCTGTGGTCTGCGCAGCGCCCCGATGGGCTGCAGCCGTTGTCCGTTTCCAGCGTGGAAGAGCTGGAAGCGGCATTGACTGCGGCCGGCTATACCTGGCCGCCTTACGGCGGGGTGCCGCGGCTGGCGCTGCAGCGCATGCCGGACGGGCTGGAGTCGTTGCCCGCAGCGCAGCGCAAGCGGCTGTTTTTTTCGGCTCTCGCGCCTCTAGTGCTGGCCGAGAACGATCGCCTTAGAGCCAAGCGGGAGCGAATCGGCAGGCTGCTGGCACAACCCAGGCGGGCGCCGGCAGTCGAGCGCGAGCTAAGCGCTCTGGCCAAGCGCTACGGTGTCGCCGGGGATCTGAGCAATCCGGCGGTGCAGCGGCGGCTGTTGCGCCGCATCGACGAGATTCCGCTCGGCCTGGCGCTAGCCCAAGCCGCGAAGGAGAGCGGCTGGGGTACATCGCGGTTCGCGCGTGAGGGCAACAACCTCTTCGGGGTCTGGACCTGGGATGTGGCGCACGGTTTGGTACCCCAGGGACGTGCGGCGGGTTCCCGTCACCTGGTGCGCATTTTCCCCGACCTGCAGGCCTCGGTGCGCAACTACGCCTTTACCCTCAATACCGGCGCCGCTTATCGCGAGCTGCGGGAGTTGCGCGAGCAGATGCGTGCGCAGGGCAGTCCGCTGGACGCGCTGGCGCTGGCTTCTACCTTGACCCGTTACTCCGAGCGCGGCTCCTCCTATGTGCGCGAGTTGCGCTGGCTGATCCTCAGCAACGGGCTGCATGAACTCGGCGAGGTGGCGTGGCTGCCCTGAACGCGCCCGATAAAGCGCCGCGCCGGCCGAGGTTGTCAGTTATGTCCCCCCGGCACGATCCAAGGCTGGCTGTACCAGTAAAACCGGCCACGCTCGGCTGCGGGCAGCGTGCAGTTGTAACGCGCCCGGCCGGGGCCATAGGGGCGCGAGGCCTGTACGCTGAAGCGCCGCTCGTTCTCGTCCAGCCACTGCACTTCCAATGCTCCCTGGCCGCTGGCAAAGCAGGTAAGACGTCGGGGGTCGCCCTGGACCGCGCCCAGGGTTGCGGTCAGCCGAGGGGGATTGTTGCTATCGGTGAGTACCGGATCCGCGGGCTCGATGGCCGTCAGCGGCAGCGCTAGCGTGGCGGCTTTTTGGCGAAAGTCGGCGATCTCGGCGTAGGCCACGGCCATGGGGAAACGGGGCAGGGCGCGCAGGTCCGAGTATGGGCCGATAGCGCCGCTGTGCTGGCCGAAAGCCACGTAGCCCAGCTCGGCGACCAAAGCGATCAGATGGGAATCGAATTCGCCGTACGGGTAGGCGAACAATCGCGGCATGCTCGGTACTGCCTGCTCGCCCAGCTCCTCCCGCAGGCGCCGCTCGGCATGCTCTAGATCGGCCCGCACTCGCGCGCGCCATTGCGCGGCAGACTCGCCGCTGCGCCGCTCGTGCAATTTGTCGTGCCGGCGCGAGTGGTTGGCGAAAGCGACCCCTTCGGCGGCAAGCTCCCGCATTTGGGCCCAGCTCATATATGCCGCGCTGCCCCGATCGACATAGTCGGTAGCGACGAACACAGTCACCGGCCAGCCGCGCGCGCGCAAGCGAGGCCACGCCTCCAGGTAGAACGAGCGGTAGGCATCGTCCACCGACAAGCCTATTACCCGGTCTGGCAGCGGCCGTCCTTCCTGCAGATGGCGCGCGATACGCTCCAGCGGCCAGACCCTATAGCCCGCCTCATCCAGATGCTGCAGGTGCGCCTCGAATTGGTCGAGGTTCACGCTGGTGCTCGGGTAGGCGGTCTCTCCGAAGCGGTGATACATGAAGACCACTGCCGCATGGCTGGCCGTGGCGGCCAGTGTTAGCACGGTGAGCGTCAGCAGTCTGAGCATGTTTCGAAGCATACGAATTTCCCTTGGCTTATCAGTCGGTGAGCGTCGCGTAGGCGGCGGATGCATATGCGCGGCAGCGAGCCCGCATATGTGATCTTTTCAGTGCTTTGTTCTTATTCGAGCGCGCCCGGATGCGGGGCGTGTTCGCTCTCTACAGGCGCAATGGTACCCGTTCCCGGGAAGGATTGGCCGCGTGCGACGAGCGCAGAGGGGATCCGTTTTCACTGGGCAGCTTCACTCGGGATAGAGACAGCGCAGACCATGTGTCTTAGATTCCTTGATCCGGGGCATAGAATTTTCCACGGCGGATTGTTCCCACGAAAAAACGTTGCCGCATGGGGATGCTCCAACCGGCCGGCCTTTGCCCGGGCAAACACCGCACCGACCAGGGCCCCAGCTCCTTTGATCCAAGGCATAGAATCTTGCACATAGTCTGGGTGGCGCTGGTCGATTAGTATTCGGTGTAAGAGTCCAAGAAAAGGCCGAACAATGCCATCCCCGGCTTTGCCCGGCTGCTTCGCGGCCGGCACAGTCCCGGCGATAGCATGCGGGCATAGTATGTAACTCCGCGCAAACGCAGGGGGGAAAGGGGACGATGCAACTGGGAGTGAACCCGCGGCTGCTGGCAGCAGCCTTGTGGACGACTATCGTATTTTTCGTCGGCCAGCTGCTGGTGGCCGGGAAGAATTTGCTGGTGCCCTTAGTGCTGGCGGTTTTCCTGTGGTATCTGGTCAACACCCTGGCCGGACTGTTCGGGGCGGTGCGCATTGGTGCCTGGCAGCCGCCGGCGTGGCTGCGGTATCTGCTCTCCGGGCTGACGCTGCTGGTGGCGGCCAATATGGTGGTAAACATCATCACCAGCAGCGTGGGCGATTTGATCGCCAGCGCGCCGCTCTACCAGGAGAATCTGCGTCAATGGGTGCTCAGCGCGCAGGCGCGTATCGATTTCGTGGAGATGCCGGCCGCGTCGCAGCTGCTGGCCGAGTTCAACTTCGGCGCGATGATCCGGGGGATCGCGAGCAGCTTCGGCAGCCTGGTGGGCAACCTCGGTCTGATCGCCATGTACATGCTGTTCCTGTTCCTGGAACAGCGCTACTTCGCGGCCAAGTTCGTGTCCATACTGCCTCAGCGGCTGCGTCAGCAACGCGTACTCGATGTGCTGCGCCAGATCGACCGCGACGTGCGCATGTACATCGGTCTCAAAACGCTGGTGAGCGTGATCACCAGCCTGGCCGCGTGGCTGGTGATGGCGCTGGTCGGACTGGACTTCGCCGCGTTCTGGGCCTTGCTGATTTTCGTGCTCAACTTCATTCCCAACATAGGCTCGCTGGTGGCGACCTTGCTGCCGAGTTTGCTGGCACTGTTGCAGTTCGATTCGCTGTCGCCGTTCCTGATCGTGCTCATAGGCGTTAGCGTCATACAGTTCCTGGGCGGCAACGTGCTGGAGCCCAGCCTGATGGGCAAGTCTCTCAACGTAAGTCCTCTGGCCATCATCTTGTCGCTGGTCGCCTGGGGGTACCTGTGGGGCATTGCCGGCATGTTCTTGTGCGTACCCATCACGGTGATCGCGATGATCGTGCTCTACAACTTTGAGAACACTCGCTGGCTAGCGCTGCTGCTCTCGCAGGACGGAAAGCTGCGGGAGCGCACGACCGCGGCGAGCGAGCCGGCGGCATGACGCCGGCGGTGATCGCGGCGCAGCGCGCCAAGATTGCGTTCGAGCTACATGAGTACGATCATGCGCCGGGCGCAGCCTTTGGCCTGGAGGCGGCCGAAAAGCTGGGCCTGGATCCTGCGCAGGTGTTCAAGACGCTGGTGATCAAGCTGGACGGCAGCCGCCTGGCGGTGGCGATAGTGCCGGTAGCGCGGATGCTGGACTTGAAGGCCGCGGCGCAGGCGCTGGGCGCCAAGCGCGCCGCTATGGCGGAGGTCGCGGAAGCCGAACGGGCGACAGGCTACGTTACCGGCGGTATCAGTCCGCTGGGGCAGCGCAGGCGCTTGCCGGCCGTGCTCGACAGCAGCGCGACCGCGTTCGAACGCATTTACGTTAGCGCCGGCCGGCGCGGTCTGGAAATTTCACTGGCACCGCAGGAGCTCATGCAACTGATCGGTGCCTCTAGCGCAGCCATTGCGCGCGGTCAGGGCTCTGCTCCCTAGGGCGGCCCGGCCATTTGTGGTTAGGAGTGGATGATGGCAATTTGGAAGAACGATGTGGATCTGGCTACCTTGCAGGCGCAAAGCGAGGGGACGCTGGTATCTCATCTTGGAGTCGAGTTTATAGAGATTGGCGATGACTTCTTGCGCGGGCGCATGCCGGTCGATGCCCGTACGATCCAGCCTGCCGGTATTCTGCATGGCGGCGCCTCGGTCGCGCTGGCCGAGACCTTGGGCAGCGTGGCCGCCAATCTCTGCGTGGATCGTAGCCGCAAGGCCTGCGTGGGCCTGGAGATCAACGCCAACCACGTACGCTCGGTACGCCCGGGTGACGGTTATGTGATTGGAACCGCGCGTCCGCTCCATATTGGCGGCAGCACCCAGATCTGGGAGATCCGCATCGAAAACGAGGCCGGCAAGCTGGTTTGCATGTCGCGGCTGACTATGGCCGTATTGAACCGATAACGAAAGCAAGCGATTCGAACGGCGCGCCTGGGGCTGCCGGCGATCGTTTCGCGGCAGCCCGCTAATCAATAGTTATAAGGAGGGGAGCATGTTGAAGCTATACGGGTTTTCGGTAAGCAACTACTACAACGTCATCAAGGCCGCGCTGCTCGAGAAGGGAGTGCCGTTCGAGGAGGTTGAGGTTTACACCGACAGCGTTGACTCGGAGTATCTCGCGCGCAGCCCCATGGGCAAGGTGCCTTGTCTGGAGACGGCGGAGGGGGCGTTCAGCGAAACGCAGGTCATGCTTGACTACCTGGAAGAGGCGTATCCCCAGCCGGCGCTGTATCCCACCGATGCGTTCGGCCGTGCGAAAGCGCGCGAGCTGATGCGCATCATCGAGCTTTATCTGGAGCTGCCCGCACGGCGCCTTTATCCGCAGGCGTTCTTCGGCGGCAAGGTGAGCGACGAGGTCAAGAGCGAGGTGCAGCCCGCGCTCGCCAAAGGCGTTGCGGCCTTGCAACGCATGGCACGGTTCGAGCCGTTCATTGGGGGGAGTCAGTTCGGTTACGCCGATCTTGCCGCAGCCATTCATTTGCCGCTGATCGGCCGAGCCTCCAAGGCCGTTTACGGCGAGGACGTGCTTGCCGCCATCCCGGGGCTGAAGGAGTATCTGGGTATGATTCAGGCGCGGCCGGCCATGCAGAAGGTCCTGGCCGATTACAAGGCGGGACTGGCCGCGTTCGCGGCGCGTAGGGCCGGCTGAGGCGATGAGCGGCTACTGTGGGTACGCGCCGGGGCATCCGGTTCACGGCCCTTATCATGACGAGGAGTACGGCTTTCCGAGCCGGGACGATAGGGAACTGTTCGAGCGACTGACGCTGGAGATCAACCAGGCCGGGCTGTCGTGGCTGACAATTCTCAAGAAGCGGGAAGGCTTTCGGCGTGCCTACAGTGGCTTCGATATAGACGCGGTGGCGGCGTACGGGGAGGAGGACAGGCAGCGCTTGCTGCAGGACGCCGGCATCGTACGCAACCGGCTCAAAATCGATGCGGTCATCGAAAATGCCCGCCGGTTGCGTGCGTTGCGAGCAGAGTACGGCTCGTTCGCGGCCTGGCTGGATCACCATCACCCGCTGACGCGGGAACAGTGGACGCGTCTGTTCAAGCGCACATTCCGCTTCGTGGGCGGGGAAATCGTGAACGAGTTCTTGATGAGCCTGGGCTATTTGCCGGGGGCTCATCACGAAGACTGTCCGGTTTACGCCCGCATACTGGCCCGGCGCCCGCCTTGGCTGCTGGCGCCGGACGGTGCCTCTACCAGCGCCTGACCGCACAGTCCATGACGCCGCTGCGGTAGCTGAATGTGCTGCAGCGAGTCGGCCCTGCCGGGCGGAGCCATGTTCGGGTTTGCTAGCAAGCGCCGGCACGCCGCGCGACGATGACTAGCGCGGGGCTGATCACCAAGCGTCCCCTGGCGAGGGTGTAGATCAGCCTTGAGGCAGTGCTCAACAGGGGAGCCAGCAGGCGATCGGCCGGGCTGTCGCTTAGCAGGGGCGCTGCGGGCAAGGCTTGAACTTGCGGGAAGCCGATGCTCTGCAGCTTCTTGATCAAGAACTCGCGCGGGAAGATGAACAAGTGCTCCGGGTTGAACAGGTAGATCTTGTGGTTCATGCGGGCGCGCTGCGGCCAGCAGTACGCCAGCACGGACTGCCCGATTTTGATGAGCGCGAGCTTGTTCGGCACTCGAATGATCAGTGTGCCGCCGGGGGCGACCAGTTGGGGTAGAAGTTGCCACAGCGCGTGGATGTCCGGCTCGTAGTAGATCACATCACTCATGACTACGACGTCGAACGGCTGCGGGAGTGCGCGTAAGGAGCTAATGCCGCCGCATAGGGTCGCAAAGCCCCGCTCGCTCGCGCGCTGGCAGGCTGCGACGGAAAGGTCGTTGAGGGTGATGTCCAGATCCGGCCGTACCTGCCGTGTGGCGGCCATGAGATGGCCGGTGGCGCCGCCCACGTCCAGCACCCGGCCAGCGGGCGGTGCGGCGCGATCGATCAGTTCGATGAGCTGACGGAAGATTGCCCGGCGGCGTGTCAGGAAATAGTTGTCGTCCTTGTAGTTCTCTTCGAAGTGCGCCCCCAGCAGGTCGGGCTTGAACCGCGTATCGCTATACACCAGCGTGCAGTCCCTACATTGGACCAGCTGCACCAGATGGCTGTAGTGAACGTAATGCCCTAGCTTGTCGCGACGCGGGGAGTGACAGTCGGGGCAGACGAGCAGCTTGTCTGCCGGTACGCGGCGCACGCCGTTGCCACGCGCGAAGTCCAGCCAGCGTTCGGGCGGAGCGAAGCCCTGCGCGGCAAGCACCTCGAGCAGATCCGTGCTATCGGCGGCCATCATGCTCTCCTTCCATCACGGTCTCCTTCTTGGATGTTTGGCGATATGACTCAGGCAGGGGCGATTCAGCATCACCTGGAATAAGTACATCCGATAGGGCACGCAAGGGGGCGGTTTGGGGGCGGCCGCTGCAGCGTTGGGTGGCGTGCGAAGCAGCGGCC
>CAYWPG010000010.1:74175-97279 GCA_964460035.1 uncultured Alkalilimnicola sp.
GGGGGCGGTTTGGGGGCGGCCGCTGCAGCGTTGGGTGGCGTGCGAAGCAGCGGCCTGCGGTTTGCTAGCGCCTGAGTCCGTGCGAGAAAGTGGCTATCTGCCTTGGCGCCCTCTGGCGTGTCTGGTAGAGTCGCAGCGCTAATCCTGACCAAATAGCTTGGAAATTACCCATGCGAGCTGCCCGCGATCTCTTCTCCTATCCCCGCTACTGGGCAGAGTGCTTCGGCACGGCGCCGTTTCTGCCGATGTCCAGGGCGGAGATGGACGCACTGGGCTGGGACAGTTGCGACATCATAATCGTTTGCGGCGATGCGTACGTGGATCACCCCAGCTTCGGCATGGCGGTAATCGGACGGCTGCTCGAATCGCAAGGCTTCCGGGTCGGCATCATCGCGCAGCCGGACTGGTCCAGCAAGGATGCTTTTCAGGTGCTGGGGCGTCCCAATCTGTTCTTTGCGGTCTCGGCCGGCAACATGGACTCGATGATCAACCGCTACACGGCCGATCGCCGGCTACGCCACGACGATGCCTACACCCCTAACAACGAAGGCGGGAAGCGGCCGGACAGAGCGGTCATCGTCTACACGCAGCGCTGCAAAGAAGCCTATCCCGAAGTGCCGGTGCTCATCGGCGGGATCGAGGCCAGCCTGCGGCGCATCGCGCATTACGATTATTGGTCGGACAAGGTGCGCCGCTCGGTGCTGATCGACTCCAAGGCCGATTTGCTAGTGTACGGCAATGCCGAGCGAGCTGTGGTGGAGATTGCCCATCGCGCCGCCGCGGGCGAGTCGCTGCGCGATATCACCGACGTGCGCGGCACCGCCTGCGTGCTGCGCAAGCTGCCGGAAGACTGGAAAGCCAAGGATTCCACACGGCTGGATCGCCCCGGAAGAGTCGATCCGTATCCAAACCCTTATGAGTACAAGCCCGAGATGGGCAGTGCGGGCGCGCTTTGCGGCGCGAGCGCGGATAAGGACTCGGCCGAGGCGCCGAACAAGGCAAAGGCCGTGCGGATCTCGCCGGTGATGGGCGGTAGCAAGACTTATGTGCTGTTGCCGGCCTACGAAGCGGTAAGCAAGGATAAGGTGTTGTATGCGCACGCTTCGCGGGTGCTTCATTTGGAGACCAATCCCGCCAACGCTCATACCTTGGTACAACCGCATGGCGACCGTTACGTGTGGATCAATCCGCCGCCGCTGCCGCTGACCACCGAGGAGCTGGACGGCGTCTTCGAGCTGCCCTACCGGCGGGTGCCGCACCCGGCTTATGGCGATGCGCGGATTCCCGCTTACGAGATGATTCGCTTTTCGGTGAACATCATGCGCGGCTGTTTTGGCGGCTGCTCGTTCTGCTCCATCACCGAGCACGAGGGTCGGGTAATTCAGAGCCGCTCGGAGGAGTCGATCGTCCGCGAGGTCGAAGCTATCCGCGATACAACGCCTGGATTCACCGGCACGATTTCCGACCTGGGCGGGCCCACGGCGAACATGTATGGACTCAACTGCGTGAGCGAGGAGATTCACGCCAACTGTCGGCGTCTGTCCTGCGTTTATCCGACTATTTGCAAGAATTTGGTTACCGATCACTCGGCGACTACCCGGCTTTATCGGCGGGTGCGGGCGCTGCCGGGCATCAAGCGCGTGATGGTGGCCTCGGGGCTGCGCTATGACTTGGCGGTCAAGGATCCCGAGTATGTGCGGGAACTAGTGACTCATCACGTGGGAGGCTACCTGAAAATCGCGCCCGAGCACACGGAGCAAGGGCCGCTTTCGAAGATGATGAAGCCGGGCATGGATGCTTACTATGAGTTCAAGGAAATGTTCGATCGCTTCTCCAAAGAAGCGGGTAAAGAGCAGTTCCTGATCCCGTACTTCATCGCCGCCCATCCCGGCACCACCGATGAGGACATGCTCAACCTCGCGATATGGCTCAAGCGCAACGGTTTTCGGGCCGATCAGGTGCAAAACTTCTACCCCTCGCCCATGGCCAGCGCCACTGCCATGTACTACACGGGCAAGAACCCGTTGCGCCGTATCGATGCCGACAGCGAGGATGTGTTCGTGGCTAAAGGCGGGCGCCAGCGGCGGCTGCACAAGGCGTTTCTGCGCTATCACGACCCGGATAACTGGCCGCTGCTGCGTGAGGCGCTGGTAAGGATGGGACGAGAAGATCTGATCGGTTACGGCAAGAAGCACCTGGTGCCGCCGACTCAGCCGGCCAATCATCCCAGCGCCAAGCGGCCCGATGCCAATAACTACCGCAAGCTCAGGCGGCCGCGCCCCGGACAGATCCTCACTCAGCACACGGGCTTGCCGCCGCGGGAGGGCGTGGCCCCCAGGGGGCAAAAGGCCGGCGGCAAAGGGCGCAAGGCCGCCGCGCTGAGACCGCGCGGGCGCTAGCGGCCGGGGCGGTGCCGCCGCCGGGCGGCACAGGGCTCGCGGAGCGCTCAGACGACGATATGCTGAGTCGCCAGAGGGCGCTCCACCCAGTTCATGATGGCTTCCCAGGCCGGGAGTTCCTGGCGTGCCCGCGGCAGATCGGTGAGTTCGTGAACGCCCACGCCCTGTTCGGCGGCGTGAACGTAGTTCTGGGTGTCGCGCAGCCGCGCGATGACCGGAATGCGCAAGCTGCGCAGGAAGCGCTCCAGATTGCCGAATGCCAGCGTGTTTTCTCTAGTGCGATTGGCAATGATCGCCACGCGCTCCTGATGCTGGCGGACCTTATTGATCAGCAGCAAGTCGCGGATGAAGCCGGCAGCGGCATGCGTATCAATGGCCGAGGGCTGCACGGGAATAAGAATCAAATCGACACCGCGCAAGTGCTCATTGAAGTCCGGGCGTAGTAGGCCTGCGGGCGTGTCAATGACAACGCGCTGAGTATCCGGAGGCACTCGCAGCTGCCAGGAGCGGGTTATTCCCAGGCGATTGGGCGGATGAGCCATTACGCCGTAGATAGACGGCAAGGTTTCGGGGCGCGTTTCAAGCCAACGCGTGCTTGAGCCCTGAGGGTCGTAATCGAACAGCGCCGTCTTATACCCGCGGCTGGCAAACTGGCTGGCCAAGTTCGTGGCGATCGTGGTTTTCCCGCAACCGCCCTTGCTGTTCATCACGATGATTCGACGCATGGTGGTTTTCTTATTTGTCCGTCCATCAATGATGTATAGCTTGATCGGAAAGGGCAAGGGCGAAGGGGCTATTACGCGGGTAGTGCGCATATTCCGCAGGCGGTGTGGCGGGAGTCGAGCAGTGGGGCTTATGGGTGCAGAGCCAAAGCGAAGGCGATTGCCTTTGCACTCTCGCGGAACACGCATAAACCGTTAGAGAGCGCCGCGCAGCGCTCGCCTAAGCGAAAAAGCCGTGTACGTACCAGTTGCGGCTACGCCGCTCCCGGAATATCCAAAGGCGCTGGCCGCGAGGGTTATGGGCGATGTAATAATCGCGGCTAATATCACCGTCATCCCACCAGCCGCTTTCGATTCGCTCGGGGCCCGCGTGCAGCACCAATGTGCCGTGCCAGCAAGGGCGTCCGTCGCGCACCGTGAGCAGCTGCGGTTGCGGCAGCAGCCAGAGCGGCCTGGGCAGCTTGTCGGCGGGTGGGCAGACTGTTCCGGGCGGGCTGTAGCCCCAGGCGCGTTCCGGGCGGTGGTCCGGCAGCGTGCGGATACCGGTAACGGCGTCGGCGCCCAGCCGAGCGCTGAAACGCTCCAGCAGGTCGTTGTCCGTACCGCCGGGTTTGTCGAGGCTTAGCAGGTCGGGCGTTGCCGGGTCGAAGGGCAGCAAGTCGTCGGCCGATACCGCCAGCGCTTGCACGGGGGCTTGCAGCGGTGTCTGTGCCAACCGCTCGCGAGCCAGCATGAGCAGGCGCTCGGGGTCGCGAGTTGGTCGACGCAGTCCCAGACGCAGACACTGCTGACCGCGCTCTGTGTTTTCCAGGCTTATCAGCAGTTGCTGTATGCCGGCATCACGGCCTCGTAAAAAGCCGCTAAGCTCCTGTAGCAATCGTCGGAGTACAAACAGCAGCGACTCGGCCTGCTCTACGATCGCCGGCAGCTCGATCCGCGCTTGGAAACGGGGGGATGGCTGATGCGGGCGCCTGGGGTCCGGGGCCTGGCCCAGCGCCTTGTCCAACCGTGCCAGCAGCGCAGGACCTAGGCGGCGCGCCAGCCCGGCGCGCGGCAGCCGTAAGCACTGCCCCAGGTTGTTTATGCCCAGGCCTTGTAGCGCCTGCCGTTGCCGCTCGTCCAGTTCCAGCACGCTGCATGGAAGCTGTTCCAGGCGCTGGCGCAGGGTATGAAGATCCTGCACCGGTCGCTCGTCGCCGGCACGGTTGAGCAGCCAAGCTCCGGTGGGCGTGGGGGCGATGGCCAGTCGGCCCTGATAGCCGAGCAGCTCCAGCTTCTGCCGTAGCAGCTCCGTCAACTTGTCCAGGCCTCCGAACAGGTTCAGGCTGCCGGCAATTTCCAGCAGCAGGCCATCGGGAGGCTGCAGGCTGAGCCAGGAAGTGAACTGCAAAGCCCAGTCCGCCAACCTCTGCAGGGCTTGGCGCTCGGCTTCGGGATCGCGCGCATGAAGCCGCAGCGGCGGGTGCAGGGAGAGGGCTAGAGTCGTCGACATTCCCGGCCGTATGCCGGCCGCGGCGGCGCTGGCGTTTACGGCCACGATGTGCTGCTCGGAGCGTATGGCCAGCGGCAATTCGGCGGGCAGAGCGCGCTCGAACACCGTCAGCGGCAGAGCAGGAATGGAAAGTGCCAACCAGAGGGGAGGCATGCCCATGATGACGCTGGACAGCCGGGTTCATTTGCGGTGCAGCCAATTGAGCGGCCAGTGCGTCTTGGGGCGCAATGCGGCGGTTGCCGCCGTGCCCGCCGGCTCGGCGGTAGTGGCCATTAGCGGCAGCTCCATCTGGGGCAGACGTGGCGGCAAAGAAGACAGCGCTGCGGGGCGCCGGTTACGGACAGCCGTAGTGCGCAGCGGGCGCCGCAAAGGCCTGGGAGCGGCCGGTGCGGGCAACGCCTCCTGCAAACGCGGCGGCTCGACGTGCTCGCTATCCAGGTCCAGCCGGAATTCGAGTCCGCTCTGGCCGCCGCGGCATTTGAGCAGACGCACGCTGGTAGTTTGCTCTTCCCGGCGCAGTTGCAGCCGCAGCGCGGCTGGGGAGGCATGAGCGGCCGCTTCCGTAGGCCGGAACAGCACGCCCCAGCAGCGGCCGGCTTCGGCCGCCAGTTGCAGGCGGCGCAGGCTGCGCTCGTCGATCTGCCGCGGCCAGGCCAGTACGGCACCGCAGGTGCCGGCGTGCAGCGCTTGCTCCAGGGCCCACAGCCCTTCCTGGGGCGTGCGCGGATGAACCAGCAGAAGCCGCGACAAGTCGACGCCGCAAGCGGCCAGTGCCGGAGCGTAAGGGATATAGGGCGGGGCAACGAGGGCGACCCAGCGCCCGCTGCGGCTCAAGCGGGCCAGCGCCGGCATGAGCAGCCGCAGCTCGCCGATACCGGCCAAATCGTGCAGCACTTCGGTAAGCGCGCCCAGGGGCCAGCCGCCTCCTGGCAATGCCTGATCTAGCGCTGCAAAGCCGCTGCTGATGTGTTCGAGGCCGGTAGTGCGCGCCTGCTCGCCGGCACGCCATATGCCCGGTTGCTGCAGGAGTTCGTCGACGGCGTTGCTGCTCATGGCCAACCTCGAATAGTTAGAAGTTCTTGTTTTCAGCCGGCAACCGGGCGGAGAGGGTTCCACTGCGGCTGTCGTTGCGGGCTGTCGGCAACGGTCCGATCCGCCGGGCGGAGCCTGGAGGATTCGTTACAGCGGGCGGATCACGCCGACTCCAAGGCCTTCGATCACGACCGGTTCGCGGCGCAGGTCGACTTCGATGGGCGCAAAGTCCGGGTTCTCGGAGATCAGCCGCACCAGATGCCCTTTTCTCTGGAGCCGCTTGACGGTGACCTCGTCTTGGATTCGTGCCACCACGATCTGGCCGTTGCGAGCCTCGGTCGTCTTGTGCACCGCCAGCAGGTCGCCGTCGAGAATGCCGGCATCGCGCATGCTCATCCCCCGTACCTTGAGCAGGTAATCCGCCCGCGGGGTGAACAGCTCGGCTGCGAGCTCGTAGCGGCGTTCTATATTTTCCTCGGCAAGAATGGGCACGCCGGCGGCAACCTGGCCTACGACTGGCAATCCGGTTTCCGTCAGCAAGCGGATGCCGCGGGAAGAGCCCGGCACCAGCTCGATGGCCCCCTTGCGCGCCAGCGCTCTGAGGTGCTCTTCGGCCGCATTGGGAGAGCGGAATCCCAGCGTGCGCGCGATCTCGGCGCGCGTTGGCGGCATTCCTGTCTCCGCGATGTGCGTGCGAATCAGTTCGAGTATTTCGGCTTGTCTGGCGGTGAGTGTCTTCATGGCACCTCCCTTCCTGGTTATTTATACAGTAATGGTCGGGAGGCAAGCAATAGCCGCCGGACTCCCGGAGCGGATGCCGGTTAGGCCGATAAGCTCTTAGCCCCCATTGAAAGGCTGGGGTAAAATGACCGCCATTCCTGTCCGACCGCACGAGCCATGGTTAGCGTAAACGCCGAGTTCAGCGAGTTACTCAACGACGACAAGCTCGAGTTCGAGACTTGGCTGACGCATCTGCCGGTCAGTGTCGGCGAGAGCGAGCGCGAGCTGCTGCACAAGGCCTGGACCACCGCTCGCGAGGAGTATGGCGAGCTGCGCCGGACGAGCGGCGAGACCTATTTCACCCATGCGCTGCAGGTGGCAAGCCTGCTTGCCGAGCTGCGGCTCGATGTCGAAACGCTGGTCGCGGCCTTGCTGCACGATTTGCCTCCGCTGGGCCGCTTCGATGCCGAGAAAGTAACGCAGGAATTCGGCTCGGGCGTTGCCAGCCTGGTAGGCGGGGTGTCGCGCATGGAAGTAATCAACGCGCTGCACGAACGGCCGGACGTGGTGATGCCCGAGTCGGAACACGCCGAAGCGCTGCGCAAGATGCTGCTGGCGATGGCGAAGGATGTCCGCGTGGTGTTCATTACCCTGGCCGAGCGGCTCGACGATATGCGCAAGCTCAAGCACCGGCCGGCGGCCGAGCAAGAGGCTTTCGCCAGGGAAACCCTGGACCTGTATGCGCCGTTGGCGAACCGGCTGGGGCTGTGGCGCTTCAAGTGGGAGCTGGAGGATCTGTGCTTCCGCCACCTGGAGCCGGAGGCCTACAAGCGGATTGCCCAGATGCTGGCCGAGCGCCGGGTCGATCGCGAGCGCTACATCGCCGAGGTGAGCGAGCAGCTGCGCATGGCGCTGAGCAACGCCGGCATAGAGGCGGAGGTGCAGGGCCGCCCCAAGCACCTCTACAGCATTTGGCGCAAGATGTGTCGCAAGGGGCTGGGCATAGAGGGGCTGTTCGATATCCGCGCGCTGCGCGTGCTGGTCAAGGACGTGGCCACCTGCTATGCGGTGCTGGGCGTAGTGCATAGTCTCTGGCGCCATATCCCGAAGGAGTTCGACGATTACATCGCCACTCCCAAGGAGAACAATTACCGTTCCTTGCATACCGCTGTAGTGGGCCCGGAGGGCAAGACGCTGGAGGTGCAGATCCGTACTTACGAAATGCACCAGCAGGCCGAACTGGGCATTGCCGCGCATTGGCGCTACAAGGAAGGCGGCGCGCAGGATCAGTCCTACGAGCAGAAGATCGCCTGGTTGCGGCAAATTCTGGAATGGGGCGAGGAGGAGGCGCGCGCTGAGGACTTCATCGACCGCTTCAAGGCCGAGGTGTTCGAGGACCGCGTGTACGTAATCAGTCCGCGCGGCGACGTCATCGACTTGCCCCGCGGCGCGACGCCGCTGGACTATGCCTACCACGTCCACAGCGATATCGGCCATCGCTGCCGCGGCGCCAAGGTCAACGGCCGCATCGTGCCGCTCACCTACGAGCTCAAGAGCGGCGAGCAGGTCGAGATTCTTACCGGACGGACCAGCAAGCCCAGCCGCGACTGGCTCAATCCTTCGCTAGGCTATCTGAAGAGTTCGCGCGCGCGTTCCAAGGTCAGGGCCTGGTTCCGTCAGCAGGATCAGGAACACAATATCGGAGTCGGGCGGGCGGTGCTGGAACGCGAGCTGCACCGCTTGGGCGTGCAAGACGTCAGCCTGGAGCGGCTGGCGCAAAAGAGCCGCTACCCCAAGGTCGACGACTTCCTGGCGGCCATTGGCCGTAACGATATCACCGGCAGTCAGATCGCTAACTTGCTGAGCGATCACGTACTGCCGCGCCAGGAAGCGGAAGTGGCGACCCTGACGCCCTCCGCGCCCAGCAAAGCCGAGGGCACGGGGGAAGATGTTTCGATCTACGGGGTGGGCAATCTGCTGACGCGGCTGGCTCGTTGTTGCCGCCCGGCGCCGGGTGATCCTATCGTCGGCTTCATTACCCGCGGTCAGGGCGTGACCATCCACCGGCGCGATTGCCCCAACCTCGCCAGGCTCTCGGAGCAAGAGGGCGAGCGTCTTATCGAGGTGAGCTGGACGCGGCGCAGCGAGCGTTATTACCCGGTGGACATCCAGATCGACGCGGTCGACCGTCAGGGCCTGTTGCGCGATGTCTCCGCCGTACTCTCGAATGAGAAGATCAACGTACTGGGTGTCAACACGCGCACCGACCCACGCGATCATCGCGCGCGCATGACGCTGACCATGGAGATTCGCGATGTCGCTCAGATGAGCCGCCTGATGGATCGCCTGGCCAGCCTGCGCAACGTTCTCGACGTCCGTCGGCGTACCTGAAGCAGTCGATCCGATTTTCCCGTCGTCCCGGCGGCGACTGCGTCGGTAGCGCATCCCGCTCCTTTGCCGCCAGCGCACCGGACGCCGACGGTTACACCCGCCGCTGCCGCCTTGGCCATCGAGTGCCGTAGCGCCATCTTGTCTTTGCCGCAATGGCCCCCATGTTGTTCTGCCAGAAGTGGAAGCATAACCGCTGGCCGGCGGAATCCCCGCGCTTTCGTTACCAGCCGGCGTATCGCTGCGCCGGTCGTAACGGATTCCGCCGCCTACCTGGCCTGAATCCTGGATTGCAACGCCTGTAGCTCATCGCCGGGAGGAGAGTTTCCGCAGCCTGCGATCGCTCTTGGCGGCGATGTTGGAAACTCGAAACCCCGATCGGCGCCTGGCATGCGGGGCAGCGCCCCTTGCAGCGCAAGCGCCAGGCGGCGGTTTGCCCCGGCAGGCGCATAAGTAACGTCCCGCCCCGTTCGGTTAGTCGCAAAAGCTCGTAGCAGCCTGAGGGAGAGCACCATGCAGGAGCTCGATGTCTACGCTTCGAATCTGACTGAGATGCTGGCTGCGTTGCCGGCCTGGGCATACGTGCTGCTCACGGCGGCGCTGCTGCTGGTCGCACTGTGGTTCGTGCTGCGGTCGCAGCGGCACTACGACGCGCAGCAGTACGAGCAGGAGCACGAGCAGCGCCAGCACGCCGATATTCAGGCATTGCGCAGCGAGGTTTACCTGCCGGCGGCCGAGGCGATTGCGCGCGCGCAGCAGTTTCTCGCCAAGTTTCCCGGCCGCGACTGGACGCGCGAGGAGGGCGCGGTGGTGGTCGATTACGTCAACGGCGCGCTGGGCAAGCTGCAGGTCGTTGCCAACGAGCACACCATCCGGGCCACGTCCGCCTTGGCCAACGAGTTCAGCATCTCCTATCTCACGCTAACCGGACGCCAGCGGCCTATGCGCGACATCGAGCAGGAGATCGAGCATCTGGACAGTAAGATCTCGCACATGTCGTATGAGCGCGATCAACTGCTCGGGCACATCACCCGCGCTGCCGGCGAGGGACTCGAGGGGCAGGGGATGTGGAACGATCTGAATCTGCGCTTCGACAAGCTGCATCGGCAAATCGCCGCTGCGCTGGATGAGCGCGCTGCCAAGCTGGCGGCCCGCAACCAGCTCAGGCATGAGCTCGCGTTCCAGGCGGCGCGCTGTTCGCTGAAGCTTGCCAAGCTCGCCGTGCCGGCCTATCTGGCCATCCGTGCGGAGCTGCAAATGCCTATAGACGAAGATGAGTATCGGAGCCTAGCGCACAGCAACATAGGCGAGTTGGAGCATGCGGTGTCACGTCTGAGCACTAAGAACGTGCCGACCGCGCCTGCTGCGCCGCCTGGCGGCAGACCGGCGGCGGCCGCTGCGCCGGCCAAGGGGGAAGAGCGCTCCGAGGCAGCGCACGAGCGGAACTTGCGCATGGTGCTCAAACGCGGCAGCTAGCCGCTTGCACGCACTCTCGTTCGCCCACAAATCCTGTCCGATCGTAGCCTGCTGCGCTGGCGGTGCTATGCGTAACTGTTGGGGCCGGATGCCCCTATTACGGAGAAATTTGTGATGGACACCGAACGCCGCTTGCGCCGGCCTCTGCTTAGTTTTCTAAGCTTCTTCTTCATTGCATTCGTTGCAGCCGGCGCCCAAGCACAACAACCCATGCAGCCCCTGGAGCCTGACGAGGAGATGCTGCAGCTGGAGATGGAACTGGTCCAACTGCATCAACGCCTGGAGGAGATCCAGCAGTCGGCGCTGGCTAATAACCCTGCGCTGAAGGAAGAAGCCGGGCAGTTAGGCGAGCTGATGGTCTCGGTGATGGAGGAAGAAGGGTTTTCGCCGCAGCAGAACATAGAGCGAATCCATCAGATTCAAGTGCAGCTGCAGCAACCGGGTCTTGAGCCGGAGGATCGTATCCGGCTGATGGAGGAAGCACAGGCCGAGTACCTGGTGCTGGAGCAGGCGCAGGCGGCCGCCATGGAGCGCGAGGAGGTGCAGGCCGCGCACCAGCGCTTCCAGGAGAATGTGGTCTCGGCCATGCAACAGGAGGATCCGGAAACGGACGAGATCATCGCCGAATTCACCCGCAAGCAGCAGGAATACGAGCAGCGTGCCGCCGGTGGCCCTTATACGGGGGCCGCATTGCGGCACTGACGGCGCGCCATTGGTTTGGCTGGCGGCACCTGGCTGACTCCCTAGGTGCCGTTCGTTGCGGCGGCTGTATCTCCGCGGCGGCACGAGTTCCGTGCCTGCTGTCCGACCAGGATGGGCAAGTCCATCCATAGCGGCTGTTAATGTCTGCCAGGTGTGTGGGGGATATCCGCGCGCGCCCACGTCGGCGCGAAATAATTGAGTGCAGACCCTGGGGCTTGCTAGAGTGGGGCGCGATAGCCGTTGCCAGCCCCACCTATGGCGACTGACCGCGTCCTACAGGAAAACACAAAAGGCGGGAAGATGATGAGCGAGTTCGTTCTGCATCCGAAGTTGGCGGCGGACTGTTTCGTGCTCGGGACTTTCCAGCTTTCGCAGCTGCTGCTGATGGACGACAGCAACTTCCCATGGTTCATCCTCGTTCCCGCAAGAGCGGGCGTAAGGGAAATCTTCGAGCTGGAAGAGCCGGATCGGATTGCTCTTCTCAATGAGTCGGTATCGCTGTCGCGCGCGCTGCAGGCGGCATTCGCCGCTGATAAGCTGAACGTCGCGGCCCTGGGGAATGTGGTTCCCCAGTTACACATTCATCATATCGTCCGTTATCGGGACGATCCCGCATGGCCGGACCCCGTTTGGGGGAAAGTGCAAAAGCGAGCGTATACCCCGAGGCAGCGGGAGGATGTCGTTGCGCGCTTGAGGGAGCGGCTCGGCACGGAGCTGGCATGGGCGCATTGAAGCCTCCGCAACGCGGACTCTGCGCCTCTACCGCACGCCATAGCTCGGTGCTCCGGTCATGAAACCGCCTTGCGCGCTCTGATCCACGGCGCATGGCGCAATGGATTTGCCTCGCTACTTCGTGAGCGCGGATGGTTTTGATCGCGATAGCGCTCAAGGCTTTCGTGGCTCGAGGGACTCAGGATGAGTACGTTGGAGATACCGGTGGTAAGCGTAGTTCTGCCAGGCGGGGCAGCGTTCGCTTGGCAACCGGGCCTGCTATGGACACAAATCGCCGCCAGCGTGTTGTTGGCCGCTGCGCTGGTGGCGATTGCCATAGCCGGGCAGCGCCACCTCAGCGTCAGGGCCGACATACGCCATAGCCTGATAACCGGTTGGGTCGCCTGGACACTGCTGCTGGCGGCCGTCCAGATCGTGAGCATCTGGACCCTATGGTATGCCCATTACTGGTTGGAAACGCTGGTCATTGCGATTGCCGCGGCGGTGGCATGGTGGGTGGCTCAGCAGCTGTGGACGCAGCCAATCGTGCCGACGGCATCGGCTGCGCAATCGTTTCAGCGCGACCAGCACGCAGCGGACGAGCAGGCGCATCATGCTTGCACAGAGCAGACATTGCGCCGCCGCATTGCAACGCTTACCGAAGAGTTGCGGCGTTCGGAGGAGAACCTCGAGCAGTACGCCTACATCGTTTCTCACGATCTGCAGGAGCCGCTGCGCATGGTGGTGGGTTTCACCCAATTGGTCAGCAAGCGCTACAGCGATCGCCTGGATGACGAAGGGCGGGAGTTCCTCGACCTGACCGTGCAAAGCGCCAGCCGCATGTCGACCATGCTGAGCGATCTGCTTACGCTGTCCCGAATCGGCCGCGAACCCATTCCCGGTGAGGAGGTCGACCTCAATCGCACCTTGGAGGCGGCGCTGGCGCCGCTGCAACTGCAGCTCGAAGCGGCCAATGCGCGGCTAGAGGTCGAACCGTTGCCGGTTATCCGCGGCCACGGGGAGCTGCTGAGGCAGGCGTTTCAGCAATTGCTGGAGAATGCCATCAAGTTTCGCAGCGAGCGGCCATTGCGGATAAGGGTCTTTGCCGAAGAAAGCGAGCGGGGCTGGAAGCTTTGCGTGCAGGACAACGGCATCGGCCTGGATCCCAAGTTCGCCGCACGGATTTTCCAGCCGTTTCAGCGGCTGCATACCGCCAGCGAGTTTCCCGGTACCGGAATAGGCCTTGCGTTGGTGCGGCGTATCGCGGAGCGCCACGAGGGTACCGCGGGGGTCGATAGCGTCAGCGGCGAAGGGGCTACTTTCTGGCTGCAGCTTCCGCGCCGCCGCGACAGCTAAGCGGCGGCACGACGGCTCGGACGGAGTCAGTGCCGCGTCGCGTCGACCGGCTGGAAATATCGCTCCAGGGCGGCCGCATCCATAGGCGGCGCGAACAGGTAGCCCTGTCCGTGGCGACAGCCCAGCGCCTGCAGGTGGCGCTCGTGCTGGCGCGTTTCCACACCCTCCGCCACGATGTTTATCCCTAAGTTGTGCGCCAGGTTCAGCAGCGCGCCGACGATCGCGCTGCTGGTGATGCTAGTGCCTAGCTCGCGTACCAGGGATTGGGAGATCTTGACGGTATCAATGGGGAGTTGCCGCAGACTGTTGAGCGAGGAGCTCCCCACTCCGAAGTCGTCGATGCATGCGTGCACTTCAAGGTCGCGCAGATCGCCCAGTATCGAGGCCGCGGTCAGCGCGTCCTCGGCAAGCGCGCTTTCGTTGATCTCCAGCGTCAGCGCCGTGCCGGCCAGATCGTGCCGGGCCAGTATGTCGGCCACCGTCGCGGGGAGATCCCGCTTGGCGAACTGCTTGGGAGAGAGGTTGACGTGCAGGGTAAAGTCTTCCACCAGCTCATAGCGCTGCTGCCAGCGCCGTAGCGTTGCACAGGCCTGCTCCAGCGTTTTCTCGCCGATGGGAATGATCATGCCCGTCTCTTCGGCGATGTCTATGAATTCGCGCGCCGGAATGCGTGCGTCCAGCGGATGCTGCCAACGTATGAAGGCTTCGCAGCCTACCCAGCGCCCGCTCCCCAGTTCGATGATGGGCTGATACTCGACCATGAGCTCGTCGCGCTCCAGCGCCCGCCGCAGCTCGGTCTCGCGCCGCAGTTGCGACACCGCCCGCTCATGCATGCCCAGCTCGAATATCACGTGACAGCCCTTGCCCCGTTCCTTGGCGCGATACATGGCGATATCCGCATCGCGCAGCGCATGGGAGGGTTCCTTGTGCGTGGGTGAGTTGAATGTGATGCCTATGCTGGCGGTGCAGTAAATGATGTTGCCGGCCAGCTCGAACGGCTTTGCCATCTGCTCGTGGATGCGCTCGGCGACCCGCACCGCATCGGCGCTGTGATGGATGTCCTCAAGCAGAACGGTGAACTCGTCGCCCCCGAGCCGGGCCAAGGTATCGCCGGGACGCAGGCAGCATTCCACACGGCGCGCGAATTCCTTGAGCAGTTCGTCGCCGATCAGATGGCCCAGGCTGTCGTTCACGAGCTTGAAGCCATCCAGATCCATTAGCATCACCGCATACCGGTTGCCGGGGCGAACGCTGCGGGCGATAGCGTGGGAGAGTCGGTCGTACAGCAAAGCGCGGTTGGGCAAGCCTGTGAGCGGATCGTGAAAGGCACTGTGCGCGAGCTTGCGCTCGATTTCCTTGCGCTCGGTGATGTCTACCGCGATCGCTGCATAGCCGACCACCTGGTCGTGCATATTGCGAATCGGGGATAGGGTAAGGCGGGCCGGGAAAGTGCTGCCGTCGCGGCGGCAGAGCTCCGCCTCGCCGTCCCAGTGGCTGGAGCTTGCCAGCGCCGAACGCAGCTCGGAAATGAGGCGGCGGTGACGGGAAGGGAGCAGCAGACGCAGCGCCTGTTTGCCCAGGGCTTCCTCCGCGGGCACCCCGTGCAGGTGGGCGGCGTAATCGTTCCAGTACACTATCTTGCCCCGCGTATCGGTCGCGATCACCGCGTTGCGTACCTGATTGAGCATGGAGGCCTGGAAGCGGATGCGCTCGGCGGCCTGCATCCGCTCGCTAAGATCGCGCACTATGGCCAGGATGTGCTGCTCGCCGTCCAGCAGCACCGAGTTCAGGTTCACTTCGGTGAACAGGAGCGTGCCGTCGCGACGGCTGAAGCACCATTCGAAAGAGTGGCTGCCGAGGCGGCCGGCAGCGTTCAGATGCTCTTCCAGTGTTTGCGCCGAGGGCGTGCCGTCGGGTTGGCGGCTGGGAGAGACAGCGCTTAGCGCCAGGCCTTGCAGTTTCTTCTGAGCGATGCCGAACAACGGCCCGGCGCGCGAGTTGCAGTCGCTGATTCGGCCATCGCGTATGAGCAAGATGGCATCGGGGGCCGACTCGAACAGCGCTTTGTAGCGGTGCTCGCTCTCGCGCAGCCGGGTCTCGGCGTGCTTGCGCATCACCGCGTAGCTCATGGCCTTTACCAGGCCGGCGCTGGTGACTTCGTCCTTGACCAGATAGTCCTGCGCACCCTGATCGATCGCCTTCAAGGCCATGCTGCGATCGCTAAGCCCAGTGAGCACGATTACCGGCAGCTCCGGGGCTTCGGCGGCTATGGCTTCGAAGGTGGCTATGCCGTTGCTGTCGGGCAGCGACAAATCCAGCAGGATCACGTCTACTGGGTGCTTGCGCAGCAGCCGCAGGCCCCCTGCCAAACGGTCGGCCTGCAGCAGACGGAAATCGGCGGGGCCAGCCTCCAGCAGCATCGCCTTGATAAGCAGCGCATCGCCGCGGTTGTCTTCAATCAGCAAGGCCGTCCTAGGAGGTTGCCGCGTGTCCGCTATGGTCGATACAGGAGCTTCCATCGGGTGCACGTGAGCCCTCTTCTTGTGAAGCCAGGAGCGGGTGATCGCATCTGCTGCGGGGGCGGGTCGACCGGTGCCGAGCTTTGGGTTGTCAGGTAGTAGCGTTTTGCGGGCACAACGATCGGTGCAGGCAACTTACCCTCAGGCTCGTAAGGAGCTTGAGGGGATATGGGCGCTAGTTGCCCCGATTCAAGCCGCTAGAGGTATAAGACGATGATGTTGCCGCGGTCGCTGGGCTGCGGATCGGTTACGACAGAAGGATGGTTTGGCGGGTGAGCGGGGAGAGAGGGGGTGCGGTTGACCGGGACGCCAGGACGGCGGCGGGAGGGTGCCGCCGTCCTATGAAATAGCAGCGCTATTCTTCGTCATCGTAGTCCAGGAGGTCATCGTAGTCCGCGAGCAGCTCGCGCAGGCGGCGCGCCTCGCGCAGCTCCTCGATCGCCCGCCGGCTATCGCGCCGGGGCGCGTTGGTCCGGGCTAGACGCCCCTCGTCCAGCCACTGCCCATCCAAATCGATGTCGACATCGTCCAAAAGATCCTGATAGTCGAGATCGTTGCCCATCTTAGCGGTGTCCTCACTGAGGTGGGCGGCCAGCCGGCCGCAACCAAACGTGGTGGTTTACGAGCTGCTATATACCCTGTTTCCTGTTCAGTGCGAAATAGATTTTTTCACGCGTTCCTATAGCTACTTTTAATAGGGTCTCTTGCCGCCGTCCATAAGCGTTGCCATGGGCTTCCAGGGGCTGGTCCGGCCGGGCGCAGACGCGGTCTACGCGGCATCGTTCATGGTCGATGCAAGGGCAATTTACACCGCCTGGCCGGCGCCCTGTCTTGCGCGCGCTCAAGGACAGGACGTCTCACGAATGCGTTCGCGATCGGCAGGCGTTTGGCGTGCTGCCGGGAGCCCCCATCCGCGGCTCCCGGTGCGCGGCAGAGAGTTGGACCGAGCTGTAGCGGAAGGGTTCTTGAGTGCGGCGCGGGCTGGATGGGGTCAAGGCTGTTGGAGGAACAGCTCGGGGTCCACCAGGTGGCCGTTGAGCGAGACGCTCCAGTGCAGATGCGGGCCCGTTACGCGGCCGGTGGCGCCCACGGTACCGATTTGCTGGCCTGCTTCGACGATGTCGCCCACGCCGACGTCTATCCGATCCATGTGGCAGTACATCGTGATCAGGCCGTGTCCATGATCGATGAATACGGTGTTGCCGTTGAAGAAGAAGTCACCCGCCTCCACCACACGGCCGGCCGCGGGCGCGACTATGGGCGTGCCGGTTGGCGCGGCGATGTCCAAGCCGCTATGCGGGTTGCGCGGCTGTTCGTTGAAGAAGCGCCGCAGGCCGAACGGGCTGCTATAACGCCCGGTCACAGGAACCGGCAACCGCAGCGTGGCGGGTATCACTGTGTCGGTGCTGAAGGTTTCGAACGCCGTGCGTATACGCACGCGCTCCTGACCGATGCGCTGAAGATCTTCGGGACTGGGGTTCACATGGCGCGGATTGGCCACCGTAAGCCGCTGTTCCGGATAGCTCTTGCCGGTCACGGTGAAGCTGACCGGCTGGCCGTTCACCTGAATGCGATGCTCGCCGGGCGCGGTGGAGAGCGCAAGGCCTACCACGGCATACCAGCGCTGCTCGCGCTGCGTTACCAGCACTGCGCGGCCATTGAAGCTTACTTGCGGGCGCGGCTCGCTTGCCGGGCCCAGCGGAATAACCGCCACTCCGCCCGGCACGGGAGAGTGAGTGGGCAGTGCCGCGGCGCTGTGCGCCACGAGCAGCAGGGCGCAGAGCAGCGCGAGCATCCGCTTTGTCATGCGTCCTCCGTATTGCTGGCGTCCACCCGGCACAGCAGGCTGCCGCGGCCGAGCCGCGCGACAACACGCTCGCCAGGCGCAACGCTGGCCGCATCGCGTACTACGCTGCCGTCGTCTTCCCGCCGCACGATGGCGTAGCCGCGGCCTAGCGTGGCCAGCGGGCTGACGGCATCCAGCGCGCGCGCCAGTCCGGCCAGCTGCTGATGACGCTCGCTGATGATATGGCTGGCGGCCACCGTGAGGCGGCGCTGGAGGTCGGTGCAATGGGCCTGGGCAAGCTTGATCCGCGCTTGCGGGGATTGCCGCCGCAAGCGTTGCAATGCGTGGTTATAGCGCAATTCGGCGGCGCGGATGCGGCCGCGCATCACGTTCACAAGACGCAGCTCCAGTTCGTCCAGCCGCTGGCTGCGGTCGTGCAGGCGCCGGCGCGGATGCTGCGACAGCAGCCGCTGCTTGAGCACCCGGTGACGTTCGGCAAGGCGCCCCAAGTGCTGACGAAGCAGCATGCACAGGCGCTGCTCGTAGCGGACGAACTCGTTCAGCCAGGCCTGGCCGTCGGGGCTGATCATTTCGGCCGCGGCCGACGGGGTCGGGGCACGGCGGTCGGCCACGAAGTCGGCAATGGTGAAGTCGATCTCATGGCCTACCGCCGATACCAGCGGCAGCTCGCAATCGGCGATGGCGCGGGCGACGATCTCCTCGTTGAAGGACCACAAGTCCTCCAGCGAGCCGCCGCCGCGCGTAAGCAGCAGAACATCCACTTCCTGCCGCGCCGAGGCAAGCCGAATGGCCGCGGCGATCTGCTCGGCGGAGCCTTCGCCTTGCACTGCCACCGGATAGATCAGCACTTGCAGCCAGGGACAGCGCCGCCGCAGCACCGTCAATACGTCGTGAATCGCCGCGCCGCTGGGCGAGGTGATCACGCCCAGGCGGCGGGGGGCGGTGGGCAGCGGGCGCTTGCGCTCGGGTGCGAACAGGCCCTCGTTGTGCAGCTTGGCCTTCAGCGCTTCGAATGCCTGGCGCAGCGCGCCGGTGCCGGCTGGCTCCATGTGCTCTATGTTGAGCTGGAACTCGCCGCGAGCGGGGAACAGGCTCACCCGCGCCCGAACCAGCACCTGATCGCCGTTCTTGGGATTGAAGCGCAGATGGAGGTTGCGGTTGCGGAACATCGCGCAGCGAACCTGCGCTTCGGCGTCCTTGAGCGAGAAATACAGATGACCCGATGCCGGACGCGCCAGGTTGGAGATCTCGCCCTCTACCCACAACAAGGGGAAGGCGTTCTCGAGCAACAGCCTGACCTCGCGGTTGAGGCGAGTGACGCTGTAGATCTGGCGGGCAGGGGATTCTAGAGGTTGATCTAGTGACATCCGCCGGATGATACCAATTGGCGCCCGAGGCGCCTATCTCGATCGGGGGCGACAACGGCCTTCGGCGCAGGCCGCGCCTACGCCCGGTACCGGCGCCGGATCGGCAGGATGTTATTGGGGCGCTGCAACATATTTACGGCGTTTAGCACGGTTTCGTATAATGTCCGGCTAACTTCAGGGCGCGGATACCGGCCCGCGCTCGCAAAAAAGGTGCTCTTCGTATGCGCATTGCCCAGGAAGCCCTCACGTTCGACGACGTTCTTCTGATCCCAGCCCATTCCACTGTCTTGCCGCGCGATGTGGATCTGTCCACGCAGCTGACGCGCGAAATTCGCCTCAGCATCCCTCTAGTGTCCGCTGCGATGGATACCGTCACGGAAGCGCGGCTGGCCATTGCGATGGCCGAGCAAGGCGGCATTGGAATCATTCATAAGAACCTCACCGTGGAGCAGCAGGCCGCCGAGGTGCGGCGCGTGAAGAAGTTCGAGAGCGGCGTGATCAAGGAGCCGATCACGGTGGATCCGCGCACCAGCATTCGCGATGTGTTGGAGCTGACGCGCTCGCACGGCATCTCGGGCGTGCCGGTGGTGGACGGCGAGGAGCTGGTCGGCATCGTCACCGCGCGCGACTTGCGCTTCGAGAAGCGGCTCGACGAGCCGGTGTCGGTGGCCATGACCGGCAAGGATCGGCTCGTGACCGTGCTTGAGGGGGCCGACCGTGAAGAGGTGCTGGAGAAGCTGCATCAGCACCGAATCGAAAAAATGCTGGTGGTCAACGAGAAGTTCCAGCTGCGCGGGATGATCACCGTCAAGGACATCCAGAAAGCCCACGATTACCCCTTTGCCTGCAAGGACGAGCACGGCCAGTTGCGGGTCGGTGCCGCGGTGGGCGTGGGGGTCGGCACCGAGGAGCGCATCGAGGCGCTGGTGGCGGCCGGCGTGGACGTGATCGCCGTGGACACGGCCCACGGCCACCACATAAACGTTTTGGAGCGGGTGCGCTGGGTCAAGCGCCACTACCCCGATCTGCAGGTGATAGGCGGCAACATCGCCACCGCCGAGGCGGCGCTGGCGCTTTACGAGGCCGGAGCGGATGCGGTGAAGGTGGGCATTGGCCCCGGCTCGATTTGCACGACCCGTATCATCGCCGGCGTGGGCGTGCCGCAGATCACCGCTATCAGCAATGTCGCCAAGGCCCTCGAAGGTACCGGCTTGCCGGTAATCGCCGACGGCGGCATCCGCTTCTCCGGCGACATGGCCAAGGCGCTGGCGGCGGGAGCTTACTCGGTCATGGTCGGCAGCCTGCTGGCCGGTACCGAAGAGGCGCCCGGAGAGGTCGAGCTGTTCCAGGGCCGCTCGTACAAGTCCTACCGCGGCATGGGTTCCCTGGGCGCGATGGCGCAGAGCCAAGGCTCCAGCGACCGCTACTTCCAGGAGACCAGCGAGGCCGACAAGCTGGTGCCCGAGGGCATTGAAGGGCGCGTGCCTTACAAGGGCAGCCTGGTGGCGATCATTCACCAGCTCCTGGGCGGCGTGCGCGCCAGCATGGGCTATGTCGGCTGCCGCAATATCGAGGAGATGCGCACCAAACCACAGTTCACGCGCATCACCGGCGCCGGCATGCGGGAAAGCCACGTGCACGACGTGACCATTACCAAGGAAGCGCCCAACTATCGGATCGACTGATCCGGGCGCTTCGGCGCGACCGATACGACCGGCGGCTCAGGCCGCGGGCCGTATCGGCGGCATGATAGGCGGTGTTGGCTCAACGGGCGGTGTGGCGTCTTCGCTCTGGAGGTATTCCCAGATGTGGCGAGCCACCGAAATGCCGCGCTGGTTCAGCGCCTCGTTGCCGAACAGTATGTTGAATTCCAGCAGATAGAAGTGACCGTCCACCTCCGCCAGGTCGAAGCCGGCGTGGTTGATGCCGAGTTCCGCGGCCAGCTTCTCCACCAGGGCTATGGCGGCCGCAGGTACATCGTCGAAGCTGATGCTGCCGCCGCGGGCGACGTTGTTGTGGAACGTGCCCGGCGCGGCTATGCGCCAGTACGCTGCGATCGCGCGGCGCCCTACGTACACCACGCGCAGATCGCGCGTAATAGGCAAGTACTCCTGTAGGTAGAGCACGCTGTTGCGGGCGGCGAACTCGCGCAGGGCGCGCCGGTCTTCTATCAGAAACACGCCCTTGCCCATGGAGTTGCGCGGCTCCTTGGCTACCAGCGGGAAGCCGAGCTCGCCGACGCTCTCGGAGTCGTAATCCGACGACGGCAGGATCAGCGTTTGCGGCACGTGGGCCGGTGCGATCGACTGGAACGCCCGCGTCATCTCGATTTTGTCGTAGCCGAGATGATAAGTCGCGGGATTCGGGAACAGGCGCTTCTTGAGCGCGTAGGTGAGCGTGTTCACCTGCCAGTGTTCGGGAAACAGGATCCAGTCCGCCTGGCGCAACTCATCGAGCTGTTGCAAGGCGAGTTCCGGTTTGATGTAGCGCACGCCGGGAATGCCCAGCGCACGATAGGCATTCAGCGTAATTATGCGCATGGGGTGATTTCTCTGCGTTTGGCGTATAGGCGCAAGCAGCGCGCTCGGTTATGCTACGCGCGCAGACTCGGCGCGCATGGATATACGCCGGCCGCAGCAGGCCGTCAAGAGGGGTGCGCGGGACAGGTTCTTAGGTAATTAAGTACTGGGGCAGTCATGGCTCAAGACATACACAGCGACCGTATCCTCATCCTCGATTTCGGCTCCCAGTACACGCAGTTAATCGCCCGCCGCGTGCGCGAAGCCGGAGTCTATTGCGAGATTTATGCCTGCGACTGCAACCCCGAAGCTATTCGCAGCTTCGCCCCCAAAGGCATCATCCTCTCCGGCGGTCCCGAATCGGTGACCTTCGAAGCCACCCCGCGCGCGCCCCAGCTGGTGTTCGAGCTTGGCGTGCCGGTGCTGGGGATTTGCTACGGCATGCAGGCGATGGCGGCGCAGCTGGGCGGACGGGTGGAGCCTTCGGCGCGCAAGGAGTTCGGCTACGCGCAGATCCGCGCCCATGGCCACTCGCGCCTGCTCGATAAGATAGAGGATCACACCAGTCCGGAAGGCTGGGGGCTGCTGGATGTGTGGATGAGCCACGGCGATAGGGTCAGCGAGCTGCCGCCGGGCTTCAAGGTCATCGCCAGTACCGACAGCGCGCCCATCGCCGGCATAGGTAACGACGAGCGCGGCTTCTACGGCGTGCAGTTCCACCCCGAAGTTACCCATACCACTCAGGGCCGCCGCATTCTCAACCGCTTCGTCCACGAGATCTGTGGCTGCTCGGATGACTGGACGCCGGGCAACATCATCGAGGACAGCATCGCGCGCATACGCGACCAGGTTGGCAGCGACGAGGTATTGCTGGGCCTGTCCGGCGGCGTCGACTCCTCCGTGGTCGCGGCGCTGTTGCACCGGGCCATAGGCTCGCAGCTCACCTGCGTGTTCGTCGATAACGGCCTGCTGCGCCAGGACGAGGGCGATCAGGTTATGGCCACTTTCGCCCGGCACATGGGCGTGAAGGTCATACGAGTGGATGCGGAGGAGATCTTCCTCAGCCGCCTCGCAGGCGTCACCGATCCGGAGCAAAAGCGCAAGATCATCGGCAACACCTTCATAGACGTTTTCGATGCCGAAGCCGCAAAGCTCAAAAACGTGCGCTGGCTGGCGCAGGGCACGATCTACCCCGATGTGATCGAATCCGCCGGCTCCGCCACCGGCAAGGCGCACGTGATCAAGTCGCACCACAACGTGGGCGGTCTGCCCGAAAACATGAAGCTCAAGCTGGTCGAGCCGCTGCGCGAGCTGTTCAAGGACGAGGTGCGCAAGATCGGTCTGGAGCTGGGGCTGCCGGCCGATATGGTGAATCGCCATCCGTTTCCCGGCCCCGGCCTGGGCGTGCGCATCCTCGGTGAGGTGAAGAAAGAGTACGCCGACCTGCTGCGCCGCGCGGATCATATCTTCATAGAGGAGCTGCGCCGCCACGGCTTGTACGATAAGGTCAGCCAGGCGTTTGCGGTCTTCCTGCCGGTGAAGTCGGTGGGCGTGACCGGCGACGGGCGGCGCTACGAGTACGTGATTGCCCTGCGAGCGGTGGAAACGGTCGATTTCATGACGGCGCGCTGGGCGCACTTGCCATACGACTTCCTCGATCTGGTATCGCGGCGCATCATCAACGAGATCGACGGCATCTCGCGCGTAACCTACGACATCTCCGGCAAGCCGCCGGCGACGATTGAGTGGGAGTGATTCCACGTCCGGCAGCCGCCGGCAGGATCAGGCGCCAAACACACCTAAGCCCGCGTCACTGCGGGCTTTTTTGTGCTTTCGGTGTGGCACGGACTGGCAGCCTGGGGTATGGCCAAGCACGAATTTTTCATGGCATAGT
>CAYWPG010000011.1:0-97156 GCA_964460035.1 uncultured Alkalilimnicola sp.
TTAGCGGGGGCAACTAACACTGCCAGCCCTGAAAGGCCGCCGTCGGTTCTGTGGGAGCTTTTACGTCTTGGGCCAAGCGATCTAAGGCATATAGTCGGTGCGATTGATGGCCAGGGAGGCCGCTGCCCCGAGCGCACACTCCCACCGGCTGCTTTCGCCCCGCTGTTCAGGCCGTGAAGCGCTTTACCCATGCCACGTAACGATCCATGAATCCCTGCAGGAACTGACGGGTATCGTCCTTGGCGATGTTGCCATCGGCACTGATCAGATCGTCGGTCATATGAATAAAGACCTCCGGCTGCCCCAGCGTGGGAACATCCAGGTATGCCAGCATATTGCGCAAATGCTGCTGAGCCAGCGCACTGCCGATCGCGCCTATCGAACAGCCGATCACCCCAGCCGGCTTGCCGACGAAAGAGTTGGCTCCGTAGGGACGGGAAGCGATGTCGATAGCGTTCTTGAGCACGCCAGGCACCGAGCGATTGTATTCGGGGGTAACGAACAGCAGCGCATTGGCCCCTTCTATCTCTTGCTTGAGCCGCTTGGAGGCCGGGGGCATGTCGCTGTCCTGATCCTGATTGTAAAGCGGCAGATCGTCGATACGGATATGCTGGAAGCTCAGTTCGCTGGGCGCTAGCTTCTCCACCGCCTTTGCCAGCCTCCGGTTGTACGAATCCTGGCGCAGGCTGCCGACCAATAACGCGACCTTGATCTGATCCATTTCTCTCGCTCCTTGCTGAGCTTAGGGGTGAAATCCAATCCAATGGTTGAGCTGAGCTGCGATTCGCAGAGGCGTCTGATCCAGGCCATGCCTTGGCCCGCACCCGCACCCGGCGTGACTGGAGGCCGGCCTGTCCCCTCCTTGTGCATATGGGGTTCTCGCCGTGACGATGCTACTTAGGAAGTCGGCAGCCGGTTGGTCTGGAAACCGCTAACGACGGAAAAGGAGGCAGTGCTCTAGTCGCGTCGATTTAACACACCGAGCGCGACTCGATACCTGAGAGCGCACGTTGCGTGCGTCGCTCCCGACGAGGTTTAAGCAAGGCGAGCGAAACTTCTGCTCCGGTCGCGGGCACTATGCGACCGGAGCATGGAGGAGCGCTATAACTACAACGCGTCCACATCCAAGGCCATGACGCTCTCGGCACCGGCCAAAACGCTCTCGCTGTGACCGGCGGCCCGCGGGAGCAGCTGCTCGAGGAAGAAACGTGCCGTGGCGATCTTGCTGTGGTAGAAGCTATCGCTGCTACCCGCATCCAGCGCGGCCTGTGCCACCAGCGCAGCGCGGCACATCAACGCAGCGCCGATCACGTATCCGGCCAGCATCATGTAGTGATAACAATTGGCTACGGCCTGAACCGGATCCTGATTGCCATTGTCCAGCAGCCAGTCGGTGGCGGTCTTGAGCTGACTGATTCCCGCTTGCAGCCTTGCGCTCCAGCCAGGAAACGCCCCCGAGCCATCGAGCTCCACAGCGGACTGCTGCAGTTCGCCGATCAAGGCCCCCATCGCGGCGCCGCCATCCCGAAGCAGCTTGCGGCCCACCAAGTCGTTCGCTTGAATGCCGTTGGTGCCTTCATAGATCGGCGTAATGCGAGCATCCCGAAGGTGCTGAGCAGCCCCGGTTTCCTCGATATATCCCATGCCGCCATGTACCTGGATACCGATAGAGGCGATTTCCACGCCTAGCTCAGTGCACCATCCCTTGACGATGGGGATCAGCAAATCCACCCTGGCTTGGCTGCGCGCCCGTACCTCCGGATCGGCATGGCGGCGCGCCACGTCCATCGCCGCTCCCGCACTGTAAGCCAGCGCCCGCATGGCCTCCGTTCCCGATTTCATCGTCATCAGCATGCGCCGCACATCCGGATGATGGACGATGGGCACGGGCTTGCTGTCGGTGTAACCTGCCGGCCGCCCCTGAATGCGCTCGCGGGCAAATGCCCGCGCCTGCTGGAAAGCGCGTTCGGCAATGCCCAGCCCTTGTACGCCCACCTTATGACGAGCCTCGTTCATCATGGTGAACATGTAGGCCAGGCCCTTGCCCTCTTCGCCCACCAGGTAGCCAATCGCCCCTCCATTGTCGCCGTAGGACATCGCACAAGTCGGACTGCCGTGGATACCGAGCTTATGCTCCAGGCTGACGCAGCGGAAGTCGTTGCGCTCGCCCAGCGAGCCGTCGGGGTTGACGAGGAATTTCGGCACGATGAACAGCGAGATGCCCTTCACCCCCGGCGGAGCATCAGGGGTGCGCGCAAGCACCAGGTGGATGATGTTCTCCGCCATGTCGTGGTCGCCCCAGGTGATGAAGATCTTCTGCCCGCTGATCCGGTAGTGATCTCCTTCGCGCACCGCGCGGGTGCGTACCATGGACAGATCCGAGCCGGCCTGGGGCTCGGTCAGGTCCATGGCTCCCGTCCAAGTGCCGGCGACCATGTTGCCCAGATACATCGCCTTCTGCTCGGCGCTGCCGTGATTGTTCAGCGCTTCCACGGCACCGGCGGTAAGCAGCGGGCAGAGCGCGAATGCCATGTTCGACGACTGCCACATCTCCTGTGTGGCCGTGGCCACCAGCTCGGGCAATCCCATCCCGCCGTATTCCTGATCCGCAGCGACGCCATTCCAGCCGCCTTCAATAAATTGCCGGTAGGCGTCGGCGAATCCGGGGCTGGAGCGTACCACCGCCCCTTCCTCCAGCTTGGCGCCATCGGTATCGCCAACGGTATTGAGTGGCGCCAGTACCTCGCCGCTGAAGCGCGCCGCCTCCTCGAGAATTGCATCGACCACATCGCCGCTGGCGTCTTCCAGACCGGGAAGCTTCGCAATTTCATCAAGTTGCAGAAGTTCTTTGATCACGAAACGCATGTCGCGGGTCGGGGCATTGTACGGCGTCATCGCCTCTCCTTTTCTTCGTCGGTGATCGCGGTTCTACCGCGGTAGCAACAAGGCCTGCCAATTGGTGACAACATCTCATGTTTGTCAGTGTGCCATGCTTGCGCCCAGCGGGCGATAGCCCGGTAGACTCGGTGCGGATCTGCCCCGCAGAAAAGGCGCGCGCGCAATCGCCCACTCAGGTTGACGTGCCATTACCAAGGAACTCATCGACAATTCTTTCACAGTGCGCCGCGTCGCTATCGCTGGCGAGCACGAAGCGGACAAGCCGCACATGCGCGAGCGTAGGCGCCAGATCGATCACAGTGGCCAGAGCGGCACGCATAGCCAGCTCGAAAGGATACCCAAAGCTCCCTGTGGAGATGGCAGGGAACGCAATGGATTCTATCTCCCGCTCCTCCGCCAGTCGGAGCGCATTGCGGTAGCAGTTTATCAACAGCTGCTCGGCAGGCTCGTCTACGCCCCAAACCGGCCCCAGGCAATGAATGACGTACTCGTTGGGCAAACGATGGCCGCCGGTGATTACCGCCTGTCCGGGAACTATTGGAGCCAGCGGACGGCACTCTTCGGCAAGCCCTGGGCCGGCGGCGCGATGTAGCGCACCGGCCACCCCGCCACCGGGCATTAACTGCGCGTTGGCAGCATTGACCACGGCCTTGATGCCGTTCTGGCGACTGATATCGCCGCAGACACACTCTAGCTTCACCCCGTCGACGACACGCATGACATCTTACCTACGCTGGTGTTAGCCATCCCGCCCGTCCGCTTGCGCACATGGCTGCCCATCGTGTCCCTGTCCGGGTCTCGAAACGGAGGCGCCTCTTGGCCTGATGTACGCTAGCTCCAAGCGCAACTTATATCGTACGGTCAAAGTCATCCGCCATCATCTCGGCCATCATAGCCCCCTCCCCAGCTCAACCTCGTTCGGACAACGGCGCTACCACGGCAGACATCCAGACAACTGTGCGGCCAGGCGAAGGCATTGCAAGGCTTGGGGCTGCCCCAACAGCGGGAGCCCTGCCTAGACCCGGACGGGCCGTCCGCTGCCGTGGCCGGCGCTTAGCAAAAGCCACCAAATATTCAGGAAATTCAGATGGCTGCAAGATAAACCAGAGTCACCACAACATATGCCGTGGCACACAACAACGATGACGCGTGCCGCGCCCACGCGCGCACCTGCGACTGTCGCCTCCGGCCTGCCCTGGCCGCCCAGCACAGCCGACAGGGCCCGCGCTATCGACGCTACGCATCGCGACCAGGCGCGCTCTCCCATTGCAACCGACCAGCCAGAGCAACCACAGCTTGAAAAAGAAGAGGTATGTTCTTGTTATCACAAGAATATTACCTGCTTTCTCCGCCTGACCACAGGCCGGTCTCCCGATAGCATCTGACGCAAGTCCGGTCGCGACGAAGATGCAGGAACCGCGCCATGGCTTAGCCGATTGGCATGACGCGTGGTTGCCACACTCGCCCACCGACGCCATATCGAGACAACAGCGACGTAAGGTTCGTGTTGCTGAGCAGGAAGCTTCAGATATGCAGGGAGACGACAGGAACGATCAGGGCAGACTGATCGTCGTATCGAATCGCCTACCTCTCACGCTCCATCAGAATGAACAAGGACGCTGGAGCGCAACCCCAAGCAGCGGTGGATTGGTCAGTGCGATGTTGCCAGTGCTTCGAAATCGTGGCGGCTTATGGATTGGCTGGTCGGGCACAACGGAAGATGATGTAGCAGAGATGCGCAACGTATTCGAGCAGGCCAGCCAAACCTCCGGTTTCGCCTACGAGCCGGTGCGCTTGACGGCCGAAGAGCAAGCGGGCTTCTACCATGGGTTCTCGAACGAAATAATCTGGCCGCTGTTTCACGATCTGGTCACCGCCTGTAACTTCGACCCCACCTATTGGCGCATCTACGAAGGCGTCAATCGCAAGTTCACAGACACGCTCAAGCGCGTGTGCCGGCCCGGCGACATGATCTGGGTGCACGACTATCATCTCATGGAGGTTGCTCGTTATCTGCGCGAAGACGACTTCGGCGCCAAGGTCGGATTCTTCTTGCACATCCCGTTTCCGCCGTTGGAGATCTTTCTCAAGCTGCCTTGGCGCTTCGAAATTTTACGCAGCCTGTTGCAATTCGACTCCCTGGGCTTCCAGACCATTCGCGACCGCCGCAACTTCATGCAGTGCGTGCGCACGCTCTACGATGTCTCCACCCATGGCAACGGCTCGGTGATCAAGCTGCGGCTTGGCGAGCAGACCGCCGTCCCGGCTGGGGCTGCCTATCCGAGCGAGCGTGAAATCAGCGTCGGTAGTTTTCCGATCGGCATAGATTTCGACCACATACACGAACTGGCCGAGTCGGAGGATGTGCGCGTCCAAGCATGCTGGCTCAAGCAGAACCTCCAAGGCCGGAAAATGATCTTGGGCGTGGACAGGCTGGACTATACCAAGGGGCTGCCCAACAAGATGGAAGCGTTCGCCAACGCCCTGCAGCGCTATCCAGATCTGCAAGGCAAGGTAACACTGGTCCAGCATGTGGTTCCCAGCCGGTTGGACATTCCGGAATACCACAAGCTACGGCGCGACCTGGAGCAGCTGATCAGCGCCATCAACGGCGAATACACGCAGGCCGGATGGGTGCCCATTCACTATATGTTTCACAGCATTAGCATCGACACCTTAGTCGCGTACTACCAAGCGGCTGACATCGCGCTGATCACCCCGCTCAAGGACGGCATGAATCTCGTAGCCAAAGAGTACTGCGCAGCACGCAACGATGAAGACGGAGTGCTAATCCTCAGCGAGTTCGCGGGCTCTGCGGCGCAGATGCAAAAATCCGCGCTGCTGGTGAACCCCTATAACGTAGAGAACGTCGCGGATCGGCTGTACGAGGCGTTCGTCATGGCGCCGGAGGAGCGTAGCGAGCGCATGCAGCGCCTGCGCCGCGGCGTGCGCAGCCATGATGTGTTCCACTGGGCCGATACGTTCCTGTCCACGCTCACGACCGACAACCTCAGCCACTTCCCCATGGTCGGCGACTACATTCCGCGCGAAGCCCCGCGCGAGCGCTAACCGCGAGGCGCGCTCGCCTGATGACCATTGCCGCCATCGGGCAGACAGGTGCCGGACGTGTCCCTCGCTAGGCCTTAAACAGGCAGTTGTCCGAGGGGAAGTTTGGGTGCTCCGCCATTTTGGGCAATAATCCTCCCCTACTACCGCAATGGCCACTGCTCACGATGACTGACACTCTTCCTGCCTCCTACCCAACCGTGGTTCAGGGCGATACCCGCTATACGCTGGTGGGCACCGCACACGTCTCGCGCGCCAGTGCCGAGGAGGTGGCTGCTCTGGTGGACAGTGGCCGCTTCGATGCGGTGGCGGTCGAGCTTTGCCAGAACCGCTACCAGGCTATCGTTCACCCCGAGGCCATAGCCCAGCTCGATCTGTTCCAAGTGTTCCGCCAGGGCAAGGCGGGCATGGTCGCCGCCAGCTTGGCCCTGGGCGCCTATCAGCAGCGGCTTGCCGAGCAATTCGGCATAGAGCCGGGCGCCGAGATGAAAGCCGCGATCGAGTCCGCGCGCAAAGCCAATATTCCCCTGTTGCTGATCGACCGCGACGTGGGCGTCACGCTCAAGCGTATTTACCGGCGCGTACGCTGGTGGCAACGGATGATCCTGGTCTCGGGCCTGATCGCCAGCCTGTTCTCCCGCGAGCGCGTCACCGAAGAAGAGGTAGAGCGGCTCAAGCAAGGCGATATACTGGAATCCACTTTCGCTGAGTTCGCCGAGCGCTCGGCGGCACTCTACGATACGCTGATCCGGGAGCGGGATCGGTATATGGCGGCGCGCCTGCAAGAAGAGCGCGAGCAGCGCTCCTTGCGCGAGGTACTGGTCGTCATCGGGGCCGGTCACTTGGCGGGACTGACCGAGTACTTGGCCAAGCCGGTGCCTTCGCCTGCTGCCGAGCAGGCTGCCTTGTGCGAAATCCCGCCTCCGAAGCGCTGGCCTTCTGTGCTTCCGTGGGTGCTGGTCGCGCTGATAGTCGCGGGCTTTCTGATCGGATTTAGCCGCAGCAGCACTCTGGGCTGGCAAATGGTTATGGATTGGATCGTCATCAACGGCGGCCTGGCGGCGCTGGGCACCATCCTTGCCGGCGGACATCCGCTCACGGTGTTATCCGGTTTTCTCGCGGCGCCGTTGACCTCGCTCAACCCTACTATCGGCGTGGGCTTTGTGGCCGCCTGGGTGGAACTCAACCTGCGGCGACCTAGGGTGGCGCATTTCGAGACGCTGCGTAAGGACGTGACCCATCTGCGCGGCTGGTGGCAAAATCGGGTGGCTCGCACCTTCTTGGTCTTCATCCTTTCCACTCTCGGTTCGGCCATCGGCACTTACGTTGCGGGATTTCGCATCTTCGAGAGATTGGTTGCCTGAGTCATGGACGAGTTTCCGCATGCGAACGGTCTGATCTATCTCAACCACGCCGGCGTTGGCCCCTGGCCGGCGCGCACGCGTGATGCGGTCTGCCGATTCGCTCAGGAGAATGCGGTTCATGGTGCCAGCCGCTACCGCGATTGGCTCGCCGTGGAGCAGCGTCTGCGCGAACGGTTGGCGCGCCTCGTCAACGCTGCTTCCACTGACGATATCGCGCTGGTCAAGAACACCTCTGAAGGACTTTCCCTGATCGCCTATGGCCTGGACTGGCATCCCGGGGATGAAGTCATCATTAACCGGCAGGAGTTCCCTTCCAACCGCATCGTGTGGGAATCCCTTATCGACGCATTCGGCGTGGTGGTCAAGGACGTGGATTTCGCTTCCGGGCCGACGCCGGAGGATGCGCTGCTCGCAGCCATGACGCCGCGTACGCGCTTGCTTACCGTGAGCTCGGTGCAGTACGGCACCGGACTGCGCATGGATCTGACTAGGCTCGGCCGTGCTTGTCGCGATAACGGCGTGCTGTTTTGCGTGGACGCTATCCAGAGCCTCGGCGCTTTACGCTTCGATGCACGCGCGATCCATGCGGATTTCGTGATCGCGGATGGCCACAAGTGGATGCTCGGCCCGGAGGGACTGGGCGTGTTCTACAGCCATCCCCAGAGCCGCGATCGGCTGCGCGTACTGCAGTTCGGCTGGCATATGGTGGCCGATGCCGGCAATTATGACCGCAGCGATTGGAGCATCGCTCCCAGCGCTCGCCGCTTCGAGGCCGGCAGCCCCAACATGCTGGGCATCCATGCACTGGATGCCAGCTTGTCCTTGTTGGAAGAAATCGGCATAGACAACATAGAATCCGCCGTGCTCAGCAACAGCCGACTGCTGTGCGAACGCATCGGCGCGCATCCTGCGCTGGAGCTGTTAACCGATCCGGCGTCCGAGCGACTCGCCGGTATAGTCACTTTCCGCCGTCCGGGCGTAGACTCGCGATTGCTCTATCAGAAGCTTCAGACCGCGGGCGTCATCTGCGCGCAGCGTGGCGGTGGTATCCGCTTCGCGCCGCACTTCTACAACCGGCCGGAGCAGCTGGACAAAGCGTTGGAGCTCGCCGCGACATTGTGACGGCTGCGCGGCCTATAGGCATGGTCGGCCAGCCCCATCGCAAAGCGAATCAGCTATCAAGCGGCTCTTTCCGCGAGGGGGAACAACCTGAAGAAGTTCTCGTAAGTCGCTGACGCGACTTCGCTGTAGTCAATCTGCTTGAGCTCGGCCACTTGCTCGGCCACATAGCGCACATACGCCGGCCGGTTCGGCTTGCCACGATGCGGCACGGGAGCCAGGTATGGCGCATCCGTTTCGATCAGCAGCCGCTCCAGCGGCAGCCGCTTTGCCACCTCGCGCAGCGTATCCGCATTGCGGAACGTGACGATGCCGGACAAAGAGATATAGAAGCCGAGATCCAGGCAAGCACTGGCGGTATCCCAGTCCTCGGTGAAGCAGTGGATGACGCCACCTACCTCTGCGGCGCCCTCCTCTCGCAGAATGCGTACTGTATCCTCGGGCGCGCTGCGGCTATGTACGATCAGCGGCTTGCCAAGCTCGCGCGCGGCGCGGATATGGCGACGGAATCGCTCGCGTTGCCACTCCAGATCGCCCTTGTTGTAGTGGTAGTCCAGACCCGTTTCGCCGATGGCGACGAACTCGGCCGGCGCGGCTAATTCAATGAGTTCCTCGACGCTGGGATCGCGCCCCTGAGCGCTGGGGTGTACTCCCAGCGATACGGATACCTGCGGAAATCGCGCCGACAGCGTGCGCAGCAGTGGGGCGGATTCGACGTCCACCGCCACACTCAAGAAATGCGCCACGCCCTCGGCCTCGGCTGTGGCGATCACTTCCGGCAGGGCATCGTCGGCTAAGCCAAGCAGATGCAAATGGCAATGGGAATCCACCAGCCGTATCGGCCGGCCATTACTGCTATGAACTGTCACGGTTACATCGTATGGGTCGGGCGTTCGGATTCCAGCGCGCCGGCGAGATAGGTCTCGATCTTGGTGCGCGCAGGCCCGCCGTCCTTGTCGGTGAATTGCAAGCCTATGCCGGCCGCACGATTGCCTTGGGCGCCTTTGGGCGTGATCCAGACGATGCGGCCGACCACGGGAATTTTCTCCGCTTCGTCCATCAAGCTCAACAGGATGAATACCTCGTCGCCGAGCTTATAACTGTTGCTGGTCGGTACGAACAAGCCGCCGTTGCGCACAAAGGACATGTAAGCCGCGTACAAGGCGTTCTTGTCCTTGATGGTCAGCGAGAGAATGCCTTGCCGCGCACCGGTGGCGGCTTTACGAGGTTCCAGCATGCGCTTTACCTGTTGTCGACCGTCGGCATAAAGCGAACCAGTCGATGAACAATTGCTCCAGCACCAGTTGTTCGTTGAGCGGATGACTGGCCAAGCGACGCGCTTCCAGCAGCGTGTCGAGGTATTCATGCATCCGAATCAAGTCTAGCCCGTCCATGGCGTCGTGCAACCTCTGCCCTGGGATGCTGGCTGCGCGTATCGCCCGCGAAACCAGATGCACCAGAAGCTCGATGAGAGCCTCCTGCCGTCCGCTCCAGGCAGCGGCCGCCGCAACCGGATCCAGCCGCCCGCTGCGAACATCGGCCAAGGCGCCGATCAGCTCGCGCTGCGCCGCCACCATACCCGCCCGGGCGTACTCGATGGCGCGCAATGGCGCTCCACCCGCCAAATCCAAGCATGACTTGGCGTCCTCCTCGCCCTGTGAGTGCAGCCAGCCTTCCGCTTCGCGCCGCTCCGGCACAGGTATTGATATCTGCTGACAGCGGCTGCGGATCGTCGCCGGCAATCCGGCAGGCTGATGCGAGACCAGCAGCAGGACGGCATCCGCCGGCGGCTCCTCCAGCGTCTTCAGCAGGCTGTTGGCCGCATTCACATTCATCGCCTCGGCCGGCGCCAGAACTCCTACGCGGTAACCGGCATACTGGCTCTTGAGCATAAGAAAGTCGCATAGCGCGCGAACCTGGTCGATGCGAATCACCCGCTTGCCCTCTTCGGGCACGACTTCGCGCACATCCGGGTGGGTACCGGCTGCGATCAGTCGGCACGCACGGCACTCACCGCAAGATCCTGCAGCAGTCGGTTGCTCGCAGACCAGCATGCGGGCTACGGCGGCGGCAAGCGTGCGTTTGCCTACCCCTACCGGCCCCACCAGCAGTAGCGCGTGAGGGAACGTTTCCGCGCGCCGCCGCTCCACCAATCTTGTCAGGGCAGGCTCAAGCCACGGCAATATGCTCATTTATGCTCCCAGCGCTTGAGCGCGGCTTCCAGTTCGCGGCGAATCTGCGCCTGCACATCCCCTATGCTGCGGCTGGCATCGATCACGCGAATGCGTCCTGGGTATTCCAATGCGCGTTGCCTGTAGCTGGCCCTGACACGCTCGAAAAAAGCCACCTGTTCCTGTTCGAATCGATCAGGCGCGCCTCGGCGCGCCGCCCGCTCGAGGCCGACCTCTACCGGCACATCCAGCAACAGTGTCAGATCCGGGCGCAGATCGCCTTGGACCCAACTCTCCAAGATTGCAATGCGCTCCGCGGCCACGCCTCGCCCACCGCCTTGATAAGCATAGGTCGCATCGGTAAAGCGATCGCACACTACCCACTCATTGCGGGCCAGCGCCGGGCGAATGACCTGCTGTATGTGCTGAGCACGGGCGGCGAATACCAACAGCAACTCGGTGTCCACCGCCATGTCGCTGTGCTCCTGCCCCAGCAGCAACCCACGGACGGCTTCCCCCAGCGGCGTCCCGCCCGGCTCGCGTGTCAACACCGGGCGAATTCCACGCTCGAGCAGAAAGCTGCGTACGTACTCCAGAGAGGTGCTCTTCCCCGCGCCCTCTCCTCCTTCTAGCGTAATGAACATACCGCGCTGCGTGTTCATGTGGGCGCAACCGTCATTCAGGCAACCCGAGGATATACTTTCGCACCGCGCGGTTATGCTCCTCTAGCGTCTCCGAGAAATGATGGCTGCCGTCGCCTCGCGAGACGAAGTACAGCTCGCGCCCTTCTGCTGGATTCAAGGCTGCACGTATCGACGCGCCGCTGGGCATGGCAATGGGTGTGGGCGGCAAACCATGGCGGGTGTAGGTATTGTAGGGCGTGTCTGTGCGCAAATGGCGGGTACGCAGCCGACCTTCGAAGTCCGGCCCCACTCCGTAGATGACCGTGGGGTCGGTCTGCAGGCGCATACCCCTCTGTAACCGCCGCACGAATACCCCCGCCACTTTCCCCCGTTCCGCATCGACACCCGTCTCGCGTTCGATAATCGAGGCGAGGATCAATGCCTCGTAAGGATCTTTCAAAGGCAAGCCTTCCGCTCGCTGCTCCCACTCGGCGAGCAAGCGCTGCCGTAAGGCATGGTGAGCGCGCCGCAGGAACTGCACATCCGTGGTTCCGCGCGGGAAACGGTAAGTGTCAGGATAGAACAGGCCTTCGGGGTGTGGCCAGTCTAGGCCCAAGGTCTCAACGATTTCTTCCACGCTGCGCCCAGCCAACGTGAGTTCCAGAGCCGGGTGCTCCTGCAGCGCGTTCATCAATTGGCGGAAAGTCCAGCCTTCGACGATCGTAAAGCTATAAAGCACCACCTCGCCCGCAGCCATCCTGGCAAACAACTCGGGGGCCGTCTGTCCGGGCTCGATTCTGTACTCGCCGGCCTGAATCCGTGCCCTTTCCTGGTTCAAGCGTCCCCACAGCCGCAGCCATACTCCCTGATCCGTGAGGCCCCGCCGTTCCAGCTCCGCGATTACGCCGCGCAATGAACTGCCGCGTGGAACATCGAGCAACTGCGGCTCGCTCCCCGCGCTCAGCAAAGGCTGACGGATGGCGCGCTGGTAGTCGACGTAGACCCATGTTCCAACGGCCAGCCCGATCACGACAACCACAAGAAGCGTACGGGTGAGGAGTCTAATCATGTATCCGCATCCAAGCTCACTGCTTTCCACACGCGATCATCGCTGCACGCAGGCGCGAAGGAAGAACTTTCTCGATGCATTATGGCTCAGCTCGACGCGAACTCGGCGCCCGGACGCCAGCAACGCGAACCGGCTCACAGCCAACGCGGAGCGTCCCCCTCCTGTTGCAACCGCAGTTGCAATTCTCGGACGAGCCGGCTAGGCGCAAAGACACGATCCTCTAGTCGCCGAACCGGCCAGATGCCTATCACGCTGTTGGTCAGAAAAAGCGCTTCGGCCATGTCCACAGCGGCGGGCGTCACCGTTGACGTCCTCGTGCGTAAACCCATGGCCGCCGCCAGCTCCGCCACGCGGGCCGCCATCACCCCTGCCACGCCGGCGCCGTCCAGCGCTGGCGTGACGAGTTCGCCATCGCCCAGCACGAAGACATTACTCATCGTGCCTTCTATGAGGTGATCGTTCTGATCTCTTAGAAGACCCTCGGCAATATCAGGGTCGTCCCACTCCGCTCGTGCCAGCACCTGCTCCAGCCGATTCAAATGTTTTATACCCGCCAAACGAGGCTGCGAAGCCAGACGCAAGTCGCACCAGCGGACGACCACGCCCTCGGACCACCACTGTCGTGGATAATCGGGCAACGGCGACAGGGAAAGCACGCGGGTAGGTACGCAGCCACGGCGTGCATAACCGCGACTGCCTCGGCCTGCGGACCAAACAAGCTTGAGCACGCCTTCCTCAACGCCGGCAATTAGCGACTCGGCCTCGGCGCGAATGAGCTCGAAAGGAGGCAATGGCAGGCCCAGGCGCACGCAGCCGGTACTTAGCCGGCGCATATGCGCATCCCATAGGCAGGGACGGGCGCCCGCTATGGCGATGGTCTCGAATAGGCCATCGCCATAACTGAAGGCACGGTCGGCAACGTCCACCTCGCGTTGCCGGTGCCCGTCCACCAGAATCATGGGCTGTGCCGTGGTCAGCGAAGCCGACGAAATACCAAGCTTCCGTTAGTACCGCCGAATCCGAACGAGTTGGAGATCGCCACCTCCATCTTCATCTCCCGTGCCGTATTGGGCACGTAATCCAGATCGCACTCCGGATCGGGCGTCGTATAGTTGATGGTGGGCGGGGCGATTTGATCGCGCAGCGCGAGCACCGTGAAGATGGCTTCGATGCCGCCGGCAGCGCCAAGCAAATGCCCGGTCATGGACTTGGTCGAACTCACGGCGACCTTGTAGGCATGATCGCCCAGTGCCGCCTTGATAGCTTGGGTCTCTGCGATATCGCCCGCGGGAGTCGAGGTCCCATGCGCGTTGATGTAATCGACCTCGTCGGGCTCAATGCCTGCGTCGCGCAGCGCGTTGAGCATGCAGCGGCGCGCACCGTCGCCGCCCTCTGCCGGCAGCGTCATGTGGTAAGCGTCCCCGCTACGCCCGTACCCCACTAGTTCAGCATAGATTGGCGCACCGCGACGCTTTGCATGCTCGTACTCTTCCAGCACCAAAACGCCGGCGCCGTCCGAAAGCACGAACCCATCGCGGTCCTTATCCCAGGGACGGCTGGCGCCCTCCGGGTCATCGTTACGCGTGGACAAGGCGCGGGCTGCGGCGAAGCCGCCCAGCCCCAGCTCGGTGGTGCCGAACTCGGCCCCACCGGCAACCATCACATCGGCATCGCCATAGGCAATGATGCGCGCCGCTTCGCCGATGTTATGGGTGGCCGTGGTGCACGCAGTCACCACAGCGATATTCGGGCCCTTGATGCCATACATCATGGACACATGGCCGGAGATCATGTTGATGATCGCGCTCGGCACGAAAAACGGCGAGATTTTTCTCGGACCGCCTTCCAGATACGCGCTGTGACTGCGCTCGATGCTGCCGATGCCGCCAATGCCGGCCCCGATCGCCACGCCGATGCGTTCAGCGTTTTCCTCGGTCACTTCCAGGCCGGAGTCCCGGATAGCCTGGACCGCGGCCGCAATGCCGTAGTGAATGAAAGGATCCATTTTGCGGGCTTCCTTGGGCGCCAGATAGTCCTCAAGCACGAAGCCCTTCACCGCCCCGCCGAAGCGAACCGAAAAGGCGGACACGTCAAACGCCGTGATCGGACCGATCCCGCTCTTGCCGGCGACGATGTTCTCCCATGCATCCTTCACGGAACTGCCGACCGGGGAGACAATCCCCAATCCCGTAATTACGACACGTCGCTTGGACAAGATACACCTCATTCTGACGGCTTATCGCGAATAACGCAGGGCCGGCGTACCGGCCCTGATCCTTGAGCCCTAGTAGTGAAATGCCGATGCGCTCGGCATCTCCCTTGCCGGGTCTGTATGCCCGTCCGCATCCAGGGATGCTTCTTTGGCGCGGCAGCACAGGCATGCATCCGCCGACCGCGAGTTGCGGAGCAGAACCGTACCCGGTTTGTCCCGCATTAGCCTAGGGCCAGCACCAGGGGACTATTACTCCCCAAGGTGCTTCTTGACGTAATCGATCGCCTGCTGAACAGTCGTGATCTTCTCGGCTTCCTCGTCGGGAATCTCGCATTCGAATTCTTCTTCGAGGGCCATCACCAGTTCCACGGTGTCGAGCGAGTCAGCACCGAGGTCGTCGACGAAGGAGGCTTCACCGGTAACCTCTTCTTCCTTAACCCCCAGCTGCTCAACGACAATCTTCTTGACTCGTTCTTCGATGCTGCTCATTAGTTCCATCCTCTACGTTGCGCCCGGTGCGTATGATTACTGCGGGCGTATTGTATGCAAAGACCTATACCCGTGCCACTCAGGCACGGCCGGTCTCAACCCATATACATCCCACCATTGACGTGCAAGGTCTCCCCGGTGATATAGGCCGCGGCCGGCGATGCCAGGAAGGCAACGGCGGCGGCTATATCCTCCGGTTTCCCAAGCTGTCCCAGGGGAATCTGGTTCAACAGCGCTTCCCGGCTCGCTTCCGGCAACTCGCGCGTCATGTCCGTATCAATGAACCCGGGCGCAACGGCATTGACCGTGATGCCCCGCGAGCCGAGTTCACGTGCCAGCGATTTGGTAAGACCGATCATTCCGGCCTTGGCAGCAGCGTAGTTGGTCTGGCCGGGATTGCCAGCCGCCCCCACCACCGACGAGATGTTAATGATCCGGCCATGCTTCGCCTTCATCATCCCGCGCAGGCAAGCCTTGATGACCCGATAGGCGGACGTGAGATTGGTATCGATAATGTCGTCCCACTCCTCGTCCTTCATGCGCATCATCAGATTATCGCGGGTGATGCCGGCGTTATTGACCAGAATCGTCGGCGCTCCGAAGCGCTCGCCGATCTCTTTGACCACGTTGGCCACGGCCTCGGCATCGGTGACGTCGAGTACCATCCCGCAGCCTTTGATACCGGCCTGTGCGAAACCTTCGCTGATAGCATCGGCGCCCGCGGCGCTGGTTGCCGTACCGACCACCGTCGCGCCCAGCGCTCCCAGTTCCAGCGCAATCGCTCGACCCAGTCCGCGGCTTGCGCCGGTGACCAGCGCGATCTCGTTATCCAGTTGCAGATTCATCCTCAGCTCCCCTGCTCGGCAAGCAGCTTCGCCACGCTTGCCGGATCGAATACTGCCACAGCGTCCAGACCGCGGACGATGCGCTTGTTCAAGCCCGCGAGCACTTTGCCCGGGCCGCATTCGACCACCTGCTCGATTCCCCGGGCCGCCAGTGCCTCCACGGTCTCTACCCAGCGCACGGGGCTGTACAACTGACGCACCAGGCGGTCCCGAATACCGTCCGGATCGCTGCACTCCGCCACGTCCACGTTGTGCAGCACAGGAATCGTCGGCGCCTTCAGTTCGATCTCGCGCAGCCGCTCGGCCAGTCGCTCCGACGCCGGACGCATCAGCGCGCAATGCGAGGGCACGCTCACCGGCAGCAACAACGCTCGCTTGGCGCCCGCCGCCTTGGCCGCTTCCATAGCGCGCTCGACGGCAGCGCGATGACCGGCGATCACGACCTGTCCTGGCGCGTTCAAGTTAACCGCCTCCACGACCTCGCCGCCTGCCGCCTCGGTGCAGACTGCCCGCACCTGCTCGTCATCCAGCCCGAGCACAGCGGCCATGGCGCCTTCGCCTTGCGGCACCGCTTCCTGCATGAAACGCCCCCGGTCAGCGACCAGCGCAACGGCATCGCCGAACTCCAGCGCCCCGGCGCAAACCAATGCGGTGTACTCGCCCAGGCTATGACCTGCAAGCACCGCTGGACGCGGCGCGCCGCGTTCGCCAAGCACGCGCCATACTGCCACGCCCGCAGCGAGCATCGCTGGCTGTGTGCGATCGGTACTGTTCAGCTCGGCCTCAGGTCCGTTCTGAACCAACGCCCAGAGGTCGTATCCTAGGCGCTCCGATGCCTCTGCAAACGTTGCGGCCACCACCGGAAATTCGGCCGCCAGCTCCGCCAACATCCCGACAGACTGCGAGCCTTGCCCGGGAAACACGTATGCGAGCTTGGTGCTCATGCTTTCCTGAATCCTCCCCTAGAGCTTATCGAAGAAGCCCGCACGGCCCCCACGAAAGCAGATATTTGCAGCGCCGTCCGCTTCTGTTTTTCTGCAATTGTGATAATGCGGCGGTAAAGGTTACTTCGAATTGCGATTACGTACGGCAGCCTAGTTCATATTTTTGTCGTGCCAGGGATCAATAGCGTACCAGCGCGGAACCCCAGGTAAAGCCCGCACCGAACGCTTCCAGCAGTAGCAGATCGCCACGTTTGATGCGTCCGTCCCGCACCGCGGTATCCAGCGCCAGGGGTACCGAGGCCGCGGATGTATTGCCGTGATGTTCGACGGTGGTAACCACCTTTTCCATAGGCATATCCAACATGCGCGCGGTTGCCTGGATGATACGGATGTTCGCCTGGTGAGGGATCAGCCAGTCGACGTCGCCCTTAGCGAATCCGTTGGCTTCCAAGGTCTCCCCAACGATCCGCCCAAGCGTGCGCACCGCCACCTTGAAGACCTCGCTGCCGTTCATCTGCAGGAAGGCAAGATCAGGGTTCTCGCGCAGCTTCTCGAACCCCTGCGACGGTCCCCACTGGGTCTGCAACAGCTCTGTAAACGAGCCGTCGGCATGCAGATTCGTGCTGATGATGCCGGGCTCTTCCGGATCCGCTTTGAGGACCACCGCGCCGGCCCCGTCGCCGAACAGCACACAGGTGGTGCGATCCTTCCAGTTGAGCAGCCTCGTCATCGTCTCGGCACCGATCACCAGCGCATAGCGCACGCCGCCGGTCCGGATGAAGCGATCAGCCACACCCAACGCGTAGATAAACCCGGAGCACGCCGCCGAGACATCGAAGGCGGTAGCTCCGGGCGCCAACCCTAGCCGCTGCTGGATGAAACAGGCCACGCTAGGCATGGCCGCGTCAGGCGTGGACGTAGCAACAATCAGCAAATCGATCTCGCTGGGATCGATTCCGGCTGCCTCGATCGCGCGCGCGCCTGCTTTGGTGGCAAGGTCGCCGCAGGTTTCGTCTGGCGCCGCCATGCGCCGCTCGCCAATCCCCGTGCGCTCGCGAATCCACGCATCGGTAGTTTCTACGATCTTCTCCAGATCGCGATTGCTAAGAACCTGCTCGGGGAGGTAACTCCCGGTGCCGACGATTCGGGCGCCCATCACCCCTCCCGTTGTTGCGGCAAGACACCGTCTAGTCGTTGATCGATAAGCGACGGGACGGCACGTTCCACTTCTAGAACAGCCATTTCTATCGCTCGCGCAAAGGCAACCACATCCGCACTGCCATGGCTCTTCAACACGATGCCACGCAGTCCGAGAAGGCTTGCCCCATTATACTGCCTTGAATCGATACGCCGCCGCAGGCGCTTGAGCACGGGCAACGCCGCCAGGGCGGACAACCGCGTCAGCGGACTGCGACGGAACTCCTCTCGGAGGTACTCGCCAATGATGGAAGCCACGCCTTCCGAGGTCTTCAAGGCTACATTCCCTACGAAGCCGTCGCACACCACGACGTCGGCAACGCCCCTAAAGATAGCATCGCCTTCAACATAGCCAATGTAATTGAGTTCGCTTTTTGCGATGAGCTGTGCCGCCTGCTTGACCTGGTCATTGCCCTTGATGTCTTCGGCGCCGTTATTCAACAGCCCGACTCGAGGACGCTCAATGCCATCGATGACCTCGGTTAGTACCGAGCCCATCACGGCAAACTGAAACAGGTGTTCGGCAGTACAGTCGACATTGGCTCCCAAATCAAGCATCCGCGTGTGGCCGTTGATGGCAGGGATGGTCTGAATGAAAGCCGGCCGGTCAATCCCAGGCAGGGTCTTCAAGACGTAACGCGCGGTGGCCATCAATGCCCCGGTGTTACCGGCGCTGACCGCCGCATCCGCCTCGCCGTTCTTGACCAGGTTGATGGCCACACGCATGGAGGAGTCCTTCTTCAAGCGCAGCGCTTGCGAAGGAGGCTCGTCCATACCGACCTGCTGCGAAGCATGGTGCACACGCAACCGCTCGCTAGTCGTGCCGCCATGCCGCGCCAGTGTGGCGGTCAGCGTATCCTGGTCGCCGACGAGGATCAGTGTGACGCGGGGATCGCGCTGTAGCACCGCCAGCGCTGCGGGCACGACCACATCGGGGCCGTGGTCGCCCCCCATAGCATCGAGGGCGATAGTTGCTGCTTTTGGCATAGAACCAGCAGTTATTACTCAGAGGGCAAATGACTATGCCGCGCGGCCGCAGTCTCGAGCACGAGAGCCGCGACCGCGGGATCCAGGGTACTACTCGCCCTTGGTCGGCAGGACCTTGCGCCCACGGTAGTACCCGTCGGGGCTGATATGGTGACGGCGGTGCGTCTCCCCCGTCGTCGGCTCAACAGACAGCGTCGACGCCTTGAGAGCGTCATGAGAGCGCCGCATGCCACGCTTGGACGGAGTCTTGCGATTTTGCTGAACGGCCATAGCGCAGTCTCCTAGCTATTTCTCGTGTGATCAGGTTTCTTCAGTTTCGCCAGCGCGGCGAACGGATTCTCGCGCTGCGCCATGCGGGCAGGCTCAGCCCACCCTGTGTTGAACTCGCCACTGACGATGCATTCGCTCGCCCCTGCCTGATGCATGGGAATGAGCGGCAGCGCCAGGATGAACTCATCCTCAATCAAATCCAACGTCCGGACTCGCCCGCTGTCCACTAGCGCATCGAATTCCGCAGGCAGACTCTCCGCCTCCGATTCGGCGCTGACAAGGATCAGCCGGCCGACCGCGGTCAGCTCCGTCCAGCAGTTTTCGAGACAGCGCTGACACTGCAGCTCGACCTCGACACTGCCGCTGACTTCGATCAGGTGCCGCCCGCCGGGCTCGCGCCCGAAGCGCAGCTCTACACTGGCCTCGCCTCTCAGGCTCGCAAGGCTCTCGGCCAAGCGCGGCATCCTGCCTACCGGCACGCGTCCACTCAGCACCGCTCCTTTGTCCGCGAGTTGTCTTGGATCGATGAACTCTGGCAGCGATGCGGTTAACATAAGGCGCGAATATTAACGGTGCAGGGTCACCCTGTCAAAGCGCCCTGCCGGGCCGCGCCAGTCGCTCCCCCGATACCCTAACCAAGGACCCTTAAGCAATGCTCGTGCTCGCCTCCAGTTCGCCACACCGCCGTCAACTTCTGGACAAGCTGGGGCTGCCCTACCAAGTGTGCGCGCCCAATATCGACGAGTCGCGGGCAAGGGGAGAAAGTCCCTATGACTTTGTTGCGCGCCTCTCGCGCGAAAAGGCACTGGCTGTGGCTCAGAGTTTCCCCAATCATCTGATTATCGGGTCGGATCAGGCAGCCGTCCTGGACGGCGAGGTCATCGGCAAGCCCGGCGATCACGAGCGTGCCAAACGCCAGCTGGCCGACGCCTCTGGACGCAGTGTGCTGTTTCTGACGGGGCTTTGCCTGTACAACAGCGCAAGCGGCTCCACTCAGCTTGACGTGGTGCCATTCCGGGTGCACTTCCGCCACTTGGATGAAGCCACCATCGAGCGCTATCTCCAGCGCGAGCAACCGTACGGATGCGCCGGCAGCTTCAAGTCGGAAGGACTTGGCATTGCACTGTTCGAGCGCCTGGAAGGCGATGACCCCAACGCCTTGGTCGGCCTGCCGCTTATCCGTTTGGTAAGCATGCTGGCAAACGAGGGCGTGATCGTTCTGTAGGCAAAGCAGAGCTGGATGCGTCGAAGGGGCGGTGCGCCGGCCCGCGCGCCGCCGTCATCGCAACTGCGGGCCCTCCAGCCCCAGCAGCGCAGCAATCCGCGCCCCTATGGAAACCCCCAGCCGTTCGGCGAACAGGGAGAGCACATCCTCGCGCGGCGTATAGTCGACCAGCGACTCCGCGCCTATCACCTCGCGGGCGACGAAGTCCACGCTGCCGAGCTCGTCGGCAAGCCCAAGCGCTATACTGCGCTCACCGGTCCATACCAAACCATTGAACACGTCGGCATCGGCCGGTAGGCGATCCCCCCGTCCGGCGCGAACCACGTTGATAAACTGTTCATGAATCTCGCTGAGCATGTTGCGCACATGCTCGACCTGGCTAGGCTCGATCGGCAGGAAGGGGTCCATCAGGCCTTTGTACTCCCCGGCCGTATACAACCTGCGCTCCACCCCCAGCCGCTCTATTGCCTCGGCGAACCCGAAGCTGTTCATGACCACGCCTATGGAGCCGACGATGCTCGCCTTATCGACATAAATGCGATCGGCGGCGACGGCCACGTAATAGGCGCCCGACGCGCAAACGTCGCCGACCACGGCATAGACCGGCATCTCCGGATGCTGGCGCCGCAAACGGCGTATTTCGTCGTTGATGCGCCCGGCTTGCACGGGGCTGCCTCCCGGGCTATCGATGCGCAGCAGCACGCCCGCGGCATTCTCGCTGCTGAACGCCGCCTGCAGGCCGCGTATGATCCGCTCCGCGCTTGCCCGGGAATCGGCCATGATCGGCCCGCTGATGTCTACCACGGCAGTATGACGCGTAGCGGTCACGCCACGCTCGCCGAACTGACAGGCCGGCGACAGCAGGACGAAGAGCGTGAGATAGCCGACCAGCAGCAACTTAAAGAAGATGCTCCAGCGACGGGCGCGCCGCTGCTCTTGCACGACGGCTAGCGCCACATCGCGCAGTGCTTCTCTTTCCCAGCGATCATCCTGCATGCCCACCTCCCGGTTCGGCACGCCCACCCCTCGTTCCTTCCAGCGCCTCGAGCACCTGCTGCAGATCCGCGCTCAGCGGGGCGGTAACCACCAGCTCCTGCTCGCTCTGCGGCAAAGTCACGCGGAGCTGGTGTGCGTGCAAAAACAACCGTTTCAAGCCAAGCTCGCGAAAACGCCGATTCTGCTCGCGACTACCGTACTTTTCGTCGCCTAGCACCGGATGGCCGATATGCGCTGCGTGAACACGGATCTGATGCGTTCGCCCCGTTGCGATATCGGCCTCGGCCAGCGTTGCGCCGGCATAACGCGCCAAGGTGCGAAACACCGTGCGCGCGGGCTTTCCCGCCGCACCCACTCTCACCATACGCTCGCCGCCCTGCACGTGGTATCGCTCCAGCGCCTCCTCTACGGGAATTGTCCCACGCGGCAGTTTACCTGCCAGCAAGGCCATGTAGCGCTTGTCCACCGCGCCAGTGCGCAAGGCTTCATGCAGCGCGCGCAGCACGCTGCGACGCTTGGCGATCATCAGACAGCCGCTGGTGTCCCTGTCCAGTCTATGCACCAACTCCAGCTCGCGAGCATTTGGCCGCAAGACCCGCAGCGCCTCTATCACCCCGAAACTGATGCCGCTGCCGCCATGCACCGCCATGCCGCTGGGCTTGTTGATAACCAACAGCCCCGCATCCTCGTAGAGCACGGAGTTTTCCAGCCGCTTCAGCATGCCCGCGGGCGGCTGCGCCGACACCTCGGACTCCGGGCTCTGGCGTACGGGAGGCAGCCGCAGCCTATCGCCATCGAGCAGCCGGTAGGTAGGCTCTACCCGCCCGCCGTTGACGCGCACCTCTCCTTTACGCAGCAAGCGATAAATCCTGGACTTGGGAACGCCCTTGAGCTCCCGCAACAGGAAGTTGTCGATGCGCTGACCGGCTTGATCGGCAGCGATTTCCAGGTGCCGCACGCGGCCCGATGTTGGTACTTGAATGTTGTTCACAGGCGAATGATAGCAAGAGCGGAAGATGCGCTCACCTGCATCGTGGCTACGCAGGCAGGCTGATGCCTGTTCGCCCGCGCACGGCTTCCACGCCTCCATGCAGTTCGCAGCTCGGTTCGCACCCAGATTCGCTCAGCTGGGATGCGAATCTGGGTGCGAAATCCTTACATTAGGTGTTTGATGGCTCTATGCGACACTGTTATAGTGATGTTGCGTTAGTCGGTCCGGCGTCAGAGCGTGACAGCTTCTCCCTCGCTTCCGCCGGCCTAAGGCAACGGTTTATGTGGGTATCCGCCATGGTGGCGGGTACTTTGGCAAGTGGGTTAATCACGTCGCTGTATTGGGACGGCGACACGACAAGCGCGCCCGCGTGCCCTCTCCCGAATCATGACGGCGGGTTTTATGAATCTCGCACTGCTGGTGTATACGCTCCTGCCTGGTCTAGAGCGAACTTTATTCGTGCCGCCCTTCCAAGGTGGGCGCGTCCGGCATCGCCATGTCCGAGAGAGCGGCGCGAGCGAGCGCCGGAGACACGGACACTATGAAGAGAATGCTGATCAACGCAACTCAACCGGAAGAGTTGCGGGTCGCACTGGTCGATGGCCAGTCGCTTTACGATCTCGATATCGAAACCCCCTCCCGCGAACAGAAAAAGGCGAATATTTACAAGGGTAAGATCACCCGCGTCGAACCCAGCCTCGAAGCTGCCTTCGTCCAGTACGGCGCCGAGCGCCACGGTTTTCTGCCCTTCAAGGAAATTGCGCGCAGCAACTTCCTGACCGATACCGACGCCGAACCAAGCCGAGCCAATATCAAGGACCTGATCAAAGAAGGTCAGGAAATCGTCGTGCAGGTAGACAAGGAGGAGCGTGGAACCAAGGGCGCCGCGCTGACCACCTTCATCAGTCTCGCTGGCCGGTACTTGGTGCTCATGCCCAACAACCCGCGCGCGGGCGGTGTTTCGCGACGCATCGAAGGCGAGGACCGCAACGAGATCCGTGAAGCGTTGCGCGAGCTGAACGTGCCCGAGGGCATGGGCTTGATCGTGCGCACCGCCGGCGTCGGCCGCAGCATCGAGGAGCTGCAATGGGACCTCGACTACCTGTTGCAGCTCTGGGCGGCTATCCAGAAGGCCGCCAATGAGGGCAAAGCGCCGTTTCTGATCTACCAGGAGAGCAACGTCATCATCCGCGCCCTGCGCGATTACCTGCGCTCCGACATCGGCGAGATCCTCATCGACGATCAAGCGGTCTACGAGCAGGCTCGGGAGTTCATGCAGCAGGTGATGCCGTATAACCTCCCTAAGCTCAAACGCTACTCCGACCCGGTGCCCCTGTTCACGCGCTACCAGATCGAGAGCCAGATCGAGTCCGCCTTTCAGCGTCAGGTGCGTCTGCCCTCCGGCGGCTCCATGGTGATCGACCATACCGAGGCGCTGGTGTCCATCGACATCAACTCCGCGCGTGCCACCAAGGGGAGCGATATCGAAGAAACGGCGCTCACCACCAACCTGGAGGCTGCCGACGAAATCGCACGCCAGCTGCGCCTTCGCGACTTGGGCGGGTTGATCGTCATCGACTTCATCGACATGGGGCCGAATCGGAACCAGCGCGAAGTCGAGAATCGCCTGCGCGAAGCGGTCAAGCAGGACCGCGCCCGGGTTCAGCTGGGGCGGATTTCCCGTTTCGGCCTGCTTGAGATGTCTCGTCAGCGTCTGCGCAGTTCGCTTGGCGAATCGCACCAGGAGGTGTGCAGCCGCTGTAACGGTCAGGGGACGGTGCGCAGCGTCGAATCGCTGGCTCTGTCCATCCTTCGCATCGTCGAAGAAGAGGCGATGAAGGACAAAACCGGCAAAGTGCTAGCGCAACTGCCGGTGGATGTGGCGACCTTCCTGCTCAACGAAAAGCGCGCTGCCATCAGCGCTATCGAAGAGCGCCATCAGGTCGATGTGGTGCTCATCCCCAACAAATACCTTGAGACCCCGGCCTACGAAGTGCGTCGTATTCGTGTCGACGACAGCAGCGCTGACGGGGTCAGCTACAAGCTGGTTGCCGAAGCGGAAGAACCGGAGATGCCCCGCGCCATGACCGAGCGCCCGCGCCTCGAGCAGCCGGCGGTCAAGCGTGTCATGCCGCAGATGCCGGTCCCTCCCCCGGCACCCGAGCCCACCGCCGAGGAAGCCGCCGGCAAGGCGCCGTCCTTGCTGCAGCGGCTGGCACAGTGGTTGCGCAAGATCTTTGGCGGCGGTGCCGCTAAAGGCGAGGATGAGGCGGAAAGCGCCGCCGGTGGTCGCAAGCGTCATAGCGGGCGCGGCCGCGCCCGTGCGAGCGGCGCCGGTCAGACGCGGCGTAGTGGCCATAACCGTCCGCGCGCGCAGGGTAACGGCGTAAAGCAGGAGCGTCAGGAGCGCACCGAGCGCGCTGCTCGCCAGGGACCGGAAGCGCAAAACGGTGCTGCGGCGGAGGCTCGCGGCACGAAGCCTGCCGCCAAGCCGGAGGCTCTTCCCCCCGCCGTCACGGATGCCGTGGCGGCAACGCCAGGAGAAGAGCGTAAGGAGGATGCCGCCGAGGAAGCCGCCAATGGCGCTACCGGCGGGCGCAGCAGACGAGGCCGTCGCGGCGGACGCCGTCGCCGCCGTGCGCAGGCTGAGGATCAGGTCAGCGCAGACGCTGTCGCCAGCGAAGACAGCAGCGCCACCGCCCAGGAGGCCGACGCGGCTGCCGCCACCACCGACAGCGGTGAGGCGACCGAGCAGGCCACTCCCAAGATGCCGGAACCGCAAGCTGCGGCGCCCCGCGCGCGGCGCACCGGACGCCCGACCGTGCCCAAGGGCACTTTGGCTGCAGCCAGCGCCATTGGAGTGGCAACGGTAGCGACCGCCGCGAAAGCGGAGGACGCCCCGTCGGACGAGGTACCTGAGACCCCTGCTGCAACCGTCGCAGCCGTGGCTGTGACGGCGGAACCCGCCCAGGCTGAGCTGACGTTGCATACCGAAGCTGCGCCCTCAGCCCAGAGCGCGAGCGCAGAACAGGCTGCTACGGCAGTTGCGCATACAAGCGCCGAACCGGCACCGGAGGCAGTCGCCGAACAAGCTCAAGAGCCCGCCGATCATGAAGCGCCTGCACAAGCGGATGCGGCATCGGAGGCCGAGCCGGAACCGGTGCGGACCGAAGCCGAGCACGCTGCGAGAGCGAACGGCGAGAACGGCGAAACGGGAGCAGCTCTTGTCGCTCAAGAGAGTCCGACACAGAGCCCGGAGAACCAATCGGCTGACCAGCCGGTGACGGAAGATGTGCCTGCTGCCCTCCCCAATGGGGCCGCAGCAGCCACCGACCTGACGGAAGAAAACACTACGGAAGAAAAGGCTGCCGCGACCGAAGACGCCGGAGCAGCGCCCATCGATGAGGAGCAGCAGGAGACTTCCGCAGCGCCCTCGGTGCAGGAGGCTGCCGACGAAAGGAAAGAGCCTAACGAGGTGCGCGCGGCGGCACCCATGAAGGATGCCGACAGTCCCTAGTCGGCTGTGCAACGAAGCCGGGGCGTCGGCCCAGCTCGAAGGCCCCGGCGGTTGTTTCAACTAGCGCTCCGGATACTCGGACAGAGCCCGCTTTTCCGCAGCGTGCTACCCCCTGCTAAGTTCCTTGGGCTGCCCTTCGAGCACGGTACGTAGCAGCCCCTCTGCTGCGTCTTCGATCAGGTCCAACACGTACTCGAACCCCTCTGGCCCTCCGTAATAAGGGTCGGGAACCTCACGCACGTGGAACCGCTGAGCGAAGTCCAGCATCAGGCGAACTTTGCCCTGGTGTTCGGGCGGGCATTGTCCCTGCAGGATTCGATAGTTGTCGTTATCCATGGCCAGGATCCAGTCGAAGCGCTCGAAGTCCTCGCGTTGTACCTGCCTGGCGCGCAGGTCGCTAATGTCCACGCCTCGGGCGCGGGCAGCGGCAATGGCCCGCTTATCCGGCGGCTTGCCAATATGATAATTATGGGTGCCGGCGGAATCGGTAGCGATGGAGTCCATCAGGCCCTGCTTGACGAGCAGATGCCGAAACACCCCTTCCGCCGTCGGGGAGCGGCAAATGTTCCCCATACAGACAAACAAGACTGACTTTTTCTTCATTTACATCAACGAGCTCTTGGTTATTTCCAAATCCCCGCGAGCGCCCGACAAGTGCCTGGTACGGCGCACAGGATGGGTTGGTTACTGATCGGAAAAGCAGATCCGGCACGCAGGCTGCCCGCCTCAGGCCAGACACAGATTCCGCCCTCTGGTCCGTGATCCGCCGCTCCAGCCCCGAGAGCCAGCGCTGGCTTAGGCAGACAAAGCGGCTTTTTCAAGCCAATCAGTGAGTTGTACGCAACTCCTAAGATTTTTTCCAGGCCTATTGCGCCCTTCTAAACAAATCAACCGGTTGTGCAACAATTTTAAAGGTTAATCCAGCTTGAGCGGCGCTGGTTCGCGGGATCAAGGATCCTCAGCTGGGGCGCCAGCGAACGCGAAATGCCAGGTGCTGCCGCCGGCACGGCGCTTCCCGCGGCACCCATGCTTGGCCTGAGTGCTGACAAAGGCTCTAGGACGCTGTCGGCTAACGCAGATACGCTGCGGCGCGCTCCAGGTCGGCGGGAGTATCTACACCGGGGGGCGGTGCTTCTGCAGCGAGCCCGACATGAATCCGGGCACCGTGCCAGAGTGCGCGCAGCTGTTCCAACGACTCCACGGTTTCCAAGTCTACCGCTGCCAGAGTGGGATAGCGGCGCAGGAAGTCCGCTCTATAAGCGTAAAGCCCCAAATGGCGTAAGTATCCGGCACGCAACTTCGCTGCAGCGCCGCACTGGAAGCCATCCCTGTCCCATGGGATGGGCGCGCGGCTGAAATACAGCGCATAACCTTGATGATCCCGCACCACTTTGACGACGTTCGGATCGCACACGTCTTCATAACGGGAAAGCGGTGTAGCCAGCGTGGCGATATCGGCCTGCGGGCGTTCTACCAAGGCTGCTGCCACCTGGCGAATCAATGCCGGCGGCATCAGTGGCTCGTCGCCTTGAAGATTGACCACCACCGTAGCATCCGGGAGCTGCTCCCGCTCCGCCACTTCAGCCAGCCTATCGGTTCCGCTGGGATGATCACTGCGCGTCATGACGACGTCGGCGCCGAAGGCCTGGGCGCATGCCGCGATACGCTCATCGTCCGTCGCTACCAGTATCCGCTCTGCCCCGCTCTCCTGCGCGCGCGCATACACGTGCTCGAGCATGGGCTTGCCGGCGATGCGAGCCAGCGGTTTGCCCGGAAACCGCGTAGAGCCGTAGCGTGCTGGAATAATCACTGTGAATGCGCCGCTCACGATACCTCCCCACAAATCGGATCCAGAAGCTCGCTCATACGGGCTATCGCCGCCTCCGACAGCCGCACATCGACAGGCACGTACCACTCTCTGCCGGTGGCAAAGCGCTGACATTTGACCGCGTCCTTTTCGGTCATGAGCACCGGGGCATCACCGGGAAACGCCAAATCCCAGGTGTTGTATCGGTGGTGATCTGCAAAGGCGTGGGTCTGCAGCGTGAATCCTCGCGCCCGCAAGCTGTTGAAGAAGCGCTCCGGATGTCCTATACCCGCCACGGCATGCACAAGCGGCTCGAAGCCGCTTGGAGCGAGTTCGCGGCGTTCGCCGGTAGCGAGGTTCACTGCCTCATCCGCGATCAGATCGAAGAAAAATGGCGTAAGCGCCGAACCGCCACCGTTGGCGAGCACTATGTCGACTTCCCCCAGTCTTGCGGGGGGCTCGCGCAACGGTCCGGCAGGCAGCAGGCGGCCATTGCCTAGCCCGCGGGCAGCGTCGACGACTACCAGTTCCAGCGTGCGCGGCAGGCGGTAATGCTGTAGCCCGTCATCGCTGACGATGACATTGCAGTCGCTGTTATCGAGCAGATACCGGGCCGCAGCGAGCCGGTCCGGCCCGGCGACCACGGGCCGCCCGGTGCGCCGGGCTAGCAGCACGGTCTCGTCGCCGACCTCGGCAGGATCGCTATGCGCCGTTACCCGCTGGGGCCATTGGCGGGCACGCCCCCGGTAGCCGCGCGACACTATGCCAGGACGCATGCCCCGCCGCTCCAGCTCTGCCGTCAACCAGGCGACTACCGGGGTTTTTCCGGTGCCGCCGACGAAGATGTTGCCTACAACCACTACCGGACAGGGCAGCGCTGTAGAAGCGGCCGATTCTACCAGCCGCCGGCGGCGCCGCTGGCAGACGGCGCCATAAAGCCACGCCAACGGCAGCAACGCCGTGCTAAGCGCGCCCCGCTCCAGCCAAAACGACGGGAACGCCGCCACGCGGATCACCCCCCGTTACCGAGCGCCACGGTCTCTTGCTTGCCGAACTGCAAACGATGCAACGCGGCATACGCGCCGTCTCGCCTAAGCAACTCCTCGTGGCGCCCGCATTCGACTATTCTGCCGTTGTCGAGCACCACGATCCGATCAGCGTTTTCTATGGTCGACAAGCGGTGGGCGATGACCAAGGTAGTACGGCCACGCATCAGCACCTCTAACGCCGCTTGAATCTGCTTCTCGGACTCGGAGTCCAATGCCGAAGTGGCCTCGTCCAGGATCAGGATCGGCGCATCCTTGAGCAGAGCACGGGCAATAGCGATTCGTTGGCGCTGACCGCCGGAGAGAAGTACGCCATTCTCGCCTACACGCGTCTGCAGGCCTTCTGGCAACCTTTCGATGAACTCCAGGGCATGGGCCATACGCGCCGCCTCCCGGATCGCCTCTTCGCTGACCTTGTCCTGAGCGCCATAGGCGATGTTGGCGGCGATGGTATCGTTGAAGAGCACCACCTGTTGCCCCACCAGCGAAATCTGCCGCCGCAGATCCGCCAGCGAGTACTCGCGAATCGGGTGTCCGTCGAGCAGGATCTCGCCCTGCGTCACCTCGTAGAAGCGCGGCAGCAAGCTCACCAGCGTCGACTTGCCGCTGCCCGAGCGGCCCACGAACGCCACCGTCTCCCCGCTGGCTATATTCAGATCTATCCCGTGCAGTACAGGTCCCTTGTCTTCGTTGTACGCAAAGGTGACGTTGCGGTACTCGATCACGCCCTTGGCGCGTCCTAGCGGACGCTCGCCAGTGTCCTCCTCCACCGGCGCGTCGATCAGCGAGAAAACGCTCTGTCCGGCTGTGATCCCCCGCTGCAACTGCGCGTTCACATCCGTCAAGTGCTTGAGCGCAGGCAGCAACAGCAAAATCGTAGCTATGAAGGACACGAAAATGCCTGGCGTAATCCGCTCGACGATGGCATCGGAAGTGGTCAGGAACACCACCACCGATAGCGCCGCAGCAACCAGGAACTGAACGATAGGCGCACTGCCTTCCTTGGTGGCAACGAACTTCATGTACTGCTTATGGTTGCGCGCGTTGGCCTTCTCGAAGCGCTGGGCTTCGAAGTCCTGAGCACCGAAGGTCTTCACCACCGTATGGCCTTCGATCCCTTCCTGGGCAATCGTGGCCACATCCCCGACCGAGCGCTGAATCTGACGGCTGAAGCGACGGAAACGCTTGGTGATATAGCTGATCACCAGCGCCATCACCGGCCCTATGACCAGGAAAATGGTTGCCAGCCACGGGCTGAGATAGAACATGTATATCAGCAGGCCTATCACCGTCAGCCCGTCGCGCACCAGTATGGTTACCGCATTGGTAGCCGCGTTCGATATCTGCTCCACGTCATAGGTAAGCTTCGAGAGCAGCATCCCCGACGAGTTGTGATCGTAAAAGGCAGTGGGCATCCGCAGCAGCCTATCGAACATCTGCGTGCGTATGCGCCGAATCATATTGCGGCCTATCCACGCCATAGTGAACTGCGACAGGAACGCCGCTGCCCCGCGCACCAGGAAAAGTCCGGCAATCGCGAAGGGAACCCAGCGCACGGTGACGGGATCGCGCTCGATGAAGCTGCCATCGATCATCGGCTGCATGACAGCCGCAAACGCTGTGGCCGCGGCGGCCACCACCGCCATCGCAGCCACCGCCGCGATGGCCTGCTTCCAATAGGGAGCAACATAACTGAGCAGACGCAGGTAGACGGTCAGCCCCCTGCTCTCCTCGCGCAACTGATAAGCTTTACTCATGTGATTCGGGTACCGTCGCTATGGCGATATTGCTGATACCTACCTGTCCGGCCGCATCCAATGCCGTGACCACCGCCTGGTGCGGGGTAGCTCCATCGGCACGGATTACCAGCCTGACAGGCCCCTCGTCGAGCAGGCCCTGAAAGGCCAGCACGAGGGTACGCGACTGCCGGTTGACCAGCGGACGGCCAGCAAGGAAGTAATCGCCGCGAGCGTCAATTACCAGCTCTACGGACTCGGCTGGCACCGCACTCGGTTCGGGACTTGCTTCCGGCAGATTGACGGCGAGATTGCCTTCCTGAATGAACGTGGTGGTAACCATAAAAAAGATAAGCATCAGGAAGACCACATCGATCAACGGGGTGAGGTTGATCTCAGGCTCTTCCTGCTGGCGTACGCGCAGCTTCACTCCGATGTCTCCACCGCGGCTTCACGGGCTCTGCTCTTATCGCGCTGGCCATGTACCGCGTCGACCAGCTTGAGCGCCTCCTGCTCCATTTCCACCACCAGGCCATCGATGTGCCGGCGGAAGTAGCGGTACGCAATGAGTGCAGGAATAGCCACCATAAGACCGGCTGCCGTGGTTATCAGCGCCTCGGAAATGCCGCCCGCCAGCGCGCCGGTATTGCCCAGGCCTTGCATTTGGATGGCGCCGAACACCTTGATCATGCCCAACACCGTCCCGAGCAAGCCCAGCAATGGCGAAATCGCGGCTATGGTCCCCAACGGATTGAGGAAGCGCTCGAGTTTGTGCACTTCATGCCGTCCAGTATCCTCGATGCTCTCGATCATGACGGCGCGATCATGATGCATGTTCGCGAGTCCCGCTGCGAGGATCCGCCCCAGCGGGGAGCCTGCACGCAGTTGCTGTAATTGCGCGCTGTCCAGCTTGCGCTTTTTCAGTAGTGTCCAAACCTGGGCCACCAGATGCCGGGGGATGATGCGATCGCGCCGCAATGTCCATAGGCGTTCGCCGATAATCCCCATCGCGATGATGGAGCAAAGAATGATCGGCAGCATCAACCAGCCGCCGGCCTTGACGAGTTCGAACACTACCCCCTCTCCTCTCCCGGTCATCATGTCCGGTCAATCGCGATCGCGCGATGATACTGGATTTGCCGCAATAACCGAACCCGTTAGATCATGAGCGAGTGCTGAAACATGTGCACCGCGCTCTTTATTCATTCGGCCTTGCGTAGCAAGCACTAAGGCACGCCCCGCCACAATTGAACACGCGGTTACGCCGCAGGATCGTAGCGTCTTGCGAACCGCGACAGCGCGTGCGACACCCATGCGCTTATCAGCAGTTTAGTCGTCGTGGTAGTAGCGGCGAGCAACCGGCAGTGTCACCACCCGGATACCCTCCGGGCCGATTTCCAGACGTTGGCGAGGGTCCAAGCGGAACGCGCTCGCGCTCACTGCCGGTGGCGGCTGGACCAGGCTGAATACTTGTGGCGCCAGGGTCAGAAAATGGGCGAACGAGTCCGGCCGCAGCGAACCACCGCTGACCACTACCGCCTGCACCGGCTCCGGTAACGGCGCGACAAGCGCTTCTAGCGCATACGCCGGACCCATCAGTACATTGATCTTGCCAGTGGAGAGCAGCAGCGTGCAGTAGGATCCCAAGCGCCGAATCCGCAAACCGTCGCGACTCTCTTCAGCGCACGTCTCCGACGCGTGTGTCGCCGCACCTGCCGGCACGATGCCCGAACGGGTCTGCAGCTGCAATTCGCGCTGGCTGGCCTGCACCCAGGCGTGCGCTTCGGCCGGCCGGTCCGCGGGCATCAACAGCAGCGGAGCCAACAGCGGCACGGCGAGCAGGCGTCCGGGAACCCCCCGCGGTGCCAACAGCAGCAATGCCCCTGCTGTAGCGCAGAACAGCGCCCACAATGGATAAGCGGAGACGCCCACCTCCAGAGAGAACGGCGCCATCCACTCCAGCAAGTACAGCACCAGCTTCAATACTACGCTGGCGCCCCAAAGTATCCAGGCCCCCAGAGGCTCTAGCACGTACAGCAGCGCCGTACCCAGCAACGCAGCCGGTACCACCACCGACGCGACCGCGGGAATCGCGACGAAGTTGGCAAGCGGCGAGCTCAGGGGCAGCTGCCTGAACCAAAGAATCAACAGCGGCAGCAAGGCGATGCTGATCACTAACTGTATACGCAAGCCGCTGCGCCAGCGCGGCTCGGGCGCATAGCCATTGGCGGTGACGAGAATAGCTGCCACCGCGCAAAAGGAGAGCCAGAAGCCGCCGCTCAGCGGGGCTGCCGGATCCCACGCCAGCACGGCAGCCAAGGCGAGCAGCAGCGCCTGCCACGGGTGTATGAAGCGGCGCCTAAGCAGCGCGATGCATACCACGGCCAGCATGATCACCGCACGCTGCGTCGGCAACGCAAAGCCTGCCAGGGCGGCGTAACTTACGCCGGCCGTCATTCCCGCCAACGCACCGGCCACCTGCGCGGGCACACGGCGGCATAAGGCCGGGACGTAGCGCCAGGCGCGACCGATGAGCAGCATTCCCAAACCTGCCAGCATGCCCACATGAAGCCCGGATATTGCCAGCAGATGGCCCGTCCCCGTGACGCTGAACACGTGCCAGCTCTGGGCGTCGATGTACTGCCTGTCGCCTACCACCAGCCCGATGAGCAAGCCTGCATAGCGTGGATCGTCGACTTGCTCCAGAATTCTGCTCCCTATCGCGCTGCGCAGCCGCGCCAGATTCCACCGCTGCCCCAGCCGCTCGGCATCGCCCGGCAGGACAGTTCCCGCCGCGTGTATCCTGTACAGGTACCGCCACCGCTGCTCATCGTACTCGGGAGTCGGCGGGGTCGAAGCCCGCAGCCGCACGCGCAATCGCCAGATCTCTCCGGCCTCTACTCGCGGATAACGCCCGTACCAATGGAGCAGGATGCGTTCGGGCCAGGCAGCTCCAGGCAAGGGCTGCTCAACGGCATGCACCTTGAACACGAAACGCACCCTTCTCATATCTTCCTCTGGAATGGAGACCACCTGTCCCGTCATCGCCAGCTCTGTGCCTTCCAGATCGTCAGCGCGGTGGTTTAGCGCCATATGGGCATAAACGGCGGCCCAGAGTAGGCCGATGGCGAAAGCGCCGACGGCGCGTGCCGGTTGGCCGAAAAGTACGAGTAGCGCGGCGGGCGCCGCCAATGCGAGCGTAAGAACAGACGGCAGTGTCGGCGCAAATTGAAACGCAACGACTCCAGCCGCGAACAGCAGTAACGTGCTCTGCATCCCCTTCCCTGGCTGGCAGGCCCACCGTCGAGCAACGAAACGGACGGCGCCCCCCCTACCTTATTCGTCTAGAATTCGATACCCTACCCGCGCCCCAGCGCTGGGAATTCGTATGCCACGCAAATTTCTGAAACGTTATCTGCCCGATCCCGCAGAGTTGCGCAAACGCCGCGGTTTGCGTTTTCTGGGAAAAGTGCTGGACGACCCTTTCCTGCTACACCTGAACCGTCGTTCAGTCGCTGGGGGCACAGCCCTGGGTGTTTTTGTCGCGCTGATCCCGCTGCCGTTCCAAATGATCATAGCCGCTGCCCTGGCTATGTGGTTGCGGGTGAATCTGCTAATCGCGGTGGTTGCGGTTTGGATCACCAACCCGTTGACAATGCCGCCCGTCTTGTTCTTTTGCTACCGGCTAGGCATGCGGCTGATGGGGCGGCCGGTGCGCGACCATCAGTTTACTCCCAGTCTGGAGTGGTTCTGGTCGGAGCTGGCCTTTATTTGGAAGCCCTTGTATCTGGGCTCGTTCGTAGTGGCAATCGTCGCCGCTGCCGCAAGCTTCTTGGCCGTGCGCCTGTTGTGGCGCATCCACATCATACGCGCCCACAGACGGCGGCGCGTCCGAGCCCGGCTGCGCAAGCCATCGAAACCCGCATCCGACGAGTTCGTGGCTTCGCCCACGGCCGAGTCGGACGTAAAGAAGAAACTATAAGTCTCGAGCGGCCTTGAGCCTGCCGTCCTCCAGCACCAGAACGCGATCCATTCTCTTCGCCAGGGTCATGTCGTGAGTCACCATGACCACGCTGGTGGCGAATGCGCGGTTGAGGTCTCGCATAAGCTCGAACACCCGTTCCGCGGTCTGCCGATCTAGATTGCCGGTGGGTTCATCGGCAAGAATGCACTTGGGGTTCGTTACCAGCGCCCGAGCTATTGCCACACGCTGGCGCTCGCCGCCCGACAGCTCCGAAGGCTTGTGCGCGAACCGCTGCTTTAGCCCGACCCGGTCCAGCATGTTCAGCGCCGCCCCCCTGGCGCTCTGCGGCGACTGGCCCCGGATCAACAGCGGCATGGCGACATTCTCCAGCGCCGTAAACTCCGGTAGCAAGTGATGGAACTGGTACACGAACCCCAGCGCGCGGTTACGCAACAAGCCTCGCTCGCGCTCCCCCAGGAGGTGTATCTCGTGCCCGTCTATCCACACTTCCCCTGCCACGGGCCGTTCCAGACCGCCCAGCAAATGCAGCAACGTGCTCTTGCCCGAGCCCGAACGGCCGACGATAGCGACTTGTTCACCGGCGCGCACCCTCAGGTCGACCCCTGCCAGCACGTCAACGCGCAGCGGCCCTTCGACAAACCGCATCTGCAGCCCCGCGCAGCGAACAACGTCGGAGGCCGCCGTTGAGCTGGACTTGTTCATTGCAACCGACCTACTCATAGCGCAGTGCCTCCGCCGGCGCCGTGCGCGATGCTCGCCAGGCCGGATACAGAGTCGCTACCAACGACAAGATCAGGGCTACGACCGTGATCCGACTTACATCGCTCCAGCGCAGCTCCGAGGGCAGCTCGCTGATGTGATAGACGTCGGCCGGAAGGAACTGGATGCCGAAAAAGCTCTCGATAGCCGGCACCAAAGTATCGACGTTAAGCGCCAAAGCGATACCGCCGGCTACTCCCAGCAATGTACCGGTCACACCGATCACCGTACCTTGCACGATAAATATGCCCATCACACTGCCGGGGCTGATGCCCAGGGTGCGAAGAATGGCGATATCGGCTTGCTTGTCGGTAACGACCATCACCAGTGTGGAAACGATATTGAACGCTGCCACGGCCACGATCAGCGTGAGAATGATGAACATCACCATTTTCTCGGTACGCACTGCCTGGAAGAAGTTGAAGTGCTGCATGGTCCAGTCTCGCACCCGGTATACGCCGCTAAGATCCTGCGCAACCTCGTGTGCCAGCCAAGGAGCGGCCATCAGATCGTCGAACCGCAGCCGCACCCCGCTCACCTCCTCGCCAGTGCGGAACAGCCGCGCCGCATCCTCCATGTGCACCATGGCCAGCGTGCGATCGAACTCGTACATACCGACACTGACGATACCCGCCACAGTGAAGCGGCGGATCCGCGGCATTACCCCGGCAACGCTGACTCGTGCTTCCGGGCTGACCACCGTGATTACATCGCCAGGCTCCACACGGAGCTGCGTGGCCAGTTCGATCCCGAGCACGATGTTGAACTGGCCACTGACCAAAGCATCCATACTCCCGCTCACGAACCGATCGGGCACCTCCGACACCTGCCCTTCCAGCTCCGGCAGCACGCCACGGATCAGCCCGCCGCTGACGCGCCCGCCGTGCGTCAGCATGACTTCGCCGGTCACGAACGGCGCAGCCCCCAGTACCCGCGGATGCTCCAGCGCCCGGCTCACTACGCGAGGCCAGTCGCGTACGTACCCGGCAGGGCCGGTTACCGTGGCATGCGACACCATGCTCAGAATGCGCTCACGCACCTGGGTTTCGAAACCGTTCATCACCGACAGCACAGTGATCAGCGCGGTCACCCCAAGGGCTATGCCCGCTATGGATATCGCCGAGATGAAAGACACGAAATGGTTGCGTCGCTTGGAGCGCGTATAGCGCAGGCCGATAAAGAGCTCTATAGGTTTGAACATGATCTGGGTACAGCGATCCTTATGGCGGGACGAGCGCGACGTGCCAAGCCTAGCGGAAATCGGCGTCCAATGACACTACAGCGCGCTCGATACGACCGCTGCGTAGACCCGTCTCCTGGGCAGGCATCGCGTTTTCATCATGCACCGCCAATGCTATATTGAATGCGTGTCCGACATGGAGCAGGAATGGATGAGAGGATTCTCGCGCGCACTCGCCTTGACGGCACTGTTAGTGGCACCTATCGGTCATGCCGACATCCTTTTGATCCAGGCGATCGAGCGCGACCAGCAGTTGCAACAAGAACGTCCGCGGCGGGGCTCTAGCATGGAGGCGGTCGGACGCAGCTTCGGCACTCCGGAGCAAGTACTTCCCGCTGTTGGGGAACCTCCGATCACGCGCTGGGTCTATCCCGATTTCACTGTCGTGTTCGAGCACGACAAAGTGATTCACACCGTTACCCGTCGTCAATAATCGAACTCTATGCTGAATCCTTTGCGTACGCGGGCGCGCGTCCGTCTGCCCGCCGAATGGGAGCGCCAGGCCGGCGTCATGCTCACCTGGCCCCATGCCGGCGGCGACTGGGGCGATAGCCTGGAGGCAGCACATGCCGACTTTGTCGCATTGGCTGCCAACATCGCTCGCTTCCAGCCCCTAGTCATCGCATGTGCCGATCAGGCACTGGCCGAGCACATCGAAACCGATCTCAAGGGCGTGGGCATCGAACGCGGGCAGTTTGCGTTGGTCATCTGCCCGTCCAACGACGTGTGGGCGCGTGACCACGGCCCTTTGACCGTTTACAAGGAAGAACAGGGCCGGCCCCTGCTGCTGGATTTCGGATTCAACGGCTGGGGTGGCAAGTACGCTCACGATCTGGACGATCAGGTGACGCGCCGCTTGCATGCCGCCGGTGTCTTCGGCAGCGTGGGGTATCGTCGTATCGACTGGATTCTCGAAGGTGGCAGCATAGACACCGATGGCCAAGGTACCGTCCTGACCACGGCCAGCTGCGTGCTCACCGCCACTCGCAATCCCGGCATCACCCGCGCACAGGTCGAGTTGCAGTTCCAACAGCAGCTGGGCGCCGAGCGTACGCTATGGCTGGAGCACGGCGAACTCGAAGGCGATGACACCGATGGGCACGTCGACATGCTCGCTCGGTTTGCGGATGCTCGCACCATCGTCTATCAGGCTTGCGACGATACCGGCGATGCGCATCACGCGCCGCTGGCACGCATGCGGGCCGAACTGGAGAGCCTTCGCACGCCCGAAGGCGAACCCTACCGGCTGCTGCCCCTGCCCTGGCCTCGTGCCAGGCACGCTCCTGACGGCCACCGCTTGCCGCTGAGCTATGCCAACTTTCTGATCATCAACGACGCCGTTCTGGTTCCACAGTACCAGGACGCTGCGGACACCGCCGCGCTGGACGTGTTGCGCGAGGCATTCCCCGATCGCGAGGTCATCGGTACGCCTGCCTTGGCGCTGATCGGCCAGCATGGCAGCGTGCATTGCGTAACCATGCAGATCCCTTGGGGAGTTGCGCTGCCCGCCCTGGGACAGACGGTCGTAGCGGCGTAGAATACGCACCCTTGCGAACAATTCACCAGGAGATCGCCCCATGAACGACATTCTCCGTGTCGGTTTGGTTCAACATGCCTGCGGCGACGATCTACACGCCAATCTCGAACGCAGCCTCGCCGGAATCGCCGAAGCGGCACGCGAGGGCGCTAAACTGGTGATGCTGCAAGAGCTGCATCGCAGCCGCTACTTCTGCCAGCAAGAACACCCCGACTTGTTCGATCTTGCCGAACCCATTCCCGGGCCCAGCACCGAGGTGCTGGCGGCGGCGGCGCGAGAGCATGGCGTGGTAGTCGTCGGTTCTCTGTTCGAGCGGCGGGCACCCGGCCTGTATCACAACACGGCAGTGGTATTGGATGCCGACGGCCGGCTCGCCGGGCGCTACCGGAAGATGCATATTCCCGACGATCCGGGCTTCTACGAGAAGTTCTACTTCACCCCTGGCGATCTAGGCTTTCAGCCGATAGAGACTTCCGTGGGCCGCCTCGGCTTGCTGGTGTGCTGGGATCAATGGTTTCCGGAAGCGGCGCGCCTAATGGCGCTGGCCGGTGCGGAGCTGCTGCTCTACCCCACCGCCATTGGCTGGGATCCCAGGGATGACGAGGCCGAGCGCGAGCGCCAACGCGACGCCTGGATCACCGTTCAACGCGGTCATGCCATTGCCAATGGCCTGCCGGTGCTGGCCTGCAACCGTACGGGTTACGAGCCCGATCCCACCGGCGCCACCGAAGGCATCGATTTCTGGGGCAGCAGTTTCGTGGCGGGTCCGCAAGGCGAGTTCCTGGCGTTGGCCGCCACCGACCGTGAGCAAGTACTGATCGCCGATATCGATCGCAGCCGCAGCGAAACGGTACGACGGATTTGGCCGTTCCTGCGCGATCGGCGCATCGGCGACTACGACGAACTGCTACGCCTCTATCGCGATTAGGGAACCAACGCCATGATCCTCATCCTCGCTCCGGACACCGATACCAACAGTGCCGACTACCAGCAGCTGATGGCCCACCTGGGCCAGTTGCCCGGGGTCTCGGCACGCGTTCACAGCGTCAGCGGCGCGCAGCAGGTGCTCACTGAGATTTATCTGATCGGCGACACCAGCTCGCTCGACATCGACGACATGGCGGCCCTGCCTTGCGTGGAGCGGGTGGTTCGCGTATCGCAGGAATACCGCATCCTCGGACGGCACAAAGATCGCACGCGCAGCAGCGTCTTTCACTATAACGGCGTCGAGTTCAGCCAGGACAATCTGAACATCTTCGCCGGCTTATGCGCGGTCGACACCCGCGAGCACGTCGAGTTGATGATGCGCACCCTGCAGCAGCACGGCCAGGTCTGTACCCGCATGGGCGCGTACAAGCCGCGCACCAGCCCCTACGCTTTCCAGGGCCATGGCAAGGCTTGCCTGCCGTACGTATTCGAGCTGGCCGGCAAATACGGGATCAGGGTGATCGCGATGGAAGTCACGCACGAGAGCCACATAGACGAGATTCGCGAGGCTCTCGCGCAGACGGGCTCGCCTACCGGCGTGATGCTGCAGATCGGCACCCGGAACACGCAAAACTTCGAACTTCTGAAAGCGGTTGGCCGCCAACAGGAGTTCCCGGTACTGCTCAAGCGCGGCTTCGGCATCACCTTGGAAGAGTCCCTCAACGCGGCCGAGTATCTCGCCAGCGAAGGCAACAGCCGGGTGGTATTCGGGCTGCGGGGCATGAAGAGCAATCTGGGCGATCCGCATCGCAACTTCGTAGACTTCGCGCACATCCCGGTGGTCAAGCGGCTCACGCGCATGCCGGTCTGCATAGACCCCTCCCACTCGGTGGGGCTGCGGGCCGAGGCCCCGGACCACATCCCGGATCTGATGCATGCGGCGGCGCAAGGCGTCATCGCGGGAGCGAACATGATCCTAGTGGACTTTCACCCTAATCCTGCACAAGCGCTGGTGGACGGTCCGCAGGCATTGCGCTTGGAAGAGTTGCCCTGGTTCCTGGACGACATGCAGATCGCAAGGGAAGCCTACGAGCGGCGCCGCGCGCGGGCCGAGAAGCATGTAGCTTCGCAACATCCGGCCGAATCCGAGCAGTAACTTGCATCTGATGTCCGACGACAGCTTCATCCTCACGCCGCCGCTACCGCGCAAGCCAGGCGAACGCCTGCATTGGCACGACCTGCCCGGAGCCAGCCGCGCGCTGGCTCTGGTCAATGCCGCCCGCCAACACGGCGGACTGGTCCTGGTGGTGGTCGACAGCTCGCAGGCCGCGCAGCAACTCAAGACCGAGCTGGAGTTCTTCGCCGGCGGCAACGGCATAGACAGTCTGATCCTCCCGGATTGGGAGACGCTGCCTTACGATGTCTTCTCGCCTCATCAGGACATCGTCTCCGAGCGCCTGGCCACCTTGTACGATTTGCCGCAAAGGCGTAGCGGCATTCTCATCGTACCGGTGGCCACCTTACTGCAGCGTCTTCCCCCGCCGGATTATCTGCTGACCACCGCACTGCTGCTGAAGCGGGGCGACAGCCTGGACCTGGACAGCTTGCGCAGTCGGCTCGAGCGCGCGGGCTACCGTCATGTTTCCGAAGTCATGGAACATGGCGAATTCGCGGTGCGCGGCTCGCTGATCGACCTCTACCCCATGGGTAGCGAGCTGCCCTATCGCATCGATCTGTTTGACGACGAAGTCGATTCCATCCGCATCTTCGACCCCGAGACGCAGCTCAGCCGCGATCAGGTCGACGGAATCGACCTGTTGCCGGCCCGGGAATTTCCCACTGACGAAGCAGGAGTAACTCGGTTTCGCCAAGCCTTCCGGGCCACCTTCGAAGGTGACCCGCAGCGCAGCCTCATATATAGGGAGGTAAGCGCCGGACGCATGCCCAACGGCATCGAGTACTATCTGCCACTGTTCTTCGATGCCACAGCCGACCTTTTCGATTATCTGCCCGCTGACACCCTCGCGGTACGCATAGGCGCGGTAGATATCCAGGCCGAAGCCATGTGGCAGCAGATCGGGAACCGCTACGAGCAACGCCGGCACGATGTGGAGCGGCCGCTGCTGCCTCCGCGCCTGCTTTATCTGAGCATCGACGAGGTACGGGCGAGGCTCAACCAGTTGCGCCAGATACTGTGCCTCGATCAAGCCTTGCCCGAATCGCCCTCCGCGCGCGATATCAGCTTCGCGGTCCAGGCATTGCCTGACCTTCGCCTGGCATCGCAAGCTCAGGTTCCAAGTGAGAAGCTGGAGCGCTTTCTCGCCGAGTTCGATGGTCGTGTGCTGCTGATCGCCGAAACGGCCGGCCGCCGCGAGGCCTTATTCGAGCGTCTCGCCCGCCGCGGCATACAGCCGCAACTGTTCGAAAGCTGGCAGGCCTTCTACACCAGCGACGCCGCGCTAGGGCTGGCGGTCGCGCCCATCGAAGGCGGAGCGGTGCTTTCCGCGCCCCCATTGGCGCTGATTCCGGAAACGCATCTGTACGGCGAGCGAGTAGTCCAGCAACGTCGCCGCCAACGCGGCTCCAACCGCGACACCGACGCCATCATTCGCGATCTGACCGACCTGCGGCTGGGCGCGCCCGTGGTCCACGAAGAGCACGGCGTTGGCCGCTATCAAGGGCTGCAGACCCTAGAGGTAGGCGGCGTTCAGACCGAATTCCTGACGCTGCAGTACGCTAACGACGCCAAGCTCTACGTTCCGGTTTCCTCGCTGCATCTGATATCGCGCTATACCGGTGCCGACGGCGACTCCGCGCCGCTACACCGGCTGGGCAGCGACCAATGGGAAAAGGCCAAACGTCGCGCGGCCGAGCGCGCTCGCGATGTGGCGGCGGAACTGCTGGACATTTACGCCCGGCGCGAAGCGCGCAAAGGTCATGCCTATCGCTGGGGCGAAGCCGACTATCAGGCCTTTGCCGCTGCCTTCCCCTTCGAGGAAACGCCAGATCAGGAAAACGCCATCAATGCCGTACTCGCGGATCTGCGTTCCGAAAGGCCTATGGATCGCGTGGTCTGCGGCGATGTGGGCTTCGGCAAGACCGAAGTGGCGATGCGCGCCGCCTTCGTGGGGGTGCAAGCCGGCCGTCAGGTGGCGGTCATGGTGCCCACCACGCTACTCGCCCAGCAGCATTACCAGAATTTCCGCGACCGCTTCGCCGACTGGCCGGTGCGTATAGAGGTGCTGTCGCGTTTTCGCGGCGCGAAGGAGCAGGACAAGATTCTGGAGGATCTGGCCGCCGGCAAGGTAGACATTGTCGTCGGCACTCACAAGTTGCTCCAACCCAATGTCAGGTTCAAGAACCTGGGGCTGGTCATCATCGACGAGGAACACCGCTTTGGCGTGCGGCAAAAGGAGCGCTTCAAGAGCCTGCGCAGCAACGTCGACGTGTTGACGCTCACGGCCACCCCGATCCCGCGTACCCTGAATCTCGCACTCGCCGGCCTGCGCGATCTCTCGATCATCGCAACGCCCCCGGCGCGCCGCCTGGCCGTTAAGACCTTCGTCAACGAGTGGAACGATGCGCTGGTTCAGGAAGCCTGCCAACGCGAGCTCAAGCGTGGCGGCCAGGTGTACTTCCTGCACAACGACGTCGAGTCCATAGAGCGCGTCGCCCGGCAGCTCGAAGCCCTGGTGCCGGATGCACGTATCCGCATCGCCCATGGCCAGATGCGCGAGCGCGAGCTCGAACAGGTAATGCTGGATTTCTACCACCAGCGTTTCAACATCCTGGTCTGCACCACCATCATCGAAAGCGGCATCGACGTTCCTACGGCCAACACCATCATCATCAACCGGGCCGATCGTCTCGGACTCTCGCAACTGCACCAGTTACGGGGCCGTGTGGGCCGCTCGCACCATCGCGCCTACGCCTACCTGATCGCGCCGCCCAAGCATGCGCTAACGCCGGAAGCGGCAAAGCGCCTGGAGGCGATTTCCTCGCTGGAAGACCTGGGCGTGGGTTTCGCTCTGGCCAGCCACGACTTGGAAATCCGCGGCGCTGGCGAGTTGCTGGGCGAAGAGCAGAGCGGACAGATTCAGGAAATCGGCTTCAATCTCTACTCCGAACTGCTCGAGCGCGCCGTGCGCGATCTGCAGGCCGGGAAGATCCCCTCGCTGGAATCCATCTCCAGCGAGGCCACGGAGGTCGAGCTGCGTATACCCGCATTGCTGCCGGCCGACTACCTCCCGGACGTGCACACCCGCCTGGTACTGTACAAACGCATAGCCAACGCGCCCGACAGCGACAGTCTGCGCGAGCTGCAGGTGGAGATGATCGACCGCTTCGGCCTATTGCCCGAGCCGGCCAAGAATCTGTTCCGTATCACGGAGCTTAAACTCAAGGCGCAACAGCTGGGAGTGCGTAAACTGGAAGCCGGTCCCAGCGGCGGCGCGCTCACGTTCGGCGACCGTCCGCAGATCGACCCGGCCGTGGTGGTGCGCCTGATCCAGCAACAGCCCACGATCTACAGCCTGGATGGCCAGCAACGACTACGCTTCAAGGAAGATCTCGCCGATCCCGCGACCCGGGTGGCGAAGGTCGAGAAGTTGATGGAAACCCTCGCTCGACCGCAAGCGGCCTGATAGATTGACCGTCATGAGAACCTTGAATAATCCGCTTCGTTACATCGCGCTGCTCTTGCTGATGCCCTCGCTGCTGCTGGCGCAGGAAGACGAGCGCACCTGGTACGACGTAGAAGTAATCGTCTTCGAACAACAGGAAGCCCGCGGACGCGATGCCGAGCGCTGGGACTCGGTGGCGCACTTGCCCGCGGCCGAGCAGGTAGCGCCCTTGCTTCCCGCTTCAGACGAACGCATCCCCTTCAGCCAGCTTCCCAGCAGCGCACTGAGGCTGCAAACTGTCTATCAGCAGCTGGAACGCGCCGCGCAGTATAAGCCGCTGCTTCACATCGGCTGGCGGCAACAGGGCCTGTCGCGCCAGGAAGCGCCTGCTGTTCCGATCCCTCGCGACTGGGACCGTGGGCACGGCAACGCCGACTCCGAACACGAGCACGCCGTGCTAGAGGAGACCCACATTCCACCGCTGTTCGGCTATGTGCGGCTCTACCGCGAACGTTTCCTGCATGTAGCGGTGGACCTGCGGTATCAGCGAACGACGGAGAACGTCGAGCAACAGTACCCTTATCTGGAGGGCCGCGAACCGGTGTTCGTGATGCGTCAACAGCGGCGCATGCGTAGCGGGGAATTGCACTACCTGGATCATCCGGTGCTGGGCGTGCTGGTGCTGGTTACGCCTTCCGACGAGTAGCACCAGCGCCCGATCTACTCCCGCGCCGCAGCGGGTACCATCGCCCGCGAGCCCGTAAGGAGTTTTCTCGGCACCGTTGAGTCGGCGCGGCGCAGGGGAACTCGCAACATCCGTATCAGCGCCGCCCCGCCACGACGGGGCGGCAATATCACAGCAGCGGGATTACCGTCCGCAATAGCTGGCGCACCTTCTCCATCCCGGCTTCGAGGTGACAGCCTAGCTCTTCCATAGAGATGATCTCCCCCGGCACTACGCCTGCGGCCCAATTGACCACCAGCGCGCAGGTGGCATAAGCCATCTCCAGCTCCCGGGCCAGTACCGCTTCCGGCATGCCGGTCATCCCCACCATGTCGCAGCCGTCGTTGCGCATCCTGCGAATCTCCGCCGCCGTCTCCAGCCGTGGCCCCTGCGTAGCTCCGTAGGTGCCGCCATCGATGGCGTCGATACCAGCCTTGGCCGCGGCCTGCAACAGCTTGGCCCGCAGCTCGGCGTCGTATGGATAGGTGAAGTCTACATGCGTGACGTGGGTCAGATCGACTTCGAAAAACGTGTGCGGCCGCGACCAGGTGTAATCGATGATCTGGTCGGGGATGACGATGCTACGCGGAGCCAGCTTCTCGGTGATGCCGCCTACCGCCGCTACGGCGATCACTCTCTTCACGCCAAGGTGTTTGAGAGCCCAGATGTTGGCGCGGTAGTTCACGCGGTGCGGCGGAATGGTATGGCCGTAGCCATGCCGGGCGAGGAACATGATTTCCTTGCCGTTGAGCACGCCATGAGTGATGGGCCCCGACGGCTCCCCGTAGGGCGTATGCACAACCTCCCGATGGGTGATCTCCAACCCTTTCAGGGTCGTCAGTCCGGTGCCGCCGATTATGGCTACGCTCATTCCCTCAATCCCACCTGCAATTCAAAGTTCCACCGTCTCCGGCACGCCCTGCCCCATCACTCGGGGGCGGCGTAAATACCGCTCACGTTGCGGAGCAGCCCCTTATAATCCATGCCGGCGCCGAAGACGTAACGATCTCCAACCGTGAGTCCCACGTAATCGGCCTTCAAGTCGCCGTGGCGGCGATCGTGTTGTTTCTCCACCAGCACGGCGCTGTACACAGCCTGCGCCCCGTCGGCACGGCATTGTTCGAGTATGCCCGCCAGGGTGAACCCTTCATCGAGAATATCGTCGATGACCAGCACCACTCGATCGCGCAACGGCGTACGCGGCCGCGCCAGCCAAACGAGTTCGCCACCTGTCGTTTCGCCCTGATAGCGGGTTGCGTGCACGTAATCGAGTTCCAGCGGAAACTTCAGTAGCGGCAACAAGCGGCCGGCCGGCACCAAGCCACCGGTCATCACGCATAATACCAACGGCAGCGTATCGGCAAGATCCGCCGTAATGGCTGCGGCCATCCGCTCCAGCGCCGTAGTCACGGCAGCTTCGTCGTGCAGCAGTTCGGATTGCGCCAGTACGCGGCGGGCTTCTTCGGCAGAAATGCTCATGGGGCCTCAATAGGTAAGAGTCACTGTGTCGTCGTCCATCGCTTCGCTGATCAGGTAGGCGCCGCCTACCGTCTCCACGATCTCCGGGATTAGATCATCGCCCCAGAGCTCCAGCGTGGGCGTGCAGACTTTGAACTTGACGCCGGCCTCATGCGCCTCACGCATGACATCGTAGACCGTCTTATCGCTGCCCGGCTTGATGCGCAGCTTGTCGGCAACGCCCTTGATGGCGAGCTTGCCGGACAGTCCGGTGAGCACAACTTCTACATCGTACTCCATGGCCGCCGCCACGGTAGCTTGGAACAGCGGTGCGCCAAGCTCTGCCGCGTTGGCCGGATCGGAATTGACCATAACGATTAGCAGCTTGTGCGCCATCGGCTATCCATGTTGCTAAAAAAGAGGCCGCATTATAGGAATGCGCCCGAGTCGAAGCCAGCCCCGCCGGTCACCAGCTCCACCGCTTCCCGCCAAGCGGGGCTCGCTCGCAGGGTTGCCCAGTCCGGCCCCGGCCGTCCCAGCATCGCGGCAATACGGCGCGCGGCCGCCGGCTGGGCGGAAGCCACCGACAGCACCGCATCGAGCTCGTCGAGCTCGTTGCACAGCAGCACCATGTCGCAGCCGGCCTCCAGCGCCGCTTGCGCACGGGCAGCGTAATCGCCTATGCAGTCGGCCGCTTGCATGCCCAAATCGTCGCTGAAGACGGCGCCGTCAAAACCGTAGCGGCCACGCAGAATGTCGGTCACCCACACCCGCGAGAAACTCCCGGGCAACGTGTCTACGCTTTCATAGATCACGTGCGCCATCATCATGCCGCCTATCCCGCTCTCGATCAGCCGCTGAAACGGAAGCAAATCGGCACTCAGCTGCTCCCATGAGCGCGGGTCCCGCGGCAACTCCAGATGCGAGTCTTCACGCACCGATCCATGCCCCGGGAAATGCTTACCCGTCGCGGCCATGCCGGCGCGCGCCATGCCTTTCACATAGGCCTGGGCGATAGCGGCGATCGCCTCTGGCTCGTCATGGAAGGCACGGTCCCCGATGACCTGGCTGATTCCCTGCCCCAGGTCCAGCACGGGTGCGAAGCTGATGTCCACGCCCACCGCGCGCAACTCCGCAGCCATCAACCAGCCGTTTAGCTCGGCCAGCTTCAACGCCCGCGCCGGCTGTTCCCTATAGCGCTCCCCTAGCGTTGCCGGCGCTGGCAGCACTGTAAACTCGCCGCGGAACCGTTGCACCCGGCCTCCTTCCTGGTCCACGGCTATCAGCAACCGCGGCTCGCGCAGCGCATGGATCTCGGCGCATAGCGCCTTGAGTTGCCCTACCGACTCGAAGTTGCGCGTGAACAGAATGACGCCACCCACCGCTGGGTGCCGGAGCATCTCGCGGCTGGTCTCATCCAGTGCTGTGCCCGGGATGCCGATCATGACCTGGCCAAGCATCGCCCGTTCCTTCTTGCTCATTCATAAATCAGTACACGCGTGCCCACCGGAACGCGCTCGAACAGGTCGGCCACGTCCGCATTGCGCATGCGGATACAGCCCCTGGACCCGGGCTGCCCAAGCGGGGTGCTATCCGGACAGCCGTGGAAATAGATGTAGCGGCGCATGGTGTCGCAACGACCCAAACGGTTGAAACCGCGCTCCAGCCCGCTAAGCCAGAGTATGCGCGTCAATATCCAGTCACGGTTAGGGTAGCGACGTCCGAGCTCGGCATTGTAGATCTCGCCGGTCCAGCGGCGCCCGACGAACACCCCGCCCAGGGGCGTCCCTGCGCCGATCTTGGCGCGTATCACGTGCCATCCGCGCGGGGTGCAACCGCTGCCCTCCTGCTCCCCGGGCCCGTTGACCGCCGTGGATACCGGGTACTCGACGAGTACGGCATCTCCCTCCCGCAGCTGCACGCGCTGGGCGGCCAAATCGACCGCAAGCCACAGCTCGTTTGGCGCAGCCGGGCGCACCGTCATCCCGCATCTCCCCAGTGGCGGAAGGGCTTCTTGGCGAGGTTGGCATTGTAATAACGGGCATCGTCCGACACTTCCTCGCCCAGCCATGGCGGGCGCTCGAAGGACTCGTCAGGGTCGGACAGCTCGATCTCGGCCAAAATCAGTCCGGCATTGTCGCCGCCGAACACATCGACCTCCCACACATGCTCGCCATATGGCACGAAGAAGCGCTCCTTCTCGATCAGCGGTCCCGTGCAGAGCCTATCCAGCATCTCGACCGCATCGCTCGCGGGAATCGGATATTCGTACTCGAGCCGGCTGATACCCTGCTGCGCCCCCTTCACAGCAATTACCGCAGCGCCGTCGGCCAACCGTACCCGCACCACCACATCCGGACGGTCCGAGAGATATCCTTGCCGGTAAGAAGTACTGTGCGTCGCACTGGCGCGCCACCCATCGTTCCGAACCAGGAACTTACGCTCGATTTCTCGCCCCATGATCGTTTTCTCTATCAACGATGCGCTGATGGTACCTTAAAAGTACCCTTGGTTTCGCCGAGATGCGCACGTACACGCCGCCATGCGGCTGGAGCAGCCGCTGCGGCCATCGCCGCGCCGCAAGATCCCAAGCTAAGGCCCGGCATGGCTTTATCGGCGACAGGCGCTGTAAACTTGCCAGCGAAGAATTTCCGTGTCGCCTCGCCCGTGCGGAAACGACCCTAGTGATGGGCGAAAGCGTCGATGGATCTACCGCCATGGATCAAGAAGGATAGCCAACGCAATGAAACGTCTAGTATTGCTACGTCACGGCCAAAGCGAATGGAACCTGGAGAACCGCTTCACCGGTTGGGTGGACGTCGATCTGACAGAAACCGGACGCAAGGAAGCCAAGGCCGCCGGGGCACTGCTGAAGGCGCACGGGTTCCGCATCGACCACGCTTTTGCCTCGGTGCTCAAGCGGGCTATCCGTACGCTCTGGCTGGTTCTCGATGAGCTGGACCAGATGTGGGTGCCCGTGACCAAGGACTGGCGCCTGAACGAGCGTCACTACGGCGGCTTGACCGGCCTGAACAAGGCGGAGACCGCAACCAAGTACGGCGATGAGCAGGTTCATATCTGGCGGCGCAGTTACGACGTCGCGCCACCGGAGCTTGCCCCGGATGACAGCCGCCATCCCCGTTTCGATCCGCGCTACGCCTCGCTGCCGCCCTCTGCGCTGCCCAGCACGGAATCGTTGAAGACGACGCTGGAGCGTGTTCTGCCGTTCTGGGAATCCGACATTGCGCCTACTTTGAAGCGTTCCAACACGGTGCTCATCGCCGCCCACGGCAACAGCCTGCGAGCGCTGATCAAGCACCTCGAACAGCTCGATGACGAAGCCATCACCAAGGTCGAGATACCCACAGGCGATCCCTTAGTGTACGAACTCAATGATGATCTATCCCTTATCCGCAGCTATTACCTGCGCGAGATGCAGCCGCGGAGCGAAGTCTGAGATCCTTACCCCAGCAGCGGGGCTGGCAGACAGACCTGCCAGCCCCGCTGGCGCGCTGGCAGCCCATGTCTGGCTCTCGATGAGCCGTCCGGCTTCGCTGTGAAAACACTGGAGGCTGTGCTTGCGCCCTGGGTTCGGGCGCGCCATCATCTGCCCGCATCCCCCACGCCCTTATTCGTACGAGGATACCGGGTGATCCGCATACTGCTACTAATGGGCCTGCTGGCCTTGCTAGTCATGCTGCTGGTACGTCCCGATCCGGAGCGCCTGAAACACGCTGCGCGCCGGGGGCTGCCGTGGATTCTGCTGGTGGTGCTGACGCTATTGGTGGTCACTGGTCGCTTGCACTGGCTGCTGGGGGCTATAGGCGCCATACTGCCGTTCGTGCGCCGTCTGCTCGCCGCAACGCTTACGCTGGCACCGCTGCTGACTCGCTGGCGGCGCCGCGAGCAAGCCGACGGCGAGCGCCCGCCGCATTCGCCACAGCTGGAACGCGATGAAGCCTATCAGATCTTGGGGCTCGCGCCTGGGGCGAGCATAGACGAGATCCGTTCCGCCCACCGCAGTCTGATACAGAAACTGCATCCTGACCGCGGCGGCTCGGCCTACTTGGCCGCACGCATTAACCAGGCCAAGGATCTGCTGCTCAAAGGCAGGTAGGCTGAAGCTAGTGCGCCCTGGCGCACGTCAGGCAGCAAGCGAGCCCGGCGTCAGTCCAGGGCAGCTCTGAGCACCTCCCACTCTATCTCGCCTTGCTCGTCGATGCGGAACTCGGCCAGCAAGGTGCCGCGAATATGTCCATCCTCGTATGCCGCCCAGACCCAACGCGCGTTCAACACCACCGACTCTTCCGGCACGAAGCGCATGACTCCCCCGTGAACGCCCTCATGAGGAATCAGCTCCGGCCGTTCTGCCAAATCAAGCAGCAGGTCTGTTTCCGGCTCGCTCAAGCCTTGGCGCTGTAGCCGCCGACGCTCCGACTCCCGCAGGCCGAGCAAGGGCCCAGGACGTTCCAGGCGCATAGCCTCCAGCCGCCGATTGACCGCCTCCAGCTCCTGCCGGCTGTACGCCAGCTGCCGCGACTGCAACCCATACAGCACCGCCAGCGCAGCGAGTGCTAGTACGGTCACGCCCATGATCAAACGCATGACGAGCTGCCCGGTTCTACTGGCCATGTATGCTCCGGTGAGGGTGATGAGCGGGCGGCGTGCGCCCCCCAGGATGGTGGATTCAGCCGTGGACCTTACGCGCTCTGCCGCAGTGCCTCACTCCACGAGCTCGGACTGTTCGGACATTCGCGCGTCGTTTCGGTATCTGCCGAGCAAGTCGCGCAGTGCTGGCAACATCCGGCGCACACAGCGCTCGCCCTCGGCCATCGCCTCCTCGGCGCGTGCGAAGTCTAACAGGTCCAAATGGCCGAGGCGCGGCGACAGCATCAGATCGGGCGGATCCCCTGCCAAGCGGCTACGGGTAATGCGGTCCTGCATGATGTTCAGCGAACCGGCGAGCACCTGGGCAAAACTGGGCGCCACCGGCGCTTCGGCCGCCAGTTCTCCTACCGGCGCCGGGCGTGCCAACCCCAGGCTGCGTCCGAGCTTCTCCACCCAGGTGGCATCGCTAATCCAGGTAGTGCCGCGAGTTCTGCGGTGTCGATGTCGCCCTAGCAGATCGTCGTTGAGGTTGACCGCGATTACCAGATCCGCCCCCAGCGCGCGACAAACGCTCACCGGCACCGGGTTGACCAGCCCGCCGTCCACCAGCCACCGCCCCTGGTGGTACACCGGGGTAAAGAGGCCTGGCAGCGAAATCGATGCACGCATTGCGGTCAGCAACTCTCCGTGCTGCAGCCAAACCTCTGCACCGGTCTCCAGATCGGTCGCGACGGCGGCAAAGCGCTTCTCCAAAGACTCGATCGCAACGTCTTCCAGATGCTGCCTGTACAGATCCATGAGACGCTTGCCGGCGATAGCGCCGCCGCCACTTAGGGTAAAGTCCATATACGCCAGTACATCGCGTCGTGTCAGGCGACTCACCCAAGCCCTCAGCGGCCCCAGTTTGCCGGCGGCATAGAGTCCGCCCACCAATGCCCCGATCGAACTGCCACAAACGATGGCAGGCTCCACGCCTTCGGCTGCCAGCGCATCGAGCACGCCGATGTGGGCCCAGCCCCGGGCCGATCCGCTGCCCAGCGCGATACCGATGCGCGGCCTAAGCGGCGACACAGTTGAATCCGAAGACTGAGGTACTGTCATTACCGCTCTAAGGCTCTTGTCATTGTTTTCTGGATCTCTAAACCAGGCTGTGGCGCGCCGATCGCGCCACAGTCCGCGACCCGCCAGCGCCTACCGGTACAGCGGTAACGATGGCCGCCGTGCCCATAGCGTGGCGCGAGCGCGATGCGCCTACAACGATCAGCGCACCAAGGTTACCGGACAAGGCGCGTGATGCGCGACCTTGCTGCTAACGCTACCGAGCAGCAACCCGGCGATGGTGGAGTGACCGCGCGTGCCCATTACGATCAGGGTCTCGGGGTGATCGTGTACGTAAGCCAAGATGGCTTCCGCTGGATCGCGGCGGATGACGATCTCCCTCATCGGCGGTATCGGCTCCGGTAGCGATGCCCGCATCGCGCCGAACACCTCCGCTCCCGCCTCCTCCGCTAACCGCGCCAATTCGCTACCGCTCATGCGCATGTTCAAATCCTGCAGCTCCGGATAGCCTAAGCCCACCAACAAGGTGGGCATGGGGTCCGGGTAGGCGTATAGCAGAACGATATCCAGCGCGGCCGCGCGGGCCATGTCCACAGCATGGCGCAAGGCACGCTTTGCGTTCTCGGATCCATCCACAGGTACCAGAATTGTACTGAAGCTACCAATCGACATGCTGCCTCCGTTACGGCCGAACTCGCGGTTTCTCGTTTCCGGCTGTGTGGATCCTCGCCGGTCCATCGCCAAAAGCGATTCCCATGGCCTACGTCCACACCTACCACCGTCGGTAGCCGCACCCCCGACAGCAACAGCCTGACAGCAATCCATGAGCCCGCGCTTGCCGCGTGTCAACTCTTTCATAAACGCGCACGCGCCGCTGCAGTCCATTCATGCCCCGCTTATCCGGCATTGCCTTTACCGCCGCATGAGGGCTGCTTGCCTACGATCCCCATACGTCCCGTCGCAGCGATGAACCCATGCGGGACCGGGAAGAAGATGCAGATGTTGATATTGAAGCAGCGGATCCCATTTCTTCACTAAGGCCCGCGCTGCGGCACGCGGTTTCACCGCGCCCCCGCGAAAACGGTGAATAGCTCGTTCCATGGGCCGTCCCACGCTTCCTGAGCCGAACCGACGGCTGTAGCGAACGTCGCTTGATCGACGGTCGTATGTCTGCGTGCCGATGCGGGCAGCTGGTCGGGACGACAAGAGCGCTTCCGTTAGCGACTGAGGGGAACCGATATGGGAAGTCGACACGCGGCGCTAACCACTGTAGAGGACATCGCTACCGATCCCTGGTCGATACGCGACACCAGCAAGCTGCCCCTATGCGTGGACCTGGACGGAACGCTCCTCCAAAGCGATCTGCTGGAGGAGTGTTTCATCAACACATTGCGCGAAGCCCCCATCAAGGCCCTCAAGGCACTGGGTTTGCTGCGCCAAGGTCGCGCAGCATTCAAGCATGCTCTGGCCAGCGGCTATCGCCTGTCGCCCGAAGAACTGCCCTTCAACCGAGAGCTGTTGCGTTATCTGCACACCCAAAAAGCCGCCGGGCGACGGCTAGTGTTAGTCACCGCCAGCCATTACGAGTTTGCACGCTCGATCGCGGACCATCTGCAGCTCTTCGACGAGGTGTTGGCCACAGACCGTAACCGCAACTTGAAAGGGAAGGTGAAGGCAGAGGCACTGGTACAGCGGTTCGGCGAAGGCGGTTTCGTCTACGTCGGCGATGCGGCCTGCGACATCGCGGTCTGGCAGCATGCCGCTGCGGCCATGCTTGTGAACCCCTCGGCCAAGCTCGCTGAGCAGGCTGCCAAGGTCGCGCCGGTAGAGCGTGTCTTCGCGTCGCCTACTACCAAGACGCAAAGCCTGATCCGGACCATGCGAGTCTACCAGTGGGTGAAGAATCTGCTGGTCTTCGTGCCGCTGGTGATCGCGCAGGGGTTCGTCTCATGGCAACTGACGCAGAACGCTATCCTGATGTTCGCCGCCTTCTGCTTGGCGGCCTCGGGCGGCTACGTAATCAACGATCTCTACGATATCAGGGCTGATCGTAAGCACCCGCGCAAGCGTCGGCGTCCTTTTGCGAGCGGCGCGCTGCCATTGCGCTACGGACTGTTCGGACCGGCGCTGCTCGGGGCAGGGCTGCTGCTCGCCGCAGCGATATCTACGGCGGCGGCTGTGGTGCTGATGGCCTACATCCTGGGAACCAGCGCGTATTCCTATTGGCTCAAGAAAAAGCCACTGGCTGACGTCTTCGTGCTGGCCGGGCTCTACACCGTACGCATTGCCGGCGGCGCAGTAGCCTGCGGCATCGCCCTCTCCCACTGGCTACTCGCCTTCTCGGCGTTTCTGTTCTTGGGCTTGGCGATCGTCAAGCGCACAGCAGAGCTGCGAGACGCCGCCGCCAGCGAAGCGGTGGGCACACGGCGCGGCTACGGGGTCGGCGATCTGGCTCTGATCCAGACCATGGGGCTCGCCAGCAGTTTCATGGCCACCCTCGTACTGGCGCTGTACATCGAAAACGGGGTTTCGCAGGCATTGTACGCTCAGCCCTGGACATTGTGGCTGGCGGTACCGGCCATGCTGTTCTGGCAATGCCGGCTCTGGTTAGCCACCAGTCGCGGTCAAATGCATGACGACCCGATCGTCTTCGCCGCCAGAGATTACGTCTCCTGGAGCTGCCTGGCGGTGGTGACGGTCGCGTTCATCGGTGCCGGACCCGGCGGTGCGTGAAGAGCTACGGCCCGACGACCTGGATATACGTGCCTAAGGACGCCCTTGTGGCCGAGCTATCGCCGTTGGCAAGGTCATGCCAATGGACCCTGCCGACACTGTGTCACTCTCAAACGAGTCAGGTAAAAACCGAGAATGACCACCAAGATAGCCTTGATCGCCTTGCTGAGCGTTTTCCTCTCTGCGCTGGCGCAGTTGGCACTGAAGATCGGCTCTACTGCGGCGTGGAGCACCGGCGCGGATGCCAGGGAAACGGCTCTGAGCTGGTTTTTCAAGGCGGCGCTAGCCAACCCGTACGTTATCGGTGGCTTCGCTCTCTACGGTGCCGGTGCACTGACCTGGCTACTGGTGCTGTCACGTACCGAACTCAGCGTCGCCTATCCCTTCGTATCCGTGGGCTTGATCGTGACCATGCTGCTCGGAGCCGTGGTGCTACAGGAGCCGGTCAGTCCGCTGCGACTGCTAGGGGGCGCGCTGATCGTGACCGGCGTGCTCCTGGTCGCTCAATCGTGATCCGACAACAACGAGGCCAGTCATGGAAGAGCGCGTCCTAAACCCAACCACCACGCTCGCCGATCGCACCGCCTGGTCCAGCGAGACCGGTACGGCACGCAGGCTGGTAGCATTATTCCTCGTCGTTCTGAGCTTCGCGGTGTATTGGTGGGTGGGCGGCACCTTCGATCGTTTGGACGTGTACGCCCAGTACAACGTCCTCTACGACGCCGACCCCAACGCCCGCCTCCCCTGTTACGCCAACGGCTGGGGCGACGGTCGCAGTCTAGTTCATCCCAATCTGTGCAATCTGATCAACCCCTGGGTACGCATGATCGCCATGCCGGCGGCCATCCTGGGCCTGGCGGACGCCGAGCAGGTGCGATACGGGCTTTCGCTAATGGTGGCGCCGTTGTTCGCCGGCCTCTCGGTAGCGCTGGTGTTCTCCAGCCTGCTGCTGCTCGGCTGCCGTGGCGCGGCAGCGCTGGCGCTGACACTGCTGTACGCCTTCTCCTTTAGCCAATTGCTATTCGGCAGCATCCCCGATCATTTCGCGCTGGGCGGCTTCTCGCTAACCCTGAGCTTATGGCTGATGCTTCTCAGCCTTTGCCAGCGCCGTATCCGCGTCCTGCCGTGGGCACTCGCCGGTGCGCTGACGCTGAGCGTCACGCTTACCAACGCGCTGCTGTTCATCCTGTTCTTCGCGCTTGCCGCAGTCCCTTCGCTGGGCCGCAAACAAGCGCTGCGGACAGGCGTGCGCATAGGAGCGCTGGCGGTAGCTCTGGTGTTGCTAGTCAAAGTGCCGATGGACATCGCGTATGGCGGGGGCCGCAACGAGTTGGGTGCTGCCCGCGACTTCACCGGCGCGTATCTGCACGAGCAGCCGCTGGCGGCATTGGCCGAGTTTCCCGGTACCGTGGTTGCCGCTTTCGTCGCGCCCGAAAGCACCACTCTTCCTCAGCGGGAAAACCTGCAAGAGGGGCGCTACCCGTTCCAACTCACGCTGAAAGGAAAGGCCTACGCCTACCCGAGCCCGTTGGCGCGAGCGGCGGCCATGGTGATGGCGACGTTGCTGATAGTGGCATTAGGCGCGGGTATTACGCTTGCCAGGGCCGGCGATGCCTTGGATCGGGCGCTGCTAGGCGCCGCCACGGGCAGCCTGCTGTTCAACGCCCTGCTCCATGCCGGCTGGGGGTCCGAGTACTTCCTGTACAGCCAGCACTGGTTCGCGGCAAGCACGCTGCTACTGGCCTTCATCGCCCGCTCGGTGCTGGGCCGTTCCCGGGCGCTTCCGGTCGCCTTCACCACGGCAGCCGTACTCGTTGCCGCCGCAAACTTCGAAGGACTGCTGCGTATTTTCGCCATGCTGGAGCAGGCCTCAGGCGCATGATGGAGCCCTTATGACTCTGCGGTTCATTCGCCCGTTAGTCTCGCTGCTGCTGGCCATTGCTGCCGGCCTGGCATCGGCGGCGCCGATCTATTACGTAGATCAGGGTCATGCCAAAGCCGACGATGCCAACCCCGGCACCGAAGAAGCGCCCTGGAAAACGCTGCGACGCGCGGTGCGCGATCCTCTCCCGCCTGGTACCACCGTCATCGTCCGTCCTGGGGTTTACGAGGCCGGCGGTGGCAGCTGGAACCGGCCGGCGCTAAACCCGCCTAGCTCAGGGGCTCCTGGCAAGCCCATCGTTTTCATAGCGCTGCCACAGCATGGCGCGAGGCTGGACAGTCAAGGCGACGATGCGCCCATCGGCAGTTTTGCGCGGGATTATGTTGTCATCGACGGTTTTCATATTCAAAGCGCGGCGGCGCTGGGCGTGAGCGTGTTCGGCACCGGCAACCGCCGGGTGCGCGGCGTGGTGATTCAGAACATGAAGATCCACGGCATGCGTGGCGCCGGCGGCGGCAATACCGACGGCATTCGAATCGAGCGCGCCTCGGGGGTGACGGTGCGCAACAACGAGATCTTCGACATACGAAACGAGAAGCTCACCACCAACGCCGCGGGCGTCAAGCTCTACTACTCCGACAACATCATCGTGGAGAACAATGAAATCTATAGGGTTGTGGCCGGCGTGAAAGAAAAGGAAGAAGGTCAGGAGGTACACATTCGGCGCAATCGCTTTCGCGATTGCGGCGCCGGCATGGAGTTGATGAATCAGAACTATACGACCACGGCGGGGTACTACTTTTATCAGAACATTGTGGAGAACTGCCGCAACGGTTTCATCGGGCAGACCGCCGGCACGGCGCGGATGCAGCGCGTGTATGTCTACAACAACCTGTTCTACGGCTATACGGACTCGGGGGTCAGCGGCACCCGTCATGGCAGCGCCCGGCGTGTCTGGAACAATATCTTCTACAATGCGGGCACTGCCCGTTACGACATCGCCATTCACCAAGACCCGCCTGCGGAGTTCGAGCTGATAGACTTCAACCTCTACTACCGCGAGCCGCGCACAGTAGTGGGCCTATACGATACCAACCGCCGATTCGACAGCCTGCGCGCATGGCAGTACAGCGGTTTCGACGCCAACTCCTTGTTGGGCGATCCCAAGTTCGTCAACGCAGCCAAGCGCGACTTTCGGCTCGCCGAAGACTCCCCGGCACGCGCTGCGGGTCGAGTCGGCGGAGTAGCAGGCAATGGCCCGGTGAACATCGGGCCCTACATAGAAGAGAACGACATCATCGGCATAAAGCCCGCTCCGGAGAGCCTGATCGAACGCGTGGCAGACCGTTGAGCATGCGCGCAAGGCCCCGCCCGGGCACGCTCTGCCAATGAAAACGGGCCGGCCGCGTTGCGGCTGGCCCGTTTCGGTACCCCGATGGCAGGGCTATCAATTCACGGTCAGCGAGGTCGGTGCTTTGGGTGGCGCACCGCTCGCATTGTTGATACCGATCACATCGCTATCGTTGATATAAGGGCCCACGTTGACCTTCGCCCCCGTCGCCACCCCGCCCACACGGCCCATGCCGCGCGCCGGCGAGGTTGCAGCTAAGCGGAAGTCGCCGCCGCCCGGATTCAGCAACTGCGGATCGGCCACAATGGAGTGCCGATCGTAGCCCGTCCCTTGCTGCCAGGCCGCCAGGTTGCGGAACCAGCGGTTGGTACTGTACAGGCCGAGCACGAACTGCGGTTGCCGAGCGTACAGGTTGTAATCGCTCAGCTCCAGCTCACGCGGCGGATCCTGATGCATAGTGATCTCGGAGTGCGAGCTCGCGCCCGGATAGAAGATATTGTTCCAGACGCGGCGGTCAGTGCCATGGCGGGTGCCGCTGACCCCCGAGTTCGTATAGCCGTAGAACAGGTTGTTGTAGACATACACGCGCTGCATCCGCGCCGTCCCGGCGGTCTGCCCGATGAAACCGTTGCGGCAGTTCTCCACAATGTTCTGATAAAAGTAGTACCCCGCCGTGGTCGTATAGTTCTGATTCATCAACTCCATGCCGGCGCTGCAGTTACGGATATGGTTACGCCGGATATGAATTTCCTGTCCTTCCTCCTTTTCCTTTATCCCGGCAACAACGTCATAAATCAGGTTGTTCTCGACAACTATGTTATCCGAGTAATAAATCTTGACGCCCGCGGCATTGGTGGAGCGGTTCTGATTCGACACATCGAAAATTTCGTTGTTTCGGATAACCGCTCCCGTAGCGCGCTCGACTCGAATACCGTCGGTATTGCCACTGCCGGCGCCACGCATGCCGTGGATCTTCATGTTCTGAATCACCACGCCGCGCACCCGGCGGTTGCCGGTGCCGAACACGCTCACGCCCAGCGCCGCCGCGCTTTGAATATGAAAACCGTCGATGACAACATAATCCCGCGCAAAACTGCCGATGGGCGCATCGCTGCCCCCGGCATCCAGACGCGCACCATGACGCGGCTCAGCACGGAAAGTGATCGGCTTGTCGGCGGTACCCGAAGTGGCGGGATTGAGTGCTGGCCGGTTCCAGCTGCCACCGCTGGCCTCGTAAACCCCAGGGCGAACGATGACGGTGTCGCCGGGCTGTAGCGGTTCGCTCATGGCGCGCCGCATCGTCAGCCACGGCCTGTCTGCCGTGCCCGGATTGCTATCGTTGGCGGCAGGGTGTTTCTGATCTACGTAGTAAGTGGCGGCGCTTGCCAACGGCCCGATCAGCAGGCCACAGAGGAGAACCGAGACTACGATTAGCCACGGCGTCGCTTTCTTGCTGCTCATTGTAGCTCCAGATATGTCAGAGGGACGTCGAGCACGAAACATCGCTTTCGTCGTCTTATGGCAATCCGGCTCGGTGAAAGCGCATCGCCCTCAGCAAGATTCCGCAAATACGTTCTCTGGAAACCCTGCCAAAGGGTTTGCCCTTCCCTTACCGCACAATCCGCTGCTCCCCCCAGCGGACGCGCTTGAAGCCGGAGCCGACGAGTTTCCCCCCTACCGAAAGCGGGTTCAGGGCAGCGCTTCACAGATGCTGTTGCTCATTCGCGCCGCTGCGGCGAAACTGTGTCTGGTGTCGCGGTCAATGTGTGCACCGGTTCCGGTGCAGCGTTGCCCCAGCGCTGCGGAATCCGTCTTCGCACGCCGAAAAAAAACCTATGCTTAACAACGGCGACAGGGTTTCGCTCAGCGACCGCGGCACTTACTGGAATGGACGAAATATCAGAAGGGAGTCATATACAATGAGTCGATTGAAAGGCAGGACCGCCATCGTTACCGGGGGGTCGCGCGGAATTGGCAAGGCCATTGCACTGGAACTGGGCCGCCTGGGCGCGAAAGTAGCTATCAACTATCGCAGCGGCAAGGAGGAGGCCGAAGCCGTAGCCGAAGAGCTCAGGCAGGCCGGGACCGAAGCGCTGGTCATTCGTGCCGACGTCAGCAAAGCGAACGAAGCGCGGGGCTTGGTCAAGCAAGTGGTGGATACGTGGGGGCGGCTCGATATCCTGGTGAACAACGCCGGCATTACCCGCGACAGAACCTTGCGCAAGCTGGAGGACGAGGACTGGCACCAGGTCATCCAAACCAATCTCGATAGCGTCTTCTACACCGTCAGCGCCGCGCAGAAGACGATGGTGGAACAGCAGTATGGCCGCATCGTCAACATCAGTTCCTTCGTCGGCCAAGCCGGCAACTTCGGACAAGCGAACTACGCCGCCAGCAAAGGAGGCGTGATCGCTTTTACCAAGAGCGCCGCCCAAGAACTGGCCCGATACAACATCACCATCAACGCCATTGCGCCCGGCTTTACGGAAACGGAGATGCTGGAGAAGGTTCCGGGGAATATTCAAGAGAAAATTCTCGCCAAGATTCCTATGGGCCGTTTTGGCAAGCCCGAGGAAATCGCCAAGGCGGTGGCTTTTCTCGTAACCGACGCCGACTACATCACAGGGCAGCAGATCAATATCAACGGCGGAGTGTATATGTAAGACATAGGCGCGGCGCTACCGTCCGCGCCAGCTCATAGCGTGTTTGACTCGGCGGGCGCACACCCAGCGCCCGTCGAGTTACCCGCGTCGACAATGCATAACTGCAAACGCTTCAGGATGACAGGCCGGTTACCGCCGGCAGCGTTACAGGAACAAGGAGGAGACCATGCAGTTGTCCATGCAGGAAATCGCCGACGAGCGATTGCCGATGCCGTTCGCGGCACCCGATCCCTTCCAGGTCGCTATTTACGATCTCTACCGCCTGCCTCTGGGAACGCCTGTGAACCGGGTCGTGGTGATCAGCGAGCAGGCTACGCCGAACGGGTTCTTCGACGATGCTGAGGCCTTGGAGCCGGAAGATGCCAGCGAACTGCTGTGGCAGTTGCTGCACAAAGACGGAACGCGGGTCGGCGACGTGGTCTACGACCAGATCCCCGAGCCGGGCGACTTCATTCTGCGCCGCTGCCCCCAAGGTTTTATTGTGGAATGCTCGATGCCCCTCGAAGCCGGAGTTGGCCAGGCATAGCTGCTCAAGGGACTGCCGCGCGGGACAAGGAGATCCCGCACCGGCTACCTTGCGCATTGGCCGCGTTGTACTCGTGCTGACCAAAGGCAGGCATCGCTTTGGCCAGCACGGTGCGGCGCGCCGCCACAGGTGCGAGATGCTGGGCAACTAGAGCACCCGAGTCTGAGCTTCCTCGCCCAGCTCCACCAGCTCGAGCCGCCCACCATCGTTTCGCATCACGGTCACGGAACAGTAATCAGGACGGAAGTGCACCACTCTATCGTCGCTGGTTGCGACTCCGGCGGCAGCATTGATCACCATGAAATGGGTGAACACCACGGCGTCGCGCTCCTGTTCGATCAGCGCCGCCACCAGCCCATCGCGCCATTGGTGCAGGGCGCTATCCAGCTCTTCCCAGCGCCGGGTTGCAATGTCGCGCAGCCAGCGTCCCCGTGCTGCCAAATCGGCCTCGGGGGAGACGATTTCGCTTACCCTTCTCTCGACCAGGGGCTCGATTCCCCACAGCTGGGCCAGCGGCGCCGCGGTTTCGCGCGTGCGTAACATGGGACTGGTCAGAAGCTGCATGGGCGCCCTGTCCGCCAACCGCTGCGCCAAGGCGCGTGCCTGTTCCCGTCCGACCTGATCCAAGCCCGGATCGGGATCGGCATCCCACCCAGCGGCCGCCCGTCCATGACGGACAAGATAAAGCATCGCCATCTACAACTCTCCCCACAAACCAAATCTGGCAAGTTAACAGCAGCTCCCGGTTAAAGCCAACCGCGGCCGGCTTTCGCCGGGGGCCTCCGCTCGTCAGCGGGGTGCCCGAAGGGTGAAAAAGAACGAGGCTCCGCGACCGGGAGTAGACTCTACCCAGATACGTCCCCGATGCCGCTCGATGATCTTGCGGCACAACGACAGCCCCAGCCCACTGCCCGGCGAGCCGCCACTTCCGCTGCCGCGGTGAAATGGCTGGAAAATCGCATCCTGCGATTCCACGCTGATGCCCATACCGTTGTCCCGTACCGCCAGCACCCACTCCTTGCCGTCGCTATGAGCACTGATACTCACGCATAGCGGCGCATCGGGGCGCCGGAACTTCAACGCGTTGGCCAGCAGGTTCTGCATGACATGCGCGAGCAGTACTCGATTGCCCAGCACCACCGGCAGGCTATCGTGGGTAATCAGCGCGCCGGCCTCGCGAATAGAGGACACCAGCTGTTCCAGAACTTCCTCTAACACCTCATCGAGCACGACCCTGTCGCTCAGCTCAGGCTCGTGGCCGACCCGCGCATACTCGAGCAAGCCGTCGATCAGACGCTCCATCTGCGCCGCGCCCCGCCGGATATGCGCCAGATACTGCAGAACCTTGCTATCCGGATGATCTTGCAGATCCCGCTCCAACAGCTGGGCGAAACCGGCCATGGTTCGCAACGGCTCCTTGAGATCATGCGACGCGGTATAAGCGAACTGCTCCAACTCCTCATTGCTCTGCTCCAGCAGGAGCTGCGCGCGCTTCTCGGCGGTGATGTCCATATCGATGCCGATCATCCGCACCACCTGGCCGCTTTCGTCACGCAGCAATTGCCCGCGGCTGGATATCCAGCGCTCGCAGCCGTCGTCCCCCATGACCCTCAGCTGCGATGTCACCACATCTACCCCGGCATGGTCGAACGCGACCGTGTAGCGCTCGTACATGGTACGACGATCGTCGGGGTGCAGCCGCGCGAGGAAAATGTCGGGGTCGGACACGCCATTACCGGCGGGCACGCCGTACAAGCGCGACAACGATTCAGTGTGCACCAGCTTGCGGCTGCCAGGCAGATACTGCCAAGCCGCCATGTTGGCCGCGTCCAGCGCCAGGTGCAGCTGCGCCTCCCGATCCGCCAACGCGCTGCGCGTCTGAATCAATTCGGTTACATCGTAACCGGCACCGACAATACCGTTTACCGAGCCGTCCGGCTCCTGCAAAGGCTGGACGAACAGCCAGAACCAGTGCGCGCGCCCGCTTCTGCGCGAGCGCAAACACAACACCTGTCGCCGGCTCTTCCCGGTCTCGATCACATTGCGGTAAAGCGCCTCGATCGACTGCGCATCTTCGGCTAGGAAAAGCTCCTGGGGAATCGTGCCCAGCACCTCCTTGCCGGTAGCGCTCACATGCCAGCGATAGTTGTGCGACCACGTCAGCCGTAGTTCCCTATCGCGTACGAACACTGCTACCGGCGCCACGCCCAATGCCAGGCGCAGCCTTTGCTCGCTGGCGAGCAATGCCCGGCGGTCCGCCTCGGCCTCGCGCAACCGTCTTTCCACGGCATCGCGCACGCGCACGGCATGAGTGACGTTCTGGCATAGGATAATGGTCATTCCCGCCCGGCTCCCATTGGCGGCAACAGGAATCAGGTCGGCGCTCCAATACTCCCGCTTGGCTCGGGCAGCATCGCTGTCCGGCGCCTGCCATTCGCGCACGCGCGCAGGTCGACCACTGCGGGACACGCGGCGCAGGCGTGCGAGCAGTATGCTGGCAAGGTGAGGGAAAGCTGCCGGGAACGGCAAGCCAACAACATCGGCCGCGGCACCGCCGATACGCATGAACGTGGGGTTGGAGTACAGGACCTGATGATCGGACCCTGAAACCACCGCAATCCCCAAGGGAATGTGGTTCAGCACCCCGTCCTGTAGATTCTGCATTACCTGCTCCCTCGGTAGCAGAACGCACCCTAGTGCCCAAGTACGGCGCCGCCGGGGATACGGTGCGCGATCGTCCCCTTTATCTCATCATGACCTGGGCTATCGGTCGCTGCCGCCGAGCCTCAGCTCAGCGGCAGCACGCGCCCGCAATGCGCGGTTTTTTTCAACGCATCGGGCGAAGCTGGGTGAGGTAACGCTGGGCATTGGCGACATAATGCGCTGCCGCAGCCTCCAGACCTGCTCGTTCGGCATCGCTCAAGATGCGCTTGATCCGGCCCGGCGAGCCCAACACCATGGATCCGTCAGGAACCTCCATGCCCTCCGGTATCAGCGCGTTCGCACCGATCAGACAGTGTCGCCCGATACGGGCGCCGTTGAGCACCACGGCATTAATGCCAATCAGACTGTAATCCCCCACCGTGCAACCGTGGAGCATCGCCTTATGCCCCACCGTGACGCCGCGTCCCAGCTCCAGCTTGTAGCCAGGGTCGGTATGCAGCACGGCACCGTCTTGCACGTTGCTGTCTTCGCCGATAATGATTTCGTCATTATCGGCCCGGATAACGACGTTGAACCAGATGCTGGCGTTAGGGCCAAGCACCACAGATCCGATCAGAGTGGCATTGTCGGCAATGAAGTGCTGGTCGCCTTTAAGCACGACCCTCCGGTCACCCAGTTCAAAAAGCACCGATGTATTCCTCCGATGATCGAACACCACACAATGATCACCAAGCATCGGCCGCCTTGGGGAAACGGCCAGGTCGCTTGCGATCGGGTCTCGGCGCCGCACATCTTCACCTCGTAGCCGCGCTGGACACGCTACACAGCCATACGCGCCGCAACCCGGATCCCATAGTCGACGTTTGCCGCATATAGGGCAAGTCTAGCAGGCAGCTAGGAAAGTCCATCCCCATGTCATAGCTGAGAAAGTGGCGGACTGCTTCGCTCCGGGCTATAGCGTAGAAGCGGCGGACCGCTGCCGAATATTAAGGGCCTCAAGCCCCCCTGGCGCCCCAGAGCCATGCCCGGCGGATGCCTAGGATGGCATGCCTGGCGGTATGCGCGGAGCTAACCTCTCCACCGCCTCCCGTTGTGCTTGCCCTGCCTGATCCGAGCCCCAGTTTAAAGCGAAGGTATCCAAACACAGCGGGAGGACATCATGGGACTTGGGACTGTCGCCCGATCGGCCGTTTCCACTGGCAGCGCGATGATCGCCGCCATGGGCGCCAACAAGATGCTGCAAGCGGCCTGGCGCCGCGCCCGCGGCGAAGAGCCGCCTACCAGTCCGGAACGGGGCGATGTGCCCTGGAAGCAGGCCCTGCTATGGGTAGTTCTTTCCAGCGCCGTAATCGCTGCCGTAAGGCTGATTGCCGCCAGAAGCGCTGCGGCTGGCGTCGAGCGTGCGCGGCACCGCCGCTCCGGCTACTACTGAGGCCGCAGACAGGAAAGGAGCCGCGTTCCCTCTCTGCCCGCCCGTGAGTATCCCTGCCGCTACGATTCGACACGCCGGGACGGTCGTACCCTTATCATTATCGCGCTGTCCGCTAAACTCCGCGGGAGTCTGGTCAGTGTGCCCACGTGAGTGCCCTACACCGCGTCCCCGCCACCGGGCGGCTCCCGGAACAGCCCCATAACGCGCGTTTCCCGCAGGCAAAAAAAAGCCCGCCGAACCAGGCGGGCTAAAGATACCTTGCGACAGATATCAAGGAGGAGAGCTCCCAGTATGCCTGCAAATGTTGCACTGCGCAATATGTTGCAGCGCCACAATCGCTAGCCTCACAGTCGCCTTAGGGCTGTGCGCCCGGTGACGGTCGGATATACTGCCTACCGCATACCAGAACGAGGAGATCTAGAATGCTCGCTATTGTTGCAAAGCTGAAGGCAAAGCCGGGCCTGGGCGCCGAGTTGGCACAAAAGATGGTCGAGATCGCGACCGAAGTACGCAAAGAGCCGGGTAACCATGCCTATTCCATTCACCTGAGCAAGGCAGACCCCGACCTGGTGATGGTGTACGAGCAGTACACCGACGAGGACGCTCTGGCCGCCCATCGCCAGAATATGAAGGAAATGCGCGTGGATCTTTCCGCCCTGCTCGCCGGCCGTCCGGAAATCGAGCAGTTCGAACTGCGCGGCTAGCCTTTGCTCATACTGGCAGTCACCTGCGAGGATGACTGCCAGCTGCGCTGCCCCGCCCTTCTCTCGAAGTACCCTCTGCGCCTGCCCCAGCACGGCCCATACCGGCATCGGACCGGCGCTCCAGCCGGCAACAGCGGTCCAATACCTGCGCGTCGAGTGACAATACGTACTCACTCCCTCATCGTGGCCCTTTCAACGCTTCCGGACTATCCCCATTCCCCCATAGACCTACCTCGGCGTATCTAGGCTCTAAGTGATCTATGGAACGGGAATCCGAAGCCGTAGCAGGGAGGTAACTATGCGAGCGGCGCTGTTAGTGGCCCTATGGGCAATGTGCGGCGTGCTGCTCAGCGGCTGCGCCGTGATCGGCGCGATATTCAAAGCGGGCCTGATTGTAGGGCTGCTCGCCATAGTGTTGATCGTCGTCGTTATCGTCATCCTGTTCAGTCTGATTTTCTAGCGATCCAGCTGAAGTACTCATCAATAGCCGAGCCGTAGTGGCGAGCAGCCGCACGCGGCCGAGCGATCGGCGGCTTGCTTGATGTGACGCGGGCGCGGTACTACCGACCGCGTCATACTCGTCGCATAAAGCCTAGGCGGAGCCGATGGCTTCTATCCGGCTACCGAACCGTCGGGGATAGCGAGATCGGGCAATGCCACCTCGCATCCGCCGATGGGCCGGTGCCGGCAATGACGGCACCTGGCCGCAGCGTTCGGGGCACAAAGAAGGATGGGGGCAGCAAGCGGTCATCGGCGCTGACGGATGCGCTGCTGACGCCCCATGTCGTTCAGCCCCGGGGGTGCGTGACGCAGTGCCTGAGCAATCAGCTCTCGCCCTTCTTCCGTCTCGCTCAACGCATCCAGCCCGCCGACGGTCTGAGCCAGCACTTCCAGACGGTCCATCGCCTCGAGAAAAGATGGATGAAGTTCCTGATACATGGTGTACGACTCCTTTCACCGCGCGTGGCAGTAACCGCAAGCGATCGCCACATGCGGTTACTAGTATGCCTGCTAGAGATTGCGCGACGATGACAGCCTGTCGAAGAGATGGCTAACGCACAGCGCCAAGCAATAACGCCTGGGCGAGAATGACCAAAGCAGGTCCGCTGATCGAGGAAAGAAAACGCTTGGCTGTAGTCATGGTTATGGCCTCCTTGCCTGTACGCTGCTAGCCGAGTGACGCTCATCCTGCGCGTCCGGCCAATCAAGCTTGCCGCTGGCACGGCGTCTCCGCGCCGTTACCCTTACTGCGATTCTACTCCCGGCTGTTGCCGTTGGCTGTAAGAGGATTCTGACAGCCCATGTGAGAAAAAAGCGGCACAGCATCAGCAAAACCTTCCGGCGTTATTCGCGGGCGCGTTATCCCGACGTTGGGGGTGGCCGCCAAGCCAGGAAGACGCGCAACGTTCCGAACGGCTCACGCACTTGGACCACTGCGCCAACCGCTGCCGCCCCTGCCTCGCGGATCGCTCCTAGCAGCATCGCCAGTACCTCAGACCTGGCTCGAGCAGCAATCTACCGCGCCACGCTGGCCAGCACGTCCTTCGAGTGGGACACTAGCAGCGGCCGCGAACCCGTCTTTGGGGCATACCGCGCCATCGCCAAATGCGGTCTATGTCCGCTGCGCGGACCCGGGCAAGGCGCCGGCTAACACTGGGCAAACTACGATGACTCAGGAGGGGAACTATGGACCTTGGACTGCAAGGCCTCAATGCGCTGGTAACCGGCAGCACCGCCGGTATAGGGGCGGCCATTGCGGAAACCTTGGCGCGCGAAGGCTGCAACGTCGCTATCTGCTCGCGCAACCGGAATCGCGTGGATTCCATGTTGGAACGCCTCGCCGCTCACGGGACGAAATGCGTAGGCCACGCGGTGGACGTAACCGACGCTGCGGCATTCAAGGCCTGGGTCGATAACGCTGCGCAACAGCTAGGCGGACTGGACATCTACGTCGCGAACGTCAGTGCGATGACGACGGACTGGACCGATGCGGTGAATACGGACGTGCTCGGAACCGTTAGCGGCATCAACGCCGTACTCCCCTACCTGCAGCAATCCCAGCACGCTGCCATCGTCTACATCAGCTCCATCGCCGGAACCGTTGGCGTGCCCCGGCTGGCCGCCTATGGTGCCGTGAAAGCCGCGATGACGCACTACATGAAGAGCCTGGCGGTGGGCCTTGTAAAGAAGGGCATTCGGGTGAATACCGTCTCCCCCGGCGATATTCTCTTCGAGGGAGGAGTTTGGGACCGCGCGCGCCGCGACAATCCGGAGTATTTCGCCAAGGTACTCAAGCGCAATCCCATGGGACGACTAGGAACGCCTCAGGAGATCGCCAATGCGGCCGTCTTCCTGGCCAGCCCCGCAGCCAGTTTCATCACCGGCGCTCATCTTGTGGCCGATGGCGGCAATACTACGCATGTGCATTTCTAGCAGGGGCGCTGTGGCATTGAGTGATTGGGTAGCGGCACGCAGCCCCTGCGTGGCCATCTGCCGGCTCGAGCAGGAGATCTGCATAGGCTGCGGCCGCACCCGCCAGGAAATCGCTGCGTGGCCCAGCCTGGACCTGGAAGGCGAGCGGACCGTCAACGCCGCGGCCGCACAAAGGCGTGCCCGGCTCGGTCTGCCGAAGACTCAGCCTGGCAGGCGTGGTATGCGCTGATTATCGATTAGTGCCGCCGGCCCAATCAGCGCGCGCTCACTCAATGCACGCCCTGGATACGGACCGGCGGCTTGAATGGCTAACGAGTGCCTAATCCAGGGAGTTATCTCGGCGCGCCGGTGGTAGTCGTCTCCCTATGGCGATAAGTGCTTGCCGGTACGGCAAGCTGAGGCGAGACCACCGCTGCGTATATAGCGGCAAGGCCAACAATCACGTAGATGATCCGAGACAACACGCTCATCTCGCCGAAGATCGCCGCGACCAGATCGAACTGAAACAGGCCCACTAGCCCCCAGTTCAGGCCACCGACGATCAGCAGTATCAAAGCAACCCAATTCGCTCCTCTCATACTCGCCTCCGTGTCTCCCATCGACGCCCATCCGTCAACTACGGATCCCGCTGCCTGCGTCACGGCAGCGGGTGCCTGGGCATTGTTAGAGGCACTTAGTGGTAGATCTACGCTGTTTCAATGCAAAACGGGTATGAAAAGGCTTATTCCGGCGGTAGCGACTCGGTAACCAACCGAGTACGACCGCATCCCGTAGCAGCAACAGCCGCCGTGATGGGTCCGCCGCAAACCGTGCATAGTTCACATTTTCAAGCTATTATGTTGCAATGCAACAGATCCCTCTGCATATTGCTTCCAGCATGCCCTAGGGCGCTGCTCCCCTAGCAAACAGGAGTAACCATGAGCGAGAAGTCCTCTCCAATCATTCGCCAGCTCCTCTGGTCGGAGAAGGCCGCGCTGCGCGCCCATCTATTGCGCCTCGCGCCAGAGGACCGGAGGGCGCGCTTCGCGGGTATCGCCACGGACGCCACGATCAATGCGTACGTGGACAGCCTGCCTTCGGCATTGAACAGCTATCGCGCACTTGGCGCATTCGTTGATGGCGTCTTGCGCGGCGTGGCCGAATGCCGGATACAGGGCCCTTACTGGGCACCTGAAGCCGAGCTCGCTTTCAGCGTCGAGCATGAGTTCCAACGTCAAGGGATCGGTAGCGAGCTGTTCCGCCGCATGGTGAGCTTAACGCGCAACCGTGGCATTCGTCGCATCTACATTCTCACCGAGCGCAGCAATGTCGCGATGCACGCCGTGGCGCACAAGCACGGTATGCGCCTGCGTGCCGGTTATGAGGTCGAGGGCGTAATGGAACTCGAAGGCCCCACGCCACTATCTGTTGCGGAGGAAATGCTGGGTGAAGGGACGGCGTGGTTCTGCGAAGGGGTGGCGCTGCTCACCAAACAGCTTGCTCAAGCCCGTTCGAAGATGCCTGGCATCCAGTCTGCTCAAAGCTGGGGGTTTCCAGCCCTCGCTTAGAGCGCGCCTTCGTACCTCGCCGCGGGCCGCACTTGCCATGACACCGGCCCGCTTCACTCTACAGAAGACCCATCCAGCTAGGCCGCACCCGTCCGTACCGTCCCATCGCAGTGCGGCGCGAGACGAAGCTCGCAATCACCGCACGGCCTGCGACTGCTGTCGTTCCTCGGCACGGGCCGACAGGTACGCTTCCTGCCAGCCGCGGTAACGGCGTATCAGATCCTGCATGGTATCTTCGTCGTAAGGGCGCAGCCCGCTCATGACGAGCTTCTTGGCCCCCTGCCCCACAACGGTGCCGTCAGTCGAGATCTGGAAGGACAGGGCAGCATCGCCCCGCTTACCGTTGACCTCCAGACTGAGCTCGCCTACCGCAAGCTCGACCTCCCCCAGGGCCAGGCTCTGCAACTCCAGCGCCATGCTCTCGTACACGATCAGCGGCCGATCCGGGTTGACCATGACCTCTTGAGCTTTCATCAAGGGCACGAGAATATGGGGGAAGTTATGGCCGGAGAAGGCTACATAGCGGCGTACGAGCGCCTCGACGACGGCGGCGTCCCTAGTGCTGGCTCCGCTGCGCCGCACTTCCAAGAACGTCTTGCCGGCGGCATCCGTGATCTCGAAATCGTCGCCAGGCTGGGAGGGAAAGCGCAATCCGACATTCTCGCCAACCATGCCCTTGAAGGAAAACTGCATCCGTTCGCTAACGCCGTAACGGCCCAGAACCAGCGCGAACAGCAAATCGCCCGGCACGCAAAACCGTTTGTTGTCGGCGTCGTGTATCGGGTTGAAATCGCCCGCAATTTCCTTGGCAAAGCGGCTGCCCTGCTCGGCGCTGATGTGAACGAGGCCGTCCACTTCGGTGTGGAAATCTTCCAAAAACACGAGGTAGTCCTGAATGGTTGGTAGATCCGGCACTGGATTCTAGCCGACCGCAGCCATCGGGGCGAGTGTACGGCGCAAACTCAAAGAGCTGCCCTCCAACTCAGAGCGCTCCATACCAGGGCCCAACTTAGCTCTGAACCCGTTTGGCGGCCGGCAGAGACTGTCTCTGCTACGATCACGCCCGCCCGCCAGTTAGTCTTGCGTCACACCTCTCGAACACAGTAGCAGCCCTTCTCTGGGGAGTGCTTGCGCACTTGCCTTCGCAGGCCTGAACGGCGTATTGTGCTCCAGCCGACGCGGTTCAATCCGCTAGCGGCACGTTCTCAGGGCGGGGTGGAAGTCCCCACCGGCGGTGAGCGCGAGACCTGCGCAAGCCCGCGAGCGCCCGCCAATGGCGGGGTCAGCAGATTCGGTGCGAATCCGAAGCCGACGGTTACAGTCCGGATGAAAGAGAACGGGAATCGCCAACGCGACGCGGATGCTGTGTCATCCGTGGCGCCGTGCCCGTCTCGCCCTGATTCTGGCCCTTATGGAGGTAACCATGAATCAGCGCACTCCTCTAGATTACCCCTCTAGACTCGAACTTGGCAGCGAGCGCATCGCCTATGTGCAAGCCACTTGGCATCGCGACGTCGTGGATCAGGCCTGGCAAGGATTCATTCCCACCATGGCCGAGCGCGGCGTAGATGAGGCGCAGATCGATCGTTTCGAAGTGCCGGGAGTCTTCGAGATCCCTCTGCATGCCCAGCGCCTGGCCGCGAGTGGCCGGTATTGCGCTGTAGTCGCAGCCGGCTTCATCGTCGATGGCGGCATTTATCGCCACGAGTTCGTATCGGACGCCGTCATCAACGGCTTGATGCGCGTGCAACTGGACACCGGCATCCCGGTCTTCTCGGTGGTACTAACCCCGCAACGCTTTCACGAGCACGAAGAACATCGGCGCTTTTTCGTCGAGCACTTCGTCGTCAAGGGGCGGGAAGCGGCAAATGCCTGCGTGGACACCCTGTTAGCCCTGCGCAAGCTACCCGCCGCCGCACCAAGCTCTGCGGTAGCAAGCGCCGTCTGATACTTACCGGTCCGAGACGGCCCGCCGCACGCGGCGGGCCGTCATCCGCCATGAGTTTACTGCAGTTCCTGGGCGCTATCGGCGCTGCTTTCCGCGTCGATGGATTCATGCGGCCGGGCGACTTCGGCCCGAAAGGTATAGCGCCCGTCGTCGCGGCGGAACGGCCACCACACACGTGTGCATTTCAGGCAAACCAGACGCGTGGGGTTCGTCGGGGTATTTAGTAAAGCCCGATGCAGGTGCTGGTTTTGGCGTGTCTTGATTATCGCGATCCGACGCGCCTCGTACTCATCGGCTGCTTTCACATAATGCGTGACGTCGAACCCGATCAACTCCGGCTCGCCGGTTAGGTTGACCAGAAAGTTCTCGCCCCGCAACACGACCTTATACAAAGGCATACAGGTAACTCCGCAACTTCTCGGGCGGGTATCGATACGAGCAAGGCATGCAACTGCGCCTGTACAGCGCACCACCAGCACCCGACAACTCTTGGCGTTCGGATGAACAGGATCCGCCCGCGCGCATCATCCGACAAAATGCGCGCAAATACACCTCCCGCGACTATCTGCTTTCGCGGCCAGCTCTGAATTCAGAAAGCGCATAGGTAACGCCCGCTGCCAGCGCCGCTGGCCCGGCTGGCGCCGGACTCAAGCCATAAGCTCCACCAGAGCAAGCGCCAGCGGCGTAGTAAGGGCTCCTGCGGCGGTGGAAAAAACCATGCTGCCGGCCACCGGCCCTTGCATGACCTCGAACTGCACGGCCATCAGATAAACGTTCACCCCTACCGATAACGACGCAAGCAGCACCACAACCTGCGTTTCGAGCAGCGGCAGGCCGAGCAGACGTGCCAGCACCCATACCGAAAGCGGCATGACGACTAACTTGAGGGCAGAGATAGCGACGCTTTCTCGCCATCCGGCCCGCAGCCCGTACTCCGCCAGCCCCATCCCCAGAGACAGCAAGGACAGAGGGCCCGATGCCTTACCCAGGAGCTCCAGCGGCCTGTCGACCGGCTCCGGCAGGTTTCCTCCCGCCAGGCCGAACAAAGTTCCGCTCAGGATACTCGCTACCACAGGGTTGGTTAGCACGTTGCGAACGGTTCGGGCGATTCCGGTCAGCGACGGCGTTCCGTGACGAGCCCACTCGACCGACACGGTGACCAGGGTCCAGAGTATGAATGCGTTGAACACCAGCACCAGACTCACCGCCGGCAACGCCTCGGGCCCCAGCAGCGCGGTAGCGAGCGGCACGCCCAGCAGCACGTTGTTCGAGAACACGCCGGCCAGGGCGAACACGGACTGGGAAACGCCATCCAGCGCGAACAGCCGCCAACCGACCAGCCGGCCAATCCCGAACACCAGCAGGCAGCTCCCGAAGAACGCCAGCAGCAGTCGCGCATCCACCGGCGGCAGCTCGGACAGTCCGCTCATCATGCGAAACAGCAAAGCCGGTATCGCCACCGAGAACACCAGCTTAGCGACCAGGTCGGAGATCCGCTTGGGCACACCGAACACGGCGACCAGCAGGTAACCGGCCAACACGAGGGCAAACAGCGGCGCTGCGAGCAGAAAATTGGACATGCCTCGTAGGATCGCCGTTACTGAAGCAAGCTACGGCCGCCTACGGCGCGCAGCCGGCTGTTCATCAATACGAACAGGATCACGAGCGCAGTGAGCACCATGCTCAGAAGATACGGCGCCTGCGGCAACATCTTATAGAGCGGCATGCCTACGAAGGGAGATATCACGACGGCAAGACCGCCGGTCGCATTCATCAATCCAGCCACCCCTCCCTGCTCGTCTGCTCCAACCGACACCGATGCGCCGGCAATCACACCGGGTCTCATCAGTCCGGTGGCGAATCCGAGCAGAGTCATGGCCGCGAACATGGCCGGATAAGTACTCACGAACACGATAACCGCAAAACCGACAACGCCAGCCAGCGCGCCGACGCCCACCAACGCGCGCGGCGATGGTTGTAGCACGCGGATCACGATAAGCTGCGCGAACAATACGGCACCGGCGGTACCCATCAGGGCGATACCCACCGCGCGCGCGCCCTCGGTTGAGCTCATGCCCAGCACATCCATGGCATAGAAGCCGGCAGCCTGCATAGACATGGCCTGCGCGATCTCGATGATCACCGCCACCACAAGAAATGGCCACACCCGCGGATCCACCAGCTTCAGTTTCACCCGTTCCCCCGTGCTACGGGGCGCTGGCGGCGGGTCTTTGGGCAAGAACAGCGCCACCGCGAGCGCGCCCAAGCCGCCCAGGACGGCAACGGCATAGAACGGTGCGGTGAATCCAAACGGCAGCATCACGGCAACGACAGCGGGGCCGACGATGATGCCCAGCGCGAACGCGGCACTGAGCGCCGCCAGCTGCGACGCGCGCTCGTGCGGTGCAGTGCGATCGGCGATGTAAGCCTGTGCCGACGGCACCGCGGCAGAGCCGAAACCGCCAAAGATAGCCCGCGCCACGATCAGCATCACGAAGGTGGTCATCAGCGCGAGGTGGCCCGAAAGACCAAGGTGCAGGCAGACGGCGAACGAGCCCATGGAGATGGAAAACGCTGATAGCCCAAGCAGTATCAACGGCCTACGGCCCAGCAAATCGCTGCGGTTACCCCAGTAAGGGGCACCTAGCATCCAGAGCAGCGCCGAGACGGTGAAAATGCTGCCGACCTGCAGCTCCGTGAATCCCATGTCGCGCCCAGCTGGCGGCAGTACCGCAAATACCAGCGACTGCCCCATGCCCAGACTGATCAAACTGACGAACAACACCAAGAACGAACGCCGATAAGACGACGGGGTAACGGCCACCGTAACCGGCTCCAAATCGGCGGCATCTAGCACTTCCACCACTTCGGCTTCGCTACTTGAGTTGCTCACGGACGAACCACAAGTGTTGCAGATTGAAACCATATTAGCAGGTGCCGATTCCCTGAGCCTGAAGATCTTCTAATCCTCAGGGGTCAGCTTTTCCTAGCCTTTCGGCACACGCGTCCGGCGCTATTTTCCCGTTGCAGGCTTGTATGGGCACCGAAGAACATCACCTTCAACAAGGTAGCAGTCTATCCGACTTAACGGTCCGTAGGGAGAGCATGTGAGCGGCGGCGGCACTTTGCCTTTCGTTCCTTATTGCGGCGAGCCTGCCGCGGCCAGCGCAATCGGAGGCGCCTGGAATCTAGGCCCAATTCTGCTGCTGGCCTTCGCTCTGGCCGCGCTGTTCGGCATACAGCGTTTGCGGGACACCTCCCCCATGCGCAGAGCCTGCTTCGCCGGTGCCTGGGGTCTGCTTTTTGTCGCGCTGGTGTCGCCGCTATGCAATCTGACCTCGGCCCTATTCAGTGCCCGTGTAGCTCAGCATCTGCTCATCATTCAGTTAGCGCCGCCGCTGTTGCTGCTCAGCGGCGTGTTATCGCGAACGAAAAGACCCGCCTGGCGAATTGGAGTCGGTCCGGTCTGGGTCGCGCACGGCGCGCTCATCTGGCTTTGGCACCTGCCGGCGCCCTACGAAGCCGCCTTACGCTGGAGCGCGATCCTTTGGCTAATGCACGGCTCGCTGTTTTTCACCGCGCTGGCAGCCTGGCGCACGCTCCTCGCCAGCGCACCCGGAGAAGCCGCACGTGCTGTGCTGGCCGCCTTCGGCACTTCGGCGCACATGGGGCTGTTGGGTGCGTTGCTGACTTTCGCTCCAGCACCGCTGTTCGGCTACCACTTATTCACAAGCCATTTGTGGGGGCTGACTGCGCTGGAAGATCAGCAACTCGCCGGCCTGGTCATGTGGATTATCGGCTGTACTTTCTATGCTGCGGCGGCACTTGCAGTGCTAGCCAAGCTGTTGCGGGCCCTGGAAGCCCTCGGTCCAGTTCGCGTATAGAGCCCGCGTCGGACCAGCTCTTGTAATAGCCTTGCAGTCAGCCCCAGTTCATCATCCCAAGGCCCCTTTGCCGGAGCTACGCACAGCTTTGCCTGCGAACTCAGAACAGTGTAGGCACACCGGAACTTGAACCTCCTTTCCCCAACGTGGCTCAGGCTACCGGCATCCAGTGCCGGCAAGCGCCGTCCGTGCGCCGATCGACCGTCCCGCTACCGGTTATCTCGGAGGAGGCACATGCGTACGAAGCTAATCGACAAGGCATTGTTGTTCCTGGCCCGCCGTTCCCACACCATTTCGCAGCGCGTTACGCTCAGCGTCCCCACGCGGCTGAGCGGCAACATGCTGCGCATTCCGGTGGTAGCGGGTGCCGGCTTCCAAAACCTCGCCTTAGGGCCGGACGACTTCGAGCTGCGCCAGGTCGCCCACCAGGTCATCGCCCGCAGCGAAGGTGCGATCATCGATGTGGGCTGCAACATCGGTCATTTTCTGGAGCTATGCGTGCTCGCCGACCGCTCTCGGCGTTATATCGGCTTCGATGTCAGCCTGGCCTGTTGCTACTACGTGGAGCGCTTCATACGCGAGAACGGACTGACCGCGCACAGCGTGTTTCCTATCGGACTTACCGACGGCGCCGGGGTCGAGGAATACCTGTCCAATAGCGCCTTCGACGTCTGTGCCTCGCTGAGCAAACGCTCCCATGCCTCCGACCGCTTTCTGGGCAGCGGCGTCGTGTTGACCGAAACGGGCGATGAGGTAGTGGCTCGCTTGGGCCTGTCCGGGATCGCCTTGATCAAGATCGATGTGGAGGGCTTAGAGCCAAGGGTCTTGGACGGATTCAAGGAGACGATTTCGCGGGAGCGCCCGGCGCTGATTTTCGAGGTGCTGAGTTACGCTCATTTGGAAGAGCAGATAGGCGATGTTCGCGAGCGCGATGCCGTTATCGCTCATAGGCGCGAAGCGGCACTGGCCATAGAGAATTTCCTGAGTAACCGCGACTACGTCACTTATCGCATGCGCGACGGCGGCTATCTGGAGTATCGCCACACCATAGACCCTGGCAACTTTCGCGCCGATACGTCCTGCGATCATCTGGCGGTGCCGCGCGAACGCGCTCCGCTATTGCTGGACGGCTACCCGTGCGGGGCGGATGAGCTGCCCCAGCAAGCCTTGGCTTAAAACCCGAAGCAACGCCATGGCAGGAGCGAATCGCAACTGGCCAAACCGGCAACGATCATGAGCACGGAAACAGCGCGCTTGCTCTGGCGCCGGCCATTCTGGCTCAGCGCTCCACGCATGAAGATCCATCCGCCGCTGTTCGGCGGCCGCGCTTTTACGTAAGCTGCTTGCTGCAAGCACAACCAAGATGCATAGGAGGAGTGCCGTGTTCGAAGTCGTAACGCCGGAGAAAGTTGGGTTATCGCGCGAGCGGCTCGCCAAGATTGGCGCCTGGATGCAAGATCATGTCGACAATGAGCGAGCCGCCGGGATGAGCGTACTGGTCCAGCGCCGGGGACAAACGGCCTATTTCGAGACCGCTGGCTACCTTGACGTCGAGAGCCGCAAACCGGTCACTGCCGACTCGATTTTCCGAATCTATTCCATGACCAAGCCGGTCACCAGCGTGGCGGCGATGATGCTGTACGAGGACGGCGCGTTTCAGCTCGATGATCCTATCGCCAAGTTCATGCCCGAGTTCACCGAGATGCAGGTTCTGATCGGCGGGGACGCCGACAATCCTCAGCTCGAACCGGCACGCAGCCTGATCACCGTCAAGCAGTTGCTGACGCATACCTCCGGACTGACCTACGACTTCATGTTCGCCAGCCCAGTGGATGCCATGTACCGCCGCGACAAGATCACCTTTGCCGACGGCGACACCTCGTTGGAGGAGGTCGTAGGCCGCCTGGCCCGCTTGCCGCTGGTTTCGCATCCCGGCACCCGCTGGAATTACAGCGTCTCCACCGACGTGTTGGGGCGCCTGGTGGAGGTGATCTCCGGCATGCCGCTGGACCGCTTCTTCGAGGAGCGGATCTTCAAACCGCTGGGCATGCACGACACGGCATTCTACGTAAGCGAAGACAAGCTCGACCGCTTCGCCACCAATTACACGCCGACGAACCCCAACCCCGCCTTCCTGCGTCCCTGGGGCGCCGAGCCCACAGCCATACTCCCGGAGCCGGCGAGCGGCATCAAGGTTGCCGACCCGGCGGTGGGCGGCCGTTTCTCTCAACCGGTGAAGATCTTCTCCGGCGGCGGCGGCCTTACGTCCACTACTGTCGACTACCTGCGCTTCTGCAACATGCTGCGCAACAAGGGCGAGTTGGACGGCGTGAGGCTGCTGGGACGCAAGACCGTGGAGTTCATGACCACCAACCACCTGCCGGGCACCATGGCCGACATGGGCCAGCCCCGCTTCAACAACGGCGCTTACGGCGGCGGGCTCGGCTTCGGTCTGGGTTTCGGGATCATACTCGACCCCGCGGCCGCACGCGCGATAGGCAGCCCGGGCGAGTATTTCTGGAGCGGCATGGCCAATACCCAGTTCTGGATCGATCCGGTGGAAGACCTCATCGTCATAGCCATGACCCAGGTCACCCCCAGCAGTCAGCTACCGCTGCGCCAACGCCTGCGCTCGCTGGTATACCAAGCCCTCATCGATTGAGAAGGCGGACCGGAAACTCCAACCGCGCACGGCAAAACCCTGAAGGGTCTTGCCGTGCCGACCCTGTGCCTCTCTCCCATGCCTGTTCGCACTGGCCGTACACCCGCGCCGGTTCTGTCTCGCTGGCTGCGTAGCCGGCCTGCGTATTCCGCCTGTACCCCGCGACTCTTTGAGCTGCATTGCCGCACCACTCGCCAGCCCTCAGGTTCTAACCCCTGTTCAACGCTGTGCTTCGCGAAAACTCGTCTCCTGTAACGCGCCGAATCATTCGGCTACCCCCAGAGTCCCCTTTTACACGATGAGCCCATAGTTAATGCCTGAACCGTTAATTCTTAGGGAACCGCGAAGCCCTGGTGTCGTCTACTTAGGAAAGGAAGCTTTTCGAGTCGCTCTTTAGTCATCAACTAGTCACAAGGAGTGTGGTTTGTTCATGAAGAAGGAAGCACCTGCCCGGGAACAGAAGAAAGTGCCCCCGCAGCCTGTTCGCAAAGCTCAGCCGGTCAAGTCGCGCCCACCGCAAGAGGTTCGTACCGCGAGCATCCATCACGTGGCGGAACTTGGTTACAACTAACAAGAACGCATACCGCGCGGCGGCCGCCCCGCACCGGCGGCCGCTTTCCATAGACCCCAAAATGATTCAATAACTTAAAAAAATTTCAGCTATTGATTCGTTCTTACAGCGCCCAGCTTTGGTGTCCATGGCCGTCGCTATCAAGCGACAGAAGCAACGTATTTCCTCCATAAAAGAGGAATAACGCGGCGGCGGATTCCATACCGCCGCCACTTCCATTACAAGACTGCAAGCGGCGCCCAGGCACCCTGTTCGTTCTGCGATCCCGCCCCCAGACCGAAGTCGCTGGGATCGATCGGGCGCGATGCCCGGAGCGGGGGAATTCCGAATGCGCTTGCTCAGCCCACAAGGATGGCGCGACAGCCTCAAGCTGGTCGCGCTGTTGGCCATGACCATCGACCATGTGAACGCCGCCCTGCTTGACCGAGGCGTCGAATCCATGACGCTTATCGGGCGCATTGCCTTCCCGGTGTTCGCATTTGCCGCCGCGGCCGGGGCTCTGAAAACCCGCAACCCGCGTGCCTACCTGACGCGACTGTCGATCTGTACGATCATTGCCCAGCCGTTCTTCACACTTGCGCTCCAAACCTCCTGGGCGCATCTGAACACCGTCTATACCCTGCTCTGCGGCGTGGTGGCAGCGCTGGCATGGCGCTTCGGACGGGCCTATCTCTGCCCATTGGCGCTGCTGGCGGCATGGCCGGGCGACTACTCCATAGCCGGCGCGGCTCTGGTACTCGGCGCGGCGCTCATGTTGGAGCGCAACGACGCCGCACGACTGACAGGCGCTGTCATCGCCTTATTGGCCTCGCCCCTGCTGTGGCTGACTCCCGCCGCGCATGTGATCGGTCTGGCCACGGTAGCCGCTGCATTCGCGCTGCTTTCACGCAGCGAACCTAGCGTACGGCCGGCTGGCCGGCGCAATGTGTTCTATGTCTACTATCCGCTGCACTTGGCTGTGCTCTGGCTCATTGCCGCGCTGATGGGCCATTGACCGGAGCACCAGCGACCAAACGCGCATACAGCCACCCGCCTACCCCACCTGCCAGACTCATGAGCACAATCGCCAGTGGCGAGCGTGTGGCCGCGATAGGGGTAAGCGGGAAGGCGAAATTCAAGATAAGAATAAGGGCCAGCACCGCCACCATGCCGGCCAGAGCGAACCAGCCTTGGCGACTCCCGCCGAAGCGCGCCGCGGCGCGACGTGCGATCGCGAAAGCGCATAGCAAAGCCACTGCGACCAGCCCCCCATACAGTGGCGCGAACCGAAGCAGATCTTCCACCACCGTATGCGTCACTGTGCCCAGTGGCAGCGCAACGCCCAACGAAGCGATAGCGGCCATATTGAACCCGGTTTGAATGATCGAGCCCAGCGCCGCCGCCACGCTCGCACTGACCGCAAAGCCAACCCCCACCCTAACTCGATTCATGCCCTGGCCTCCTCACGCCCTGCCCCATGTCGCTTTGGTATCGTACATTGCTGCCACGCGGCTATCCTTTCACACAAGTTGAGGTGAGGAGACACATAACATCATGCCGGCACGGTTCGTAACGTTCATTGCGCTAGCACTATTCGCCGGCATCGCGGCTGCGAGCCAGACGTACAGGGTTGAAACACTGGTTACCGGACTCGAGCATCCCTGGTCGCTGGCCTGGCTGCCTGATGGCCGCATGCTGGTCACGGAGCGCCCTGGCCGCTTGCGGATAATCGCAGGCGGCGAACTCCTGCCAGAACCAGTGGCCGGTCTTCCTCAGCCCCACACGCGCTCGCAAGCGGGTCTGTTCGAGGTCCTCCCGGCCCCGGACTTCTCTATGAGCGGCTTGCTCTATCTGTCGCTGGTCGTCGACGCTCCTGGCGGCAACACGCTGATCGTTGTGCGTGGGCGTCTGCACGAGCATGCGCTTGTCGAGCTCGAGGAGGTGTTTCGGCATCAGCCGGTCCGCCGCACCAGCGTACACTACGGCGGCCGCATGGCCTTTCTGCCCGATGGCAGCCTGCTGCTGACGCTGGGCGACGGTTTCGATTATCGCGAGCAGGCCCAGCGCCTGAGCAATCACTTCGGCAGCGTGGTTCGGCTCTTACCCGACGGCTCCGCACACCCCGATAACCCGTTCCGGCAGAGTCGAGACGCTTTGCCCCACATCTACGCCTACGGCTTACGCAATGTACAGGGACTGGCGCTGGATACCGCAACCGGCACGCTGTGGATAACGGATCATGGACCGCGCGGCGGCGACCGGCTGCATATCCTGCGTCCCGGCACCAACTACGGCTGGCCCATCACCAGCCATGCGCTGGACTACACCGGTGCCCGCATCACGCCCTACCGCGAGCTACCCGGCGTGCAGCCCCCTGTCCACACGTGGACGCCCGCAATCGCCCCCGCCGGGCTGACCGTGTACCGTGGGGCACTGTTCCCGCATTGGCAGGGCGACTTGTTCGTCGCTGGCCTAGCCGGCCGCTCGGTCAGGCACTTGCAACTGCGCGACGGCCGGATAGTCGGCGAACAAGTTCTGTTCGCCGACTTGGGCAGGCGCTTTCGCGAGGTGCGCGCCGGTCCCGACGGCGCACTCTACCTGCTTACGGACCATGCTGACGGCGAGCTGCTGCGCGTCGTACCGGCACGCTAGAGTCTGCGCAAGATCAAGCCACGCCAGCGCTTGGCATCGATATCTCAGCCCGCCCCAACATGCAAGCCACACCGATGACAGGGACTCGTCGGAGGCGGAGGACTTTTCCATGGGCAGTGGGTGGCACAAAGATTCGCGGCCTGGGGAATCGCCCACCAAAACTTGGTAGCGACGGCCCCTTGCGTCACTGCCGGTGGAACAGCATAGCTATATTGGTGGTCTACGCTAATGTCGGCCCGCTCATGCTACGGCATAGCCGGGTCGACGGTTTACGCGGGCGCCGCGAGCGCCCGACCCGGCAGCGGCTCATGCCAAAGCCTACGACAGCCACCGCCCGTCGGCGGCGCTGTGCCGCTTGGCCTCGGTGGCGAGCCATATAGAGGGGTATCACCATGAGCAAAGACGTAGAACAGATCCTGTCGAAGTACGAGGACTGGGAAGATGTGCTCGGGCGCCCGCTGGGCGAAATCGTGGCCGACCTGAAGGAAGTCGATGGTGATGCTCTGTCGCTGGTATCGGGAGACGACGAGCAGAGTCTGCAGAGCGGGTTGGTCTTGTTGCGTGGCCGTCACACCCAGCGCCTGCTGGAAGCGCTAAACGACGAGATCAACCGCATCCGTGCCGAGGAGTCCTCGACACCGGCGAGCAAGACCCTACACTGACACCAACATATGGCGGCCGGATTCCGGCCGCCATTTTTCGGTCAGCTGCCATGACCAGGGTAGTTCTCGGAATGCCGCCCCACGACGTTGATCGATTCTCCTCCATCCACGACCAGTATCTGACCGTTGACGAAGTCGTTGGCGAGCAGATAGTCCAACGCTTGCCCCAGATTTTCCTGACTTCCCTGCCGCCCTAAGGGTATGCCTTCGAAGCGCCATTGCAGGTAGTCGCTGCTACGGGTTGCCGCCGGCAAGATCACGCCTGGCGCAATCCCGTTGACGCGGATATGCGGCGCGAACTCCAAAGCGGCCATGCGGGTAAACTCGGCAAGCGTCTTTTTCGCGAGCAGGTAGGCAGCGTACGGATACTGATTGTAGGCCAGCTTGTTGTCGATGATGTTCACCACACAGCCCCGTCCGACGCGGCTGGCGAAATCCCGCGTCAGCAGCATCGGCGCGAACAGGTTCACGCTGAACTGCTCTTCCAGCAGTGCCCGTGACGTCTGGGCAATCGGTGCCGGCGTATAGGCCGAAGCACTGTTCACCAGTACCGCCAATCCAGGGAGGGCGGACTGTGCCTGCTCGATCAGGTCGCCCGGATCCCCGCTGCTGAAATCGCATGCGAAAGTGTGACATTCCCGGCCCAGGGCGCGTATTTCCTCGGCTGCCCGCGCAGCGGCATCGGCTGAGCTGTTGTAGTGCAGTGCGATGTCGTAACCTGCATCAGCCAAGCGCCGCGCGAAGAACAACCCCAAGCGGGTGGCTCCGCCCGTAACCAAGGCGGCTTTCGTGTACATAAAGCAAACTCCTCGTAACTTTTCGCACCCTGTCCTTTGTGCACTACCCAGGCGCTAGCGTTTGATAAAAAACTTGCAGAGCAGCTCGTAATCTACTGATTCAAAGATAAATTCATGCGCCGACTTATCCCCACAAAACGCATCGCTTAAACTCGTTTCCCCCTTCCCCGCCGACTCGCAAAAAAGTCCGGCAAGTGATTGTTTATAAAGACATATCATCGCCGATCAAAGCGGCTCTGCCGCGCGCCCGTCCGCCCGGGGCGAGCGCCTATCCACAAACCTATCCACAGCTCCTTGCCGGGATGCAGCATGCGCAAGGCTCGTGCCGTACCGCACGCGCCTGTGCGCGGCAACATCGGTTAACATCGGAGCCGGCGCGATTCTAAAGGCAAGGCACAAGCTCGCATGGACTCACTCAGTCAGTTCGTTCTCGGTGCAGCGGTAGGCGGTGTGGTACTGGGGCGTAGAGCCGGCATCAAGGCCGTGGTGTGGGGAGGTGTGGTGGCCACCATACCGGACCTAGATGTGCTCGTGCCCCTCGGAGACGACGTCAGCAACTTCACCTATCACCGCAGCGCAAGCCATTCCGTTTTCGTTCTGACGCTGCTGGCCCCCCTGCTCGCCTGGGGAATCAGCCGGCTGCACCGATCCGAGCGCGACCGCTGGCGCGGCTGGCTGGCGCTGGTCTGGCTGGCTTTGATCACGCACGTGCTGCTCGACTGTTTCACCGTCTACGGCACACAGATATTCTGGCCTATCGCCCCCACGCCAGTGGCCTGGAGTACCATCTTCATTATCGATCCGCTCTATACCATCTGGCTCCTGATCGCGGTGCTGACAGCATGTGCCATGCGTCGCCGACCGCAACGAATTCGGGCCTGGTCAATCGCCGGACTTATCGTGAGCAGCGCGTACCTGGGCTTTACGGTTGCCGCCAAGCTGCACGTAAACGGCGTGGTCGAGGCCGCGCTCGAACGCAAGAACATTCCCCATACGCAGTATCTTACCGTGCCCACGCCGTTCAACACGCTGCTATGGCGAGTGTTGGTCATGGACGAAGGGGGTTACTACGAGGGCTTTTATTCCTTGTGCGACCCGGACGCATCGCCGCACTTGACCCGCTACGACAGTCATCCGGAACTGCTCGCGCCCGTGCAAGACGTTTGGGCCGTCCAGCGCTTGCAATGGTTTACGCGCGGTTTCTACCGCGTAGAGGCTCGCGACCAGGATCTCACCATCACCGACCTGAGAATGGGACAGGAGCCCCTGTACGTGTTCACTTTCAAAGTGGCCGAACTCAGAGACGGGGAAATCGTTCCCGTTCCCAACCGTGCTTTGCCGACCCCGCGCGCCGACTCAGCCATGTTGAGCCAGGTATGGAAAAGAATCTGGCGCGATCGAACGGCCTGTGCAGATTCGCTGTCTCCCTGCACCGAGATTTGAGCGGACGCAGCGGCACAACCAATGAGGGGGCGGAAGCTGGGAAACGGTGCTATCGGCCTGTCCGGGTCGCAGCGCGCGGCGAATAGCGCTTCATTCTATCCGCGTCACCGCGAGCCGCAGCGACAATGGCTGCGCAAGCTCGCGCTCACCGCCAGCAAACGCGAGAAGCGGCGTTCTCGGTTGGGCTCCTTCCGTTCGCTCTGCGGTGCGCCATCGGCAGCCGCGCTCAGGAAGCGAGCTGCCGCTGCGCCAATGCAGCGGCATGCATTACCCCAATCCGCGCACTGCAAAACACGGTGACGCCCGTACCGGCGAGCGCATCCACCGCCGGGGCCATGGAGGCCTGCGCCAGTATCACGACATCGAAGTTGGCCGCCCAACGGCCAACGGCGCTCGCAACCAGCTGGCGGTAACGTTCGTGATTGCCGGCTCTGAACTCACGCCATGCGCCGGGCACCAACAGGCTGTCGACCTCGACATCCGCTCCCGCTTCCTCAGCCACATCCTCGATCAGCTCCCTGGTATGGACCAAGGATTCGGCCTGCTTGGCCGCGATCAGTAGCCGTGAGCCGGTGCGCACTGCCCGCTCGGCCACGGGGCGATCGATGCGCATCGCCACGAACTGCTCCCGGGTATCGGTGCGTTCGGCAGCGGCACCCAGCGTCGCACAGGTACATACCACCACGGGCGCACCGCTCTGCTCTGCGGCCAGCGTCATTGTCTGCTGAACTTTGGCCGCCAGTTCGGGCTCGATCTCGCCGGTTTGATACGCCTCATCCAACAGCTCCTCGGCAACCAGATGGTGCACGCGCACCTGTGGTGCAAGCTCGGCAGCCAGTTGCCCGAAGCGCTCTACGTGGTTCTGAGTAGTATGAACGAAGGCGAGATCGGCTCTCATGACAACTCCTTGCTTGGCCGGGCCCTGCGGCGGAGTGTCGAATGAGTTGCGACAACCCGCGCCGACTGCTCGCGCCGGCGGGGTTGGTTACAAATGGACCTATTTCCCCCTACGGCGCGTCCGCTACAAGTACTGCCAGTACTGCGGCCGTCGTGAGCACGACGACGTGTGTGCCGAGATTGCGGAGACGGGCCATGTGAAAACCTTTCGTAATATTGTTTCAACCAAGCATGCTCTGCTTTGGCGCAGCATGCAAGCCCTTACGAGAAGCCGGTCACAACTTGGCAGGGAATGCGACATGGATTATCTCAGCAAGACCTACAACCAACCCGGCAGCCCGCCGGGCCTTTGGCGGGAACACGGCGACGGCACCGTTGCAGTTCGGCTGATCTGCTTCAGCAGCGACACTCACCGAATCGAGCAAGGAGTAGATGCCGCACGCTGCTCCGCCTACCGCGCCGCTGGCGACAAACTCTGGATCGACATCCAGGGCAGGCCCGGACAGCATCTGCTCGATACGCTGGAACGGTGCTTCGGCCTGCATCAGCTGGCACTGGAGGACGTGGTCCATACCGGACAGCGAGCCAAACTCGAGGACTACGACACGCACCTATTCGTCGTGCTGCGCAGCTCCTTCCGAGCGATGCAACAGCGTTTGCGCATTGGGCAGATCAGTCTTTTCCTGGGCAAGGATTTCGTTATCAGCGTCCATGACGGCAGCGAGGACTTGTTCGCCCCTGTGCGGCAACGACTGGAAAACGGGGCGGGAGACCGCATACGCAGCAGCGGCTGCGATTACCTGTTCTATGCCCTGATCGATCTGGTGGTCGATCGGGGCTTTCCCATTCTGGAAACCTATGCTGACGAGCTCGAAGAGCTGGAGCGTGTCATCATCCGCAACCCACGCGAGCATGCACTCATAGATCGTATCCACGAGGCCCGGCGTGAGCTGCTCTTCCTGCGTCGAGCGCTATGGTCCCAGCGGGAGGCCGTCGGCGATCTGCTGCGCCACGACCATCCGCTTATCGAGAGGCCCACGCGCGTCTATCTGCGCGACTGCCACGACCATGCCAATCATTTGCTCGAATTGGCCGAGAGCTACCGCGATATGAGCGATGCCGTGCTCGAACTGCTGTTCGGCGCCCTGAACGTGCAGATGAACGACGTGATGCGGGTATTGACCATGATCGCTACTGTTTTCATCCCCTTATCGTTCGTGGCGGGAGTCTACGGCATGAACTTCGACCGCGCCGTCAGCTCCTGGAACATGCCGGAGCTGGGCTGGCGCTACGGCTACCCGGTGGTAATGCTGTTGCTAGGGCTGATCGGTGTAGGGATGCTGCTGTATTTCAAGCGCAAGCGGTGGCTTTAGTACTGGCACGGGGGCAGCGGTCTCGACTTCTATAGGTCAGCGGCGCTGCCTGGCCTTTGCAGACGAGTGGCGCAAGGCGCCTATACTTTATCGGCGCCGTCGATGGCGCTGGAACAGCTTAGGAGAAGATGAACAATGACTGCAGCCGCGGCGGACCTCGCCGATGCCAATCTGGTACAGGCCGTTCGCCTGCATGCACGCTGTCAGCAGCCGGTGGAGTATGTAGAAGACGATGGGGTGATCCTGGTCGCAGGCTCGACGTCTTATCCAGGCGGCTTTCGCAACTGCGCAATCAGAACCGATAGCGCTGTCGCGCCCGAACGAGTCTTGACACGCGCCCGGGACTTCTTCGGTGCGCGCGGCCGGGGCTTCTCCGTCATAGTGCGCGCAATGCGCGATGGCGACCTGGAGTCCTTGCTGCAGCTTAGCGGTCTGCGCTGCGTGGGGAGTAGTCCGTGCATGTTGCTGCAAGCTCCGCTCGCGGCGCCCCAGCTCGCTCCGGGGGTAACGGTGGAGCGGATGAGCAGCGAACGCCATGTGCAAGAATTCCTTGCCATCAACCAAGAGGCGTTTCCCGACACCGGCTTGAGCGCTGAGGAGGTGATCGCTTACTTTGCCAAGCCCGACGAACTCTTGCGCGAAGACATCATCGGGTTCGTGATCTACCGCGACCGTCTTCCCTGCGCCACCGCCATCACGCTGCTCAGCGGCCGTTCGGCCGGCATCTATTGGGTCGGCACGGCCGTCGCTGCACGTCGGCAAGGACTGGCAGAAGTATGCGTTCGGCTCGCTAGCAACGCCGGTTTCGAGGCCGGCGCGGAGGTAGTGACCCTGCAGGCCAGCCGCTTCGGCGAAGCGTTATATCGCCGCCTGGGATATGTAGACTACGACGAGCAGCGCTACTACTTCCAACGTCGGCCAAAATAAGGCGGCACAAGGCTTGCCATAGGCCGGCGAAGGCGCTTTAAGCCCGCGATTCCATCCCCATAACCTTCTGTGCGCCCCCCAATTCGCGATGCACCGCGTGCACGCGGTGCTGTACTCGTAGGGAGACTCAGATCATGGTATCCGATACCTCATCGGAGCAGCGATTCGCCGTCCATCGACTGCTATTTCCTCTTGGCCCGCTAGGCTCCATGGGTGGCGCGACCCGGCAGCTCAGCGCGATGATGATAGACTTCGGCCGCCGCGTTGCCAGCTATCATGCCGACGCCTCCCACCTGTGCACTCAATTCACCGTCCGACAAATGCGCGCGGCCATGCAGGTGCGCGATCCGGAAAGCCTGGCGATGTTTCTGCAATACCAGCGTCAAGAGTGGGAAGAGCTGTGCCGGAAACTGACCGAATGCACACAGCAGCTATTGACCTTGCCGCAAGACGGATTCTTGGAAACGGAAGCTGTCACGGCGGTTGACACCGACATCGGCCAACAGCAGGCTGCCCCGGAACAAGCTGCGCAGGCCAATAGAACTCCTTCTTCCGCAGTGTCAACCGATGGCGCCGCTCATGCCAGAAGAGCGGCAGCGCAGCGCAGGGGCAGCGGCCATCGCCGCCAAGCGCGTCGCCGGGTCTCGACGGAACCCTTGCCCATAGAACACTACGATCGGTTGACGATGCGCGAACTCGAACGGCGCCTGGACGGTCTGCCCAAACGCGAGATCCGGCGCTTGCAGGAGTACGAGAGCAGCCACAAGAACCGTCCGCGCTTTAAGCAAATGCTCGCCCGCCACGCCGAATGAGCCGGAGCATCGAGGCAGTTTGCCTGTCCGAGCACCCCGAACGCCGCACGACAATGAGAACAGGCGGTAGCGCTACTGCGCGCCACTGACTGCCCACCTCACCCCACCAAGTACGACAATACGCCCGAGACGGTGGCGACGCTGGCCAGCGTAGAGATAAACACAATGGCCGATGCCTCGGCGGCGTACACGCGATAGCGTTGCGCCAGCACGTAAACGCTGGCCGCCACGGGCAACGATGCCTGCACGACCAGTACGGTGACCGCCAGACCCGACAGCCCCAGACAGCGGGCGGTCAGCCATACCAGCATGGGATGCACCAAGACTTTGACGAGCACCAGCGCACCGGTTTCCCCACCTCCCTGCCCAGCCGGCCGCCCCGCCAGGGTCGCCCCCAATGCCAGCAAGGCCGCCGGCGCCGCCGCGGCCGCAAGCAGCTGCAGATAAGCGCTCACGGGTTGAGGGAGCGAGAAGTCCAGGAACGCCAGGCCGAGCCCCAGGAGCCCGGCCACGATAATGGGGTTGCGCATCACGCCGCCGAGCATCGCGCCCAGCAGCCGACTGCGGCCGCGACCGCGTCCCTGATGGGTCTCGATAACCGCGGTGGCCAGCCCCACCATAATAATGTTATCGATGAGGACCACCATCACCGCCGGCAGCACGGCATCCGGCCCCAGGGCGAACACCACCAAGGGGAGCCCTATGAAACCGACATTGGAAAACACCGCCGCCAGGGCCTGAATCGAGCGCTCGGACCGATCGCGGCGGAACGCGCGGCCGGCAACGACATACGTGACCCAGAACAGCGCCAGGCCGGGCAACAGCCAGGCCGCGACCAGTCGCCAGTCGAGAACTTCCCGCACCGGCGCCTGCGCGGGACTGACCAACAGCAAGGCCGGCATCGCGAAGTAGAACACGAAAGCGTTGAGACCGGCGATAGCGCTTCTCGAGAGCAGTCGCGCGGAGCGGGCGGCGTAACCGGTGAAGATCAGCGCGAAGAACGGGAGCGCGATGTTGATCAGAGCGTGCATGCAGGGCGTATCCCGAGGAACTGGTGTAATCGATAGCAGCGCCTTGCCTTCGCGAAGCCGCGAAAACATGACGCTGCAGCGGCAGAAGCATACCCGCTAAGGCATCTTTGTGCTGCCCATCCGCACCACGGCCGAGGCGGCGCCCGGCGGGCAGCCCCGTCAAGGGCTGCGTATCGATCGATTTGCGCCTAAAATGCACGCCGTTCATTCACGCATGGCCGCCTGGGCGTGGCCACCAGGAAAAGGTGAAACTTCATGGCTCTGATCAGTTTGCGCCAGCTGCTCGACCACGCCGCCGAGAACGGCTATGGCGTTCCCGCGTTCAACGTCAATAACCTTGAACAGATGCGCGCCATCATGGAGGCTGCCGACAAGACCGACTCGCCGGTCATCGTGCAAGCCTCCGCCGGCGCCCGCAAGTATGCCGGCGCCCCCTTTCTGCGCCACCTGATGCTGGCGGCAATCGAGGAGTTCCCGCATATTCCCGTCTGCATGCATCAGGATCACGGCACCAGCCCGGCGGTGTGCCAGCGCTCCATTCAGCTCGGATTCAGTTCCGTGATGATGGACGGCTCGCTTGCCGAAGATGGCAAGACCCCGACCACCTACGAGTACAACGTCGAAGTCACGCGCCGAACCGTCGAAATGGCGCATGCCTGCGGTGTCTCGGTGGAAGGCGAGCTGGGCTGCCTCGGCAGCCTGGAAACCGGCGAGGCAGGCGAGGAGGACGGCATCGGCGCCGAAGGTAAGCTCACACGCGAGCAAATGCTGACCGATCCGGAAGAAGCGGCCGACTTCGTCAAGCAGACGGGAGTGGACGCGCTGGCCATCGCCATCGGCACCAGTCATGGGGCGTACAAGTTCACCCGTCCGCCCACGGGGGACATTCTCGCCATCGATCGCATCAAGGAGATTCACGCCCGCATCCCCGACACCCATCTGGTCATGCACGGCTCCTCGTCCGTGCCCCAGGAGTGGCTGGCGGTCATCAACGAGTTCGGCGGCGAAATTCCGGAGACCTACGGGGTTCCGGTAGAAGAGATCGTTGAAGGCATCAAGCACGGGGTGCGCAAGGTGAACATCGACACCGACCTGCGCCTGGCTTCCACCGGTGCGATCCGCCGCTTCCTGGCACAGAACCCCAGCGAATTCGATCCTCGCAAGTACCTGGCGAAGTCGGTGGAGGCGATGAAGGAGATCTGCATCGCCCGCTACGAGGCGTTCGGCGCCGCTGGCAACGCCAGCAAGATCAAGCCCATCAGTCTGGAAGTCATGGCTCAGCGTTACGCCAGCGGCGAACTGGACCCCAAGGTCCGCTAATCCACACTGCCAGGGGCGCCATTCTGTGGCGCCCCTGCCTTGTCACGGCGCACGTGCCGGCCATCCCATCCCTGCCCGTGGCAGCTGCCCTGCAAGACTTACCTAAAGCGGCGTGGCTCCCGACGCCGGCTCCCCGCTACATCGGTTTTGCGTCCACGCTCGCCGCATGCCGTCCTGCAAAGCCTGTGGCGCTCTGGCCAATCGGCCTCCGCCAAGCTGCCCGAACACAGGCCCGCGCTTCCCTCCGCGTCCCATAAAGGCCATGATTACGGGCGTAGCGATACCGGGACGATACGTATGGCAGCGCGATAACTGCCGGACGCATCCGATAAATCCACGATAAAGAGGCCTGTTTCCCCCCGGTAAACTGCTTGCAGCCTCATTATGCAACACGGAGCCGCCAGCATGGCCTGGACCACCGAAGACGAGATCGCCTGGAGCCGTAACAACCCCTTCCGCACCTCCATGGGGGTACGTATAGAGCGAGTCGAAGCAGACGGTCGCGCCGAGATCTCGATTCCAGTCACCGAGAACATGCTGCAGTCCGCTGGCGTAGTTCACGGGGGAATCCTTTGCACCCTGATCGATACGGTGCTAGGCACTGTCGTGCGAGCTGCGTTGCAGCGGCCGGTGCCCATGGCAACCATCGATCTGAACGTGAGCTTTCTGCGCCCCGGCGGGGTCGGGCGACTCTATGCGCGCGGCGAGGTAATCAAGGCCGGACGGCGCGTGGTAGTCGGAGTCGCCGATGTGCTCGACGATAAGGGCCGTAAGCTAGCCACAGGGCGCGGCTCGTTCATGATCCAGGACTGAACGAGCGTTTGCGCCGCCGTGAACGCCCCCGCTCTGCCCAAGCGCACCGCAATCTTGATGATCGCCACAGCGGCGCTGATCACCCTGGTCGTCGTCGCCCTTGCGCGAATGGCCTATGGCTTAATCCTCCCCGCCATGCAGCAGAGCCTGAACCTGAGCTATCGGCAAGCCGGCAACCTGGGTACCGCAACGGCCTTGGGTTATGTGTTGCTAGTGCTGGCGGCCGGCTGGGTCGCAGCGCGCCGCGGCGGCCGCTTCTGCGTATTGCTGGGGCTGACACTGGCCGCCACGGGCTTCGCCGGACTGAGCATTGCCAGTCACTACCCGATACTGCTGGGGCTGATGACGCTGCTTGGCTTCGCTACCGCCTTTTCGTTCACCCCCCTAGTCTCGGTGATCGGCGCCTGGTTCCCGAGCCAGCGGGGAATAGCGCTAGGACTGCTCAATAGCGGCGTAGGCATAGGTATGCTGGCCTCCGGCATCCTGATCCCCTATGCGATTGCCATCACCGGACCGGCAGGCTGGCGCCTGATCTGGGCTGGCTTTGCGGGGTTCGCCCTGTTGGTGCTGCTCGCCGCCGCCCTATTTATCCGCAATCCGCCCTCGGCGGCATCTGCAATGCCGGGGCAAGCGGTTGATGCTCCCCCTATCTACCGCAATACGCATGTGCTGACGGTAGGCCTGATCTACTGGGTGATAGGCGCCACTTTCATCGTTCAGGCTATTTTCATGTACAGCTATGCGCTCAGCGCAGGCGTTTCCGCTCTGGTCGCCGGACGGCTGGCCGCGATGATGGGCGTGCTGTCGATTTTCGCCGCCCCCGCGTGGGGCTGGCTCTCGGACCGTATCGGCCGCCCCAATGCCTTGCTGTTGGCGATGACGCTCGCCCTGACCGGCACCGCCCTGCCGCTATCCTGGCCCGTGTTACCGGCATTCGCGCTTTTCTACGCCTTATCGGGACTGACCACATCCGGCCTTTTTACGTCGATCTTGGCGGCCGCCACCGAACGCGTGCCGCCGCAGCAAGCACCCTTGGCAGTGAGTTTCGTCACGGTTTTCTTCGCTGTGGGACAGCTCATGGGACCTGCAGCGGCAGGCCGTCTCATCGAATGGAGCGGCGGCTTCGCCGCTGCCTTCGCCGCAAGCTGCATCGTCATGCTCGCCGGCATTCTCCTCATACTGCGGCTGCGCCGCCTCGGCCGCCGGCCGCAAGCGCCTGTTCAAGAGCAAACTGCTACGGCCGCTTCCCACACCGCCTGAGCTTACCGCGCAGCGCAGCGGCTCGGGCGCACAGCTTGCGGGGAGTTCCCGCTGCGGCAGCGGATGCAGAGACTCGCGCCCCGCAGGCCGCTCCCGCGGGAGCGACAAGGTTTGGCTAGTCCCCCAGCCCCCTGTTCCTGGACATGGGGTCCCCCGCCTCATGGCCTTTGCCTTGCTCAAGCACTACACCGGCTATGTCTTGACCAAAACCTAGCGAGTCTCTCCCGGGCCGGACCAGGCCCTAAAACAGGATAGACTTTTCTCCCGACAGAGGTGTATGGTTCTCCTGCAAACATACAGTGGTGCCGGGAGAAGGCGTGCCTTTGCCGGCGCGGAGGCTTTAGCCCCTCGCCCGCCCTCTCCAGCGCTTCCCTTTGCACTAGAGCAATCAGGAAACCCAACATGAGCAATGCCAGCGAGGAACGAACGCTTCCTTTCGATCTGACTCCTACAGAAGAGCAGCAGATGATCTGCGACAGCATGAAGCGCTTCGCCGAGGCGGCGCTGCGGCCGGCGGCACGCCACGCCGACGCCAGCTCGCAGATCCCCGATGCGCTGCTGGACGAGGCGCACGGCCTGGGGATTACCCTGCTCGCCGTGCCGGAACAGTACGGCGGCGCAGGAACCGAGCGCTCGCCGATCTCGAACGTGCTAATCGCCGAACAACTCGCTCGGGGCGACATGGCCCTCGCCTTGGCGATACTGTCGCCCCTGGGGGTTGCCAATACCATCCTCGATCAGGGCAGCGCGGCACAACGCGAGCGCTACCTGCCTCGCTTCGTGGGTGACACCTTCTACCCTGCCGCCACTGCAGTGCATGAAACCAGCGTCCTGTTCGATCCTATGGCACTGAAGACGCGTGCGCGCAAAGACGGAGACGACTATGTCATCGACGGCGAGAAGACGCTGGTCGCGCTAAGCACTCGGTCGCCGCTGTTGCTGGTGCTGGCTCAGGTCGAGGACGAAGGTCCGGCCGCTTTCCTGGTGGAAGGCGACTCCGAAGGCGTGACTTTCGACGCCGAGCCCAGCATGGGGCTGCGCGGCATGGAGCCAGGACGCGTCACCTTCGCGAACGTGCGTGTGCCCGCCTCCGCTCGTCTGGGCGAAAACGAGCGCAGCTTCGACGTGCAGCGCTTTCTCGCCCTGAGCAAACTCGGCCTCGGTGCGGCTGCGGTGGGTGTTGCCGACGGCCTGCTCGAGCATGTTATCGAATACACCAACACGCGCGTGGCCTTCGGCGAGCCGATCAGCCATCGTCAAGCCGTCGCTTTTATGGTGGCCAATATCGGCATAGAGCTAGAGGGTATGCGCCTGATGGTCCTGCGGGCAGCATCGCGCGCCGAACAAGGCTTGGATTTCGTGCGCGAGGCCGTGCTGGCCGCCCGCTTCTGCGGCGAACACGCCATGGAAATCGGCAGCAACGGCGTGCAACTGCTGGGCGGACATGGCTTCACCCAGGAGCATTACGAAGAAATGTGGTATCGCCACCTACGAGCGGTTGCCATCGTTGAAGGGCTGTTCAGTGTCTGAGGCAAAACCTCCCGTGAACACCCCCAACAGGAGTCTTTAGCACCATGATCAATCTGGAACTGCCCAAGAAGATCGAAGACGCAGCCGCATTCGCCCACCAGGTGGCGGCCGGCCTTTTCCGTCCCATATCTCGCAAATACGATCGCGCGGAGCACGAGTATCCCAAGGAACTCGACATCATGCGCAGTAGCGCCCGTGGTCGCGGCGGCGACCTGACCGCCGAACGCAAGCCCGCGGGCGACGGCGTACGTAACGGCGCCAACATGACCAGTGTCGTTACCATGATGGAAATGTGCTGGGGCGACGTTGGCCTGACGCTGACTATCCCCGGCCGGGGGCTAGGCAACGCCGCCATCAACGCTGTAGCGACTCCGGAGCAGAAGGCACGCTTTGGCGACAAGTGGGCTTCCATGGCCATCACCGAGCCCGGTACCGGCTCGGATTCGGGCAATATTCGCACCACAGCCTACCTGGACGGCGACGAGTGGGTGATCAACGGCGAGAAGATCTTCGTTACCGCCGGCGAACGCTCCGAAGCGGTCGTGGTCTGGGCCAACATAGATCGCTCGGCGGGCAAAGCGGGCATCAAGTCGTTTGTGGTGGAGAAAGGCACGCCCGGCATGGAAGTCGTGCGGCTGGAGAAGAAGCTGGGCATTCGCGCCTCCGATACCGCGGCTATCACCTTCACCGACTGCCGCATTCCCAAAGACAACATACTCGGTTCGCCGGAAATCGCCGACAAGAAGAAAGGCTTCGGCGGCGTGATGCAAACCTTCGACAACACCCGCCCGGGCGTTGCGGCCATGGCCATAGGCTGCGCCAAGGCCTCCCTTGACCTGACCCGCGAACTGCTCGCCAAAGAAGGAGTGCGCACCACGGCCTATGAAGTACCCCGTGCCCAGCGCACTGCCATCGAGGACGAGCTCATCCGCATGGAAGCCGAATGGGAAGCCGCCCGCTTGCTCGTGCTCAAGGCCGCCTGGATGGCGGATAACGGCAAGGCCAACTCCGCCGAAGCGGCGATGTGCAAGGCCAAGGCCGGTCGCGTCGGCAGCGAGATCACCCTGCGCTGCGTGGAGCTGTGCGGCGCGCTGGGCTACACGGAACGCGAACTGCTGGAGAAATGGGCTCGCGATTCGAAGATCCTCGACATCTTCGAGGGCACTCAGCAGATCCAGCAGTTGATCGTCGCCCGCCGCCTGCTCGGCAAGCGCTCCGACGAGCTCAAGTAAAGGGCACCTTCTCGTCCGCCATACCGGCTGCGTTTCGGTGTGGCGGACGTCTACCAATCAGCATGCGGCCAACGTTTAGCCGCATCGATACAGCATCGCAAATGTCGCAACATTCGGTGGCTCTTCACTACCGGGCAGGCAGCGCAGTTCGGCTGCTCTGAACGCGAGCACTTTACGCCCTGATCAACCACCCTTAAATCTTCTAGCTGCGGGACGTTCTATGGCGACTGTCGCCGTAAGCGCGCCGATGGTCGCAGATGCGGTGTCCGTCGTGCAGCGATATCGCCGGTGCGTGTCGCAGAAAACAGGTTTTATCTGCCTTGCCGGCGCTTGTGCCGGCAGCAAGCATCCTCATTATGTCCCGGCGTGACCGCGTCCGGTCGGCCAACGAGCAAGGAGCTATTTGCTAATGCCCATTCTTGACACTCAGCGAGCCCGCCTCCACCGTGGCGTACTTACGGCCGTGCTGTGCGCCCTGCTTGCCGCTGGCGGCGCAGCGCATGCTCAGCAAGCGCCGTCGCAGTCGGAGCAGACCGTGGATCCGCAAGCCATGGAGCGTGCCCAGCAGGCCCACCTGCGCATGCAGGAAATACAGATGGAGCTGGGCAGAATCCAGCAGGACACGCTCGAAAACGAGCCGCAATTGATCGAGCAGATCGAAGCGCTGGAGAAACGCGCAATAGCCACCATGGAAGAGCAAGGCCACGATCCGGAAGGAACGATTGCGCGACTGGAACAGCTTCAGGGTGAGTTCGAGACAGCGGAAACCCCCGAAAAGCAACAAGAAGTCGCGATCGCTTTTCAGGAAGAGCAGATAAATCTGTACGAAGCTCAACAGGCGCTGATGCAGGACGAGTCCTTCTTGGCAGCGCAGCAGGAAGTGCAGGACAACATGCTCGACGCGATGCGTAAGCGGCACCCTCAGACCGACGATCTGATCGCCGAGATCGAAACTATCCAGCAGGAAATGATGACCATTCAGCCGCAACCGCAAGCCGAGCCCTTGCGCTGAGTCTCTTCCAGGCGGCGAGCCGCTACACCACGCTTATCAGGCTGCTGGGACCTGCTTTCAGCAGCCTGATAACTTCCGCTCGATCCCGCCGCGGTACTCGGCGCCCCCGTCGGCGAGCATCCAGAACTCGGGAGCTCATGCTCGGCAAAGGCGAGTAAGCTCATAGAGCGCTTCGGTCTGACTGGCCTCCTCGCCCCATGGGCGATCAGCGGGACGTAAGGACACGTAAGCCGTCCAGAGAGATTGACGACACGCTCTTAGAGCGGGCTGCGCCTTCCTCCTGAAGCACTCCTCTTTGTTGATGATCGAATCAAGAACCTCGATACCGCCCAGGACATCGGGATCCCTAGATGCCGGTACACACTCCTTAGTGCGCCGGTTCGCGGACACTGCGCCCCTCGTTGGACCTTAGGCAACCAGACGCCGACGCTCCGTATTATTTGAGTGGCGGAGGAGGCCGATCGAACAATAAGTAGGACACGAGCTTGATCCGTAAGTCAGCGGTCCATGGCTCGTCTCGCTCCGCCGTCCCGTGTCTCGTACCGACTCAGCCTGCTAGTAGCCGCCGAGCGGCGCTGGCCTCGCCGCACATCTAAAGCATGGCAACAGCCCACTCTTGGGCACAGCCAAGACATCAACAAGCTAGGCGATCGCGCTGGTGAGACACCGTTCCACCTAACGCAGTGACCTCTCCCACGGTGCACCTGCATCCGAATGTGTAGATTCGTGTGACGTCTCTGCGGCCCCCTTCGGCGGCACGGGAAGCGCCTGTCGAACCGCATGAGTCCTAATAAGACTGCCGCATCAGGGAAGCGGCACAGCTAGCGTTGATCAGTATGTCGTCCAATAACCTACGCACACTCTTGACGGTGCTTGCCTTGAGCACCGCTATTGCCGCCTGTGGCGCAGAGGACGGAGCCCCTGT
>CAYWPG010000012.1:0-96222 GCA_964460035.1 uncultured Alkalilimnicola sp.
TGCAGCCCCGCGCTCATCCGGCACACCGTGCTCTCGCCGTGATAAACCGTTTTGCGGCAGCGCAGCTCCTGGGCGCGAATTTCGGCCAGCACCCGCGCCTCGTCCTGATCGACGACGTTCTGGCCATAGAGACTGACTTCGCCCGAGCCGCGCGGATCGACCTCCGCCTCGGCGCTGATCCGGATCGAAGGTCGCTCGTCATTGTAATTGTGAATGACTACGGTGCGCGGCATACGCCGCTGGTGGCAGACGATAGAGTGCACCGTCTCTCCAAAATCGCCCGGATCCATTCCTAGCGCCGCCATATAGCGAACTTCCGGCTCGGGCATTGCGGCCTGCTGCAAGCGGCTGTCGCAAAAAACAATTTCTTCGTGCTCGCTGCCGGGCAGAAAATAGTAATAGACTCCATCGCGCTCCAGCACGCGCGAGAGGAACTGCCAGTCGCTTTCGGCGTACTGCAGACGAAAATCCCACTGCCGATAAGTAGCTTCCAGCGCCAGCCGGTAATCGGTAGCGGTGATGCCGGCCCGTTCCAGCGTTACCTTGATAACGTCTTCCACATTGGTATCGAGATAAACCCGATTGGCCTGCGTTAGCGTCAGCTCCCAAACCCGCGGAACCAGCAGAATGCGGTAGACGGTTAATTCATCTGCCTGATCCAACACCTGCACATCGGCGGCGATGCCATGTATGATCCGTTCGCCCCGTCCCGACGCGATCGTAAAAGTGCTGGGCTGATCGAGCATGTCGTCGATGACCAGATCCGGATTCTCCGAAACCAGATCCAGCTCGAACTGATAAAGCCGAGACACGCCCTCCTCGCCTGTGAATCGTGCAACGCGGAACGTATCCTCGGGAAACCCCTGGCACCGAAAGGTATACCTGACCTGGTCCGCCATACTCCCCCCTTTGGCACACCTGCAACTGCCGCCAACCAGACCGCGAATCGGCACGCTCGATTCGATCCGCTCGTATCGCATGCGGCAGGCCCGAATAGCGGAACAATGTAACGGCGAAACAACCAGCCGCCGCTACACATCCTCGCGCCGATCGCCCAAAGACCGGCAAGCGCTCGCCACCCCAGCAAAGCGGGCGCTCAATTAAATTCATAGCTTAGCAATCGCTGATATTAATGGACTTTCGTGGCTTTGGGTAAGAGAAATCGCATCTTCAACGTCAATAGCGTTTCCTGACTCCCGCTCCCGAATCGCGTGTATGCCGGCGACCACGACCTTCGAGGTTCTTTATCTCTGCACGTGGGCGCCGTCTGCGAGAATCGCGGCAGGCGCCGAAACTGAACGGCTTGTGCCGGGGGTGGCATTTCTTTCGCAGCGCGGGCTTGCAATTCCGGCATTTACCAGCAGATTAGCTATTTGAGCCGGATGGGCGGTTCCGACGCTTCCTGCACATGCGAGTAGCCCGCTTCAGTGGTCCATACCTAGGTGTTCTGCCGCTTGGCATCCTGTTCGTTGGTCATCCTCCGCCGGCGCTCGCCAACCCGGAGTGACTCGTGAGCCAGAATCAGCGGCGACCCCATTGCGATCAAAGCGGGAGCAGAGTCAGTGCCGGCCGCCAGCGCTTTCAGTCGCTGGCACTGGCGCTCTCGAGAATGAACTCGGCGCGCAACCGCGAACAGATCCTCGCCACTATGAACTCCGAGGCCAACGTGCTCGCTGCCACCGATGGTGTCTGTGTGATCGCGAAGGATGGGGAACAGCTTTACCTGGCCAGCGGCCAGCGACTGGGGCCGGCATCCGTTACCAATCAACGCTTCCCTTTGCTCTCCGCGCTCGCCAAGCGCAGCATGAACAGCGGCACCACCATCGTAGTCCGCGATGTCAGCCGCGACCGCGACTTCTCTGCCTTACAAAGCACCGCTATCGGCAGCCTGATCATGGTGCCGGTCGGCGAGCCCGCACCGCGCGCGGCCATTGCAGCCTATTGGGCTAGCCCGCACCACCCGCGCCCCGAGGAAGTAGCGGTTCTCGAAACGCTGATACGCGCGGCTTGGGATGCCGTACAGCGCCGTCAAACCGAAGAGCGGCTGCGACAAAGCGAAGAACGCTTGAGCGCCATTTTCAAGCACGCCGCTGTCGGGCTGTCCGAACTGTCGCTGGATGGCAAGTTCTTGCGCGTCAACGACGAACTCTGCCGCATACTGGGCCGTCCGCGCGAGCGCGTGCTGCAGCTGGGGATTGCGGACGTCACGCATCCCGGCGATATCCAAAGAAGTCTGGAGACCGTGCAGCGCCTGATCGCTACCGGCAAGCCGGGCAGCCTGGACAAACGCTACCAGCGCCCCGACGGGAGCCTGGTTTGGGCTACCAGCAGCGTCACGCGCCTGGACGATGAGCACGGCCGCCCCAGCCGCGTGCTGGCAGTGACGGTGGACCTGACACAGCGCAAGCTTGCCGAAGATGCGCTGCGCGCCAGCGAACGCCGTTATCGCGCGCTGGCGGAACTCAGCCCCGAAGGCATCCTGGTCGCCCACAACGGGATTTATCAGTATGCGAACGCCGCCGCCATGCAGCTGCTGCGAGCCGGCGAAAGCGACATAGTGGGCCATCCCACGCTCGAGTTCGTCACCTCGAACAGCCGACGGGCCGCGCACGAACAGCTCAGCGGCCTTGGCACGGAACGGCCCAGCACGTCCCTGGTCGAGCAGCGTTGGCGCCGCAAGGACGGCAAGGAAATCGACCTGGAGGTCTCAGTGGGCCGCATCGAATGGGAAGGACAGCCCGCGGTACAGATCCTGCTAAGAGACATTACCGAGCGCAAGCAGGCGGAAGTGCGGATCTGGCGTCATGCCAACTTCGATGCCCTGACCGGGCTGCCGAATCGGCGCCTGTTCCGCGACCGGCTCGATCAGGAAATCAAGAAAGCCCAACGGCTGGGGCACCAGCTGGCCCTGCTCTTTATCGATTTGGACGGCTTCAAGCAGGTCAACGACCTGCTGGGTCACGATGCCGGCGACCAGCTCCTGATCCAGGCCGCCCAGCGGCTGGAGGCGACAGTTCGTCGCGGCGACACCGTGGCCCGCCTGGGCGGCGACGAGTTCACCGTGATTCTCAGCGAGCTGCAGAACATAGAGCCGGTAGAGCAAGTCGCTCAGAAAATCATCGACACGCTTGCCAAGCCATTCAGGCTCGGCAAGGAAACCACTTACGTCAGCGCCAGCCTGGGCATCACCATATACCCCAACGATGCGACCACCTCCGAGCGCCTTATCCGTGCCGCCGATCAGGCCATGTACTCGGCAAAACAGGCCGGGAAGAACCGCTTCAGCTACTTTACACGGGAAATGGACCGCCAGGCGCACCGTCGTCTGCGCATGATCAACGAGTTACGCATCGCCGTCGGTCGCGGCCAGCTGGAGGTGTACTACCAGCCCGTGATTGACTTGGCCACGGCCAATATCGTCAAGGCCGAAGCGCTGTTGCGTTGGCACCATCCGCGCTTCGGCCTGGTCATGCCCTCTACCTTCGTCCCATTGGCCGAAGAGTCCGGCCTGATCAGAGACATCGGCAACTGGGTGTTTCGCGAAGCCGCCCGCTTTGCAAAGCACTGCCGGGCCCGCTCGGACATACCGCTGCAAGTGACCGTCAACAAATCGCCTGCCCAGTTTCTTCCCGCTACAAGCGAAAACGAATGGCTGCGCTTCCTGCACGAACTGGATCTGGCAGGCGAAAGCATTACGGTGGAGATTACCGAAAACGTGCTGCTGGACGCCTCCAGCGCCGTCACCGGCCGCTTGCGCAAGTTTCACGACGCCGGAGTGGAAGTGGCCATCGACGATTTCGGTACGGGTTACTCCTCGCTGGCGTATCTGAAGAAGTTCGACATCGACTATCTGAAAATCGACCAGTCCTTCGTCCGCGACATGGCCCTGGACAACACCAACCGGACCATTGCCGAGACGATCATCGTCATGGCGCACAAGCTGGGGCTGAAAGTCATTGCCGAAGGCATAGAAACGCCCGCCCAACTGGCACTGCTCAAAAGCGCCGGCTGCGACTTCGGACAGGGTTTTCTGTTCTCCAGGCCGCTGCCGGCTGCGCAGTTCGACCGTTTACTGGCCGCCGGCCATGCCTGACTATCGCACGGCGGCAGGTCGCCTGCACGGGCCTTGCGGGCGTCGAATCCAGCGCCGGAGCGAGCGACACCTAGATATCGAACCGGCCGCTCTCCAGGGCTCGCCGCGCCAGCAGGAACGTGGCCGCGTTCCAGCTCTGTCCCGCCATACCCAGCGGCTGCAGCGTCTCGGCATGGAACCATTCGGTGAAGCGCCAGTTGTCGAGACTGTTTACCTGCGCCAAGCGCATTAGCTCGTCTGCCGCCATCTTGCGCTTGCCCAGCATGGCCAGGGCCATCACCCAGAAGCCACCGATGAAGGGCCAGATCCCGCCGTTATGGTACTGGTGGGGGTGATTCTGCCTATGGCGCCCCATGTAGGCGCGCCAGAGCTCGTCATCCGTGGTGATGGGGTCTAACACGGTACGCACCGGGTAGGGCTCGTGCGCCCGGCGGGCCAGCAGCGTCTTGATGATTTCCTGCGACATGGCATCGCCGGCCAGCCCATAGAGCACCGCCAGCAGATTGCCGAACACATCGCCCTCGTCGCCGACGAAGGAGAGATTCACGAAGCTGAAGTACAGGCCCCGGTTGCGCTGGCCGCGGCGCGCGTAGTGGACCAGCAGGCGGGCGCGGCGGTACTCCGGCAGATCGCGACGGTTCGGTTGAAACAGATGATTGAATTGCTGCCGCGTCTCTTCGCCATGAGGCAGGTCGAACAACTGCTTGACGCGATACCAGAGCGCGTTGGTATACAGCACGAAGCCGGAGCGCGGCATGATGTCTGCCCAGTCGCTGGCCTCGTTCTGCTGAAGTAGGAAAAAGCGCTGGTGCTCCTGCGCCTCCAACCACGCAATCGCCCGCTCCACCTCCGCATGCCAGCGTCCCTCCACCCCCGGCACGCAACTGTGCCGCCAGGTGTGGTGGACCGCGATCAGCCACCAGAGCGTGGCGTCTATACAGCCGAGATACCAGAAATCGGTATCGGCGCTGCGCGGATCCACGTATTTGGGAATCTGTCCGTTGCGGGCCTGCCCCCGCGCCAGCGCATCCAGACTGGCCACTGCGCCCGTTTCTAGCGCAGGAACGCCGCTGCCGGCCATGGCCAGCACGCAAATGGCGGCATCCCGCCCGAAGATACGCGTATAGCTGCGCGCTTCCGCCGCATCCGTAAGGCTGGCCGCCATCACGCCTTGCGGCGTGAGATTGTGCGCCAACAGGCGCAGCGACTCGGCGGCGCAGCGGTCGATAAGCGCGGATTGGGAGCTGGAGACGTCGGTGCGGTTGGCAGTGCTGCCTTGCATGTACCAGCCTCGCTAATGTCCCGGCCGTATGCCGAAGAGAATGGAAAACCCATCGGCAGATCGGCTCGCCACCGCACGCCGATCTGCCGGCTCAGTATTGGATAGAGTGCAAGCTCGTCAGGGACAAGCGCATACCATCCGGTCATGGCGTCTCGGCTTGGCGAATGCGTGCATGGCGACGCATGGATGCAAGACCGGCGCAGACACACTCTTCGGCCAGATCGATCACGGAAAGTTCCCCCGTGCAGCCAGCGGCCGGCCGCGAGGTCGTTCTGCATTCAAGGCGCTGGCAAGGCTAAGAAAAGGCGCATGCTGCGGCCACTCTTCCAGCGCCAGCGCAAGCTTGCGCCGCCAGTTCGGATGCTGATCCTCCAGACTGCCGGGGAGATTCGCTTGATCCGGCGTACGCAACACGTCCTCGGGCTGCACCATCAGCACCGCCGCGTTGGAGCGCGCCAGATAAATATGGACATTGCGGGCCAGCTCCTCGCTCAGCTCCGGCACCGACTCTACGTTGACGCCCTGCGGGAGCAGCCCCTCGCGCTCCAGAGCTGCCAGCAAGGCCGCGCGATCGCATGTGCGCGCACGAGTCTGGTTCGCTCGCGCCGCCTCGCTGTCGAACAGCCCAAGCTCGGTACGCAGCCTGATATCGCGCCCCTCCCAGAACCCAGCAAGCGTGGGCAGGTCGTGCGTGGACACCGCAGCCAGCGCCGCCTGCGGAAACCCCCGCACGGGCTTGAAATCACCAGTGCCGTCTTTCTCGAAATAGAGCAGCCGGTAGGAAAGCATACGGGTGCGCTGCATGGCCTGGCGCACCTCATCCGGCACGGTGCCCAGATCCTCGCCTATGATCAGGCAACGATTGCGGTGGCTCTCCAGCGCGACGATGCCCAGCATTTCCTCCAAAGCGTAGTGCACGTAAGCCCCTTCGGCCGCGCTCATGCCATGGGGAATCCAGTAAAGGCGCATCAGCCCCATCACATGGTCTATGCGCAAAGCGCCCGCCCGGCGCATGTTCTCGCGCAGTACAGCGATAAAAGGCGCGTAAGCGGCCTGCCTCAACCTGTGGGGGTTATACGGCGGCAGCCCCCAGTCCTGCCCCTGGCGATTGAAGTCGTCCGGTGGCGCGCCTACGTTCGCCCCTTGCGCGTAAAGCGACTGGTCGCGCCAACAGTCCACGCCGCCGCGGTCCACCGAAACGGCCAGATCCAAGTACAGCCCTACCCCCATGCCAAGACCAGCTAGCCGGGCATCCGTGTCTTCTAGCTGCTGCTCGGCCTGCCATTGCAGATACTCGAAGAACTCGATGCGCTCGCCATGCGCACGAGCGAACTCGACCACCGCCGGGCAGTCCGGCTCGCGATACTCGGGTGGCCACTGTTGCCAGCTCCAGCTCTGGGGATCGCGAACGCGCCGGTGCTCGTAGAGCGCTTCGAACAGCGCGTAGTCGCGCAAAGCCTTGCCGCCCCGGTGCTGAAACGCGCGAAACGCACGCCCACGTGCGCTGGGGCCGCTAAGATGGTGCGCGCGAAAGTGGCTATACAACTCACCCAGCACGGTAAGCTTGGCCGCCGCGACGCCCGGGTAGTCCACCAGCGGCGACTCGCGCAGCGCCTGCAACCGCGACTGGAACGCGGCACTGCGAACCCGCGTCCGTGCCGATTCGCACTCACGAAAGTCGGGCACGGCCTCGACGTCCAGATACACTACGTTGAGAAAGCCCCGGCTGGATGGGCTGTAAGGGCTGGCATGGCCCGGGTTGCCCAAAAAGAGCGCATGCAACGGGCTGATTCCGACGATGTCGGCACCCTGCTCGGCCCACTGCTGAGCGAGCTGGCGCAGATCGGTGAAATCCCCTATCCCCCAGTTTCGACGCGAACGCAACGAGTAAAGCTGCACCGCCGGCCCCCAGATGCGTCCGCCATCGGCGAGCGCGGGCGGCAAGTAGCAGGTAGGCGGCGCGACGATCAGCGGTGTCGCCGCCAGCCGCCGACTACCCAGCAGAAGCTCAAGGCGATGGTAGCCCGGCGGCAGGGCCAGGCCGAGGACCAGCTCGAAGGCAAGATGCGCGCGCGCCGCCACCACGCGCCCGCCGAGGATGTCCTGCCGGTCCAGCGAGCAGGCATCTTCATGGCTGTCGCCGTGCTCGGTTACGACGCGCCAGCGCAGCGGCCGCCAGGCAAGTTCGTCCGCCAGCGCGAGGGGTACTCTTAGCGGTTCGCCCTCGCGCGCTACCAGCACGGGCGGCAGTGGCGCCTGCCAGTGCGCATCCTCCCAGGCCGCCAACGCAGCGACCGGATCGGCCTCCGGCTCCGGCAGCGCCCCCATGGCCGTCAGCAAGCGGCGCAACACCCGTTCGGAGGCGACCCTCTCGGCGCCGAAAATGTCGCTGTAGGCCAGCGCGATACCGCAGCGCGTAGCCAATCGCTGTAGCGGGGATAGATCAGCCATGGAGCATCTCCATTTGCCGGACTACCGCCCCGGAAGGCAAGCGATGATGAGCCGCGCCTACATCCGGCGGCAGTCGGTTCGCTGCCGAGCGGCACCAGGCGAATCCGTTTCATAGGCCGGCCTCGCGCTCTATCAACAGCGCCAGGGAGCGGCCCTGCAGCGGATAGCGGCTGCCGGCGCTGAAGTAGCCACAGGAGCGCAGTCCGGCGGCGTAGTGGGTATCGAACAGCGACTGCCACTGGACGCGCTCGCGCAGCTGCGGCAGCACAAAGGGCACGGCGTCGTGATAGGCATTGACCAGCAGGAGGAAATTGGCATCCATCGCTTCGCGCCCGCGACGATCCCGTTCGTTGATCGCGTCGCCCGCGTAGTACACGCCAAGGCAGCGGGCCAAGGGCGCGGTCCATTCCTCGTCGGTCATCTCCCGGCCATCGGGGGCGAGCCAGCAAATGTCCTTGACGCCGCTACCGCCGATCGTGCGCCCTTGAAAGAAGGTGCGGCGCGTGAACACCGCATGCTCGCGCCGCAGCCGAATGAGTTGCTGTACGAAGCGACACAGAGCCTGGTCGTCCCCGTTCAGCTGCCAGTCGATCCAGGAAATCTCGTTGTCCTGGCAGTAGGCGTTGTTGTTGCCATGCTGCGTGCGTCCCAGCTCATCGCCGGCCAGCAACATGGGTACGCCCTGCGAGAGCAGGAGGGTAGCGAGAAAGTTGCGCTTCTGACGCTGGCGCACGGCGTTGATCGCCGGGTCGTCCGTAGGTCCCTCGACACCGTAGTTGTGCGAGAGGTTGTGGTCCGAGCCGTCGCGGTTGTCCTCGCCGTTGGCTTCGTTGTGCTTGCGCTCGTAGCTGACCAGATCGTGCAGAGTGAAACCGTCGTGCGCGCAGACGAAGTTGATGCTCGCTTGAGGGCGGCGCCCCGAGTGTTGATAAAGGTCGCTGGAGCCGGTCAGGCGGCGCGCGAACTCGCCGATCTGCCCGCTGTCGCCTTTCCAGAAGGCGCGCATAGCGTCTCGGTAGCGGTCGTTCCACTCCGCCCACCCGACCGGAAAGTTGCCGAGCTGGTACCCGCCCTCGCCCAGATCCCACGGTTCGGCGATGAGTTTCACTCGCGAGAGCACCGGATCCTGCTGAATGGTGTCGAAAAAAGCGCCGCAGCGGCCGATCTGGTAGTGCTCGTGCGCCAGCGCCACTGCCAGATCGAAGCGAAAGCCGTCGACGTGCATTTCCTGCACCCAATAGCGCAGCGAGTCGGTGACGAGCTGCAGCGTGCGCGGATGGCGCAGGTTCAATGTGTTGCCGCAGCCGGTGATATCCATGTAGTAGCGCGGATTATCCGCCACCAACCGGTAGTAGGCGGCATTGTCGATGCCGCGCAGCGACAAGATCGGCCCCAGGTGGTTGCCCTCGGCAGTGTGGTTGTAAACCACGTCGAGAATCACTTCTATGCCCGCCGAGTGCAACGTTTTCACCATCGTCTTGAATTCGTTCACCTGGCCCGACGCCAGGTAGCGCTGCTCGGGGGCGAAATAGGCTACGGAGCTGTAACCCCAGTAGTTGCGCAGCCCTCGCTGAACCAGGTAGCGGTCATCCACGAAGGCGTGCACCGGCATCAGCTCCACAGCAGTAACCCCCAGGCGCTTGAGGTGCTCGATGACCGGCGCGGTCGCAAGGCCGGCATAAGTCCCGCGCAGCGGCGGCGGCACTTGCGGATGCCGCATGGTGAATCCGCGCACGTGTACCTCGTAGATCACCGTCTCTTCCCAGGGCACGCGGGGCGGGCGATCGTCGCTCCAGGTAAATGCGCAGTCTATGACTTGGCTCTTGAGCATGCCCGCTGCGTTATCGCGGGTATCGGGAGTCAGATCCTCGCGCTTGGCGTCTATGCGATAACCGAAATGCGCATCGGACCAGCGCAGTACGCCCGCCAAGGCTTTGGCGTATGGGTCGATCAAGAGCTTGTTGGGATTGAAGCGGTGGCCTTCCTCCGGCCGGTAGCGGCCGTGGACGCGATAGCCGTAGAGCTGACCCGGCCGCGCCTCGGGCAGGTAGCAATGCCAGATCTGGTCGGTTCGCTCAGGAAGCTCTATGCGCTCGAGCTCGCGGCGGCCGCTGGGATCGAACAGGCACAGCTCCACTTTCTCCGCGTGCTCGGAGAACAGCGCGAAGTTCACCCCCTGCCCGTCCCACGTAGCCCCCAGAGGATACGGCTCGCCCGCCCAGACCGCCGATCTACGAGCTCCCATTCCGCGCGGTTTCCTTGGCCTGCACTACTCTCTTCTACGTTGGGCCGTGCCTGTCGGGGGAAAACCGGCGCAGGCCTGCGCGCTCATTCGCGCTCCAGCAGTTCGAGCAGCCCGCCGATGGGAACGTCCGCCCAGCCGGGCCGGTTATCCAGCTCGTAGCGCACCTCGTACAGCGCCTTTTCAATAGTGAACAGATCAATCAGCCGTCGGGCTGCATCGGCATCGGCTGGATAGCTGCGCGCGGCGGCCACGCCTTCACCGTAACCGCGCAAGAAACTGTTCGCCGCCGCCCGCTCCCATTCCAGCAGCAGTGGCTGCAGCCGCTCGTAATCTTCGGGACGATCGAATGTGGCGCTCTTCAGCGCCGCATGCGCGGCGTAATTGAACGAGCGCAGCATACCGGCCACATCGCGCAGCACGGGCCCCTTGGCTTGGCGCTCGCTCATGCTGCGGGCCGGCTCGCCTTCGAAATCGGTGATAACGAAATCGTTCTCCACCAACAGCACCTGCCCCAAGTGCAGATCGCCATGGTAGCGCGTCTTCACGAACTCCGGCTCCAGGTCGGCAATGGCGCTCACCCGCCGGATCAGTTGCTCGCGTCGCTCTATGAGCATGTCTACCAGCGGCAGCAGCAAATCGGGCAGCTGATGACGGCGGTTACGCAGCGCTGCGTAGGTGTCGCCGATGTCGCGGTGCACCCTTGCGACCCACTCCGCCAGCTCGCCCGGGGTCACCTGCTCGGGCGCAAACTGGGGGTGGTCCGGGCCCGCGCTCGCCAGCGCCTGGTGCAGCTCGCCCACCCGGCGTCCCAGCGTAGCCGTGAGCATCAGATAGGGGGCGTGCGGATCCTCGATTTGCTCGGCTCCCTCCATCGTGAGGCCGGACAGGTAGCGCTCCAGGTAGTCCAGCGTGTACTGCCAGGCACTCCCCTGGTTCTCCACGTAGCCCTGCAGCATGGCGATGGTGGTCACCGTGCCATCGTCGTGCACGTACTCGATGCCGCCCGCTACCGGCGGCACCTGAGGCAAGGGCCGCTCTTCGGTGAGAAAACAGCCCATTTCCAGCTCCGGGTTCACGCCCGGCTGCAGCCGCCTGTACACCTTCAAGAACAACCGATTGCCGAACAGGACGCTGGTATTGCTCTGCTCGAACGCTGGGTGCTGCACCGGCTCGGCGAGCGCGCCCTCGGCCAGGCGCGGATAAGCGGAAGTCGCGAAGAAGCGCAGGCGGCCGTCGCCAAAGGGCAGCTCGCTACTGCCGCCGATAGCGGTGAGCAGGGCTCGGCAAAAATCGGCGTCGCGCAGCGCGCTATAGAGAATGCCTTCATGCGCGCGCTGACGTACCCGTGCCAGCGCCTCGGCCGCGACAGCGTTGACTTTCTCCTCGTCGTCCTTCTCCCAGGCAATGCCCAGAGGCAGTACGTAGGTCTGTGGCGCCTCGTCGCGCGGCTTCACATCCACCAGAGTCAGCAGCCAACTGCCATAGGGCGTCGGCCACTCGCCTTGGGTGCGCAGCTCCACGCGCTCGATAGGCCTGCCCTTGGCAGCGTACCAGCGCTTGCCTTCTATATAAGGCACCAGCACCTCGCGCTGCAGCTGTTCGCGCGTGCGCGTGGCCAGCAGCCGGCGAACCTCCGACGCGTCGCTCTTGAGGCCGTGGAACGTCTGCCAGCCTTCGAGCAAGACCAAGGTAGGCAGCTCGCGCCGGGGCAGATGCTCCTCGTGCCAGCTGGGCACCTCCACATCGGTGGCAAGCCGAAAGGCGTAGAAGCCGTAGGGATGCACGGTGAGCAGGTAAGGCAGCTCGCCAACGGGCGGGAAAGGCGTATGCGAGACCAGTTCCACCGGCACGCGTCCGTTGAAGCGCGACAAATCCAGCTCCACCGGCTGTGGCGAGTGCGCCATATTGGCCACGCAGAGAATGATGTCCTCGCCGTATGTGCGCAGGTAAGCCAATATCTTGCGATTGCCCGGCTCGAGGAAGGTCAGATCGCCCCGCCCGAAGGCCTGGTGACGATTGCGCACCGCAATCACCCGCTTGGTCCAGTTCAGCAGCGAGCTGGGACTGCGCGACTGCGCTTCCACGTTCACTGCCTGATAGCCGTACACGGGATCCATGATGAGCGGCAGGTAGAGCCGCTGGGGGTCGGCGCGCGAAAAACCGGCATTGCGATCCGGCGTCCATTGCATGGGGGTGCGCACGCCGTTGCGGTCGCCCAGGAAGATATTGTCGCCCATCCCGATTTCGTCGCCGTAGTAGATGATGGGCGAGCCCGGCATGGTCAGCAGCAAAGAGGTCAGCAGTTCTATCTTCGCGCGGTTGTTGTCCATCAACGGCGCGAGTCGGCGCCGTATCCCCACGTTGATGCGCATGCGCGGCTCGGCGGCGTACATGTTGTACATGTAGTCGCGCTCGCGGTCGGTGACCATCTCCAAGGTCAGCTCATCGTGGTTGCGCAGGAACAGCGCCCATTGGCAGGTTTCCGGAATTTCCGGCGTCTGCCGCATGATCTCGACGATGGGGTGGCGATCCTCTTGGGCGATGGCCATGAACATGCGCGGCATCAAAGGGAAGTGATAGGCCATGTGGCACTCGTCCCCGTCGCCGAAGTACTCGCGCACGTCCTCGGGCCACTGATTGGCCTCGGCCAGGAACATGCGGTCCTGGTAGTGGGCATCGATCACCGCGCGCATCTGCTTGAGCACCTGGTGCGTCTCGGGCAGGTTCTCGTTGTTGGTGCCCTCGCGCACGCACAGGTAGGGAATGGCGTCCAGGCGCAGCCCATCCACGCCCATGTCCAGCCAGTAGCGCATCACGCGGATCACCGCCTTCACCACTTCCGGATTGTTATGGTTCAGATCCGGCTGGTGCGAGAAGAAGCGGTGCCAGTAGTACTGCCCGGCTTCCTCGTCCCAGGCCCAATTGGAGCGCTCGGTATCCGTAAAAATGATGCGCGTCTCGGGGAACTTCTTATCGTCGTCGCTCCAGATATAGAAGTTGCGCTTGCGCGACCCTTTCGGCGCCCGGCGCGCGGCTTGAAACCAAGGATGCTGATCGGAGGTATGGTTGATCACCAGCTCGGTGATCACGCGCAACCCGCGTTTATGCGCCTCGCGGACGAAGGCCTTGAAGTCGGCCTTGGTGCCGTACTGCTCGGCGACGTTGCGATAGTCGGATATATCGTAGCCATCGTCACGCATGGGCGAGGGGTAGAACGGCAACAACCAGATCGCGTTCACCCCCAGATCCTGAATGTAGTCCAGCTTCTGCGTCAGGCCCTTGAAGTCGCCCACGCCGTCGTCGTTACTGTCGTAAAACGCCTTGACGTGGGTCTGGTAAATAATAGCGTCCTTGTACCAGAGCGGATCGCGAGTAGGAGCACCGTTCTGGCTCGCCTTGGATCGAAGCTCACTGATAGTAGTCAAAGTCCTGCTCCCGTAGCGCTTTGCCCCGCAGACGGAAGATATGGGCCGATTGGCCGTGGGGGTCGAGCTTGACGAAGTTGGTGGGGCCGTTCCACAAGTAGCTGGCGCCGGAAATCAGATCCTCGACCTGGTACGGCTGCCGCTCGTCCAGCCCGAACTGCGATAGCGGCAACGTCAGCCAGCCGCTCTGGACGTGGTAAGGGTCCAGGTTCACCACCATCAGAAGCACATCGTCGCGCGGCCCGCCGTGCTTGCTGTAGGCGATCAGCTGGTCATTATCGGTCTCGTGAAAGCGCAGGCCGGCGTTGCGCTGCAGCGCCGGATACCGGCGGCGGATGCTGTTGACCAGCGCAATCAGCTCCTTGAGGCTGGTGGGATCGTCCAGATCCCATTGCCGCAGCTGATACTTTTCGGAGTCCAGGTACTCCTCGCTCCCGCTCTCGCGCGGGCGGTGCTCCCAGAGTTCGAACGCAGGGCCGTAAATGCCGTAGTTGGCCGATAGCGTCGCCGCCAGAATCAGGCGAACGACGAAAGCCGGGCGCCCGCCGAACTGCAGATACTCGTGCAGAATGTCCGGCGTGTTGGGCCAGGCATTGGGGCGGAAGTACTCGCGCCCTTCCCCGTGCGCAAGCTCGGTGAAGTACTCAGTGAGCTCGGCGCGGGTATTGCGCCACGTGAAATAAGTGTAGGACTGGGTGAACCCCAGCTTGGCCAGCCGGTGCATCACCTTCGGACGCGTAAAGGCTTCGGAGAGAAAAATCAGCTGCGGATGCGCGCACTTCAGTTCGTTTATGCACCACTCCCAGAACGCAAACGGCTTGGTGTGAGGGTTGTCGACGCGGAAAATGCTCACCCCCTGTTCTATCCAGAACTCGAACACGCTCTTGAGCTCGGCCCACAGCGCCGGCCAATCGTCGCTTTCGAAGTAAAAAGGGTAGATGTCCTGATACTTCTTAGGGGGATTCTCCGCATACTGAATGCTGCCGTCGGGACTCTTGAGAAACCACTGGGGATGCTCTTTGACGTACGGATGGTCGGGGCTGGCCTGAAAAGCGATGTCCAGGGCGATCTGCAGTCCGTGCGCGGCCGCGCTCCGCACCAGGCGGCGAAAATCGGCCAGCGTACCTAGCTGAGGGTGCACCGCCTTGTGCCCACCTTCCTCCGCACCGATGGCCCAGGGGCTGCCCACATCGTCCGGCTGCGCCTGGATAGCGTTGTTCTTGCCCTTGCGGAAACTTCTGCCTATGGGGTGTATTGGCGGCAGGTACAGCACGTCGAACCCCATTCCGGCGATGTACGGCAACCACGCCTCTACGTCCTTGAAAGTGCCATGGCGCGTGCCGTCATTGCTGGCCGAACGGGGGAACATTTCGTACCAGGTAGAGAAGCAGGCACGCTCCGGATCCACCACCACTTCGAGCTCGCGCGCGTAGTCGGCGACCGTGTCCGGATCGGGGTTACGGCGCACCAGCTGCGCCAACTCCTCGCTCCGGGCCAGGGGATAGGCCTGCTCGGGGTCTATGCTCAACGCTTGCAGGCGCTCCGCATGTTCATGCAATGCGGCGGCGTCCGCCGGGTCGGCGAACTTGGCGGCTTTGCGGATCAGCTCCACGCCTTGCGCGAACGGCACGGTCAGATCCTGGCCCGCCTCGGCGCGTTTGACCAGGTCGCTGCGCCAAGTCGCGAAATGATCCACCCAGGCCTGCACCGTATAGCGGTAACACCCCAAGCGTTCGACCGTAAACCCGGCCCGCCAGCGGTCGTTTTCCACGAACGCCATCGGCACGCGCTGCCACTGCGCGACGTCGGCGAAGCGGTACAGCAAGTCCGCAGCCACCTGATCGTGTCCATCGGCGAATACGTCGGCCTCGACCGCCACCCGCTCGCCCAGCACGCGTTTAATGGGGAAGCGGCCGGCGTCCACTTCCGGCTTGACGGCTTCGATAACGGCGCGGACGCGCCCGCCCGGCGGCGCTGGCGGTACCGGCCCTGCGCGCTCGGCCCCGGTACCGGGTCGCGGGGGAGGTGCCGGCACGGTCTTTTTCGCCGGCGCCCTCGCCGTCCGCTTGGACGCCGCAGCTTCCACTGCAGGAGCGGTTTTCTTGGCGGGTGGCGAAGCGGCCCCCAGCGTCTTGGGGGCCGCCGTGTTCGCTGTGCGACCTTTGGCCGAGTCGGTGGTCGGCTTCCGTGCCATCGGCGCTATTCCCTCGGTTTCAGATATAGAACGGCCAGCGGCGGCAACCGCAGCGTCAACGACTGATAACGGCCATGGGCAGGCACGGGAACCGCCATGACGCCACCCAGGTTGCCCTGACCGCTGCCGCCGTAGTCCTTGGCATCGCTGTTCAGGCACTCTTCCCAGTAGCCGCCCAGGGGCACCCCGACGCGATAGTACTCGCGCACCACCGGTGTGTTATTGCACACCACCAGCAGCCAGCCCCCCCCGCGCCCTCGGCGCAGGAAACTCAAGGTACTGGCCTCGGCGTCGTTGGCGTCCACCCATTCGAAGCCTTCCGCCACGAAATCCTGCTCGAACAGAGGCGGATTGCCGCGGTAGAAGCGGTTCAAATCCTCCACCCAGCGTTGCACTCCCGCGTGCAGTGGCTGCTCAAGCAAGTGCCATGCCAGGCTATCCTCGTGCGCCCATTCCCCGCGCTGGCCGAACTCGCCGCCCATGAACAACAGCTTCTTGCCGGGGTGAGCCCACATGTAGCCCAGCAGCAGACGCAGGTTGGCGAAGCGCTGCCACTCGTCGCCGGGCATGCGCCCCAGCAGCGAGCCCTTGCCGTGCACCACTTCGTCGTGGGAGAGCGGCAGCATGAAGTTTTCGTTGAAGGCGTAGACCATGCTGAACGTGAGCTGCGCATGGTGGTAGCGGCGGTGGATGGGATCCTCCTTGAAGTAGTTCAAGGTGTCGTGCATCCAGCCCATGTTCCACTTCATCCCAAAGCCCAGCCCACCCAGGTATGTCGGCCGGGATACCATGGGCCAGGCGGTAGACTCCTCGGCTATGGTCTGCGTGTCCGGATACTCGGCGTACACCGCCTCGTTGAGCTGGCGCAGGAAGTCGATAGCCTCGAGATTCTCGTTGCCGCCGTGCTTGTTCGGCACCCACTCGCCTTCTTTGCGCGCGTAGTCCAGGTACAGCATGGAGGCGACCGCATCCACGCGCAGTCCGTCGATGTGGAACTTGTCCAGCCAGTACAACGCGCTGCTGAGCAGAAACCCGCGCACTTCGTTGCGACCGTAATTGAAAATGCAGCTGTTCCATTCGGGATGGAAGCCCTGGCGCGGGTCGGCATGCTCGTACAGGTGCGTGCCATCGAAATAGGCCAGGCCGTGCTCGTCGCTGGGGAAGTGCGAAGGCACCCAATCGAGGATCACCCCTATGCCGCGCTGGTGCAGGTGATCGACCAGGAACATGAAGTCCTGCGGCGTGCCGTAGCGCGCGCTGGGCGCGAAGTAACCGGTAACCTGATAGCCCCAGGAGCCGTAGAACGGATGCTCCATTACCGGCATCAGCTCGACGTGGGTGAACCCCGTCCGCTCGCAGTAGTCGGCAAGCAAGGGCGCGATTTCGCGATACGTCAGGTGCCGGTTGCCTTCCTCCGGCACACGCCGCCATGAACCCAGATGCACTTCATAGACCGAGAACGGCGCGTCCAGGGTGTTGCGCCGGGAACGGCCCTGCATCCACTCGGCATCGCCCCACGCGTAATCCAGGTCCCAAATCACCGACGCGGTGGCCGGCGGTACCTCGCTGTAGACGGCATACGGATCGGCCTTGGCTACCGTGTAGCCGCGGCGGTGCGAGACAATGTGGTACTTGTAGCGGTTGCCTTCATCGGCGCCGGGTACGAACGCTTCCCAAATACCGGAGCCGGCATAGTGCTGCGCCAACGGATGGATGCCCGGCTCCCAGTCGTTGAAGTCTCCGATGACGGAAACCTCGGCGGCATTTGGGGCCCACACCCCGAACTGCGTACCGTGCCGGTCGCCGCGAGAGATCAGATGCGCACCGAGCTTGTCGTAGAGGCGGTAGTGCCTGCCTTCGGCAAACAAGTGAAGGTCGAACTCGGTGAGGCGGCTGCCCTGCGTCCGCATTGCCATGGCGCATCCTTGTCCTGTCATGCATACGCTGCCCCCGTTCCGCGCTGCCGGCAATACCCGTCGGAAGTGCGGCGCAGCAAGCCCGATCCATGGCAGCGGCAAGCGCTAGATCGCAGAGACATCGGTAGGCTCATTACCCCATGGTGGTGGCGCGCCCGAAGCTCGGCAACAACCAATCCGCCCGAGCAGCCGCCCATCGAGGCTTGTCGGCAGAGTCAACGCTGCCGCGCAGCCTCCGGCGATACGAGCAGCCCGCCGCGTAGTCGGGATCCTTTAGAGGGGTTTCGGCCTGTCGCAGGAGGCGCTCTGCCAGGCCCTGCACTCGGCCGCAGGCCCTGGTTAGCGGCTCTTGACCGAGGCAGAAAACCAAGGGGGCCGGGGATAGCCCCCTTGGAAACGAGGGGAAACGAGAGAGGATGACCGGCAGGGCCGACCGTTACTGGCGAATGCCTTCGATCACGAAGCGCAAGGTCACTGTGTCGGCGGCCGGTCCCAGGTTGAAGTTCATGTTGAAGTCGCTGCGCTTGATCGTCGTGGTGCCGACATAGCCACGGCGATAACCGCCCCAGGGATCCTGGCCTGCGCCCACGAACTCCACAGCCACTTCGATGGGCTTCGTAACGCCGTGCAGCGTCAGATTGCCCTTGAGTACGCCGTTGTCGCCGTTGGGCTCGAAGCCGGTGGTGGTGAACGTTGCGGTCGGATAGCGATCGACGTTCAGGAAATCGGCGTTGCGCAGGTGACGGTCCCGCTCGGCATGGTTGCTGTCGATGCTGGCCGTCTTCACCTCCATGTCGATCTTGCTGGCGGCGGGATTGTCGGGGTCGTAGACGAAGCTGCCCGACAGCTCGTTGAAGCGACCTTCCACAAAGGAAAACCCAAGGTGCGAGACGCTGAACAGCACGAAGCTATGCGTCGGATCCACCGTGTATTTCTCGGGTGCCGCGATGGCGGCAGTGGACACCAACAGGCTGCCGGCGAGCGCGAAAGCGGTCAGGGTACGGGAAATGCGCATTGTGTTTCTCCTAGTCAATTAACCAATCATTTTGCGTAGTGTGCCGTCGCGATCGACGAACTGATGCTTGAGTGCCGCAGCGATATGCAGCAGCACCAGCCAGGCGCCGCCAAAAGCCAGATAGTAGTGCCAGGCTCCGGCGATGCTCTCCCGGCCGGAGGCGGGCGGCAATATCGCCGGCACTTGAAACAGACCGAATACATCCACGGGGCGGCCGTCCGCGGTGGACATCAGATAGCCCGTCACCGGCACCAGCACCATCAGGATATACAGCGCCCAATGACCGCCACGGGCCGCCAGCCGCTGCCAGCGCGGCATGCTCTGCGACATCTCCGGCTTGCGGTCCCACAGCGCCCAGCCTATCCGCACCACGATCAACAGCGTTACCAGTATCCCCAGCGAGCGGTGCAGATGCGGTACAGTGCGGTAGAGCGGATCGTAGTAGCTGAGTTCCGTAGTCCACCAACCGAGCCCGAAGACCACCGCCAGCAACAGTGCGATGCTCCAGTGCAGCAACCGGGCAACGGTGCCGTAACGGGTAGCGGAGTTTCTCAACATTCATCGTCCTCTTGAGAGCTGATGATGAAAGACTAACAGTGGCTGGGGCACAGATAATCACGCCAAACGGAAATAAACTGTTTCATCCAGCGGGACAATCGACCTGGATTACGTCCTTACGCGGCGCAATACCCCCCAAGGACCAAGCGCTGCCTGCAAGGTCAACGCGTCGCGAGCCATGCATCCCACGGCGGGGGTTCGCCCCAAGCGTTCACGAGAAAGTCCACGAAAGCACGCACCTTGGCGGCCAGATGGCGACGACTGGGGTAAACGGCGTATACGGCCAGCGGCGGCAGCGCGTACTCTTCCAGTAGCGGAACCAGGCGCCCCTCGGCCAGATCCGACCCGACGATGAAGGTGGGCTGGCGGACGATCCCTTCGCCTGCAAGCGCCGCAAGACGCAGCACGTCCCCGTTGTTGGCGGTCAGAAAGCCGTTGACCGGAACGCTCAAGGTTCCGCCGCCGGGTCTGGAGAACGTCCACTGATGAGTGGCATCGGTATAGCTATAGAGCAGGCACTGATGGCGCGAAAGTTCCTCCGGAGTGCTGGGGGTCCCATGCCGGGCCAGATAGTCCGGCGAGGCACAGGTGACCACACGGACGGTCGCCACCGGCCTGGCCACCAGTGAGGTAGCCAGCTGACTGCTGATGCGGATCGCCAGATCGTGGCCCTCCTCGACCAGGTCCACTACTCGGTCGTTCAGCGACAGCTCCAGGCTCACGTTCGGCTGCTCCTGGCGAAACCGCGGCAGTAGGGGCGCCAGATGCAGAATGCCGAACGAGACCGGAGCGCTCACACGCAACAAGCCGCTCGCGGCGCGAGTTTCAGCGCTGATGGACGCTTCCAGCTCGGCAACCTCGGCGAGCAGCGCGACGCACTGCTCGTAGTAAACCCGGCCAACGTCCGTCAGGCTCAGGCGACGCGTGGTCCTGTGCAGCAGTCTGGCCTGCAGATGCGCCTCCAGCTCGGCGATCAGGCGCGACATGGTTGTGGCGGAAATGCCCTTGCGCTCGGCAGCCCGCACGAAGCTGCCCGCGTCCACCACAGCGACAAAGGCCTCCATCGCAGCGAAGCGGTCCATTATCCCTCCGTCCGCAATAAATAATGCCATTTTTCCATATTTATCCCACGCTTCGCAGCGCCTAGGCTGAGTGCGGACAAACGGACGCGAGCCACCGGGTTAGCGCCCAGCAACAGAGACTTCGATGGCAGGCTTAGCGAGCATCTTTGTATCCTATGGTTCTCCCATGCTGGCTTTGGACGCCGGTGCCGATGGCCTGTGCTGGCAACGGCTTGCGCAAAGCATGCCGCAACCGCGCGCAGTGGTGATCGTATCGGCCCTATGGTCCACGCCGGTCACGCAGCTCGGTACGCATGCCCGGCCGCCCTCCTTACACGATTTTTACGGTTTCCCCGCCGCTCTGTACCGCATTCAGTACCGCCCTCCGGGGGCGCCGCAACTGGCCGCGCAGCTTGCCGCCAGGCTGGAGGAGATGGGCTGGCCTGCCGGGTGCGATCCGCTGCGGGGGCTGGACCACGGCGCCTGGATTCCGTTACGCGCCATGTACCCGCAAGCGGACGTGCCGGTGATTCCGCTGTCATGCAACGCGCAACGCGGCCCCGAGTACCACCTCCGCCTTGGCCTGGCCTTGCGTAAGGTGCTGCCGGACGATGTGCTGCTAATTGCCTCCGGCCACCTCGCGCATGGGCTGCACGACTTGCGCGCCGATCTCGGCGACGGGGAGCCGGCCGGTCAGGCGGGCGACTTCCGGGATTGGCTTATGGCAAGGCGGCGCGAACAGGATGTCGCGCTTCTATTGGACTGCCGCCGCCAGGCAAGAGACATCATGCGTGCCCATCCCCGCAAGGAGCATTTGCTGCCGCTGTTCGTCGCGCTGGGCGCGGGCACCGGCAAGGGGCACCATCACTGCGGCGCGATCGGCGCCCACGGATTTGCATTGGACGTTTACAGCTTCGGCCAGCTGCCGGCGGCGACTGAGCAGCCATAGCGTCCACAGCGGCCGCCTGCCCCGTTCGCCTATCACGCGCTGGGCGCGACCGCGTCCACGCTGGCCAGATAGTCGGCGTAGCTGCGTACGTTCTGCGGCAGCCGCCCCGCTGAGTTCGCTTCCGGCACCAGCGCCACGTAATAGCGCTCGCGCCCCACGACGATCTCCGGGGTGTGCAGACAACTTTCCCAATCAACGATTTCTGGCCGGTAATAGCCGTCGCTGTTCGGAAAGTAAGGTATGGCCTGGCGCTCCTGCAGGCGCACGGCGAGTTCCGCCGGGCAGCGATGATCCGTCGCGACCTCCCATTGTGCCTGCATGTCGGCTTCGGTGAAGACGAGCAGCCGGCTCATGCGGGCATCGGCCGTGAGCAGGAGAAACCCGCTAGGCTCGGCGCTGAGATAGTACTCGACGAAACCCTCGCGGCGGCACAGAGCGCGGAAGTAGCTACCGAACACCGCATCGTTGAGATAGACGGCGCTTTCCGACTGCAGGCCTCGGCGCAGCATCTGCGAGCTGGCCTGCAGATATTCGTACTGCAGTTCGCGGATCGCGCGGTTCACCAGAACCGCTGCCCGGCGCTCGCTCTTGGAGACGAAGCGATCGATCAGACCTTCGTTGAAAGCGGCCACCGCGATCTTCTCGTCGCCTACGCCTGTCAGCAGAATCTTCTTGATCTGCTGATTGGTGATCAGCCGGCAGAACTCCAGGCCGTTCATCTTAGGCATATCGTAATCGACCACGACCACCGAAACTTCATCGAAGCGGTTGGGGTTACCGATCTCCTGCTCGAGCTGCGTGACGTCGAGGCGAATCAGCTGATCGCCGGGATGCGCCACCGTCGCATGGGGGACCACCGTGCAGCAGCGCTGATGCAGCGGGTAGGCCTGCTCCGTCTGATCGATGAAGCGCAACGCCGCCTGCGGGGAATGGAAGAGACGATAAGCGAGGCCTTCGTCCAGTTCAAGACTGAAATTGGCAAGGAACGGTGGATCGTCGTCCACGAAGGCTACCGTGGTGGGGAAATAATACGGTAATACTTTGTTCTTATCCGCGAACATCATTCGTCCTTCGGCAGCGTCGACCCGGCCCGGAACACCGCAAGACCGCCACGCCGCACCCTGACTATACCCCGGGGCCGTTTCCACCAACCCGGCCCACCCCCCTAACCCCTAAAAGCTAAAGGATTTCGCGCCCTGGAACTAGTGCCGACACATTCGACCGCCCCGGGCTCTCCCACTTCCTTAAAGCATACTCGAGTTCGCTCAATTCCGCCCTGCAAAACCGCTCGGCCGCGTTAGAATATTCGCTCACCAAGACCGCGCCGCCATTTTTTGGCAAGCTTGTACCCACACTGCCGTGCCGGCAGCGGCGCTCGCGCGCCGGCGGCCAACGACAACGAACAACCAAGGGAGGCACCATGTCCAGCTCGCTGCGACTGCTCAGCGCCCTGGCGGCGCTGCTACTGGCCCTACCCGCACTGGCAAGTCCGACACTAGATGCCGTTAAGCAAAGGGGCCACCTGCGCTGCGGAGTCAGCCAAGGCCTGACGGGTTTTTCCAGTCCTGCGGAAGGCGGCCGCTGGACCGGCCTAGACGTAGACTTTTGCCGTGCCGTGGCGGCGGCGGTCCTGGGAGATGCCGACCGCGTCCGCTACACTCCCACCTCGGCCACCGAGCGTTTCACGGCCCTGCAATCGGGCGAGATCGACATACTCTCCCGCAATACCACCTGGAGCATGGTGCGCGATACGCAGCTTGGGCTTCACTTCGCCGGAGTCATTTACTACGACGGCCAGGGGTTCATGGTGCGCAAGGAGCTGGGCGTAGAGTCCGCGCGCGACCTGGATGGCGCAACGCTGTGCACCAACGCGGGAACCACCACCGAGCTGAACGCCGCCGATTACTTCCGCGCCCAAGGCATGCGCTATACACCGGTGGTATTCGAGCGCAGCGACGAGGTGCTCGGCGCGTACGAATCCGGCCGCTGCGACGTCTATACCAGCGATCTGTCCGGGCTCTACGCTCAGCGTATCCGGCTGCGCAACCCCGACGAGCACATCATTCTGCCGGAGGTCATCTCCAAAGAGCCGCTGGGCCCGATGGTGCGGCAAGGCGATGACACCTGGTTCAATATCGTCAAGTGGATCTTGTTCGCGCTGATCGAGGCCGAGGAGCTCAACGTCAACTCGCAGAACGTTCAGGAGCAGCTCAAGAGTGCCAATCCGGCCGTGCGCCGCCTGCTCAACGTAGACGGCAATCTCGGGCAAAATCTTGGGCTCCCGGCCGGCTGGGTCGCCCAGATGATCCGTCAGGTCGGCAATTACGGCGAGATCTACGATCGCAACCTGGGCGCGCCGCCGCTGTCGATTCCGCGCGGTCAGAACGCGCTGTGGCGCGATGGCGGGCTCCTGTACGCCCCGCCCTTCCGCTAGCGGCTCTTGCCGTAGGCGGCGAGCGGGCCATGTCAGCCATGCGCTGCGCTCGCCGCCATCGAGCCAGTAGAGACTCGAATGAATCGCCGCGACCGCGACACTTCCTACAGAATCCCGTTCTGGCGTAACGCACGTATCCGCGCCTTGCTGCTGCAGGCCGCGCTTCTGGCGGCGGTGGCGGCGCTGATCGTCTTTCTGGTCGACAACACGCTCACCAACCTGGCGCGCCAGGGCATAACCTCCGGCTTCGGCTTTCTCAATCAGCCGGCCGGCTTCGGAATCGGCTTTTCGTTAATCCCCTACGACGAAGCGATGAGTTACGGCCGGGCGTTCCTGGTTGGGCTGACCAACACGCTGCTGCTAGCCGCCCTGTCTATAGTCACCGCAACGGTTCTCGGCTTCGTCGTCGGCGTCGCCCGGCTGTCCTCCAACTGGCTGATCCGGCTGTGGGCTGGGGTGTACGTCGAAGTCTTTCGCAATCTGCCGCTGCTGCTGCAGATCTTCGTCTGGTACTTCGCGGTGTTGCGCAGCCTGCCGCACCCGCGGCAAAGCTACTCGCTGCTCGATCTGGTCTATCTGAGCAACCGGGGCATCTACGTGCCGCGCCCTGTCGCCGAGGACGGTTTCGGCTGGGTCGTGCTGGCGCTGACGCTGGGCCTGGTCCTGACCGCCGCTGTGCTACTGTGGGCGCGGCGGCAGCGCCTGCGGACCGGATCGGCACCGCGTGGCTACGCCCTCGCGTGGCTGATCGCCCCGCTGCTCGTGGCGCTGGCCGCGCTGGCCACCGGCGGGCCGCTGCACTGGGACGTGCCGCAGCTGCAGCGCTTCAATTTCAGCGGCGGCATGACGCTGATTCCGGAGTTCGTGGCTCTGTGGCTCGCGCTGTCGATCTACACCGCGGCGTTTATCGCGGAGATCGTCCGGGCCGGCATTCAGTCGGTAGCGAAGGGGCAGCGCGAGGCAGCGGCGGCGCTGGGACTCTCGCCGCGCCTGGAGCTTCGCAAGGTCGTGCTGCCGCAGGCCATGCGGGTCATCGTCCCGCCGCTGACCAACCAGTACCTGAACCTGACCAAGAACTCGTCGCTGGCGGCCGCCATCGCCTATCCCGAGCTGGTTTCCGTGTTCGCCGGAACGGTGCTGAATCAGACGGGGCAAGCCATCGAGGTGATCGCGATCACCATGGCGGTGTACCTCTCCCTGAGCTTGGCGATCGCCGCCTTCATGAACTGGTATAACCGCCGTCAACTGCGCACGGAGCGATGACCGATGATCGATTGCTCGAACCGGCACGCCAGCATCGCCACCGCGGAGGCATTGTGCCGATGACGTCCCCGCCTCCCGTACCCCGTCGCAGCGCCTGGGGCTGGGCCCGCAAAAACTTGTTCGCCAGCCCGCTGCAGGCACTGCTGACACTGATCGGCATCGCGCTGTTTTTGCTGGTAGTGCCGCCGCTGATGGACTGGGCGCTGCTCTCCGCCGACTTCACAGGTCAGACCCGCGACGACTGCCACGGCGAGGGCGCCTGCTGGGTGTTCGTACGGGTTTACCTGCCGCAGTTCCTCTACGGGTTTTACCCGGAAGAGCTGCGCTGGCGGGTGAACTTGGCCTTCGCGGTATTGGTCCTGCTGCTGATACCGCTGTTTCTGCGGGTGTTCCCCTTCAAGCGTGCCGTGGTCGGCGTGCTGGCGCTCGGCTATCCGCCGCTTGCCTGGTGGCTGTTCCACGGCGGCGTACTGGGCATGCCGGTGGTAGAAACGCACCTCTGGGGCGGGCTGTTCCTGACGCTGATCATCGCCGGGGTCGGTTCGGTCGCCGCGCTGCCGCTGGGTATCCTGCTCGCCCTGGGACGACGCTCCGAGCTGCCGGTGGTGAAAAGCGTATGCACCGTGTTCATAGAGTTCTGGCGCGGCGTACCGCTGATCACGGTGCTGTTCATGGCCTCGGTGATGCTGCCGCTGTTCCTGCCCTATGGCGTCAACGTCGATAAGCTGCTGCGCGCGCTGATCGGGGTGACGCTGTTCGCCGGCGCTTACATGGCCGAAGTGGTACGCGGCGGCTTGCAGGGCATTCCCCGCGGCCAGTACGAGGCGGGGACCGCGCTCGGGCTGTCATACTGGCAGCTCACCGGTCTGATCGTGCTGCCGCAGGCAATGAAGATGGTGATCCCCGGCATCGTCAACAGCTTTATCGCGCTGTTCAAGGACACCACGCTGGTGCTGATCATCGGCCTGTTCGATCTGCTGGGCATGGTGCAGGCAGCCGCTACCGACCCCCAATGGCTGGGCTACGCGCTCGAAGGCTATGTATTCGCGAGCGTCATCTTCTGGGTGTTCTGCTACGGAATCTCGGTCTATAGCCGCCGCCTGGAGCGACGCCTGCAGCATGATCGCATGCCGCCGGTGAAACACTGATTGGGAGGAAAGGCGATGGATAACCTCGCCATCCGCTTCGAGCGAGTCAATAAGTGGTTCGATCGCTTCCACGTGCTAAAGGACGTTTCGCTGGACGTGGCAACGGGAGAGCGCATCGTCATCTGCGGTCCCTCGGGCTCGGGAAAGTCCACGCTGATCCGCTGCATCAATCAGCTGGAGAAGCATCAGCGCGGCCGTATCGTGGTCAACGGCGTAGAACTCACGGAGGACGTCAAACGGATCGAGCAGGTGCGCCGCGAGGTCGGCATGGTCTTCCAGCACTTCAATCTCTTTCCGCACCTGACGGTGCTGGAGAACTGCACGCTGGCGCCGATCTGGGTGCGCCGCATGCCCAAGCGGGAGGCCGAACGACTGGCGATGGAGTATCTGGAACGGGTGCGCATCCCGGAAAAGGCCACCGCCTACCCAGGCCAGCTATCGGGCGGGCAGCAGCAGCGCGTTGCCATAGCGCGGGCGCTGTGCATGCAGCCCAAGATCATGCTGTTCGATGAGCCCACCTCGGCGCTGGACCCGGAAATGATCAAGGAAGTGCTGGACGTGATGACCGAGCTTGCCGACTCCGGCATGACCATGCTGGTGGTCACGCACGAGATGGGCTTTGCCCGTCAGGTCGCCGACCGCGTGGTGTTCATGGACGAGGGGCGCATCGTCGAGCAAGCGCCGCCGCAGGCATTCTTCAGCGCGCCGCAAAGCGAGCGGGCGCGGCAATTCCTGGGGCAGATCTTGGGACACTGAAGACCGGCGTAAAGCGTGGCGTCTTTACAGTTTCGCCGCCAGGGCCTGCGCAACCTTGGACGCGGGCTCCCGCCCGAGCTTAGCGCAGATCCAGCGCCCCACGGCGGCCAATGCCTCCAGATCCACGCCCGTCTCCACTCCCATGCCATCGAGCATGTAGACCACATCCTCGGTCGCCACATTGCCTGATGCGCCCTTGGCATAAGGGCACCCGCCCAGCCCCGCCACGGAGGAATCTATGGTGGCCACGCCCAGCTGCATCACCGCCAGCAGATTCGCCAGCGCCTGGCCGTAGGTGTCGTGAAAATGCGCGGCCAGCCTCTCCAACGGCACCCGCTCGGCCACCGCGCCTATCATGCGCTGTGCCTTGAGCGGCGTGCCGGCGCCTATGGTGTCGCCCAGCGAGATCTCGTAGCACCCCATCCTATAGAGCTTCTCGGCCACCTCGGCGACGGCCTGCGGCGCGATCTCCCCTTCGTAGGGACAGCCCAGCACACAGGAAACATAGCCGCGCACGCGCACGCCGTGCTCCCGCGCCGCCGCCACCACCGGAGCGAAGCGCTCCAGGCTCTCGGCGATGGAACAATTGATATTCTTTTGCGAGAAGCTCTCGGACGCGGCGCCGAATACCGCCACCTCTTCCGCTCCGGCTGCCAGCGCCGCTTCAAAGCCCTTCATGTTGGGTGTCAGCACCGGATAGCTCGTGCCCGCGCGGCGGCGTATCCCACTCAGCACCGCCGCATGATCGGCCATTTGCGGCACCCACTTGGGCGAGACGAATGCCGTCGCCTCCACCACCGGCAGCCCTGCCGCCGCCAACCGCTCGATCAGCTCGATCTTGACTTCGGTGGGAATCACCGCCGGCTCGTTCTGCAGGCCGTCGCGCGGCCCAACTTCGACGATCTTCACCTTGTCCGGTATCGACATAGCTGTGCTCCGCACTCGGTCCTCACCCTGCCGCGGTGATGGAAAGCAGCTCCGCGCCCTCGCTGACCTGATCGCCCGGCGCGTAGTGCACGCTCTCCACCACGCCCGCCGAAAAAGCGCGAATGGTGTACTCCATCTTCATGGCTTCCAGCACCAGCAGCGGATCGCCTTCGGCCACCGTATCGCCCGGCTCGACCAGCACCGCCACCACCACGCCCGGCATAGGGGCGGTAAGACTGCCTTCCACCAGCTCATCGTCGATGCCAACGCTCAGCGGATCGTGCACCACCAGCGTGCGCGTCTCGTCCCCCACCGTCACGACCAGCCTATCGCCGCTGCGCAACGCGCGCGCGCTCAAATACACTCCGTCCAGCTCCACCCGCAGCGAGCCATCGTCGGCGAGGGTGCCGCGCGCGCTCATCTCGCCCCCCGGCAGTTCGAGCGCGAAGCCGTCGCTGCGGTAGTGCGCGGTGACCGCCACATCCCGTTCGCCATCGCGCAGATGCAAGGTATGGTGGTTGTCGCTGTTCGGCTGCCAGCCATCGGTGCTGTGCCATGGCGAGCACGGCTCGCTGGAGGCCGCGGCGCGCGCGCGCGCGGCCCGCTCGACGCTGAGCAGCTCATAGAGCGCAGCGACCGCCAGCACCCTATCGCTGGCCGCAGCCGCCGGCGGCAACAGCTCCTCACGGTAGCGCTCGATAAAGCCGGTATCCACGCCACCGGCGGCGAACGCCGGGTGCGCGGCGACACGGGCAAGAAAGTCCAGATTGGTCGCAGTGCCGACCACCGCATACTCGGCAAGCGCCTGCTGCAATCGCCGCAGCGCGCGATCGCGGTCGCTGTCCCAGACGATCAGCTTGGCGATCATGGGATCGTAGTGCACCGAAATGACATCACCCTCGCGCACACCGATGTCTATGCGCACATGAGGCGACTCGAGGGGGCTGCGCAAGTGCTCGATAGTGCCGGTGGCGGGCAGGAAATCGCGCTCGGGATCCTCGGCATAAATCCGCGCCTCGAAGGCATGCCCGGCGATGGCGAGCTCCTCCTGCCGCCGCGGCAGCGCACCGCCGGCGGCGACCTGAAGCTGCCAGGCCACCAAGTCCTCGCCGGTAATGAACTCCGTGACCGGATGTTCCACCTGCAGCCGCGTGTTCATTTCCATGAAATAAAAGCTGCCGCCCGCGTCCATGATGAACTCGACGGTGCCGGCACCTACGTAGCCTATCGCCCGCGCCGCAGCCACCGCCGCCGCGCCCATTGCCGCCCGCTGCTCTTCGCTAAGGCCCGGAGCCGGCGCCTCTTCTATCACTTTCTGGTGGCGTCGCTGCACAGAGCAATCGCGCTCGAACAGATGCACGACGTTACCGTGGCTGTCGGCGAACACCTGCAGCTCCACGTGACGCGGCTGCAGCACGTACTTCTCGATCAGCACGTGATCGTCGCCGAACGCGGCGGCAGCCTCCCGCTTCGCGCTGGCCAGCGCCTCGGCGAAATCGGCCGGGCGATCGACCCGGCGCATGCCTTTGCCGCCCCCGCCGGCAGCGGCCTTGATCAGCACTGGGTAGCCGATCCGCTCGGCCTGTTGCGCGAGAAACTCCGCATCCTGCTCCTCGCCGTGATAACCCGGCACCAGCGGCACGCCCGCCTGCGCCATGATCTCCTTGGCCGCGCTCTTGGAGCCCATCGCGCGGATCGCGCTCGCCGGCGGGCCGATGAAGACCATGCCCGCGGCCTCGCAGGCTTCGGCGAAAGCGGCGTTCTCCGACAAAAAGCCGTAACCGGGATGAATGGCCTGCGCGCCGCTCGCGCGCGCAACTTCCAAAATGCGCTCGATGTTCAAATAGCTTTGCCGTGCGGGCGCGGGACCTATCGGCCAGGCCTCATCGCACAGCTGCACGTGCAACGCCTGCGCATCGGCCTCGGAGTAAACGCCCACGGTGCGCACCCCCAGCGCGCGGCAAGTACGAGCGATCCGGCAGGCGATTTCGCCGCGGTTGGCGATGAGGATCTTCTCGAACATCGGCTAGTCCTCGACCCAGCGCGGCTTGCGCTTCTCGAGGAACGCACTTATTCCTTCGCGGCCTTCCGGCCCGACCCGAATATCGGCGATTCGGCGGGCGGTCTCCTCTATCATGACCCGGTCCACCGGTCCGCGGCCGACGAACCGCGCCAGCGCCTTGCTCGCGGCCATTGCCTCCGGCCCGTTCTGCGCCAGCTGTTGCAACAGGCTCTGCAGGCGCTGGTCCAGCGCATCCGCCGGCACCACCTCGTGCACCAGCCCTATGCGGTGCGCCTCGGCAGCGTCGAAACGCTCGGCCGTGACAAAATAGCGCCGCGCCTGCTGCTCGCCTATGGCCTTGACCACGTAGGGGGAGATCGCGGCCGGGATAAGGCCCAGCTTTACCTCCGACAGGCAAAAACTTGCCGCCTCACTGGCCAGCGCGATGTCGCAGCAGGCCACCAGCCCCACGCCGCCGCCGAATGCCGGCCCGTGCACGCGCGCAATGGTCGGCTTGGGAAGGCTATCCAAGGTTTCCATCAGCTCGGCCAGGGCCAGCGCATCGCGGTAATTCTCGTCGCGGGTGTAGCTGGCCATGCGCTGCATCCAGTTCAGATCGGCGCCTGCCGAAAAGCTCTTGCCGGCGCCGCCGAGCACGACCACGCGCACCGCTGGGTCCGCGCCCAGCGCGCGCAGGGTCGTCGTGAGCTGGGCGATCAGGGCGTCGTCGAAGGCATTGTGCCGCTCCGGCCGGTTGAGCATGACCGTGGCCACGCCGGCCTGCGTCTGCGTAATGAGATTGGAGTCGGACATCGCGATGCTTCCTCTACATACGGAACAGGCCGAAGCGGGTTTCCTCGATAGGCGCATTGAGGCTGGCCGATATGGCCAGCCCCAGCACGCGACGGGTGTCTATCGGGTCTATGACGCCATCGTCCCACAGCCGCGCGGTGGCATAGTACGGGTGGCCCTGGCGCTCGTACTGCTCGCGAATCGGCCGCTTGAACGCCTCCTCGTCCTCGGCGGACCAGTGCTCGCCACGCCGCTCCAGCCCATCGCGACGCACCTGCGCCAGCACGTTCGCGGCCTGCTCGCCGCCCATTACGGAAATGCGCGCATTAGGCCACATCCACAGAAAACGCGGCGAGTACGCGCGCCCGCACATGCCGTAGTTGCCCGCGCCGAAGCTGCCGCCGATGATGACGGTAAACTTGGGCACCTTGGCGCAGGCGACCGCCGTGACCATTTTGGCCCCGTCTTTGGCAATGCCGCCCGCCTCGTACTTGCGGCCTACCATGAAGCCGGTGATGTTCTGCAGGAACACCAGCGGAATACGGCGCTGGCTGCATAACTCCACGAAGTGCGCGCCCTTGAGCGCCGACTCGGAGAACAACACGCCGTTGTTGGCGACTATGCCCACCGGATAGCCGAAAATGTGGGCGAAACCGCAGACCAGGGTGGTGCCGTACAGCGCTTTGAATTCGTCGAACTCAGAGCCGTCGACAATGCGCGCGATGACCTCGCGTACATCGTAGGGCTTGCGCAGATCGGTGGGCACTACCCCATACAGCTCGGCCGGATCGTATGCCGGCGGGCGTGCCTCGCGCAGCGCAAGATCGATGCGCTTGGTGGTATTCAGATTGGCAACGATGCGCCGGGCCAGCCCCAGGGCATGGGCATCGTTGAGCGCGTAATGGTCGGTGACGCCGGACACGCGCGAGTGCACGTCCGCACCGCCTAGCTCCTCGGCGCTGACCACCTCGCCGGTAGCGGCTTTGACCAGCGGCGGACCGGCAAGAAAAATCGTGCCCTGTTCCTTGACGATGATGCTCTCATCGGCCATGGCCGGGACATAGGCGCCACCCGCGGTGCACGACCCCATCACCACCGCCAGCTGCGGGATGCCCTGGGCCGACATGTTCGCCTGGTTGTAGAAAATGCGCCCGAAGTGATCCCTATCGGGGAATACCTCGTCCTGATTGGGCAGGTTGGCGCCGCCGGAGTCGACCAGATAGATACAGGGCAGCCGATTCTGCTCCGCGATCTCCTGCGCGCGCAAATGTTTCTTCACGGTGATGGGATAGTAGGTACCGCCCTTCACGGTCGCGTCGTTGGCGACGATCATGCACTCGCGGCCGCTGACGCGGCCTATGCCGGTAATGATGCCGGCGGCCGGCACCTGGTCGTCGTACATGCCATGCGCGGCGAGCTGGGAGAGTTCGAGGAACGGCGAGCCTACGTCCAGCAGCACGCGGATACGATCGCGCGGCAGCAGCTTGCCTCTGGCCAGGTGGCGCGCACGCGCTTCCTCGCCGCCCCCCTCCTTTACGGTAGCAACGCGGCGACGCAGATCGTCGACCAGCGCCTGCATGGCCTCGCGGTTGGCGGCGAACTCCTCGGACCGCGCGTTGATCTTGCTCTTGATAATAGACATTCGCCTCTCCGGCCCCCCGAACCGGCTGCCGCTCCGCTAGCCGCGACTTATGCGGTTTCGGCGAAGAGCTCGCGGCCGATCAGCATCCGCCGGATCTCGCTGGTACCCGCGCCGATCTCATAGAGCTTCGCATCGCGCAACAGGCGCCCCGTGGGGTAGTCGTTGATGTAACCGTTACCGCCCAAGGCCTGGATCGCCTCCAGCGCCATCCAAGTCGCCTTTTCCGCGGCATAGAGAATCGCGCCGGCGGCGTCCTTGCGCGTGGTCTCGCCCCGATCGCAGGCACGCCCGACGGCATAGACGTACGCCCTGCAAGCGCTCAGGGTGGTGTACATATCGGCCAGCTTGCCTTGCATGAGCTGGAACTCGCCGATGGCCTGGCCGAACTGCTTGCGTTCGTGCACATATGGGATCACCACATCCATACACGCTTGCATGATCCCCAGCGGCCCGGCCGCCAGCACCGCGCGCTCGTAATCCAACCCGGACATGAGCACGCGCACTCCGCCGTCTACCTCGCCGAGCACGTTCTCCTCGGGCACCTCGCAGTCCTCGAACACCAGCTCGCAGGTATTCGAGCCGCGCATACCCAGCTTGTCCAGTTTCTGAGCGGTGGAGAAGCCGGACATGCCCTTCTCGACGATGAATGCGGTAATCCCGCGGCTGCCCGCCTCCAGATTCGTCTTCGCGTAGACCACCAGGGTGTCGGCATCGGGTCCGTTGGTGATCCACATCTTGTTGCCGTTGAGAACGTAGCGATCGCCCTTCTTGACGGCGCGCAAGCGCATGGAAACCACGTCCGACCCCGCGCCCGGCTCGGACATGGCAAGCGCGCCTATGTGCTCGCCCGAGATCAGTTTGGGCAGATACTTTTCCTTTTGCGCTTTGGTGCCGTTGAGGTGGATCTGATTGACGCAGAGGTTGGAGTGCGCACCGTAGGACAGCCCCACCGAAGCCGAAGCACGGGAAATCTCCTCCATGGCGATCTGATGCGCCAGATACCCCATGGCGCTACCTCCGTATTCTTCGCTGACGGTGATGCCCAGCAGCCCCATATCGCCCAGCTTGCGCCACAGGTCCATAGGGAACTCGTTGCTGACATCGATTTCGTGCGCGCGCGGAGCAATCTCCTCGGCTGCGAACGCCGCCACAGAGGCCCGCAGCATGTCAATCTCCGGGCCCAAGCCGAAGTCTAGTTGGGGATACTGGATCATGCAGAACGCTCCTCCTTAGCGTGCTTCGTGGTTTTTCGGCGAGCTTAGCTATCGTTTACGTAAGCGTCAACTTAGTCGCAAACCAAGACGCGCGCGACAAAGAACAAGCCGTCGGAGCGTTAACGCCGCTAGCGCGCTCTGCGGAGGGCCAGTGTAGAACTCCTGTGGCAGAGACGGTCAGGAGGCGGAACTTTGCTCGGCCTGAGCCCGCTCCTGCTCGGCCAGCAGCTTCTCGCAGTGCGCGTAAGACTGCTCGAGCTCGGCCAGGGTCTGCTCCAGATCGCGCATCTGCTGCAGCAGATGCTCTCGTTTCTCGCGCAGCACCTGCAGGTAGTAGCGCAGCTGCTTGGCCTCGCCATGCGCCTGGTCGTACAGAACGAAGGTTTCCTGTATCTCGGCTAGCGTGAAGCCCAGGCGCTTGCCGCGCAGAATCAGCTTCAGGCGAGCGCGATCGCGGCGCCGGTATAGCCGCCTGTTTCCCACGCGCACGGGAGCGAGCAAACCCTGATCCTCGTAGAAGCGAATGGCGCGAGTGGTAATTCCGAACTCACGCGCCAATTCGCCGATGGTGTAGGTCGCGCCCTTGGGAACTTTTGTGCCAGTGACGGATTTGGTCTGAGTCATATTGATCTGCCGCTCTTCAACCGGCTATCTTCCTTTACCACAAACGTTAACACACCCCTTCCCCACCAACCCGACGACTGGGGGCAAGCATGCACGCCCGGAACCCCGCTTACCGTGAGCGGGTCGCCGCCATCATCGCCAATGCCCGCTTCGTCCAGCAGCTGGGGCTACAACTCGTCCACTGCGGCCCCGGCTGGTGCGAAACGCGCCTGGCGATCACCCCCGATCACTGGCAGCAGGACCGCTTCGTGCATGCGGGAGTACAAGCCACGGTCGCTGATCACACTGCCGGCTGCGCCGGCCTGACCTTGCTCGCGGCGGAAGAGCTTATCCTTTCCGTAGAGTTCAAGATCAACCTGCTGCGCCCGGCGCAAGGCTCTTCGCTGCGGTGTCGCGCCGAGGTGCTCAAGCCGGGGCGCACGCTTGTCGTGGCCGAATCCTCGGTCTACGCCGGCGGCCCACAGGAGGAAGTGCTGACCGCTAAAGCGACGGTCACGCTCGCCGTGGTACCCCCCGCATCCCGCTAGCTCGCCGCGGCGGGCGCCCGAACCGACAGAAACGCGTTGCTGCAGCGCTCGGATTCTTGCCAAAAGCTGGGCATTTTTTACGTTAGCATTCGCATAATCTGATGGACGCCAACACAGAAAGGCGCTCGCACATAGCTCGCAATTCCCACAAGTCGTGTGCACGCAGTGACGGGAAGGACGATGCCGAGTCCGAACCGTAAAACGGCTCACGACTACAACTTTAGTATATAAAGGCGGTCGACTATAGTAGTCAGCGAGGCCGACACAATTTGAGACAGTGACAACGATCGTCACAAAAACGAACGAAAGGGAACTCGAGAATGCCTCTTACCCCTCACCACCTTCTCTATCCAAGATCCCTAACGCACGCCCTGGCTGTCGCGACTCCGCTTGCATGCTGGGGGTGCGCATGACCATAAAACGACTGTTGGTGCTCGCTGGCGATGGCATCGGCCCGGAAGTCATGGCAGAAGCGCGCCGCGTCGCCCAGTGGTTTATCTACAGGCACGACCTCCCCGCCGAGTTGGTGGAAGCGCCGTTCGGCCTCTCGGCCTATGAAGCGACAGGCGACATTCTGCCAACGCGCACCTTGGAGGAAATGCACCGTGCAGATGCCATCCTATTCGGCGCCATGGGCGGCCCGGAGTATGAGCGCATCCCGGCGCCCATCCGCCGCGCCGGCAGCCTGCTGAGGATTCGCAAGGAATTGGGGCTGTTCGCGAACGTCCGCCCCGTGCGCCACTGGCCCATGCTCGGCAGCGCCTGCCCACTGCGCGACGAAGTCGCGGCCGGGACCGATCTGGTCATCGTTCGCGAGAACATCAGCGGCATTTTCTATGGCGTGCCGCGCGGCATCGAGAACCTCCCCGACGGCGGCCGGCGCGCTTACAACACCCAGTCCTACACCACCGACGAGATTGAGCGGGTGGCCAGGGTCGCTTTCGAACTCGCCCGCAATCGCCGCGGCGAGGTCTGTTCCATCGACAAGTCCAACGTACTGATAAGCAGCGCCTTCTGGCGCGACACGGTACAGCAGCTGCACGACTCCAGCTATCCGGACGTGCGGCTGCGGCACATGCTGGTCGACAACTGCAACATGCAGCTGATGTCGGCGCCTTCGCAATTCGACGTGCTGCTTGCCGACAACATGTTCGGCGACATCCTCTCGGAAGGCGCCGGCGCTATTGCCGGTTCCTTGGGGCTGCTGCCATCGGCCTCGCTGGGCGACCGTGATCCCGGCGGGCGGCTCGCGGCGCTGTACGAGCCCGTGCACGGCAGTGCGCCCGACATCGCCGGCATGAACATCGCCAACCCGCTTGCGGCAATTCTCAGCTTCGCCTTGTGCCTGCGGTACACGTTCCGGCTGCCGGAGTGGGCCGAACTGGTGGAGAACGCAGTAAGAGACGTATTGGCTGCCGGTTACGCCACCCGCGATATAGTCCACCCGGGTGCCCGCATCGTCGGCACGCGCGAAATGGGCGACGCGGTACTGTCCGCTCTGGAGCAGACCAGCGTTCAGCTCAAGATCGCTTAGCCTGCACTAGCGCCGTTTGAGGGCATCGATCAGCGTCAGCGCCGACTCGCCCGTTTCCTTGTGTCTGCGCAGCAGTTCCAGCAGCGTCTGCTGCGAGCCGAAACGCTCCTTGTCGTAGCGTGTCGGCAAATGCGACAACAGCTGGGGAGGCGGCGCGCTGCGCGAGATCTCCGCCGTCGCGGCCGGCTTTGGCGGTGGCGGCGGCGGCAGCGCCGCCGCTATTCGCTGTGCCATTTGTTGCAGCAGGTCGGTATCGGGAGCAGGCCTCTCGGCCAGCCAGTCGATCAGGGTCAACGGATCGATCGGCAAGCGCCCGAAACGATGCAGGAACGCCTGATATACGGCGCCCAACAAGTCCTCCAACGCTGCGGCCGAAACCTCGGGCTGTTCCATCAGCGCCAACAGCTGCTCCTTGAGCTTGCCCGGATCGTCGGCCACCGGCTCGCTGACCGTTGCCGCCTGGTCGGCCGCTGGTTCTGCCTGCCGCTGCAGGCGGTACCTACGCTGCCAGTACGCGGCAAAGCCGTAAGGCGGCGCCTGCTGCGGAACCGCCCTGAGCAGCGCATCCGCGAGCCGTACGAAACTGCGGCAGGAAGGATCGCTGAGGGGAAAAAGCGCGACCGGGCTCTGCAACGTCACCGCAGCGCGCAGACTCTCGTCGCGCAGCAAAAAGCCCAAGGACTCAGTCTGCACATCCAGGTAAGTCTTTACCGCCGCGCTGAAGCGATGGTAGACCTCGCGCGCCTCATTGGCGCTGCCGGCCATATTGACGACCACTTGGTAGCGCAAGCGCCGACGCCGCTGCAACAGCCGAATCATGGAAAAAGCATCGGTCAGCGACGTCGGCTCAGGCGTAATCACCAGCAGGACCTGATGCGCGGAACAGGCGTAGTCCAGGGTCGCATCGGCAATTCCGGCGGCGGTATCCAACAGGAAGAAATCGAAATCGCCTTCGATCTTGGCCAACTCGCGTGTCAACCGAAGCTGGTGGCGAGGCAGTAGACGCACGCAGTCGCTGATCCCATTGGCGCCCGGGATCACTTTCAGCGCATAAGGGCCTTCGAGAATGATGTCCTCTATCGGCTTACCGCCGAAGATTACGTGCTCGAGGCTGTACTGCGGCTGCAGGCCGAGCAGAATATTGACGTTAGCCAGGCCGGTATCGGCATCGAAAACGCACACGCGGTGGCCTGCACGCGCCAGTGCAATCCCCACGTTCACCGAAATACTGGACTTGCCAACACCTCCCTTGCCGCTGGTAACGGCAATAACATGCGGCAACTGGCAATCCCCCCCCAGGCAGTGAGCGTTTTTATTAGCGTGCCAACACGAATCCGCCGGGATATTGTCCATATCCCGTACCAAGATCACGAATACGCCTGTCGCATCGACGGCTTATGATGCTGCGAAGATTAGCAAACAGTGGTACAAAGACGGTAGTTTCAGAACAATGAGCGCACGTTCACGTGCGCCTTTTCGATCGCACACTCATTTATACCGCAAACTGCCAGGACTGCCCATGGCGACAAAAAGTCGCGCCGTAAATCATTTGCCGAGCCTGCCCCAGGTCATGGTTCGAGTGCTGGATGCCGTCAATGGTGACCTCGGCGATTTTCAGCAATTGGCTGAGATCGTGCGCCAGGATGCGGCTATTTCGGCACGCTTGATCGAGGTCGCCAACTCCAGCAGTTTCAGCCGCGGCGCGCCCTGCCGGACAGTAGAGTCGGCATTGCTGCAGCTGGGCACCGAAACCATCAGAACCCTGGTAATTACGGCGGCCATCAAGCAGTTCTTCAATCGCTTTCAGCACCGTCACGACGGTTTTCTCAAACTGTTCTGGCGGCGCTCTCTGATCGGTGCGAGCCTGGCGCATATCCTGGCCAACCTGAGCGGCTACCGCTCGCCCGATCACGCCTATCTCTGCGGTCTGCTGACCGACGTGGGCCAGCTCGTACTCCTCAATCAACATGGCGATACCTATACGGAGTGCTGGTACGCGGCGGCCGACGACCACGCGCTGGTCGAAGCCGAGCGCGCCCTGTTCGGCCGCAGCCATTGCGATGTCGGCGCCGAGCTCATGGAGCGCTGGCGCGTCAGCGGCTTCATGGCGGACGCTATACGGTATCAGCACGAGGACATAGGCGCCGTTCGCGACGCCCATCACCTGGTAAAAGTCATAAATCTCGCCAGTCAGCTAAGCGCGCCCGACGGCCCGTCCGACACCGCCATTGCCCGCGCGGGAGAACTCTTCGATCTGCACGAGGACCTGACGCGGGAGCTGCATGAACGGGTGGCGGAGGACATCGCTCGCACGGCGCGCAGCCTGGGAATCGACCTGGACACCGAGGACACGCGCGATATGGCGGCCGCCGAACAACGGGTGGGCGAGCACTTGAGCAATCTTGCCCAGATCGGCCATCTCAGCAGCGCTATCTGGCAGGCTCATAACCTCTCCGCGCTCGAACAGGCCATCCGCCGCACCGTTTACATAACGCTGGGTGTCGAACACTGCGTACTGTTCCGTCTCTCCAAGGGCGGCCGGCATCTGCATGCCAGTCTTGCAGAGCCAAGCGACGGCTCCGCGACAGAACCCGATCTGGTGCTCCCGCTGCTCGCGGGACGCAGTGTGGTCAGCGACGCGCTGCTGGAGCAGCGTCCGCTGGACAGCAAGCAGCGGGAGCTGCGCGCTGTAGTCGACCGCCAGCTGCTGCGACAATGCCGAAGCAAGCGTCTACTGGCTGTGCCGCTGCTGCATCAGACTCAGCCGGTCGGCGTACTGGTCTTGGGCATAGGAACCGAGGACTGGCCCGCCTCGCCACCGCTGCTGGCCACCTTGTGCCGTGAAATCGCGGCAGCGCTGGCACGTCAGCACGAGCGGGCCTCGGGAGGGTCGCCGGCAGCAGCCCCCGATGCACTGCGCCAGCGCGTACACGAAGCGGTGCACGAAGCGGGCAATCCGCTCAGCATTATTGGCAACTATCTGGAAACGTTGCGCGTGCGCCTGGGCGAAGGGCACGAGGCTCATGAGGACATCGAACTGATCAAGCAGGAAATCGAGCGCGTCGGTTCGATCCTGCTCCGCCTCACCACAGCCGACGCCAGCACCGACAAAGCGCCCACGGCAGGGCCCCGCTTGGATATCAACCGGCTCGTGGAACAGCTGGCATCCATATTCGGCAGTTCCATCTGCGCGGCACGCAATATCGAGCTGGAGCTGCGCCTGGCGTCCGAGCTGCCCCCAGTGGCGGCCAGTACCGCGCATATAAAGCAAATTCTCACCAATTTGGTAAAGAACGCCACTGAAGCGTTATCCGAGGGCGGAAAGATCGTCATAGCTACCGCCGGTAACGTACGGGTCGGCAACATGCGATTCGTGCAGATCAGCGTGGAAGACAATGGCCCGGGAATTCCGGACACAGTAATGAAGAATCTGTTTTCGCCGCTGGACTCCAGCAGCAAACGCGGTGCGCATGCCGGCCTTGGGCTTAGCATAACCAAACGCCTGGTAGACGAGCTGAAGGGCACGATAATGTGCCGCAGCGACCGCTCCGGAACGTCGTTTCAAGTGCTGATTCCCGAATGAATGCCAAGGCATCGCCGTTCGTAGTGCAGTTGATAACCGCAGGGAGTGCCGTTCGATCATGCCTACCGATTTGAACGCCAATCCGGCCCCAGCGCGCATTTTGCTGGCGGATGACGACCCCCGGCTGCTCGACAGCGTTCGCCGCCTGCTCGAACTCTACCAGCACGAAGTCGTCATCGCGGCGGGCGGTGCGGAAGCCATAGAGGAACTGCGCACCGGGCACTACGACTTGCTGCTGCTGGATCTGCGCATGCCCCGCGTCAGCGGCCATGACGTCATGGAGTACATGGCCAAGGGCGGCATAGACACCATGACCATAGTCGTCAGCGGCGAGAGCTCGCTGGACGACATGGCGCGGGCGCTGCGGCGCGGGGCTTACGATTATCTGAAAAAGCCCTATGCTCCCGAGGAGCTGCTGGCCACGGTCAACAACGCGTTGCGAAAGAAGCAGCTGGAGGATCGCAATCAGCAGATGCGCAATCAGCTCGATCGCTCGGAGAAGCTGCATCGCTTCATCGTCAACAACTCTCCGGACATCATCTTCATACTCGACGAAGACGGGAACTTCAGTTTCCTCAATGCGAAGGTCGAAACGCTGCTCGGTTATTCGCGCGCCGAGCTGCTGGGCCGCCACATCACCAGCATCGTAGACCCCGAAGACCGGGAGAAGGCCAGCTATTTCTTCGACCGCCCCTGGCACAGCAGTGACACGCTGCGCAGCATGGACCTTACCCTCAAGCCGCGCGACCCGAGCATCAGCAAGCGCCACTTCGAGCTGGCCTTATGGCCGGTGCACGAGAACGACGAGTTCAACGGCCAGTCCCAGCGCTACCGCGTGTATGGCACGGCCCGCGACATTACCGACCGCAAGGAGGCGGAAGCCTTCGTAAGCTTTCACGCTTACCACGATCTGCTCACGCGGCTGCCCAACCGTTCGCTGTTCAAGGACCGGCTCAGCATGGCCATCGCCAACGCCAGTCGCAGTAAGGCTCGGCCCGCGGTGATGTTCATCGACCTAGACCGCTTCAAGGTCATCAACGACTCCCTGGGCCACACCATGGGCGACCGCCTGCTGCAAGCCGTGGCGCGCCGACTGAGCGGCTGCATTCGTCAGGGCGACACCCTCTCGCGTTTCGGCGGCGACGAGTTCACGCTGCTGCTGCCCGATGTGCAAGACCCGCAACTGGCGGTGAATGTTGCCGAGAAAGTGCTGGAACATCTTAAGCAGCCATTCCACCTGGACGGTCACGATCTCTATGTCGGCGCATCCATCGGCATCGCCGTGTACCCCGAAGGAGGCACGACCATAGATGCCATCATCAAGAACGCCGACATCGCCATGTACCGCGTGAAGAACACCGGTCGCGACGGTTACCAGATCTTCAACCGCGAGATGAATGCCGGCATGACGCAGCGCCTGGCGCTGGAGCAGGACATGCGGCGGGCGCTGGAGTCGAACCAGTTCAAGATCTACTACCAGCCGCAGGTAGATACCAACACCGCGGAGCTATTGGGGGTGGAAGCGCTGCTGCGCTGGCAGCATCCCACCCTGGGCGAGCTGCAGCCCAGTACCTTCATTCCGATCGCCGAAGACAGTCGCCTGATCGTCGAACTCGACCGCATTACGCTGCAGCGCGCCTGTCGGCAGATCGGCAGCCTGCAGCGTCACGGCTGGCCCAAGCTGCGGCTATCGGTGAATCTCTCGCCACTGCTGATGGAGCGCGGCGACTTCGTGGATGTGGTGCTGGGCACGCTGGAGAAGGAAGGCCTGGAGCCGGAACGGCTGGAGCTGGAGATCACCGAAGGCCTACTGATGAACGACCGCCAGGAAGTGATAGACAAGCTGCGCCGGCTGCACGCTGCGGGCGTCAACATCGCCATCGACGACTTCGGCACGGGCTACTCGTCGCTGGGATATCTGCAAAAGCTGCCGGTTACCACCCTGAAGATCGACCGCAGCTTCATCCACGATATCAACTCGGTGGAGGAGACCTGCATCGTCAACGCCATAGTCGCCATGGCCCAAGGACTGAAGCTGCGCGTGGTGGCCGAAGGCGTAGAGCGCGAGAGCCAGCTCCACTACTTGCGTGCCATACAGTGCCCGGTGGCGCAGGGATACCTGTTCGGCAAGGCCCGCCCCCTGGGGGAGGTTCTGGCGCGCTATCAACGTCAGAATGCAGCGATGGTATAAGACAGCTTTGCGGAACCGCTCAGGCTCGTTCGCCCGTGCTTGCAGCTGTGTATAAACAAGATTGCGCCAACGCCGCGCGGCGGGCGCCGCCAACAGCCCCTCGGGCATGCTCAACTCGAACGGTTATCTAAGGTCAAGTTCGTGCTGTTCCCCCGTCACTTCGTCACCGCCACGCTCGACTGGATCGGCCTGCATCCGCTGCAACTACTGCTAGGCCTGGCCGTGCTCGCGGGCGGCACCTGGGCGTTCGTAGAACTCGCCGACCAAGTGCTGGATGGTGCAACGCTGCCGCTGGACGAGCGGATTCTGCTCGCCATGCGCAACCCGCTGGATCTCAGCGATCCCATAGGCCCCGGCTGGGTAGCCGAAATGGCGCGCGATGTGACGGCACTGGGCGGCGTAACGGTACTGGTAGCCCTGGTAGCGATCAGCGCCGGCTACCTGCTGCTCGCGCGCAAGTACCGCAGCGCCTTGTTCATGGTAGCCGCGGTGGCGAGTGGACAGTTGCTGAGCAGTCTGCTCAAGATCGCCATAGGCCGCCCCCGGCCGGATCTGATTTCCCACGAGTCCATCGTATACACCGCCAGCTTCCCCAGCGGACACGCGATGATGGCCGCGGTGACCTATCTGACCCTGGCGGTCATGCTCGCCCGCGCCCAACCGCTGCTCAGGCTGAAAGCGTACCTGTTCATCGTCGCGGTGCTGATCACGGTTGCGGTAGGCATCAGCCGCGTCTACGTCGGCGTGCACTGGCCATCCGACGTGCTCGCCGGCTGGACCGCCGGCGCCGCTTGGGCCAGTTTCTGCTGGCTGCTGGCAGCCTGGCTGCAGCGGCGCGGAGCCATGGAGCCGGCGGAGCGGGAGTCGGCTGCGGCCTGATCGCGCCGCAGCCCGTTGGCATGGGCTGAGGTCAGCTGTGCGCACCACCGTTTGCCGGACTGCGCCCCACCGACGCAGGCTCGCGTTGCGCCAGCTCGGCGACCAGCATCTGCCTGAGCTTATACTTCTCGACCTTGCTGGTAGGCGTCACCGGCAACGCATCGATCAGGCGTATGTAACTGGGCTGCATGTACTTGGGCATGGTGTTCGCCGCAAACGCCGCCAGCTCCTCCTCGGTGGCGCCCTGGCCCTCCTTGAGCTCGACGAACACGGCGATTTCGTCCTCACCGCCTATGCGCGCCGGCGCCGCCACGGCAGCCACCGCGCGCACGGCCGGATGCGCCGCCAGCAAGCTTTCCACCTCGTAGGAGGATACGTTCTCTCCGCGCACGCGGAAGTAGCCCCCCATGCGATCCACGAAGCGGTAGTTGCCCTCTTCGTCCCGCACGCAAGCGTCCCCGGTGTGGAACCACAGATTGCGCCAGGCCTTGAGGGTGGCCTCCGGCTTGTTGAAATAGCTCTGCATGAGCAGTCCGGGGAAACGCGGCCGAAAGGCTAGCTGTCCCACGGCACCGGGCGGCAGGCGGTTATCGTCCTCGTCGAGGATCGCCGCCTCCAGAAACGGCGACGGGCGCCCCATGAAACCCTTGGGAATCGGCTGCCGGCCGTCCAGCAGAATACGGCCGTAGCGCGCGGCGCGGGCGCGGTATTCCGCTTTGGAGAGGCCGCGATATAGCTCGGGCGGTGTGCCGTGCTCATCGCCGAACTCGTCGATTAGGGCCGTAAAGCCCGAGCCGGACTCGGTTTGCCCGAATCCGCAGGTCACGAAATCGAAGCCGAATCGCTGCGCCACCTCGTGGTGGTTGGCGGGCAGCGGCTGCATGTGCACCTTGTTGAGCGTATTCGCCCGGTCCGAAGCCCGGGGCGGCGCGCTCATCAGCCACGGCACCATGACATCGAGCATAATGCACTGCGTCGCCCCGCACTCGGCGATACGTTCCCAGAACTGGCTCGCGCTGAAGCGATCCCACAGTCCGACCGTATTGCCGTGCCAGAGCGCGCGCGCGACCAGCGCATACGCGCCGGCCACGTGATACATGGGCAGGTCGCAGTAGATGACATCCTCGGAATTGAGCTGGGTGCGGCCCACGAAGTTGTATTGGCTGATCCAGCGAAACCCCAGCACCACGCCCTTGGCCGGTCCGGTGGTGCCGGAGGTGTAAATGATCGTCGCCGGATCGAACGGGCTCAGCTCCACCTGGGGCGCCGGGCCGGTGCTGGCCAGCAAGCTCGAGAAGCGATGCACCTGCTTGCCGTCGAAGCGCCTGCTCAGCTCTTCGCCGTCGGCAGCGTCATCGCCATAGCGGTCGGCGTGGACGATCAGGTGCCTCATCGGCATCTCCTCGGCGATCTCGCCCAGCGCTTCGGAAAACGCCGGCGCAGTGATCAACACGGCGGGCCGGGCGTCGTTGAGCTGGTAACTGAGCAGCTGACCGCGCAGGTTGAAGTTCACCGGCGCATACAGCGCGCCTGCCCGCCACGCCGCGAACATGGCCAGCACCGCCACCAGCGAGTTGGCGGTCAGCACGCTGACGCGATCGCCTCGCGTGACGCCCAGCTCGGCCAGCCCAGCCGCCAGCGCGTCGGCACGTTGTTTCACTTGCGCGAAACTCAGGCGCGCCCCGGTCTCGCCGTAGTGGATGAAGGTCTTGTCGGGGTATTTCTCGGCGCACTCATCAAGCTTGTAAAGCGCGATATCGCCGGCAGCGACCAGTTCTTCGAAGATTTGCTCGGGCGTCATCATTATTCTGGTTCTCCCCTTCTCTCCTCCTGGTGGCTAACGCGGCGCTACCAGCTGTCGACCATAGGCCTTTTCTTGCCCTCCCGTGGCCGCACCGGCGGCGCTGCTCGCAGTCCGCGCACGATCCAATCGCGCGATTCGGCAGGATCGATCACCGTGTCAATCTCCAGGGCGGCAGCCATGCTCAGCGCCTTGCCGCGCTCGTAGGACTCGGCGACGAGCTTTTCGAACAGGGCTTGCCGCTCGGCAGGATCCTCCAGCGCCGCCAGCTCCTTGCGATAGGCCAGCCGCACCGCTCCTTCCAGACCCATGCCGCCGAACTCGCCGGTTGGCCAGGAGGCAGCGAAGAATGGGGCATGGAACGAGCCGCCGGTCATACCCATGGCGCCCAGACCGTAGCCTTTGCGCAGGATCAGGCTGAACAGCGGAACGGTGAGGCTGGCGGCCGTGAGGAATAGTCGGCTGGTATGCCGCACCAGCGCGGTCTTCTCGGCTTCCGGGCCGACCATGAAGCCCGGCGTATCGCACAGGCTGAGAATGGGAATATCGAAGGCATCGCAGAGCTGCATAAAGCGTGCGGCCTTGTCGGAGCCGTCGGCGTCTATGGCGCCGCCCAGATACATGGGATTGTTGGCGATCAGACCCAGCGGCCGACCCTCTATGCGTATGAACGCCGTGATCATCCCGGGCGCGAAGTCCCGGCGCAGCTCCAGCACCGATCCCGTATCGGCCAGTGTTTCGATCAGAGGGCGAATGTCGTACGCGCGCAGCCGATTGGCCGGAATACTACGGCGCAGCAGCCGCTGATCGGCGCACTCCCAATCGCTCAACGAGCCTTGGAAGTAGCTCATCAGCTGCTTGGCGACCCGGGCCGCCTCGACTTCGTCCGCCACCACGCAATCGATGACGCCGTTGGGCGACTGGACATTGACTGGGCCCACCTCCTCCGGGGCATACACGCCCAGCCCGCCGCCTTCGATCATGGCCGGCCCGGCCATGCCGATGGTGGCGTCCTCGGTGGCGATCATCAGGTCGCTGCAGCCGGCCAGCACCGCATTGCCCGCAAAGCAGCGCCCGGACACCACCGCAATTCGTGGCACCAGGCCGCTCAGCCGGGCGTATTGCAAGAAGCTGGGGCCATCCAGTCCCGCCACCTTGGTACGGTTATCGGTATCGCCGGGCCTGCCGCCGCCACCCTCGGCGAAGATGATGATGGGCAGCCGCTGCTCCTCGGCCAGCGTGAGCATGCGGTCGGTTTTCTTGTGATTCATAGTGCCTTGGGTGCCGGCGAGCACCGTATAGTCGTACGCCAGCACCATGCACCGCGAGCGCGCGTCGTCGAACAAGTCGCCATTGACACTGCCGATGCCGGTAATCAGCCCGTCGGCCGGCGTCGAACGGATCAGATCGTCCACGCTGCGGCGCGCGCGCTGCGCGGCGAAGGTGAACGCGCCGTACTCGATGAAACTGCCCGGATCACAGATCGCGTCGATATTCTCCCGCGCCGTCCGCTGCCCCGTCTTGCGCCGGCGCGCCACGGCATCGGGCCTGGCCGCGTCCTGCGTCAAGGCGCGCCGCTCCAGCACCTCGGCCAGATCCGGACGGATCTCGTCCAGATCGACTTCCGCCTCGTCCGTAGCCGCATCGCCGGCCACTTCCGCTTCCTCGATGAAGGCCAGCGGCTGCCCTTCGGCCACCATGGCATTCGGCTCTGCCGCCACCGCCCGCACGATGCCGCTCACCGACGCGGTCACCACGTGCTGCATCTTCATCGCCTCCACCACGGCGATAAGCTGCCCCGCCTGCACGGTGTCTCCCTCGGTTACGGGGACTTCGACCACCACGCCTTGCATGGGAGCGGCGGCCGGCACGGTGCCCGCCGGCCCGACCGGCGCGGGCGCGGCTTCCGCCGGCTCAGCGCCGCCGGCGTTAGCGAAGAAAAGCTGCGGATGCGCGCTGCCGGCAGCGGCCAGCTCCGCCATGTGCTCGTCCACAAACCGGGTATGGATCCGGTTGTACAACACTTCCTCGCGGCTGAGCAGGTTCTGCAGGAAGCCGATATTGGTGGCGACCCCCTCGATACGGAACTGGCACAACGCGCGGTAGGCGCGCCGCACGGTGTCGGCGAACGCCGCCGCGCGCGTATGCACGATGACCTTGGCGAGCAGCGAGTCGTAATGCGGACTGGTGCGATAGCCGCCGTAACCGAAGGTATCCACCCGCACGCCCGGCCCGCCCGGCGGCTCGAAAGCTGCCAGGACTCCGCCGGCAGGACGAGTGTTGCCGGCGGAGTCCATGGTTTCCATGTTCACCCGCACCTGCATCGCGTAACCGGCCGGCGCCGGCACCTGCTCCTGCACCAGCCCCACCTCTGCCAGGCTGGCGCCATCGGCCAGGCGCAGCTGCGCCTGCACCAGATCCACGCCGGTAACCTCTTCGGTGACGGTATGCTCCACCTGCAGGCGCGGATTGGCCTCAATGAAAGCGAAACGCTCGCCGTCGGCGTCCACCAGGAACTCGAAAGTGCCCAGGCTACGGTAGTTCACCGCCTGCGCCAGGCGGACAGCGGCCGCGGTCAGCCGCTCGCGCAGCTCCGGCGTCAGCGAGGGGCTGGGCGCCACCTCCACCAGCTTCTGGTTGCGCCGCTGCAAACTGCACTCGCGCTCCCACAGGTGACTGACCTGCCCGGTGCCATCGCCTACGATCTGCACCTCCAGATGACGGGCGCGCGGGATGAACTGCTCGAGATACACGGCATCGCTTCCGAACGCCGCACGCGCCTCGGCCTGGCATTGCTTGAACGCCGCCTCCAGCTCGGCTTCACTGCGTACCAGACGCATGCCGCGACCGCCGCCACCGGCAATCGCCTTGACCATGACAGCCGCCCCGGGCCCAAGCTGCGCCAGGAACGCACGCGCCTCGTCCAGCGTGGTGGCCCCCGCGGTGCCGGGCACCACCGGCACATCGTGCTGCTGCGCGAGCTGGCGTGCGCGCGCCTTATCGCCCAGCAGCTCCAGCACCTCGGGCGGCGGGCCCACAAAGACGATGCCGTGGCGCTCGCACAACCGTGCGAAGTCGGCGTTCTCGCTCAGAAAGCCGTAGCCGGGATGAATCGCGTCGCAGCCGCTGGCCACGGCAGCATCGACCAGCTGCGCGGCGTCCAGGTAAGCCGCGGCGCCCATGCCTTCGAGCGCAATAGCCTCATCGGCGAGCTTGACGTGCAGCGATGCGGCGTCGTCGGACGGATATACCGCAACCGTGGCGATGTTCAGCTCGGCGGCGGCGCGCGCGATCCGTACGGCGACCTCGCCACGATTAGCGATGAGCAGTTTGCTGATTGTCATGGGCTTGGCATCCGGTGTTACGCCGGCCGATGGCCAGGCGGCCAGCTGTGTTTGCGTCGGTTCTCCTCGGCCATCGCCGAGCGGGTGTAATCGACGATAGCCAGTTCCTGACTTGCACGTCAACCAGGATTGCCCTACTTTTTACTTACGTGCATGTTAACGACTGACGGCGCCGGCCCCGCCGCCGCGCGCCACCAACTCAACCAGAAGACAGGGAAATCGCCTTGGGCTCAGACCACAAGAATCAGAAAACGCAGGACCAGAAGGGTGACATTCGCGCCCGGATTAAAGCGGTTGCGCGCGATCTGTTCATCCGTGAAGGGCTGAGCGAGGTCACGTACGGCGACATCGCCGAAGTCGTAGGCACCACGCGAGCCAACCTGCATTACCACTTCGGCAACAAGTCTGCGCTGATCGAAGAGGTTTTCCGCGAGACCTTCGAATCGGTGGACGCGAAGAACCGCGACATCTGGCTCACGCCCGGCCGCACGCTGGACGAGCGCATCCGCCTCACGGAAGAGGACGCCACGCGCCGCTTCTACGAATTCAACACCAGTCCCAAGGGGAATATCCCCTGGAGCCTGTCGGCGCGGGCCCGTGTCGAGAACAGCCTGCTGTCGCCCGAAATCAAAAGCGGCATAGCCAAGATGTCGAAGAACTTCGAGGACTATGTCGCTCATGCCGTGCAGCTGGCCATCGGCGCCGGCGAGCTGCGGCCCGGAGCGCCGGTGCGCACCATCGTGATGCTGATCACCCCGATCTGGTACTGCGGTTCGCCGCTCACGCAGTTCAGCGGCATCAACAAACTTAAAGAACACTATGCCGCCGTACGGCAGACCATCCAGGCAGCCTACGGCATGCGACCGCCCAAAGAGCCGGAGTCATCCGGCCCAGCCGACAGCTGAACGGCGGCGGCGAATAAAACGATAAGCGGCGCCCTATACCGCGAGCGCCGCAGGAGGAGAGGCCCGCATGACATGGCGCGATGCCATTACCGAGCTCGAATTGCGCCAGCGAGCTGCGCAAGCGATGGGCGGCGAGGACAAAGTCGCCCGCCAGCATGCCGCCGGCAAGCTCACGGTTCGCGAGCGCATTGCCCAGCTGCTTGACGCCGGCTCGTTCCGGGAGCTGGGCTCGATCGCCGGCAAAGCCGTGTATGACGATGCGGGCAAGCTGCTCGAGTTCACACCGGCCAATTACCTGTTCGGCCGCGGCCGCGTAGACGGCCGCCCGGTGGCCGTCTCGGGCGACGATTTCACCGTCCGCGGCGGCGCCGCCGATGGCTCGGTACGGGACAAGGTCCAGCAGTGCGAGCGCATGGCGCACGAGTTACGCCTGCCGCTGATCCGGCTGCTCGACTCCACCGGCGGCTCAGTGCGCACAGTGGAAGCCATGGGCCGCACCTACGTGCCTGCCAATCCGGCCTGGGACGATGTGGTGCTCAATCTCTCGACGGTACCGGTGGTGTCCCTGGTGCTGGGCTCGGTGGCCGGCATCGCCTCGGTAAGGGCGGTGACCAGCCATTTCTCGGTGATGGTGGAAAACACCTCGCACATGTTCATCGCCGGCCCACCGGTGCTGGCCCGCACCGGCGTCGCCGTGAGCAAGGAGGAGCTGGGCGGCGCTGCCGTTCATGCGCGCAGCGGCGCCATCGATGCGGTAGTCGACAGCGAGCAGGCGGCGTTCGAGCAAGCGCGCCGCTTCCTCTCGTATCTGCCGTCGTCCGTGTACGAGCTCCCGCCGCGGGCCGCCTGCGACGATCCCGTCGATCGCCGCGAGGAGAGCCTGATCGACGCGGTACCAACCGACCGGCGCCAGGTCTACAAGATGCGCGACATCCTGACCAGCGTCCTGGACAGGGGCAGCCTCTTCGAGATGGGCGCCAAGTTCGGGCGCTCCGCAATCACCGCGCTGGCGCGCGTGAATGGCTATCCGGTCGCGGTCCTGGCCAGCGACCCGTTCTTCTACGGCGGCGCCTGGACCGCGGAGACGGCCGACAAGGTCACCCGCTTCATCGATCTGGCGGAAACCTTTCATTTGCCCGTAGTGCATTTCGTCGATATCCCCGGTTTCCTGATCGGCCCCGAAGCGGAGCGGGCCGGCACGCTGCGCCGTGGTGCCCGCGCGCTCGCGGCCGTCTATCAGGCCTCCGTGCCCTGGTGCTCGATTATCGTTCGCAAAGCCTTCGGCGTGGCGGGCGCCGCTCACACCAACCACGCCCGCTTTCGCTTCCGTTATGCCTGGCCCTCCGGCGACTGGGGCTCGATCCCGCTCGAAGGAGGCATAGAGGCGGCTTACCGGCAAGAACTTGCCGAGGCCGACGACCCCGCAGCCAAGCTCGCCGAGATCAATGCCCGGCTCGAAGCGCTGCGCTCGCCTTTTCGCACCGCCGAGGCCTTCGGCGTGGAGGAGATCATCGACCCACGCGACACCCGCCCACTGCTGTGCGAATTCGCCGAGCTCGCCGCCCGCGTACTCACGCCAGGCCCATCCAGCATTCGCTACCGGCCATAGAGGGGAAATGCGATGAACCACGAGGCCCATGCCGTCGCGACGGAACCTTCGTTCAGCCACGCGGTGGACAGCGCACCGCTGCTCGATGTGCGCAACCTGAGCATCACCTTCTACGACCGCGACGGCGAAACGCCCATCACGCGCGATGTGTCGTTCTCGGTGCGACCGGGAGAGCGCGTCGGGGTAGTCGGCGAAAGCGGTTGCGGCAAAACGGTGACCGGACTGTCCATCCTGCGCTTGCTGCCCGAGCGCGGCACCCGTATCAGCGGGCAAATCCTGTTCGAAGGCCAAGACCTGACTGCGCTATCCCCACGGCAGATGCGCGCCATTCGCGGCCGCGACATCAGCATGGTCTTTCAGGAGCCGATGAGCGCCCTGGACCCGGTATTCACCGTGGGCGAGCAGCTCAGCGAGACCTTGCGCGCGCACAGCAACATCAGCCGCCAGGAAGCGCGCGAGCGCGCGATCGAAGCACTGCGGGAAGTGGGCATTCCGGCGCCCGAGCAGCGCTACGACGAGTACCCTCACCAGTTTTCCGGCGGCATGCGGCAACGCGTGATGATCGCCATGGCGCTGATTTGCCGCCCTAAGCTGATCATCGCCGACGAGCCGACCACGGCGCTGGATGTCACCGTCCAGGCGCAGATCATAGATCTGCTCTGCGAGCTGAGCGAGACGACCGGCACCGCATTGCTGTTCATCACCCACGATCTGGGGGTCGTCGCCGAGACTTGTTCGCGCATGCTGACCATGTACGCGGGCCAGATCGTCGAGAACGCGCCTGTGGACGATGTGCTGCGCCGGCCTCGCCACCCTTACACCTCCGGCCTGCTGCGCTCTTTGCCCGGCCTTAGCGTGCGCGGCGCGCCGCTGCCCTCTATCCCCGGGCGCGTGCCCTCGCCGCACGAAATGCCCGCGGGCTGCCGCTTTCGCGCCCGCTGTCCGTACGCGGTCGCCGGCTGCGAAGCGCCGCAGCCCATGCAAACGGACGCCGACGGCCATCAGGCCCGTTGCTGGCGTCAACAACAGCTCGATCTTCCGGGAGCGGTGAACTAATGGTTGCGGTAACCGAGACTGTAGCGGCGGCCACTTCGGTGGTGACTGCCGAGGATCTGACGGTCCACTTCACCATAGGCCGTGGCGAAACGGTCAAAGCCGTGGACGGCGTCAGCTTTGGAATCCACTCCGGCGAGACGTTCGGCATTATCGGCGAGTCCGGCTCGGGGAAGACCACCGTGGGCCGGGCGCTGGTGGGCCTGCTCAAGCCCACCAGCGGCCGCATCCTTTACGACGGACGCGACATCGGCGGCTTGTCGCGCAGCGAATACCGGCTGCTGCGGCGCGATTACCAAATCATCTTCCAGGACCCGCACGCCGCGCTCAATCCGCGCATGACCATACTGCAAAGCGTCCTGGAACCGCTGGAAATCCTGCGCGAGGGCACCGCCCAGAGCCGGCGCCAGCGTGCCGAGGAGGCGCTGGAGCGCTGCGGGCTGGCGCCGGAGATCGGCGCACGCTACCCCCACCAGCTCTCGGGCGGACAGAAACAGCGGGTGAACATCGCCCGCGCGCTGACGCTGCGCCCGAAATTCATCGTCTGCGACGAAGTGGTGGCCGCGCTGGACGTATCGATCCGCGGCGCCATCCTCAATCTGTTCCGCGACCTGCAGCGCGAGCTGGGAATCACCTACGCGTTCATCACTCACGACATCTCGGTGGTTTCGCACATCAGCGACCGGGTAGGCGTGATGTACCTGGGCAAGCTGATGGAAATGGGACCGACCGAAGCGGTCACGCAGCGGCCGCTGCACCCGTACACCGAGGCGCTGCTGTCCGCTGAGCCGCTGCCCCTGCCCAGCGACGTACGCGATCGCAGCCGCCGAATCCGCCTGACCGGCGAGATTCCCAGCCCACTGTCCCCGCCCAGCGGCTGCCGTTTTCGCACGCGCTGCCCCGCAGCGCAGCCGCGCTGCGCGGAGCAGGCACCGGCCTGGCGCGAGTTGGCGCCCGATCACTGGGTGGCCTGCCATTTTTCCACGGCGGACGGTCCGCCAGCGGCCCGTTAGCGTTTCCCGACCGCTACGGGCTCATCACTGCAAAAAACGATAACGGGAGGAGAGGCGAGATGAGCGATAAAGACGAAAACAAGCCGCTGCTGGTCGATGGCTTGCCCATGCGGCGGCGCGACTTTCTCGGACTGGTGTCCGGTGCGGTCGCGCTGGGCGCGCTGGGCGGCCCCGCCACATTGCTGGCCCAGGGTGCGGCCAATCGCGTGCTGCGCGTAGGCGCCAACGCCAATCCATCCAGCCTGGATCCGGCCACCGGCGGCGCGGGCTCGGACCACGTGTTCCTCTATCCCATCTTCGACACCCTGGTCGAATGGGACTACGAAAGCCTGGCGGCAAAGCCGGGGCTGGCAGCCTCCTGGTCCTTCCCCAACCCGCGGACCATGGTGATCAAACTGCACGAGGGAGTGCGCTTCCATGACGGCACCCTGCTCGATGCCGAGGCGGTGAAATTCAACCTGGACCGCAACCGCAGCGACCAGCGCTCCAACATCCGCAGCGACCTGATCAGCGTTGAATCGGTAGAGGTCACCGGCCCCTACGAGGTCACTCTGCACCTGAAGGAGCCCGACACCTCGCTGCCGCTGATTCTCTCGGATCGCGCCGGCATGATGGTCTCGCCCAAGGCCGTGCAGGAGCTGGGCAGCCGCCACGATCGCAACCCAGTGGGCTGCGGGCCGATGAAGTTCGTCAGCTGGGCCGACGGCGATCGCATAATACTCGAACGCAACCCCAACTACTGGCGGCAGGACCGGCCGTTCGTGAGCGGCATAGAGTTCCGCATCATCGTGGACAGCTCTACCCGTTTGCGCGCGGTGACCTCTGGCCAGACCGATATCGCCTACCAGCTCGACGGCCGCCAGATCCCGGTCATCAATCGTACCCGCGGCGTCAATGCGGTGGTCGGCTCCACCGTCTACTGCTTCCAGCTCTACCTCAACTACGCGCGCGGCCCGCTGCGCGATGTGCGCGTGCGCCGCGCACTCAACCACGCCGTGGACCGCGAAGCGTTCGTGCAAGTCACCATGGCAGGCGCTGGGGAACCGGCTTACATGAACCTGCCCCGCTCGCACTGGGCATACAACCCGGAGCTGGAGTCGCTGTATCCATACGACCCGGACCGGGCCCGCGCCCTGTTGCGCGAGGCCGGTTATCCGAACGGCATCGAGCTGGACATGCGCGGCTACAGCGATCAGGCCTCGGTGCAGCGGCAAGAGCTGTTGATCGAGCAGTTCGCGCGCGCCGGCATCCGCGGCCGCTTCCGCAACGGCACCATCGCCGAGGCATCGGGCGCTTTCTTCGGCCAGGAGAAGGCGGGCGACATGCTGCTCTCGGCCTGGACCGGCCGTCCCGACCCCAGCCTGAGCTACTCGCTGATGTACCTGGAGAACTCCTACTTCAACGCCGGCCGTGTCGCGCCGCCGCCCGGTTTCGTCGAAGCGCTACAACGCTCGCGCAGCACCGACGACATCGACGAGCGCCGCAAGGCCTTGTTCGAGGTCCAACGGCTGGTCATGGAGAACGCCCTGGTGCTGCCCCTGGCCTTCCGCGACGAGATCAGCGCGGCCAGCGCCAGCATAGAGAACTTCCGGCCCAACCTGCTCGGCAAGCCGAAGTTCGAGTTCGTGTCGTTCAAGGGCTGATGGCCAAGGGTTGCCGCGCCGCCTCGCGCAGGCCGGCGCGGCAACCGCGTCCTTCCTTGAGCGAGTCCGCGTCGAGTCCGGCGTGCAACCTTACGGCAAATACCAGGCAGCGCTGAGATGATCACCCGCAAGAAACAGAAAATGCTGTTCAGCCGCCTGTTACAGGCAATCCCGATCGTGGTGCTGGCCACGTTCATCGTCTTCTCGCTGATGCAGCTGATCCCCGGCGATATCGCCACCACCCTGGCCGGCGACAACGCCAGCGAGGAACGCATCGAAGAGATCCGCGAGCTGTACGGGCTCAACCAGCCGTTCCTGCTGCAGTACGGCAGCTGGCTGTGGAACGCTGCGCGCGGCGACCTGGGTCTGTCACTGCTGTCAGGCGAACAGGTCGCGGAGACCATTGCCCGCTCTTTTCCGAATACGCTGCTGATCGTGGTCTATGCGATTCTGCTGTCCGTGCTCGTCGGCGTACCGCTGGGCATACTCGCCGCCTCGCGGCCGGGATCGCGGCTGGATGGCACGGTCATGGGCATCGCATCGCTGGGCGTCGCCATACCGAACTTCTGGTTCGGCATGATCCTGGCGCTCACGCTAGCGCTGGGTCTGAACCTGTTCCCCGCCACCGGCTTCGTCGCGCCTGGAGTGCACTTCGGGCAAGCGATCTGGTACGCCACCCTGCCGGCCATCGCTCTGTGCACCAACGGCATCGCCGAAGTCGCCCGTCAGCTCCGCGGCTCGCTGGTAGAGATCCATGCCTCCCAGCACGTGCGTACCCTGCATGCCAAGGGGCTGAGCCCGGCCAGCATTCTTTGGAAACACGGACTCAAGAACGTCAGCGTCAACCTGCTGACCGTGATCAGCCTGCTGTTCAACAAGACCCTGGCGGCCACGGTGGTGGTGGAAGTGGTGTTCGCCATCCCCGGCATGGGCAACACCATCGTCAATGCCGTGCTGCAGCGCGACTTTCCCGTCGTACAAGGCGCGGTGCTCGCCATGGTGATCACCGTGATCGTAGTGAATCTGGTAACGGACCTGCTCTACACGGTCCTGGATCCGAGGATCGATCAGCTATGAGCGCCAATGCAATTGCCCTGCCGCTGTCCGAACAGCCCCTGCATACCCGCTTCTTACATTGGTGTCGACGCGATGTGCGCGGCGCGCTGAGTCTGGCCTTCCTGCTAGCCATGCTGGCCGTGGCGCTGCTGGCCCCTTGGATCGCCCCGCACTCGCCCACGGCTCAGGACTACTCCAACATGCTCTCCCCTCCCAGCGCCGAACACTGGCTGGGCACGGACGATCTGGGGCGCGACGTGCTGAGCCGTCTCATCCACGGCACCACCAGCTCGATCTACGCGGCCTTCCTCGCGGTGGGAGTGGCGGTACTGATAGGCGTGCCGATAGGCATGGTGGCCGGTTTTCTGGGAGGCTGGGTCGATCAGGGCATCAGCCGCCTGATAGACACCTTGCTCTCTTTTCCAGCGATAGTGCTGGCTGTGGCCGTCACCGGCGCAATGGGCATAGGCCTGACCAACGCTATGCTGGCGGTGGGCCTGGTGTTCGCGCCGCAACTGGCACGCCTGGTGCGAGCCCGCACCCTGGTGGTGCGCCAGGAGCTGTATGTGGACGCGGCCCGCTGCTTCGGCGCCTCGACGCCGCGCGTACTAATACGGCACGTACTCCCCAATGCCATACAGCCCGTGATCGTGCAGGCCACGTTGCTGCTGGCGGTCGCGCTGCTGGCCGAGGCCAGCCTGAGCTTTCTGGGGCTGGGCGTGCAGGCGCCGGACGTGAGCTGGGGCGCGATGATAGCCCGCGGCTATATGTACATGGAGATCGCCCCTGAGCAAATGTACGCGCCCGGCCTGATCATTCTGGTCACCGCAGTCGCATTCAACGCCTTGGGCGAATCGCTGCGGGTCGCCCTGGACCCGACCATGAAGGGTCGCTGAAGGCACTCACCGGCGATAACGGAGAGAACACGATGACGATAGAAATCATCCGCTCCGAAACCGAAGGCCGCGTACTCGATGCGGTGGTCGAGGTGGGCGACAAGGTAAGTGCGGACGATCCCTTGATCCTGATCGAGATCATGAAGATGCACATTCCCGTGCTGGCCGGTAAAGCGGGCGTTGTGAAGAGCCTGCTGGTCAGCGCGGGGGACAACATCAGCGAAGGCCAGCCGGTGGCGGAGCTGGAAGTCTAGCAAAGCGCCGACAAGGCCCTGCCGGGCCGCCCGCGGCCCGGCAAAGAACCATCGTCGAACTCGGCACCTGCTCGCCGACACGCGCAGAGTCCGCATGCGGCGGCAGGCGAACGGGCATAACTCAACCACAAGCGCGAGGAGAGACTCATGCAGACGCAGGAGACCATCGTCGAGAAGCCCTGGATGGCGCACTGGCCGGCCGACATGCCCAAGCAAGTGGAATACCGCAGCGGCGAGAAGCCGATGCACGAATACCTGCTGGACAACGCCCGCGAGATCCCTGACCGCACCGCATACGTCTTCTACGGCCGGGAGATCAGCTGGGCGGAAATCGGCGATGCCGTGCGCCGACTGGCTGGTTTTCTGCGTGCGCGCGGTATCGCCAAGGGCGACCGCATCGGCCTGTACCTGCAGAACTGCCCGCAATACATCATCGCGCACTATGCCGTGCAGATGGTCGGCGGCATCGTCACTCCGCTGAACCCGCAGTACAAGGAAGCCGAAGTCGAGTACCAGCTGCAGAATGCCGAAGCGCGCGCCATCATCGCCGGCCGCGATCTCTACCCCATGGTGGCGGCCGTGCGCGCCAACGTTCCTTCCCTGGAGCTGGCGATCACCACGGCGTACTCCGACTATCTTCCGCAGCAGCCCACCTTGCCCGTACCGGAGGAGCTGCGCAGCACGCCCGAGTGCCCCGCCGACACCGAAGACCTGGTCAAGATTCTGGCGCAGCAGGAGCCGCTCGCCCAAAGCGTGCCGGTCTCGCTGTGGGACGACATCGGCCTGATGACCTTCACCTCAGGCACCACCGGCCGACCCAAGGGGGCGATGCTCAGCTACGGCAGCTCCCTGTTCAAAACCGCGGCCGGCTTCCTCGGCAACCGCGTCACCTTGGACGGAATTACCCTGGCCATCGCGCCGTTCTGCCATATCGCCGGCATGAACACCGGCGTGTACATGCCCGTCTACGCGCGCCGCACGACCGTAATCCTCGCCCGCTTCGACCCGGAAACGACCATCCAGGCCATAGAAAAGTATCGCTGCGACATGTGGTACAGCATCGCGCCCATGAACAAGGCGATCCTGGACTATCCCGGCGTCGAGCAGCGCGATCTGCGCTCGCTGCGGTCCAATCTGGCGACCAGTTTCGGCATTCCAGTGACCGAGGAGCTGGCCGACGCTTGGAAGCGGCTCACCGGCTGCCAGCTCCACGAGGCATCCTACGGGCTTAGCGAGACTCATACCTCCGACACCTTCATGCCCACCCCCCGCATCAAGTGGGGCAGCTGTGGCATCCCTATGCCCGGCAACGAAATCCGCATTCTCGACCTGGAAACCGGCGAGCCGCTTCCCGTCAACAAGAGCGGCGAGATCGTGGTGCGCAACCCGGCCGTGTTCAAGGGCTACTGGCGGCGCCCGGACGCCACCGCTGAAACGCTGCGCGACGGCTGGGTACACACCGGCGACGTCGGCTATCTCGATGAGGAAGGCTTCCTGTACTTTACGGGCCGCATCAAAGAGATGATCAAGTGCTCCGGATACAGCGTCTTCCCCGAGGACGTCGAGGCGCTGATGCTGCGCCATCCCGCCATCGCCCAATGCGCCGCCATAGGCGTTCCGGACGAGCGGCGGGGCGAGAGCGTCAAGCTGTTCGCAGTGCTCAAGCCCGAATATCAAGGCAAGATCTGCGAGCAGGAGCTGATCGACTGGGCGCGGCAGAATATGGCCGCCTACAAGTACCCGCGCCAGATCGAGTTCCGCAACGAGCTGCCCGCTACCGGGGCCGGCAAGGTGTTGCGCCGCCTGCTGAAGGAGCCGGCCTGATCGCGCAGTTCGAGCCCAGGCAATGGATACCCAGCCAAAGCCCTTCGAGGGCCGCCGCCAGCGGGCGCTGCAACGCAGCGCCCGCGTTCTTAAGCGCCCACCGCGGCGCTTGCAAAGCCAAGCTGCGCCGCAGGTTTACGGCACTCGCGATGGAATAAGCAAACAACCAAATGTTCTTTCCCGCCCCGCGCTGGCGCGGCTAGTCTCTATTAGGCAGGGCTAAACTGCTGAAGGTGTGTGGTGTTGCGCTTCACACCCGCGGCAGGCTTACGATCCGTCCGATGCAGCCTAGCGGCACCCCTCAGAGCCAAGGAAGAGCTCGTCCGGGAGCACGACAGCAGAATCGACCGGCCCAAACTGCCCAGCAATCGGGAAGCGCACGTCTGGGCAGGCTACCGCACGTCGGTGCAGCGGCCTGACAGAGCGCTAATCGAAGGCGTCGCGCACCGAAGCGGAATGTGGCGATCGATCCATGGGATGTTCCGCGGGAGGGGAGCCGCAGAGCGCTAGGCCGGGATGGTTCGGCACGGACTATATCAGCGTCCTGTGAAAGGGCCGAGGCAACTGGTCGAAATACTGTCGCCAACACAACTAAATCAAACGGGTACAGCCATGCGCCTTATTCTGTCCGCGGCCTTGCTGGCCGCCATGCTGTTCTCCAGCACCGGTTTCGCATCCCAAGCAAGTGGCGAAATCAGCCATCGCCAAGCCGCCTTGCTGGCTGCCGCATGCTTCAACTGCCACGGTACGGATGGCCGTTGGGATCGCGATTCGATTCCGCCCATAGCGGGCCGCTCGCAGACGGTACTGACTGCGCAGCTGCTGGCCTTCAGGGCTGACGAAACGCCCAACACCACGGTCATGAACCGCATCGCCAAGGGCTTCACGGAAGCCGAGTTGCGGGCGATCGCGCAGTACTTCTCGGCTATCAAAGACTGACGGGGGGCCTCATGGACAAGTTCTCTACTAGCCGTCGTCAGACGCTCAAGCTACTCGGCGCCGCCGGTGCGCTGGCAACCCTGGGCGCTACCACTGCTGCGCCGGCGTTCGCACGCCGCACCAGCGGTCACGTTGTCGTCGTCGGCGGCGGCTTCGGCGGCGCTACCGCGGCCAAGTACCTCAAGCGCAACGACCCTAATCTGGAAGTCACGCTGGTTGAGCCGGCCCGGCGTTTCTACACCTGCCCGTTCACCAACCTCTACTTTGCCGGGCTGCGCGACTTCGAATCGGTGGGCCATGACTACACCGACCTGCAGCGCAACTACGGCGTCAAAGTGGTGCATGCCACCGCGCAGGACGTGGACGCCAATGCTCACACCGTGCGGCTGGATAACGGCAGCACGCTGCGTTACGACCGGCTGGTGCTCTCTCCCGGAGTCGATATCCGCTGGAACGCCATCGAAGGCTACGACGAAGCGGCCGCCGAGCTGGTACCCCATGCCTGGAAGGCCGGTCCGCAGAGCCAGCTGCTGCGCCGGCAGCTGGAAGCGATGGAAGACGGCGGCGTTTTCATCCTCTCCGCGCCCGCCAATCCGTTCCGCTGCCCGCCCGGGCCGTACGAGCGGGTGAGCATGATCGCGCACTACCTCAAGACCAGCAAGCCGCGCTCCAAGATCCTGCTGCTCGATGCCAAGGATGCTTTCTCCAAGCAGGGCCTGTTCCAGGACGGATGGAAAGAGCTGTACGGCGACATGATCGAGTGGGTGAGCCTGTCCAACGACGGCCGGGTGGTACGGGTAGACGCCGCGAGCCGCACGGTGGAAACCGAATTCGGCACGCGCCACAAGGCCTCGGTACTGAACGTGGTGCCGCCGCAGAAGGCCGGCTGGATCGCCGACCGCGCCGGCGTCACCGACGAAACCGGCTGGGTACCGGTCAAGCCCAACACCTTCGAGTCCGCGCGGGTGAAGGACATTTACGTGGTGGGCGATGCGACTGTCGCCGCCCCCATGCCCAAGTCCGGCTTCTGCGCCAACGCCCAGGCGAAGGTGGCCGCCGCGGCTATCGTCGACTCGCTGGCCGGCCGCGAGCCGCTGGACCCGTCGTGGGCCAATACCTGCTACAGCCTGGTCGGTCCGGACTACGGCATTTCCGTGGCAGGCGTGTACCGGGTGCGCGATGGCGTGATTGTTGAGGTGGAAGGTGCGGGCGGCGTCAGCCCACGCAACGCCGACCGCGCGTTCCGCCGCCGCGAAGCGCTGAACGCGGTGGGTTGGTACAACGCCATTTGCCAGGATACCTGGGGTACTGTCTAAGCGCGCACCGCGCGACTCCCGAACCGGCCGTGCGTTGCCAGCCAGCGCACGGCCGTCTGTGCATCCAGCAGCAGCCCTTCCGAAGCATGCCCCAGAGCCGGTTCTCGACCGTTCGACGTCTGCAGGATTCGCCCCTGCACCGGCCAGGCACGGCCAATGCGATAATGTGCCCTCGCACAGGCGCCAATGCCGCTCCCCGCAGCGCCGCCTTATCGGAGCGATGCGCAGCGCCAATGCCGGTGCGAAACACATGACAATAGGTCCAGAGACGGTAGCAATGAGGATAAGCCGGTGAGTCACACCACAGTGGTCGTTTTGGCCGGACTGCTGATCGGGCTGGTATTCGGCTTGGTGGCCCAGCGCAGCGGCTTCTGTCTGATGAGCGGAGTGCGTGGCTGGTTGCAGCGCGACGGCTTGAAACTGCGCGCGTTCGCGCTGGCGGCAGCGGTCGCGATTGCCGGTACGCAGGCACTGGCGGCGATGGAGCTGATCTCGCTGGAGCAATCGCTTTACCTGCAGCCGACCTTCTCCTGGCTGCTGGTGCCGCTCGGTGGACTGCTCTTCGGCTATGGGATGGCAATGGCCAACGGCTGTGGCGCACGCGCGCTGGTCCTGCTAGGCACCGGCAATCTGCGCTCCTTCGTCGTACTGGTATGCTTGGCGATAGGAGCCTATGCCACGTTATCCGGTCTGCTGGCCCCGTTGCGGGTATGGCTGGTCGGACTCACCAGCCTGCCCGGCTATCATTTCGGTATCGGCAATGGCGGGGGCGCCCTGCACTGGTTGCCGGCGCTGGCGGCGGCCAGCCTGCTCGCGCTGTTCGCGGTGCTCGATAAGCGCTTGCGCGCCTCCCCGCGCGACTGGCTCGGCGGCTTGATCATCGGCGCGCTGGTACCTGCGGGCTGGTTCGCGACCGGTTATCTGGGGGCCGACGATTTCGAGCCGGTACGGCTGGCCTCGCTGACCTTCGTCGCTCCCATCGGCGATACGCTGCAATATGTGATGCTCTCTACCGGCACCGCCCTCGATTTCGGGGTTACTATCGTAACCGGCGTAGTGCTTGGCTCGCTGCTGGGCGCTGCGACCAGCGGCGGCTTGCAGCTGCAGGGCTTTGCCAGCCCGCGCAGGATGCTGCGCTACATGGCCGGCGGCAACCTGATGGGCATAGGCGGTGCCTTAGCCTTAGGCTGCTCGATCGGCCAAGGACTTACCGGCGTATCCACGCTGGCGCTGGCCTCCTTCATCGCCATTGTCGCCATCATCGCGGGCGCGATGCTGGGCCTGCGCGGCCCGCTACGGCTGCCCGCGCTTTGATGCTACGCACACATTGGATTAATACACGCATGAATACGATCACCGATGGCCGCTCTCGCGGCCCGCTGCTGCTACGGACTTTCGCCATCGTTGCGGCCCTGCTTGTCTGCTTGCCGGCACAGGCCGCCCAGGCCTGGCAGCGCCTCGAAGCCGCCCGCGCGGTCGTAGGCGACGCCACGCCGCGCCAAGACGGCCTGCGCCTGGAACTGCCGCTGGTATCGGAGGACGGGGCCGCGGTACCGCTGACCGTCGCGGTAGACTTGCCGATGACCCCGGAACGCTACGTGGAGTCCGTGCACCTGTTGGCCACCGGCAACCCCTATCCGGAAGTCGCGGTATTCCGCTTCTCGCCTTTGGCCGGCAAGGCGGAGGTGTCCACGCGCATCCGCCTCAACGAGTCGCAGACCGTGATCGCCATAGCCCGCACCAACCGCGGCGAAGTGTTCGCCAGCTCTCGTGACGTTCGCATCACGATCAGCGGCTGCCTGGTCCGCACCGGCGAGGGCGCGGAGAATGCCCTCACCCAGCCTCGCATAGGCGTGCCGCCCGCTATCCGCGCCGGCACGGTCGGCGAAGTGCGCACGCTGATCAACCACCCGATGGAAACGGGCCTGCGCGAAGGGCCGGACGGCAACCCGTTGCCCCGTCGTATCGTTTCCGACGTGCGCGCCGAACTCGACGGCGAGTCCGTGCTGCACGCCACGCTGCATCAATCGGTGTCGGCCAATCCATACCTGCGTTTTCATGTGGCGCCAAGCCGCAGCGGGCAGCTGCAAGTTACCTGGACCGAAGATTCCGGCAAGAGCGTAAGCCATACCGCGAAACTCGAGGTGCGCTAGCGGCCTCTGCGCGCGCAGCGTCCGAGCGGGTTCATATGGTCGCAATTCCAGCTATAAGATGGATTAGGCCCGATCACCCGCGTCGGAGGTACCATGACAGATTGCACGCACAGCGGCATCACCCGCCGCGACATGCTGCGCATGAGCGCGGCGCTGGGCGCGGGGCTGGCGCTCGCCCCGCTCCTGGCCGTGGCTAGCGACAGCGACGCCGAAACCGCCAGCGCGATCGTCACCAAGCCGATCCCCCGCACCGGCGAGCGCTTGCCGGTGATCGGGATCGGCACGGCCCGGCGCTTCGATGTCGGTACCGGCGAGGCGGAACGGGCACCGCTACGGGCGGTATTGCGCGACCTGCCGCGCCTGGGCGGCCGGTTGATCGACACCGCGCCATCCTACGGTCGCGCGGAAACCGTGGTGGGCGACCTGCTCGTCGAGCTTGGCAACCGCGACCGCGTATTCCTCGCCACCAAAGTCGGCGCCGGACGCAATGGCGCCGCAGCCGGCATCGCCGAGATGGAGGCATCGCTGCGGCGGTTGCGCACAGATCGCCTGGATCTGCTCATGGTGCATAACCTCGCCGGTATCGACGTCATGCTCCCGGTGCTTCGCGAATGGAAGCAGGCCGGTCGGATACGTTACTTGGGCGTCAGCACCTCGTTCGAACGCCAGTACGAGGATCTGCTGGCCGTGATGACGCGCGAGGAGCTGGACTTTATCCAGGTCGACTACGCCATCGACAACCGCTCGGCCGAGGAGCGCGTACTGCCGCTGGCTGCCGACCGCGGCATGGCGGTGCTCACCAACCTGCCGTTCGGCCGGGGGCGGGTATTCCAAGCCTTCGGCGACCGTCCCCTGCCCGCCTGGGCGGCCGAATTTGGGATCGGCAGCTGGGCGCAGTTCGCCCTCAAGTACGTAGTCTCGCATCCTGCCGTAACCGCGGCCATCCCCGGCACGGCACGCCCCGAGTATCTGATCGATAACCTGGCAGCGGCCCGCGAACCGCTGCCCGATGCGGCTATGCGCGAGCGCATGGCCGCGCTGATCGCCGCCGGCTGAGCAACGCCGCCGTATGCTTGCGCGCCTTATCCGGCGGCTCGTCGACGTTCGCCAGGGCGAGGGGGCCGCACTGCTGTGGTCCTGCGGCTACATCTTCCTCATCCTCACGGCCTACTACATCCTGCGGCCCATCCGCGACGAGATGGGCTTGGCCGGCGGCGTAGAGAACCTGGCCTGGCTGTTCACCGGGACGCTGATCGGCACGCTGCTGCTGCACCCTGTCTACGCATCGCTGGTAGCCCGGCTGCCGCGCCGGCGCTTCGTGCCGCTGACCTATCGCTTCTTCATCGTCAACCTGATCGCCTTTTTCCTGCTGCTGCGCGCCACCGACGCCGCGCAGAGCATTTGGATCGGGCGTTTCTTCTTTGTCTGGCTCAGTGTTTTCAACCTGTTCGTGATTTCGGTTTTCTGGTCGTTCATGACCGATATCTACCGGCCCGGCCAGAGCAAGCGCCTGTTCGGCGTGGTCGCGGTCGGGGGTACTCTGGGCGCCCTGCTCGGTTCGACAATCACAACCGCATTGGCCGGGGCCTTGGGGCCGGTAAACCTGCTGCTGGTATCGGCGCTGTTTCTTGAACTGGCCGTGCGCGCCTCGCGGGCGTTGGAGCGTCACGAACCGAAACTTGCGCAGATAGCGCAAAACGATGACGAGGATTCCGGGCGTGAGATACGGCCGCACACCGAGCTTGGCGTCCAAGCGATAGGCGGCGGAGTGCTTGAGGGAATACGGCACGTGTTCCGCTCTCCGTATTTGCTGGGGATCGCGGGACTCATGCTGATGTTCACTGTCGCCGCAACCTTCCTTTATTTTCAGCGCATAGACGTCGTCGCTCGCGTGTTCGCCGATGACCCTGCCGGCCGTGTGCGGCTGTTCGGCGCGATGGACATGGCCACCAACGCGCTGACGCTGGCGACCCAAATCTTCCTGACCGGACGCCTGCTGCGCTGGTTCGGCGTCGGCTTCGGACTCGCGTTCCTGCCGTTCATCAGCCTGATCGGCTTCGGCGCGCTTACGGCCGCGCCGGTGCTGGGAGTGATCGTGGTGTTCGAGGTGCTGCGCCGGGCGGGCAACTTCGCTCTTGCCCGCCCGGCGCGCGAGGTGCTCTACACCGTGCTCGCGCGCAGCGACAAGTACAAGGCCAAGAATTTCAACGACACTTTCGTCTACCGACTGGGCGACCAGGTCGGCTCCTGGTCCTATACGGCGATGACTTGGCTGGGACTTGGGCTGTCCGGACTCGCGTTCAGCATGGTCCCGCTGTCGGCGGCCTGGCTGCTGCTCGCGCTCTGGCTGGGCCGTGCATACCGAAAAAAGCTGCAGGCCATCTCAGCGCCCGCCGCGGCCTGATCGCTTATTGCCCGCTACGAACAGTTTTATCCGAGCGGGGCAATAACGGGTTTCTTGACGGTTGTCATTTCACCTGGACTCGCAGCCATTACCCTCGATCGGAACTCATTTTTCGAGGAAATGCACCGTGGACTTCGCTTGCAGCCCCACCGCCGAAAAACTGCGTGCTCGCGTAGCCGATTTCATGGACGAATATGTCATTCCGCACAACGCGCAATGGCACAGGGAAGTACGCAACGGCCGCTATCCGCTGGAGCTGCTCGACGATCTCAAGGCATTGGCGAAGTGGGAAGGGCTATGGAACCTGTGCCTGCCCGGCCTGCGCGACGACGAGCCAGGAACCCGGCTGTCGAATCTGGACTACGCGCCGGTTGCCGAGGTCATGGGCCGCATCCCATGGGCATCGGAGGTTTTCAATTGCAATGCCCCCGATTCGGGCAACATGGAGCTGTTGCAGCTGTTCGCCACGCCCGCGCAGCGCGAGCAATGGCTGCGCCCCTTGCTGGAAGGGGAAATTCGTTCCTGCTTCGCCATGAGCGAGCCCGACACTGCCTCTTCCGACGCCACAGCGATCCAAACCACCTTGCGCCGCGAAGGCGACGAGTATGTGATCAACGGCCGCAAGTGGTTCATTACCGGCGTCGAGCACCCTCGCTGCCGCCTTGCGATCGTGATGTGCCGCAACGAGAGCGACCGCGACGACCGTCACGCTCGCCACAGCATGGTGCTGGTGCCCCTGGACACTCCCGGGCTGACCGTGATCCGCAACATCCCCATCATGAGTCATCACGCTCCCGAGGGACATTGCGAGCTGCTGCTGCGCAACGTGCGCGTGCCGGTGGAGAACTTGTTGGGCGAGGAAGGCCGCGGCTTCGAGATGGCGCAGGCGCGCCTCGGACCGGGCCGCATTCATCACTGCATGCGCTCCATAGGCCAATGCGAGCTCGCGCTGGAGCTGATGTGCGAACGGGTGCTGGAGCGGCGCACCTTCGGCAAGTACCTGCACGAGTACGCCAACATCGCCGACTGGATCGCGCATTCCAGGCTGGAAATAGACCAGGCCCGCCTGCTGGTGTTGCGGGCGGCCTGGCTTCTCGATACGCAAGGCGCCGCCGCTGCACGCGCAGCGGTGGCGGGCATCAAGGTGGTTGTCGCGCAGCTGCAGACCCGCGTAGTCGACCGCGCCATTCAGATATTCGGCGCCATGGGGCTGTCGCCCGACACGCCCCTTAGCTATCTGTGGACCTGGGGCCGCGCGCTGCGCATCCTGGACGGCCCGGACGAGGTGCATCTGCGCGGCGTAGCACGCGCGGAACTGTCCAAGGCACGGGAGCGGCGGGGCGCCAGCGCCCGCTACTTCACCCTTATGGACGATACGGAGCCGGGCCGAACCTGACGCGAACGACCGGGCTCCGCCCGGGCCACTGGCGAGCCGCGTGCCTTAACCTTGACCGAACGGCCCAAGCCAGCGCAGCGCCATGGCCAGCAGGATACCAAGCGCCAGCGCCGGCACCGACCAGAGGTGAAACTCCCGCCACAGTCCGCGTTGCCCGGCCAGCCTGAGCGCGATCAGATTGGCCAGCGACCCTATCGCCAGCCCGAACCCGCCCACGCTCACCCCCCAGGCAAGCGCCCGCCAGTCGGTTGCGAAACGTTCCAGGAAAATTGCCGCCGGCACGTTGGAAATCAACTGCGAGAGCAGCACGCCGGCGGTGAACACGTCGCCTGGCAACCGCTCCACGGCAGCGCCCAGGCCTTGCAGCAGCGGCATATTCGCCAGCAGCCCGAGGTCCAGGAACATCAGCAGGAAAACCAGCAGCAGCAGCCAATCGACGCCAGCCAGAACACGGCGATAGAACAGCAGGAACAGCAGCACCACCAGCGGAGCGGCGTAGGTGGCCAGCCCCCGATCGGCGGCCACGATGAACACCGGATAAAGCGCTATCGATACCGCCAGCAGACCGCGCCGGTGCTCCTCCGTCGCCGCAGCGGCGGCCGGCGGTATCGGCCTGGCGGGAAAGCCCAGCACCACGGCCAGCAACAGCAGTGCGAGCATAGCGCTGGCCAGAGGCAACATGGCGAGCAGGAATTCGACGAAGCTAGCCCCCGAGACCTGCCAGAGGAAAAGGTTCTGAGGGTTGCCCACCGGACTTACTGCCGAACCGGCATTTACCGCCAGTGCCTCGAATATCACCAGGCGCCCGATCGGCAGCTCCGCAACGCGCCGCAACCCCAGCGTCAGCGGCACCACGATGAACAGGGCCACGTCGTTGGTGATCACCGCCGACAACAGCGCCGAGAACAGCACCAGTACAACCGCCAGAGTGCGTTCCCCGCGCACCCGCGCCAGCATCCAACGCCCCGCATGGGCCAGCGCACCGCTGTCCTCCAGACCGCGGCTGAGTACCATCAGCCCCGCGAGCGCCGCCAGCGTATGCCAGTCGATCAGCGACGCCAACCCCTCCGCCGGCCACGGCGCGAACAGCAGCAAGGGCAGCGCCGCCAGCGCCAGAGCGAGGAACAGCATATCTTCCGCGATGCGAGAAAGTAGATGACGGAACATGGCTGGCATGCCTGTTAGGGGAGTACCGAACGAATCAGCTTTCCTGAAAGCCCGTGGGCGAGCGACCGCGGCAGAGGATGCACAACATTAACAGATTGCCTGGCGCCTGAGCATAGTCAGGACCTCGAACAGCACCCTTTGGGATGGGCCTTTGCGGCAGCGGACCCTGGCCGCGAATCGTCACCTCCCCCGCCACCCCCGGAAAAGCCTTTCGCACCGAGGGAGGCCCTCCAACAGGGGGCTAGCTCGCAGGCCGGTGAAAGCCCTCCCTGCGGAAGTATCTCCAGTGAGAGGCCCCTCGAAGCTGGCCAATTCTTCGCTCAGTCGATAACGTTACAGTAAACAACTACAAGGTCCGCCATATGCATTACATCAAAGCTGCCAGGGAGCGGCTTCTGGGGGGGTATGGCCTGACGCTTGCCCTAGCGCTGGGGTTGGTACTCTGCGCCGGCGCGATTCCAGGCCTGCAAGCACTGGATAACGCGCATTTTCGGCTCATCGAGGGCCTGCGAGAGCAGCCGTCGGTCACATCGCCGCTGCGTGTCGTAAGACTGCCGGACGATGGCGACTCGGTCTTCCAGAGCAGGTTGACCGCGATAGAGTGGCTGGAAGGGCTGCTGGACTCGGGCGCTCTCCCCGGCCGCGCGCGCGCCGCCGCACTGGTACTGGACGAAGGGCTGCACGATGCGCTGGTCTGGAGCGAAAGCGGGCGTGCGCTGGCAGAGCGGCTGGCGACCAGCACGGTGCTCGTCGGGCTGCCGGCAACGGCCACCGCCAGCGCGGGCGAGCCCGGCGTCTGGCCGAACGCAGCGGCAGCCGAAATGACGCCCGCGACCGTGAGCGGGGGGCCGCTGTATCGGCTGCTGGGCCAGCACGCGGCAATACTGCCGCAAGCCTACCCGTGGGCGGGCCTAGACTCGAACATCTCGGAAACGCTGTCGCTGCTGCCGGTGTTCGACTCGCGCGGTGAAGCGGTCAGCCGGCCATTGGTGTGGGCTTTGGGCGATCGCGCCGTGCCCGATCTAGCCGCTCAACTCTACGCCGGACCCAGCCAGCCGGCCGTGCTGGAGCGTGGCCAGCTTCATCTGGGCGAGGTTGCCGTCGCAACCGATCCGTTCGGCCGGCTATACCCCAGACTGTCCCGCTCCCTGCAGCGCTGGCCCGAGATCAGCGAAACCGATCTCTGGCAGTTCACCCGCCGTTCCGGCGCGCTGCCCGGAGAAATACTGATCATCGGCATAGAGAACGATCCGGTGGTGGACGATCTGGCTGCGGCGGTGGCGAGCTTGCATGCGCCGGCACTTGCACACACCCCGCTGTGGGGGATCGCCGCCGAGAAGGCCGTGACGCTGCTCTTTTGCCTGTATCTGCTCATCGTCCTGCCACATTTGCGAGCCAGCGTGGCCGTGCTGGCCTCGGGCTTGGTTGCCGTGGTAACGGCTGCGGCGCAGATGGGCGTATACCTGCTGCATTCCGAATGGGTGCCGCTCGCGGCCGCATTCGGCTATTTGCTCATAGGGCATCTGATAGTGACGCTCACCGCACAGGCGCGCCGCCACTGGCAGGCCCTGCGCCAGCGCGCGGACGAGGCGCATATCCAGCTCGCCCACAGCCGGCTCCAGCACAACGAGCTGGACGCCGCCGAGCGTGCTCTGCGGGCCTGCACCACCTCGGAAGAGGTGCTGCCCGCGCTGTACGAGCTGGGCATTGCCTACGAACGGCGCCGTAACTATGACAAAGCAGCCGCCGTTTTCGCCTACATACTCCAGCTTAAGCGCGGTTATCGCGATGTCAGCGAGCGGCTGCATACGTTGACGGGCCTGAACGCCGGCCAAGGCTGGATGCCCGGCCGCTCCCTCCCGGCCGCCACGCTGGTGCTGCCTGAGCATAACGTCGCCAAGCCGGTGCTGGGGCGCTACGAGCTGGAAAAAGAGCTGGGCCGAGGCGCCGCAGGCGTGGTCTATCTGGGCACGGACCCCAAGATCGGTCGTCAGGTCGCGATCAAGACGCTGGACATGACGCAGCTGGAAGAGGATCTGGACGAGTTCAGAAGCCGCTTCTTCCGCGAAGCCGAGGCCGCCGGGCGGCTCAGCCACCCGAACATCGTTACCGTGTTCGACGTGGGCGAGGAAAGGGATCTGGCGTTCATCGCCATGGACTACATGCCCGGCAAGCCGCTCAGCGCCTATACGGCGCCGGATAGCCTGTTGCCGCCGGCGCTGGTGCACGAGCTCATCGCGCAAGTGGCTGATGCCTTGGCGTATGCGCACCGGCAAGGCGTGGTGCACAGAGACATCAAGCCCGAGAACCTCATTTACAACGAGGCCGAAGGGCGGGTGAAAATCACCGATTTCGGCATCGCCCGCCTGGCCGATACCACCCGTACCCGCACCGGGGCCATTCTAGGCAGCCCCTCCTACATGTCGCCGGAGCAGATCAGCGGCGGTCGCGTCGACGGGCGCAGCGACATCTTCAGCCTGGGCGTGACCTTCTTCCAGCTGCTCACCGGCGAGCTGCCCTTCCAGGGCGATACGCTGGCGGCGCTGGCTTATCAGATCAGTAACCACAAACACCGCGATATCCGCGAGCTGCGCCCGGAGCTGCCGGCGAGCACCCAGAGGATCATCAACAAGGCGCTGCAGAAGGCCCCGGACAAACGCTACGCCAGCGCAGCCGAGCTGGCCGCCGCCTTACGCAAGAGCGCGGCAAGCCTAGTTACGAACGCATGAGCAGGCTACAGGCATACGGCGAATCCGATCGCGGTCGAATCAAACGCAACAACGAAGACAGCCTGGACTATTACATCGACCGCTCCGGGTCGCTGGCTCTGGCCGTGGTTGCCGACGGCGTGGGAGGCACCGCCGGCGGCGAAGTGGCCAGCGAGCTGGCGGTGCGCACCGTGATCGACCGGCTGCGGCGGGCTCTCACGCCCGAGCTCGCCGAACGCCCCCACGATTTGGCGGCCATGCTCGGCGCCGCGATCGAGCAGGCCAACGAGGCCATCCTGCTCGCGCAAGCCCGCATGCCCACGCTGGCCAACATGGCCACCACCATCGTTGCGCTGCTCACCGACGCTCGCACGCTGGCGGTAGCCCATGTAGGCGACTCGCGCTGCTATCGTCTGCGCGCCGGTCGGCTGACCGCTCTTACCGCGGACCATACCGTGGCCCAAGAAATGCTCGAAAAGCACGGCTTCAGTCCTGCGGCGCTGGTCGACTCCCCGTATCATCAAGTGCTCTCGCAGGCGCTGGGAACCGAGCCGCCGCCGGCGGTAACGATCAGCGAACATCCGTGGCGCGCCGGCGATCTGTACCTGCTGTGCAGCGACGGCCTCACGCGCCATCTGAACGAGCATGCGATCGCCCAGATCCTGCTTTCGGCGGCCAGCCTGCCGGCCGCCGCGGCAGCCCTGATCGATGCGGCCAACGCCGCCGGTGGCGCCGACAACATCAGCGTGCTGCTGGTCAGTGCCTAGCCGGCGCCTGCGCGGCGCTCCAGACCCCGCATCAGCGCATCGGCGGGCATGGGCCTGCCCATCAGGTAGCCCTGTACCTCATCGCAACCTTGCGCGCGCAGAAAAGCCAGCTGCTCTTCGGTTTCCACGCCTTCGGCGATCACCTTCAGCCCCAAGCTCTGCCCCATTTTCACCACCGCCTGGGTAATGGCTTGATTGCTGGGATCCCCGGCCAGGTTGCGCACGAACAGCTGATCGATCTTGAGCGTGTCTATGGGCAAATGCTTCAAACGGCCCAGCGAAGAATAGCCGGTGCCGAAGTCGTCGATGGCGACACGCACGCCCTGATCCCGCAGCTGCGCCAGTGTGCGGGAGCTGACCTCGGTATCGTGTAGCACGGTTTCGGTCACCTCCACCTCCAACTGCACCTCGCCGGGCTCCAGGCCGTTGGCACTCAGCGCCGAGCGCAAGGTAGCGGCCACATCCTGGGCCAGGTCCCGGCCCGAGAGGTTGATGCCGATGCGCAGCGGCGGCACCCCTGCATCCCGCCACGCGCGGGCCTGGCTACAAACTTCGCCGATTACCCAGCGTCCGATACGGGCGATAAGATCGCTCTCCTCGGCGATTTTGATAAACCGCCCCGGCAGCATCAGCCCTTCCTGAGTGTGATGCCAGCGCAGCAGCGCCTCCACCCCGACGATGCGTCCGGTCGACACGGCCACCTGCGGCTGGTAGAACAGCTCCAGCTCGCCCTCCGCCAGCGCGCGCCGCAACCCATTCTCCAGCGCCAGGTGCTCATGCGTGCGCGCACTGATTTCTGGCGTATAGAAATCGAACACGTTGCGGCCACGTTCCTTGGCGCGGTACATCGCCGCGTCGGCGGCCTTGACCAGCCCTTCCGGCTCGTTGGCATCGTCGGGATACAGGCTGATACCGATACTGGTAGAGGTCACCACCTCGCGGCCGCCCACCACCACCGGCTTGGCGACGGTCTCTATAAGTTTGGCCGCCAGGTGAGCGGCATCATCCACCTGGCCGATTTGCTCCAGGATCACCGTGAACTCGTCGCCGCCCAGCCGAGCGACCGTATCGTTGGCACGCACGCATGCGCCCAGGCGCCGAGCGATCTCTTTCAGCAGCTCGTCTCCGGCCCCGTGCCCCAGGGTATCGTTGATGATCTTGAACCGGTCCAGATCCAAGAATAACAGCGCGACCCGGTGGTCGTAGCGCTTGGCCCGCTGCAGCGCTTTGGTCAGGTTGGCGCCGAACAGCAGACGGTTGGGCAGCCCCGTGAGCACGTCGTGATGCGCCAGATGCCTGAGCCGCTCCTCAGCCTCCTTGATAGGGCTGATATCCGAGAGGATGACGACGTAGTTGACCGCCCGGCCCTGCGCGTCCTTGACGACGCTGATGTTCTCCCAAGCCGGGTACAGCTCGCCGTTCTTGCGCCGGTTCCATACCTCGCCTTGCCATTGCCCGGATCGTTGCAGCGCGCCGAGTATCTCCCGGTAGAAAGCCTCGTCGTAGTGGCCGGCATCCCGTACGCTTAGTCTTCGCCCCTGCACGTCCTCGCGCGAGAAGCCGCTGATCTTGGTAAAGGCCTGATTGATCGCGACCACCCGGCGCTGGGCATCGGTAACGACAATGCCTTCACCGGTGTTATCGAAGACTATCGCGGCCTGACGCAACAAGGTCTCCGCGCGCTTGCGCTCGGTGATATCGGAGATCCGCGCTACCGTGCCGATAACCTGGCCGTCCAGCGTGATCGGAGACGCGTGGTACTCGGCGTCGAATATCGTACCGTCGGCGCGCACGAACCGCTCATCGTCGGCCCGCATCGTTCGGCCGGTACGAAACGCCCCGTAAAGCCTGCAGTCCGCTTCCGAATGAGGCTTGGCGCTCGCCCAAACCCCATGCAGCACGCGGTGTAGCGGCTTACCGACCAGCTCGTCGATACTGCCGTAACCCAGCATGCGGACCGCCGCAGGGTTTGCAAAAGTGCAATTGCCGTCCAGGTCGACGCCGAAAATGCCGTCGCTGGTCGATTCGAGCAGCAGTCGCCAGCGCTGTTCGCTTTCCCTGAGGGCATGTTCGACTTGTTTTACCCGCGTAATGTCCTGGACAGTACCGATATAACATCGAACACGGCCACTCTGGTCGTATTCGATCGCGACCAGCTCGCGCACCCATTTGAGCTGGCCGTTCGCCACCACGCGATGCTCGATATCGTACGGCTCGCCTCCCACCGCAGCCTGCCATGCACGCAACATCTTGGGGCGGTCGTCCGGATGCGCCTTGCTCATGGCCAAGTGGAAATCCATCGGCGTTCCGGGCTCTACCCCGAATATGCGATAGGTCTCCTCCGACCAGGTCAGCTCGCCCCTGTCTACATCCAACTGCCAGCTGCCCAGCTTCGCCACTTCCTGGGCACGCCTGAGCTGCTCGTTGGTCTGGGCCAGGGCGCGCTGCATCCTTTGCCGCTCCGAGACGTCGCGCGCGAAGGCCAGACAGCGGCCGTCCGGCAACACTCCGGCGCTGATCTCCACCGGCAGCCAGTCGCCGTTCTTGCAGCGCAGCCACCATTCGCCGAAGTTGCGCTCCCCGTCCAGACACCGTTCGTGCGCCCGCTCCCAGCGCGCAATCTCGTCCTGCCCTATGAGATCGATAACGGATTTGAGCAGCAGCTCCTCCTGCGTATAGCCGAGCATGCGCGAGGCCTGCTGGTTCACCATGACGTAGCGGCCATCCGGATCGGTGACGAACACACCGTCAGAGGCGTAGTCGATCATGTCGCGGAAGCGCTGCTCGCTATGTTCGGCGGCCATGCGCGCCTCATTGGCGACATGCAACGCGCGTTTTGCGCGCAGGCGTGCGTTGTGAAAGCCCCCGACCACCAGCGCTATCGACGTGCCGGTAACCAGAAAAACACCGATAGCGAACAGATCTCGATAATCGTCCGGCAACCAGGCCCGCTGCGGCGGCACGAGGAAGAAACTGGCCAGCACCGCAGCTACCAAAGTCGTTCCCAGGCCGGCTACCGGACCGGCCAGCCCGGCAGCGATCAACACCGCCATGGCGGACAACAGCCACGGATAGGGCTGGGTGTCGGGCCAAACCAATAGCTGAATCAGTACCGCGGTCAGGGGCGCGAGCACCATGGCGGTCGCGGTGGCAAGCCATCGCCGTCGTTCCAGGAGTCTCAAAACACCTCCTTGTAGAGGATCTGACTCGAGCCGGGATCACTTACCCCGCGGCCCCGCATGAACCCGGAGACCGGGCCCTTCGCCGCAGCGAGATAAGGGCCGGACGAAACCGCTTCGGCGATGAGCGCGAAGTCTCTACCGAGACTGTCATATCCCGAAAAGCGCCGGCCCGCGGCACCCGCGAACCCAACGACACGCCATTCGGCAGCGCCATGCTCCGGCACTGCCCGTTTTCTGGGCGGGCACCGCGAGCGATTCGCCCGCATTTGTTCCAATCTGGGCGCTCCCTGCGACCATGCGCGAACGCAGCGGGCAGCAGCCTGCCGCGCGCACGCGCCAATGAGCAGAACAAAACCATTATGGGTATGTTCGGCACTAACTTAGAGCCTGGCGACCGACGACAGTTCGCCCGCAGCCGCTGTGTGGCAATATCTAGACACAGAGCGCCTGCGGCTATCGCGCGCAATGGCGATGCAGTCGACGCGCATATCAACGGCTGCGGCAAGACCGCAAAGGAGTTGCAAGTCCATGGCGTTTTCCGACCCGCTCAGTGCGCATAAGGAGTTGGTAACCGCGCTGCATGACCCGCGCTGTTACCCGCACCCGGTCGATAGAGTGCACGAGATAGAAACCCATATATCCACCATTCTGCTGGCTGGCGAATACGCCTACAAAATCAAGAAACCCGTACATTTCGGTTTCGTGGATTACCTGGACCTGGAACGCCGGCGTTACTTCTGCGGCGAAGAGCTACGTCTAAATCGCCGACTCGCGCCGCACATCTATCTGGATGTCGTAGCCATTACCGGATCGGCTCGCACGCCGCGTATCGGCGGCACCGGCGCGGCCATAGAGTACGCGGTGCAAATGCGCCGATTCCCGCAGGAGTGCCGGCTGGACTTTCTGCTCGCTCGCGACGACGTATCGCTGGAAGAGATGGCCGCCCTGGGCCGGCAACTGGCCGACTTTCACGCTGGCGCCAGAACGCCCCCCGCCGACAGTCCTTACGGCTCGCCGGCAGCGATCGTTGCCCCGGTGCGCGACACCTTGACCGATCTGGCGCACCTTTTGCCCACACGGAACCAGGCGCTCGCCGCGCTGACCGCCTGGTGCGAAGCGAGCATGGAGCGGCTCGCCGATACGTTCGAGCAGCGCCGGCACCAGGGCGCCGTGCGCGAGTGCCACGGCGATCTGCACCTAGCGAATATCGTGCGATGGCCGCAGGAAGTAACCGTATTCGACGGCGTCGAATTCAATCCCGAGCTCATCTGGATCGATGTGATGTGCGACATAGCTTTCGCGCTCATGGATCTGGAACACCGGGGCGCGCCGCGCCACGCTCATCGGCTGTTGAGCGCGTACCTGGAGTGCGGCGGCGACTATCCAGGCCTGGTGGTACTGGACTTCTACAAACTCTATCGCGCCCTGGTGCGCGCCAAAATCGCCGCCTTGCGGCGCGATCAGCTAGACAGCGACGATCCGGCAAGCGCCGCCGCGCAGCAGGAAGCCACGGATTACCTGCTGCTCGCGCAGCGCTACACGGCGGCCCGCACCCCCGCTCTCTATATCACCTGCGGTCTGTCCGGCAGCGGCAAGAGCACTGTGGCCCAGCACTTGGTGGACGAGATCGGCGCCGTACGCATTCGCTCCGACGTGGAGCGCAAGCGCCTGTTCGGCATGCCCGCCGACGCCCGCAGCGGCGCAGGCTTGCAAGAGGCTATCTACACGCCCGAGGCCAGCGAGCGCACCTACCGTCGCCTTGCCTCCCTGGCTGAGGCGGCGCTGCGCGCGGGCTACACAACGGTGGTCGACGCGGCCTTCCTGCACAGGCGCCAGCGCGAGCCGTTCATCGCCCTGGCCAGGCGGCTGCAGGTACCATGCGCCATACTCGTAGTACACGCCGCCGAACAAGTGCTGGCCGAGCGCATAACGGCGCGCCAAGCCCGGGCCGAGGATCCATCGGAGGCCACGCTGGAAGTGTTGCGCCACCAGCTCGGACAGGTGGAATGGCCCACCGAGCGCGAGAGCGCTTGCATACGAGTCGACACCGATTCCACCGACTGGGCCGCTGCATTGCGCGGCGCGCTGCCCGCCCCGGCACCGTCCATATGACAATACTCCCTCTCCCTCGCATGGGCGCGCGGCCGATCCCGCCACGCCGGCGCAATGCCGCTACCGCGGTGGCGACATGACCCGGTCGGCGGCAGCGTCGGCGGCCGCTGCCGCCTGCTTCAACCCCACCGAGAACGCCACCGGATACGGCGGCGCATGGCTTAACCGGCGCAACGGCTCGGGAAGCTGCGCCACTTGCTCGGCACAGCGCTGTCGCACGGCCGCGAGCGGCTCCGGCTCCCGTACCCGTCGGCCAGCCTGCAGCCAGGGCACCAGCAAAGGCGTACCCTCGCCGGGCTCGTCGGCCAAGGCGACGGTATCTCCAGCCATCGTGCCCGCCGCATCGTAACGGCGCCAGACCTGCTTGCGGCCAGGCCAGGTCGCCTTGCCTTCGGAGCGCTTGCGGCGCGGCTGCCCCTCGTATTCGGTCAATTTATAGGCGCAATCCAGGTAGGGTACGTCCGACGAGGTATCCAACCGGCTGCCCACCCCGAAGCCGGTTATGGGCGCACCGGCCGCCCGCAGCTCGGCGAGGCTGTATTCGTCCAGATTACCGCTGGCGAAGATGCTCGTCCGGCTCAGTCCACCGGCGTCTAGAATGGCTCGCACACGGCGCGCGTGCTCGGCAAGATCGCCGCTGTCCAGACGCACGCCGCCAACTTGCAGCCCCTTCTCGCGCAAGCGGGGCGCCAGCTCCACCACCCGGCGGGCGCCCGCCTCGGTGTCGTAGGTATCGATCAGGAATACCAGGCTGCCTCGGTGTGCCTTGGCGAAGTTCTCGAACGCTGTCGACTCGTTCAGATACACCTGAATAAACGAGTGCGCCATGGTCCCGAACAGCGGGATGTCATAGCGCTGGCCTGCGAGCACAGTGGCGGTGCCGGCGAAGCCCGCAAGATAGGCGGCCCGCGCCGCCAGCAGCCCCGCCTCGGCGCCGTGCGCGCGGCGCAACCCGAAGTCGACCAGCACGCTATCGGGCGCCGCCAGCACGCACCGCACGGCTTTGGAAGCGATCAAGGTCTGCAGGTGCACCAGGTTGATCAGGCGCGACTCCAGAAGCTGGCCTTGAGAAAGCGGCGCGGTGATCTGCAACACCGGCTCGTGGGGAAATACCACCGAGCCCTCCGGCACCGCATACACATCTCCGGTAAAGCGCCAGTTCGCCAGACGCTCGACGAAGTCGCGAGAGAGCGCCTCTTGATTCGCCAGCCATTCCAACTCGTCGGCGGTGAAGCGCGCCTGCTCTATGAACGCCACTGCCGACTCCAGCCCCGCGGCGACCAGAAAGTTCCTCTCCGGCGGCAGGTCGCGGAAGAAGAACTCGAAGGTCGCCGTGCCGCCGGTGCCGGCATGGTCGTAGGCCTGAAGCATGGTCAGCTCGTAAAGGTCGGTCAGCAGAAGACTGTTACACTCCATCGAGGCTCCTCTGACGGGTTCTCACAGGATGCTGGAGCGGCCATCCCGGGCTTGTGTCGGCAGCAGCTTGCCGCAATCGCCGTTGGCAGCGACCCCCAACGCTCCATCCCCGTCTGATCAGGGTCGCGCGCCGGCTTGTCAACCGTTACCCCCCCTTTTGTTCGCCTATGATGGTGCATACTTCTGAGGCTCTCTCGCGCGGCATCGAGAGGTAATCGCCATGACTTCGGCACAGCCTGCGGAACAGCTGCAACCCACGGACGCTGTTATCGCTGTAGACGTGCAAGTCGATTTTTGTCCCGGGGGCGCGCTAGCCGTCGAGGGCGGCGACGAGATCATCCCCGTAATGAACGCTTGGCTGGATGCGGCGGCGCAGCGCGGCGCGCGCATATACGCATCGCGCGACTGGCATCCGCCGGAACACCTGAGCTTCCATCAGCGTGGGGGGGACTGGCCGCCGCACTGCGTGCAGGACACCGAGGGGGCGGCCTTCCATCCGGATCTGAAGCTGCCGCCCGGCACCGTCCGGATCACCAAAGGAGCGCGGCTGGACCGCGATCAGTATTCCGCCTTCGACGAAACGGGGTTGGCAGCCGACCTGCGCCATCACGGCGTGCGCCGTGTTTGGGTGGGAGGCCTCGCGGAGGATGTATGCGTGCGCGCCACCGCCTTGGATGCGCGCAAGGAGGGCTTCGAAACCTTCGTCATCCGCGACGCCACGCGGCCTATCACGCCGGAAGGCGGAGAAGCGGCCGAAGCCGAACTGCGGGCGGCGGGCGTGCACATCGTCTAAACGCCTTATGTATCGCAGCCGCCTGCTTCTTCGGGCGGCAGGCATGGCGCGGAAGGCTCGAACCGCTGCTGCGGCTCATCGCCAAAGCGAGCGTTCACCCCACGCAGCGATGCGCGCCATCGCGCGTGGCCGGCTATGCCTCGGCCAGCGGTCCGGCGGCCGCCGGAATGGCGAAGGTATAGGTACGTCCGGGTTCGATTCTGTATACCCTGTCGCGCACCCCTATGCGGCTGGCCTCCCGCCCGGAGAACACTATCCGGACCTCGTCGCGATCGATCGTCAGCCGCAGCGCGCGGCCGCGAAAGTGCACGTGCATGCAAAAGCGCTGGATCTGCTCGGGCAGCCTGGGCTTCAGCCACAGCATATCGTCGCGCACTTCCAGGCCCGTATAGCATCGGAACATCAGGTCTATGCTGCCGGCCATCGCGCCCAGATGGATGCCCTCGCGGGTAGTGCCGCCCTGCATATCTTCGAAGTCGACGCGCAGCGTATCCTGAAATAGCTCCCACGATCCCCTGCGCTGCGTGCGGCTCAAAACCCAGGCGTGCACCACATGCGACAGACTGGAGCCGTGGCTGGTGCGGGCGTGGTAGTAGGCGACGTTCTTGGGAATCCACTCGCGCCGGAACGTGTAGCCAAGGTGACGAAAAGCATCCTCCAGCTCTTCGGCCGATAGCAGGTAAAACAGCATCAGCACATCCGCCTGCTTGGACAGACGGTAGCGGTTGGTCGTATCCCCTTCGGCTTCGAGTATGCGGTCCAGCCGGTCGATATTGCCGTAGCGCCTGCGGTAACCCTGCCAGTCGAACTCGGCGAGCTTGGTGTAGCCCTCGAACTGACTGATGATGTGGTCGTCGTGAAAATCCACGCGTAAGAGGCGGCTGCACTCATCCCAGTGCGCGAGCTCGGCGCTATCCAGCTTCAGCTGAGCGCACAACGCGGCACGGCGCTCCTCGGACAAAGCGTTGAGCACGTCGCGCGCGCGCCGCAGCGTCCACGACGCCATCACATTGGTGTACGCGTTGTTGTCGATGCCACGCGGCTGCGGATCGTCGGGGTAGCCTTCGTGATACTCGTCCGGCCCCATCACCCCGCGAATCTCGTACCGGCCGCTGGCTTGGTTCCACTCGGCGCGCGACGCGAAGAAGCGGGCGATCTCCAATAGCATCTCGGCCCCATAGGCCGCGAGGAATTCGTGATCGCCGGTGGTCTGGTAGTAGTGCCAGATGTTGTACGCGATCGCCAGCCCCACATGCCGCTGGCGGTGCGAATTGTCCGGCAGCCAGCGGCCCGAGCGCGGGTTCAGATGCAGCCGCTGGGTTTCCTCGCGCCCGTTGCTGCCGCTCTGCCAAGGGTACATGGCGCCGCGGAAACCCGCTTCGCGCGCCGCTTGACGCGCGGCATCCAGCCGATACCAGCGGTACATGAGCAGCGCCAAGGTGATTTCCGGCATGTGGAACGTGAGCGTGGGCAGGATGAACAGCTCGTCCCAGAATACATGCCCGCGGTAGGCCTCGCCATGCAGCCCGCGCGCGGGCACCCCTGCATCCACATGCTGCACGTTGGGCGAAGCCACCTGCAGCAGATGGAACAGGTGCAGCCGCAACAGCCGCATGGTGTTGGCCGGCTCGCCCGGGCATTGCGCCGTCAGGTTCAGGTCGAAACGACGCCAAAGCTGAGCCCAGGCCAGCGCGTGCGATCGCCGCAGCTGCGCGTAGTCCGGTGCGCCCAGGACGGCATTCTCGGCATCCAGCAACGGCGCGGAGATGGCGCGATCGCGCGAGGAGTACACGGCAACCACCTTCTCCAGCGTCACAGCAGCACCCGCTTCGATGGGTACCGTGTAGCGCTCCTCGGCCAGGCCGTCGGAGGCGTGGTGGCGTCGCTGCAACGCCAGCGGCGTGCCATCGGCGAAGACCCGGGTGCGGGCGGCCTGAGCGATACGTATGTGCGACTGCCTCGTCTCCACCTCCAGCAGCAGCGTACCGGCCTCATTGACCCGGCTGCCTAGAGGGTTGAGGTGATGGCCGTCCAAGCCACGGTAACGAGCCACCCCCGAGTTGGTCACTCGGCCGTCCAGAGCGCTGGCGAATTCGATCTTGCCGCTCCAGTTCTCGGCCTGAATCCGCACGCGCATTGCAGCCAGATGCGGCTGCGCCATGTGCACCAGGCGCTCGCTGTGGTACCGGGTGATGCGCCCCGCCGTATCGCGAAAGCGTATCCGTCGCAACAGCAGGCCATGGCGCAGGTCCAGATCCTGGCAGAAGTCGAGCAGTTCCACCTCATCCAAACGGAACCACTCGCCGCCGTCGATGCGGAAATTCACCGCCAGCCAGTTCGGCACATTGACTAGATCCTCATTCTCGACCTGGCGGCCGGCCACCTCGCTGACCAGGCGGTTATAACACCCGGCCAGGTAGGTGCCCGGATAGTGAACCGCATCCGCTCTCGCGAACTCGGCCGCCCCGCGGGTGGCGAAGTAGCCGTTGCCCAAAGTGCAGAGAGCCTCTCGGGTGCCTTCATGCTCGGGATCGAATCGTTTGAAGCGGATTCGCCAGCTGCTCACGCGCTTACCTCCCTGTCCTCCGGTGACCTTCCCCTGGTCATGGCGCGTAGGTTGCCGGCACTGCGGACGACGTTCGGGCGGGCCAGGCCGGCTCAGCCCACGTTGCCGGCGGCTAACCCCGCTCCGATGCGGACAGCCGCCTGACCAGCTGCGCGAGCAATTCGAGCGCCTCGTCCGCATCGTTCACGCGCACGCGGGCCCAGGTAGCCCGCTGCGCGCTGCCCACGAAGACGCCCTGGCCGATACCGGCGAGAACCTTGAAGGCATCTTCGTCCGTGATATCGTCGCCGCAGTAAACCGGCGTACGCTCGGCGCCGGGGTCCAGGCGGGCGATGAGCCACTGCACCGCCCGCCCCTTATGCCAATCCAAGGCCGGCAGAAACTCCAGCACCTTTTTCCCGTGACCGCTCTTGAACTCGGGAAACGCTTGTTGCAAGGCCGCCAGCTCGCTCTGAACGCGCGGCTGCTCGTCCTCGGGCACCAGCCGAAAGTGCACGGCCAGCGAATACGGCTTGCGCTCCAGCAACACGCCGGGAATCGCTCCCAAGCGCTCGTTCGCCGCCTCCTGCAGACGCGCCAGCGCCGGCCGAAAGCGCTCCAGACCGGGCGCCTGCTCGGTGCTGCCATCCGGCAGGCGCAGCTCCAGCCCGTGGCTGCCCGCATAGGCCAGCCCGTCCAGCCCGACCATGCGCCTGAGCGTGGCCAGGTCGCGCCCGCTGACGATCGCGACAGGGCACAACCGGGCCAGCTCGGCGAGTCGGCGCCGCGCCTCGCCGGATAACAACGCCTGCTCCGGGCGCTCGACTATGGGCGTTAGCGTGCCGTCGTAATCGAGCAGAATCAGCGGATGCGATGGCAGAGCGAGCGCGTCGGCCTGCGGCAACTCGGCCGCAGGCGCGGACGTAGCCAGCTCGGCAACTGGGATATCCGTCAGGTCCCGCACCACCAGATCCGCCTCCCGGGCTAGCGCCTGCTCGGCCGCACTGCCGCGCGCCAGCGCGATAACGGCAGCGAACTGACCCGATTTGCCCGCGCGCACACCGGCCAGCGCATCTTCCACCACCGCCGCGCGCGCCGGCGCTACCCCTAGCAGGCGCGCCGCGTGGAGAAACGTATCCGGCTCCGGTTTGCCCCGCAGGCGCAGCTCGGCAGCCACATTGCCATCGACCTGCACGTCGAACAGCTCCTCCAAGCCGGCCCGCGCGAGGATCGACGGCGCATTGCGGCTAGCGCTCACCACGGCGGTCCGGTAGCCCAGGCGACGCCAGAGCCGAATGCAGTGGATGGAGGTGGCGATCAGAGGGACGCCGTGTTCTTCTAGCAGACACAGGAAACGCTGGGCCTTATGGCTGGCAATTCCATGAACGCTGGCAAGCGTGCGATCGTCGGCCGGCCCAAGCGGCAAATCGATACCGCGGGCCTGCAAGAATGTCCGTACTCCCTCCAGCCTGGGCCGCCCGTCTACGTAGCGACGGTAATCATCGCTGGTGAACGGCACGTAGGCATCGCCCGCGCGCATGCGCAGCACTTCGTCGAAAGTCTGCCGCCAGGCCGCCTCGTGCAAAGCGGCCGTATCGGTCACCACTCCATCGAGGTCCAGGATCACGGCATCCACCGATGTCCGCGCAAGGATTGGCTGTGGTGTCATAGACCCGCTCGGCTGATTCGGAGTTCAAGGTTATGGGGGCAAGAATTACAGGCTGCCAAGACAGCGCGATCCCGCAGCCAGGGCCTATTCAAGGCTATCTCGCGCTGTCCCGCGAGTCATGCTCGGCGGCCAGATCTTCCAGAATTGGACAGTCAGGCCGGTGATCGCCGCTGCAATGATCCGCCAGGCGGCGCAGGGTATCGCGCATGGCGGTCAGCTCCCGGATCTTCTCCTCCAGCTCCGCGACATGGGCCAGCGCGATCTGCTTGACCTCGGCGCTGGGCCGTTCGGTGTTTTGCCACAGCCCGATCAGCTGCTGGATGCGCTCCATGGAGAAGCCCAGCTCGCGGGCGCGCTTGATAAAGCGCAAGTTGTGAAGATCCTTTTCCGTGTAGACGCGGTAGCCCGAGAACGTTCGCGCCGCGGGCCGAATCAGGCCTATGCTCTCGTAGTAGCGAATCATCTTGGCCGATACGCCGGTCGCTTTGGCCGCCTCTCCGATGTTCATGACTCCCTCCAAGCTGTCGATGGCACACGGCGCTCACTGCGCCGTGGCCACCAAGGGTTGTGTCGGAGCCTGCTCGCGCGATGCCAGAGCCGGCATAGGCGCTTTGAACCGCCGCAGCCGCAGGGCATTGCTGAGAACGCAGACGCTGGAAGCAGCCATGGCGGCAGCCGCGAAGATCGGGGACAGCAGTATGCCCATCGCCGGATAGAGCACGCCGGCGGCAACCGGGATCAGACTCGCGTTATACGCGAACGCCCAGAACAGGTTCTGCTTGATATTGCGAATAGTGGCCTTGGACAGCGCAATGGCGTTGGGGACATTGCGCAGATCGCCCGACATCAGCACCACGTCCGCCGCCTCCATGGCGATGTCCGTGCCGGTGCCGATCGCGATCCCGACATCCGCCTGCGCCAGCGCCGGCGCGTCGTTGATTCCGTCGCCCACGAAGGCCACCTTGCGTCCGTCGCGTTGCAGCTCTTTCACCGCCTCTACCTTGCCAGCCGGCAACACCTCGGCAATCACCTCGTCTATCTCCAGCCGTCTGGCTATGGCCCACGCCGTGCGCGCGTTGTCGCCGGTAATCATGGCCACCCGCAGGCCCGCCGCGCGCAGCATCGCGATCGCCGTTTTGGTGGTCTCCTTGATCGGGTCGGCCACCGCGATCACCGCCGCCAGTCGGCCGTCTATCGCCGCGTACAGCGGCGTCTTGCCTTCGTCCCCCAGCCGTTCGGCCGTTGCGGCGAACTCCGACACATCCACGCCCAGCTTGTGCATGAAGCGATCCGCGCCCACCTGCACCAGACGCTCGCCCACCCGGGCGGAAACGCCGTATCCCGCCTCGGCTTCGAAGCCTTCGGCCTGTGGCGGCGTATGGCCTGCGCGCTCGGCCGCCTCGACGATGGCCACCGCGATGGGATGCTCCGAGTGCCGCTCCACCGCCGCCACCAGCGCCAATGTCTCGGTTCGATCGAAGCCGTTGGTGGTGACCAGATCGGTCAGCTCCGGCTGTCCCTTGGTGAGGGTGCCGGTCTTGTCCAAAGCCACCACGCTCGCATCGCGCAGCGTCTGCAACGCGTCGCCCTTGCGCAACAGCACTCCCATTTCCGCCGCCTTGCCGGTGCCGACCATGATAGAGGTCGGGGTGGCCAGCCCCATCGCACAGGGGCAAGCGATGATCAGCACCGCCACCGCGTTGACCAGGGCAAGCGTGAGCGCCGGCTCGGGTCCCAGCACCAGCCAGACGCCGAAGGTGATCGCCGCCAGCGCCATCACCACCGGCACGAACACTCCGGTGACGCGATCCACCAGCGTCTGGATCGGCAGCTTGGCGCCTTGCGCCTCCTCTACCATTCGCACGATCTGCGCCAGCACTGTGTCGGCGCCGACCTTAGTCGCGCGCAGAGTAAGGCTGCCCGACTGATTGATGGTTCCGCCGACCACCTCCGCGCCCGGGGCCTTGTGCACCGGCACCGGCTCGCCGGTAATCATGGACTCGTCCACATAGGAGCCCCCATGGACGACTTGGCCATCCACCGGAATCTTCTCGCCGGGCCGTACCAGCACCACGTCCCCGACACCCACTTCGTCCACGGCGACTTCCGCCTCCTTGCCGTCGCGCAGCACGCGAGCGGTTTTGGCCTGCAGGCCCATCAGCCGCTTGATCGCCTCGCTGGTGCGCCCCTTGGCCTTGGCCTCCAGATAACGCCCCAGCAGGATCAGAGTCACGATGACGGCGGAAGCTTCGAAGTACACGTGAACCGTGCCGGCCGGCAGCAGCCGGGGCAGGAAAGTCGCGACCACCGAGTAGCCCCAGGCGGCCGAGGTACCTATCGCGACCAGCGAGTTCATGTCCGGCGCACCGCGCAGCAGGGCGGGCACGCCCTTTTGGTAAAAGCGCAGGCCCGGTCCGAACTGGACGAGGCTGGCGAGCACGAAGAACAGGTAGAACAGGTTCTGCTGACCGAAGGTTTGCGTCAGCCAGCGGTGGAACGGCGCGATGAAATGCCCGCCCATGTCCAGTACGAAGATAGGCAGCGTCAACGCCGCAGCGAACAGCAAGGAGCGCTTAAGGCCATCCAGCTCCCGCTCGCGGGCATCGTCCAGCGCGGCATCCTGTAAGCCAGGATCGCGCACGAGCTGCGCATCGTAACCGGCACGCTTGACCGCCGTTATCAGCTCGTCCGCGGTCACCGCACCGGAGATCAGCCGCAGGCTGGCCTTTTCGGTAGCGAGATTGACGCTCGCCTGGGCCACCCCGGGAACCGCCGCCAGCACTTTCTCTACCCTGCCGACGCAGGAAGCGCAGCTCATCCCCTCGATAGCCAGCTCCAACGGTTCGGTGCGCACTTCGTAGCCGGCCTGGCGTATGCTCTCGACTACCGCCTGCAGGTCCGGCTCAGGCTGGTCGAAACCGATTTGCGCCCGCTCGGTGGCGAGATTGACTGCCGCCTCCGTCACCCCAGGCACAGCCGCTATGGCCTTCTCGACACGGCTCACACACGACGCGCACGACATGCCCTCGATCGCCAGCGAGCGCGTCGCGACAGGCTTTTGCCCCGAGGGCGCGCGATCGGCCTCAGGCACCCTTACTGCGTCGATTTCAGTGTGAGCCATGCTGTACCTCCCATTCCTATTAGCATGACGAGTACGATAAAGCTTCCCATCGTGGGAAGGTCAACCGCTTTCGCGGCAACGCACCGACTATTGACCTTCCCACGATGGGAAGCTCTACGCTATCCGCCCATCGACAACCGATTGGGCAACAGCAACGAGGATGATGCGATGATCGTTTTCGAGGTCGAAGGCATGAGCTGCGGCCACTGTGTGGCCGCGATCACCCGCGCTGTCGAGCAGGTCTCGCCCGGCGCCGCCGTAACAGCCGACCCGGCCAGCGGACAAGTAAAGGTCGACAACGAGACCGCCGATCCCAAGCAACTGGCCGATGCCATCGAGGCAGCCGGCTACAAGGTCTTGCGCAGCGTGCCGCAGGCTACGGCCTGAGCCCACGACTCGGAGGCCTTAACCGGCGCCTCCGCGCCGTCGCAGCCTCGGCACTGCCGGGACCGATCTTCCGGGCAGGGGCTCAGCTCGCGGCTTTGGCCGAACCTTCGGGCAGAGGCGGCGCGGTGGTATCGGCCGCGGCCAGCGGCAGCACCACCGTGAACGTCGCCCCCTTGCCCGGCGCGCTATCGACGCGAATACTCCCACCGTGGGCCTCGACGATCTGGCGGGTGATGTAAAGTCCCAGCCCCAAGCCCGCGTACGAACCGGTCTCGCTGGCGCGCTCGAAGCGCTCGAACACGCGTGCCTGTGCGTCCAGGGGAATGCCCACCCCGTGGTCCCGCACGATCACATAGGCCGCGTCGTCGCAGCGCCCGATATCGATCTCCACCGGCTCTCCGGCGCCGAACTTGATGGCGTTGGCCAGCAGATTGGCCAGCATCTGTTCCAGGCGCAACGGATCCCACACACCGCGCACGTTGCCATCGCCCCGAAGCCTGACCTCGCAGCCGGCGCTTTCCGCATCGCGGGCGAATCCGGCCACCGCATCGCGAGCGATCGCCATCAAATCGACCGGTTGCGGCACGATGCGAAACTGGCCCCCGCTCAGCCGAGAGACGTCCAGCAGATCGTCGATCAGCCGGTTCAGCCGCCCTACCTGCCGCTTCAACATCTGCGTGAGCTCCGCGACGGAGAGTCCGCCCGCGGAGCGGTCGTTGCGCAGCTGGCGCTCCAGCATCTCTATCTGCAGGCTCAGGGATGTCAGCGGCGTGCGCAATTCGTGGGAGGCAATAGAAAGGAACTCATCGCGCGCCTGCACCGCATCCAGCGCTTTCTGATAGAGGTATTCGCGCAACGCCTCGCCCTGCTTGCGATCGCTGATATCGCGCGCGATAAGGATGACGCGGCCGCCCTGCTCCTCGACCAGCTGCAGCGAAAGCTCCACCGGCACCTGCTCGCAGCCTCGGCGGCGGCAACGGGTATCCAATACCGCCTTGTGGTCGGCCAGCGGCTGCAGCATTGCCAGCGGGTCCTCCTCCGCCAGCGCCGGCACCAGTTCCTCGACGCGGCGCGTCACCAGCTCTTCGACGGTACAGCCGAACAAGCGGCTGGCCCCTCCATTGGCATATTCGATGAGCCCCGTTCGCGGATCGAAGATGACCACCGCGTCCAGCACCACATCCAGCATGCTCTTCAGCTCGGCCAATGCGCCCTGCTGGCGCCGCTGCTCGTCTACATCCGTGAACGTTCCCAGCCAGCCTATGACCGTGCCGTCTTCGCCGCGCTCGGGCAGCGCGCGGCAAAGCTGCCAGCGGTAGCTGCCGTCGGGGCGGCGTAAGCGGCAAACAGTCTCGAACGGCTCGCCGGCCTGCAGCGATACTTCCCACCCGACACGGCAGCTGCACTGATCGTCAGGGTGAACCGCGGTCAGCCAGCTATCGGCCGGCTGGTCGCGGTCGGCGCCGGTGTACTCGAACCAGCGGCGATTGAAGTAATCCACCCGACCGTCCGCCCGGGCAGACCAAACGACATGCGGCACCGACTCGGCAAGATTCCGGTAACGTCGCTCGCTCTCCCGCCGCTCGGCATCCAGCAGGCGCTCGGCCTGCGACGCGATGCGGCGCCGCTGCTGATAAAGCTCGGCAAACACGCCCACCTTCGCCCGCACCATCTGCGGCAACAGCGGCTTGATCAGATAGTCGGCAACGCCAACGGTGTATGCCCGGCGCACGAGGTCCTCATCCACGGCCTCCGCGGTGAGGAAGACAATGGGCATGCAAGCCATGCCGTCACCCTGCTTAATCCGCGCCGCGAGTTCGAAACCGTCCAGCGCGGACGTGGCCACGTCCAGCAGAATGACGGCGCAGTCGTGATGTCGCAGGTGCTGCAACGCCTCCTGTTGGGAGGCAGCCTCCAGCAGGCGGTACTCGTCGCCTGCCAGGATCGCCTTGAGCGCCGAACGACTGTCAGCCCTGTCGGCGACGATCAGTATGTTGACCGGCTCCGGCTCATCCTGCCCGTTGCTCATGACACATCTCCCCCTCGCCCAAGTACTGCCGCATCCCTAACCCCTGGTAAGTTCCCATGGAAACATGGTCTATGTAGCCGGTGCATCCCACCCGATAAACCGTGCGAAATCGCCCGCCCGCGCCTCCGGATGCGCGTATTCGGTTTCTCGAAACCGGCATGGCCGTCGCTCCGGTACCGGAATGCCAGCGAAGAGACGGCGAGCCTTAAACCCAGGCCATCCTCCGCCAGGGGCCGAGCCAACGTGCGCCGGCAGAACCTCACCGGTCCGCGGTGCAACGGCAAGCGCTACTTAGCGGCTGCCTTGGCCGGGAATACCGCTGAGTGCGCTCTTTGGCCATATGTTCTTTTTTTTTCGATCGGCAGCGGCGCCGACCATACCGATCGCAAAGGCGGCTGGGGCTCTTGCGCGGATCTCGCGCCAATGCAGGGAATATGGCAAGGCCGCTGTTCGGTCGCCCGATTCTTGATGTGCCCGGAAGGCGTCGCGCAGCTCGACGCTGGTTCCCCGCGTCCGCTGGGCACGTCCTCGCCAGCGCGTGGGCGCAATGCTCGTGCCTCGCGTTCGTCGCCAACTCGGAAGGCGGGCGCGCGACGGAGCTTTGACAAGGGTTGGGACTTCGGCCTTAGCGACGGCTCAGCACCGGCGGCCGTTCCATTGGTCTTGGCAGTACCTGCGTCCACGGGCCTTCCGCTCCCTTCTTGTTCTTTCTTCGTTGTTTCGGCGCGCAGCATCTCCGCTGCCAGCGCGGAGACCGGCAACATCCTAGCGGACTTTTCGCGAGCACGCTCCAACGCAGTTCACATCTTGACAACCGCAGTCTTAGTTCCACGAGCACAGTACCCATTTCATGATGCTCATCCATGACAAGACACTGCGGTAGGCGACCGCACCTATTCCAAAGACAGGAGGGCGGCGATGAATCGGGTATTAGCAGGCGCTATCGGCGGCGCAGCCGGCAGCATCCCCATGACCGCGGTCATGCTAAGCCTGTTCGAACGTTTGCCTCCGGAACTTCGGTACCCGCTGCCGCCCCGAGAGATCACCGAGGCCATCGCAGAGCGGGCGGATGCGGCGCACCGTTTGGGCGAGCGCGGCCTAACCTGGAGCAGCCTTGCCGCTCACTTCGGATACGGCGCCGTTACCGGCGCGCTTTACACCGCGTTGCTCCGACGTCGGCCGCGCTACGCGCTCGCCACGGGCGCGTTATACGGCCTGCTGGTCTGGATGCTTAGCTATCTCGGTTGGGTGCCTGCTCTACGACTGTTGCAGCCGGGCACTCGGCATCCCGCACCGCGCCGCCGGATGATGATCGCTGCGCATCTGGTTTGGGGCGCGGTTACCGCACTGGCGGCCCACCGCCTTGCCGGCGACCGGCCGCGGGCTGGCTATGGCGCCGACACTTAGCCGCCAGCGGCATGCCTCACGTTGCGCAGCCGTCCTTGCGCCGCCAGTAGTAGAAGCGGTGCCGGAAGGCGGGCACCGCTAGCGAATCGGTAACCATCGGATGGCGACATACCGCCAAGGGAGGAAACATGAGCTTCCTGCAAGCGATTTACCGGACAACAATAATGCTAGCAGCTCTACTGCTGGCACTGAGTGGCTGCGCGAAGATGGAACACGGGGGCGCGGAGACTGCGGCGCAGGAGCCGGAGGGGATGAACGATGCCGCCATATTGGGCGTCCTCCAAACGCTGAACGATGGCGAAATCGCCCAGGCGCAGCTCGCGCTTCAGACCTCGCAGAACCCGGACGTTCTAGAGACCGCTCAGCTCATTCTCGATGCGCATAGAGCCTCCAATGCGGACATTGCGCGTACAGCCAAATCCCTTGGGATTCAGCCGCGCCAGACCCCTTTGTCCGACACGCTACGGCAGCAGGCGATGAAAATGCGCGATGAGCTCGCGCGCTTATCCGGCGAAGAGTTCGACCAGGCCTATCTGCAAGGGCAGGTCGAGCTGCACGAAATCGCCTTGGACACGGTCGAAGAGCAGCTGCTGCCCTATGCGCAGGACCCATTGGTGATTGGGCTGCTAAGAGCGAGCACCCCCGAGCTCGAGCGGCACCAGGAAGTCGCCGAGGAGAAGCTGGAGATACTGCAAGGATAACGGCTTCCGCCGGCAATGCGGTTCGGGCGCGGGGGCGCCCGGACCACCGCACAAAACCACCACCGCATGCCGCGGCGCCAGCGCGCTGCACACGCAGCGTGCGGGCCGGTTTTCTTCATCACGCGACTGCTGCCAAGCGCCTTGACCCTTGCACATGCACCCCGTCGCACGCATCACCCGGGAATGGCACGAGGCCCGGCTCGTGCCGGCAAGAGCATACGGAGGCAACCATGCAAGTTCGCGAAGCGATGTCCAGCAACCCGAAGACGATCACCATCCATGACAGCCTGAAGAGCGCTGCCGCCCAAATGCGCGATGCAGACATCGGCATGGTGCTGGTGGAAGACGATTCCGGCGATATCCGCGGCATCCTCACCGACCGCGATATAGCCATACGCGCGGTAGCCGAGGGCGTAAACCCCGATCACGAAGTGGCCGACTGCGTTACGCAGGAGCTGATTTCCTGTCACGAGAGCGACTCTGTTGAAGATGCCGCGAAACTGATGGAACAGGAGCAGGTCCGCCGCCTGCTGGTGCGCGACGAGCAAGAACGCCCGGTGGGCGTGATTGCGCAAGGCGATCTGGCACGGGCGATGGGCCGCTCACCGCTGGTAGGCGAAACGGTCCAGGAGATCTCGCAGCCAGGTGAGCAGCACCGCCAGCACTAAGACTTCTTCACCCGTAGCCTACGCCTGTACCCGACCCTGCTCATGCGCAGGGCCGGCGCCGCAACAGAACGCAAGCTACTGCTCCATCAGTTTCCGCACTTCCACGCCGATACGCATGTAATCGTCCAGATCCAACGTTTTCTGGAAAAAACGTTGGGCGCCCATGCGCAGCACTTCCGCTCGGTCCCGTGGGTTGAGCGTCCCGCTCATGACCAGCACAGGAACCTTATCGAACAGCGGATTGCTGCGGATTCGCAGCAGCAGCTCCTTACCGCTATAGCGAGGCAAGTTGATATCCAGCAATATCGCAGCGGGCCGGAATTGCCCTTGCTCGACCTGCTCCAGCAGCGCCAGCGCCTGCTCGCCATCCGCCGCATGGTGCCACCGGCACTCCAGGCCCGCTTCCCGGCACGCCTGCTGGATGAGAAACAGATCCGCGTGCTCGTCTTCGGCAATGAGCAGATCGATCATGGGCGATCGTCGTCCGCGGGAGCGAGCGTGAAGCAGAAAGTGGCGCCCACCCGGCCACCACGCTCCGTACCGCGGGACTCGGCCCATATGCGGCCGCCCGCACGTTCGACAACGCGTCGGCAGATCGCCAGCCCCAAGCCGGTTCCGGGATAGTCGTCCTTGTGAAGCCGCTGAAACAGATCGAATATCTTCTCCGCGTGCTCCGGCGAAAACCCTATGCCATTGTCGCGGACGCAGATCTTCCAATGCGTGGGCAAGCGCGTTGTGGCGATGCGAACCCGGGGCGCTTGCCCCGGAGGCTGATACTTCAACGCGTTCGATATCAGGTTTTGGAACACCAGCCCAAGCTGGCGCTCGTCGCCCCGAACGCGGGGCAAGGGGTCGTGCGCAATGTCCGCGTGCGTGCGCGCGATCTGCTCGGCGAGCGCGGCCAGCGCCAATTCCAGGGAACGTTCAAGATCCGCGGTACGCGCGGCCTCCTCCAGCGTGGCGTGAATGGTGCGCGAATAGGTCAGCAAATCCTTCACCAGCAGCTGCGCCTGCTCGACGCCGGTGCGGATGTAGTCGGCATAGCGCTCGAGTTCGGGGTCCTGCTCCCGGGCATCGATCTTTCGCAGCAGCAGCTGTGTGAATAGCGCCACCTTGCGCAGCGGCTCCTGCAAATCGTGGCCGGCCACATACGCGAACTGCTCCAGATCAGCATTGCTCCTGCGCAGCGCCTCCTCGGCCACCTTTTGATCGTGTATATCCGTGAACGTGCCGAACCAGCGGATGACACGCCCGCTGTCATCGCGAATCGGAATCGCGCGCGCCAGAAACCAGCGCCACCCGCCATCGCGGCTTCGCAACGGAAACGAGTCCTCCCAAATCGTGCCGGCCCGAAGGTTAGCCTCGTAATGCGAGACGACGCGCTGCACATGCTCCGGATGCTGCAGATTCTTCCAGCCATGATCCTGCAGCTCCTCGCGCGCGATACCCGTGTATTCGTACCAGCGCCGGTTGTACCAGATAGGCCACCCATCGGCATCGGCCATCCATGCCAGCTGTGGAATGTTGTCGGCCAGTGTGCGCAGACGCTCCTCCCCTTCCCTGAGTTCGGCATTGGCCCTGCGCAGCGAGGCGGCCAGAATCTCGATGTTCTTGCGTGCCTGTACCGGCTCGCTGACATCCAGAGCGAACATCAGCACCCCCGTTACGGAATCGTCGGCACCGCGCAGCGGCAACAGCGTCAAATCGAAGTACCCTTGCTCGGTGCCCTGCGCGCGCGCTATGGTCAGCGGCTGCTCGCTGCGCATTAACGGCTGGCCGCTCCGATACACCTGGTCTAGCATTCTTCGCAGCTGACGATTCACACCCCGCGGCCATACCTCGGCCACCGTACGTCCCACCAGATCCGGTCTGCCGCCGGCCAACGCCACCTGCGCGGTATTCACCATCGCGAATCGGTGCTCCGCCCCCCGCAGCACAGCCACCGCCGCCGGGGCGTAATCGATCACCGTACGCAACAGCGCTTGCTGCTGCTCCATCTCGCGCAGCAGCCGCTCGCGCTCCTGCTCGGCCAGCTTGCGCTCGGTGACGTCGGTATTGATGCCGATCATACGCACGGCTTTCCCATCGCGATCGCGCACTACGTGCACGCGCGCCTCGATCCAGCGCAGCTCCCCGTTGTCGATGCGGCGAATGCGAAATTCCGCCGCCTCACTGTCCTGCCCGCGCGCGGCCCGATCGAAGGCGGCGAGCGCATGTTCGCGGTCCTCGGGCACCACGTTCTTGATCCAGGCAAGACGAGGGACCACGGATTTGCGGGCCTTCGCACCGTAGAGCTGCAGCAGCTCCTCCGAGCTCTCCATGGTGTCGCTGGCCATATCCCAGGTGAAGGTGCCGGCATTGGCCGCTCGCAAAGCCATCTTCAGCTGCTCCAGGCTGTGGCGGAGCTTGGCCTCCTTCTCTATCAGCCCTTGCTCGGCGCGCTTGAGCCGGCGCAGATCGGGGTTGATGTTGGCCCAGGCAATCGTCCGGCCAGCCGGATCCTTGATTGCGAACGCGTTCCACAAGGTGGGAATGATTTCCCCTGTCTTGAAATGGCGCAGCCTCACCTCGCCGCTCCAATGCCCATCGCGGTGCAGGGCCGGTATGGCCACTTGCTGGATGAACGGCCAGTCCTCGGGAGCGAAGCATTCGAGCAGGTCGATCCGCTGCACCTGGCCGGGCTCTATGCCTATCAGTCGCCGGCCGGCCTCGTTGACATAAAACGGCTTGTGGTTCGCGTCACCCAGCGCGATCAGATCCCCGCTGTGTTCTACTATCGATGCCAGCACGCGCAGTTGCGCCTCGCGCTTGCGCGCTGCCAGATCCACCTCGCGCTCTTTGGCCAGCTCACGTACTTCCAGCAGCACGCCTTCCAGCTCGCCCGCACGCAGCAGCGGCGTTGCCGTGTACATCGCTCGGTAGGACTCGCCATTCTTGCGAACGAAATTGTCGATCCCGCGGGTACGCTGACGGCTGCTGAGCGCGCCCGCCCCCGGATTCGCATCCGCGACCGGCGCAAACAGCGCAGCTTCGGCCGGGACCAACTCATGCAGCGACCGCCCCACAGCCTCCGCGGCGTCGAACCCCGTCAATTTGCTCGCTGCAGGGTTGAGGTAAATGCACCGCAGCCGCTCATCGGTCAGCAGAAACGCGGTGCTCGCGTTATCGCAAATCCGCTGCAATTGGCGCCACTCGCTATCCGGGGCAACGATAGGAGAGGGTGCGGACAAAGGCTTCCGATGCCTCATGCTGGATTCCCACCAACTGATTTGCTACTGCGGCCGCCGGGCGATAGGCGGACCAGGCGCAGGCGTAGCCCTGAGCATCCGCTTCGCATGCTGCTGCTCCGCAGCGCATCGCTACGGGCCGCTCATCCGGTCGCCCCGAAAGAACAGCCCAGTATCGAGAAGTGCCAGTCAGGCGACCTTGCCACCTCTGTCGTAGGCGCCAACTGCGGCGGCACCCCGCTGATGGCCGTCACGAATATCTTCGTGCCTGCGTCTTCTATGGGGGCGGAGCCATCAGTCCGAACCGGGTACGGGCGCAATGCTGCCGAACCGCGCCCTTCAATCGCCGTGCTCTCGCGCCGCGCCCGGCTTACATACATGCATGCATGTTGATAAAATCGAGCTCACGTCCGCCACATGCGACTGCCTAGCGCTGAATGCCGCATAGCGCATAGCCGTATCGAGTCGGAGCCGTACATAGGAGCACCAGCATGAACACCCAACACTTCTTCACCCATGTGGGCATCGTCCTGCTTGCGCTGATCGCGAGCGCAGCGGCCGCTACCAGCGCTGCCGCCGCCACCGCACGCGCTCCTTGGGAAGTGGTGGTATCGCCGTCAGGCGAGCGGGTTCATGAGGGCAGCGACGATAGCTATACGCTGAGCGGAGCGGTAGCCCGCACGACTAGCGCGCGGGCGCGCTTGGGCATCAGGCAGAGCGTCACCCGCACCGATACCGACTGGCACGGCGCAACCGCCCTGTTCGGCCACTGGGAAATGGGTAGTCGGAGATCGCCTATCCAGCCCTATGCGGGAATCAGTGCCGGAGCGTTTTACCGCGACGAGGTCGACATTGCGCTAGCGCCCGAAATCGGAGCCAAGTGGCACATTCAGCCCGGCACCTTCATCGTCACGCAGGTCGGATACCACATGCCAGTAAACAAGGGCGCCCGATCCTGGTTCAACTACACTTTGGGCGTAGGCCGCGGTTTCTGACACGATGGCACAGCGACTCCCGGCGGCCCTGGACCATCTGCCCAGGGCAACTCCTCTGCGCCCCATAGCCTGGCTGGGGGCAACTGCGCTGTGCCTGGTAGGCAGCGCGTCGAGCGCGCACACGCCAACGCCTGCCGAGCCCCCGTCCCCAGACCGGTACGCGGCATCCGAGCTGCCTGCGCTGAACATCTACGAGCCCATGTACTTCATCGTCGGCCGTGATGGCGACACTACCGCCCGTTTTCAGTTCAGCTTCAGCTACCGTCTGCTGGACGAGCACAGCGCTATCGCGCAGGCGTGGCCGTCCGCGCTCCAGCTGCACCTTGGCTACACGCAGACCTCGCTGTGGAACCTCAGCGAGGACTCGGCGCCTTTCTACGACACCAGCTACCGCCCCAGCCTGTACTGGCAGAGCGGCTCGCTTCGAGAAGGCGTCGTTCCCGGCCTGCTACGGGCCGGTTTTGAGCATGAATCCAATGGGCAGGAAGGCTTGGCATCGCGCAGCATAGACACGCTGTTCGTACAGCCGGCCTGGTATGTCTCTATCGGCGATAGAGAGCTGATCGCCCTACCAAAGTTAGTGATTTATATCGAAAAGAGCGATAACCCGGACATACGGGAGTATCGTGGCTGGGGCGATCTGGCGCTGCGCTACGGGCGCGAAAACGGCTGGATCGTGACCTCTGTGCTCAGGGCTGGCCATGCCGGTTACGGCAGTCTTCAACTCGACATCTCCTATCCCATTCGCGCGCCAATCTTCGCCCGCGCAGGAGGGTTCGTCTATGCCCAGCTGTTCCATGGATATGGGGAAACGCTGATCGACTACGACCAAAAGGAAGATCTGCAAGTACGCATCGGAGTCGCCATTGTTCGCTAAAACAACTTGCCCCTCTTGGAATCGAAGTGGCCGGGCAGTCGCAGTCCTGCGCCTGTCAGCGCTTATCGCTGCGCTTGTGTTGGCGAGCGGATGCGCTACTAACGCAACGCCGCTGAACCCCAACGATCCCTGGGAGCCGG
>CAYWPG010000013.1:0-91954 GCA_964460035.1 uncultured Alkalilimnicola sp.
CTTTCGAGTTGCCTCCAGGCCGCCGATCCCAGGCATGTTGACATCCATAAGGACTACGTCCGGGCGCGCCTGTTTCACCAGCTTGAGGGCATCCTCACCGGATGCGGCCTCGCCGCAGACCCGGATATCCTCGGCATCGTCTAGCAACCGCCGAATCCCGCTGCGAACCAGTTGGTGGTCATCCACCAAGACGACATTGATCATTTATGGCCTACCTCGCCATCCAAGTCCCGGCTCAAGGGTTGTCCCCAATCCCTGGTCGTACAGCTCGTTTCGCAATGCTACGACGCCCCACCACCCCCTTAGGCAGGAGGCAGTACCCGCGGTGACTCGGCTGGGCCGCCGAAGCAGGTTCGAGCCTGCGAAAAGAGCCTTCACTGCGCAATCCTATCTCAGACTGGCGCGGATCGCTATGGTCAAGCGGTGCTCCGGTTCGCCTACGCTCCGCTGCACCGGCGGCAATTCGCTCAGCGGGCCGCTGCAAATCGCTTTCGACAGCCGCGGTAGATCGGCACTGACAGCTGCGATCTGCTACTGCCCGCGCATTGCCGGTGCTGCGCCCGGTCATGGGCACTTTCCTGAGTTCTCATTCGAACCCGAAAGCGCCCGATCAAGCTCTACACCGGGCCCGCAATTCGCATAGCTTCAGAAGCTATCTTATCCGACTATTTGGGCTCGCTGGCAAGTCACTGCAGCGACTTGCCCGGTCAATCGTATGATACCCCCGGTGAAACTCTGCGTCCGCGCCTGTATACTGGCTCGGCGCCGATGATCATCATGGCTATCCAATAATCGGCGCGGCCGCCGCTGCCACGCTCACGCACACTCATGGACGATGCGATCGTCGCACGTACTCTACCGATGGCACGTGCGCGTGTGTGGACATCTGCGGCTCTGAGGCTTTTTCCATCCAAATCAAGGAGAGACACGGATGAAAGCAGAGCTTGCGCAACCCTTCGGTCAGTTCCAGCAGTTTCAGCGGCAAATGTTCGATATCGCAATGCAGGTCAATCAAATTGCGATGGGGCACGCCGGACAACTGATAAAGCTCAACAGCACACTCGCCAACGAGTATCTCTCACGAGCATTAGAGCATGCGAAGACTCTTGGGCGTTCGGACGATTTGCCCGGCCTGATGAAAGCGTACTCGAGCATTTTAAGCGACAACGCGGCCCGCGCCATAGAAGACGGACGCCGATATATGGATTTCGCTCTACAAGCTCAGAACGAGCTGCGTGAGGTCGTGCAACGCAGTTTCGACTCCCTCAAGCAACAAAAGGAAGTCGCCGCAGCAGCGGCGTGACTGGCCGGCGCCTCCCTGATTGGAGGCGCCGCTTCCACAAAAGCCCCCTCCCACAGGACCTCTTCCACAAGCCAGGGCCCCCTGTGGGAGCGTCCCCTGGACGGGACAGGCGCTATGCTCCGCCCCTAGCCGTTCCGGGACATAGAATCTCCCACCGCAAACCTTTATCGACCCTGGACACCCCCCTGGGTCAGGCGTGCCGGATCCAGCAGTCGGGCCAGCTCCTCCCGCGGCATGCCGGTCTGCGCTGCGGCCACATCGAGAATGGGTTTGCCTTCGCTGTACGCCTGCTTGGCGATTTTCGCCCCCGCCTCATAACCGATGACGGCGTTGAGAGCGGTCACCAGGATCGGATTGTGGGCCAGCGCTTCCTGCATTCTCTCCTGCCGCGGCCGCAGACCGGCGATAACGCGGTCCCCCAGTGCGATACTGCCATTCGTTAGCAGCTCTATGCTCTGCAGCAGATTGTGCGCGACCAGAGGCAGCATCACATTCAGCTGGAAGTTGCCCGACTGCCCGGCAACAGTAATCGCCGTATCGTTCCCTATCACTTGAGCAGCCACCATGGCGACGGCCTCGGGAATGACCGGATTGACCTTGCCCGGCATGATGCTGCTGCCCGGCTGCAACGCCGGCAGCTCTATCTCGCCCAATCCCGCCAGCGGCCCGCTGTTCATCCAGCGCAGATCATTAGCGATCTTCATCAAGGCAACGGCCACGACCTTGAGCTGCCCGGACAGCTCTACCGCCGCGTCCTGACTGCTCAGAGCCTCGAAGTAGTTCGCCGCGGGACGGAACCCTATGCCGGTGAGTTCGGCCAGCCGCTGCGCAACGCCCGGTCCGAACTCGGACCTGGCGTTGATCCCTGTGCCCACCGCGGTCCCGCCTTGTGCCAGGGCCTGAAGACGCGGCAGGCAGCCTTGGACGCGGGCGTGACCATTGCGTATCTGACTCGCCCATCCCCCTAGCTCCTGTCCCAGCGTCAGCGGCATGGCATCCATCAGGTGCGTACGCCCGGTCTTCACCACATCGCCCAACTCATCGGCCCGCTGTTCGATGACCTCGGCCAAGCGCGTCAGTGCCGGCAGCAGCCGCTCGTGGAGCAGCAGGCAAGCGGATACGTGAATCGCCGTAGGGATCACGTCGTTGCTGCTCTGGCTCATATTGACGTGATCGTTGGGATGCACCGTGCGCCCAAGCCTGCGGCTGGCGAGATGCGCGATCACCTCGTTGGCGTTCATGTTGGTGCTGGTCCCGGAACCGGTTTGGAATACATCGACCGGAAACTCGCTATCGTGCTCGCCCCGTTCCACCTCGCCGGCCGCCTCGATGATGGCTTGCGCGATCGCCGGATCGAGATCGCCCAGCCGGCTATTGGTGAACGCGGCCGCGGCCTTGATCAGGCCCAGCGCGCGAATGAAGGTGCGCGGCATGACCAGGCCGCTGATGCGAAAATTCTCCACAGCGCGCTGCGTCTGGGCCCCGTAGAGAGCCCCCGCCGGTACCTTGAGCTCTCCCAGACTGTCACGTTCGATACGAAAGTCCCCTGCCATGATCGATCCTCGCTGCTTACGCCCACTGACCGAAAACCACCTCGCCCACAGACAAGATAACCGCAAAGAGTGCGCACTGTGTCCGCACCGTTTAGAATTTGCGACCGTTCTTGGAAATTTGCATAGGAATAGGTGCCCGCACAATGGAATTATCACGCCTTACCGCAATCTCGCCGGTAGACGGTCGTTATGGTGACAAAACCGGCGAACTGCAGGGGCTTTTCAGCGAGTACGGGTTGCTGCGTTATCGCCTCATCGTCGAAGTGCGCTGGCTGCAAGCGCTGGCCGCGCATCCGGGTATTCCCGAGCTTGCACCGCTCAGCGACGCTGCCAACGCCCATCTGCAAGCGGTGATAGACGGATTCGATCCGGCCGAAGCGCAAAAGGTCAAAGAAATCGAGCGCACGACCAATCACGACGTCAAGGCCGTCGAGTACTACCTCAAGCAGCGCTTGGCGGAGAATGCCGAGCTGGCCGCGGTTAGTGAGTTCACCCACTTCGCCTGCACCTCGGAGGACATCAACAACCTCTCGCACGGCTTGATGCTCAAGAGCGCTCGCGAAGAGGTATTGCTGCCCCTGATCGACGAGCTGATCGCTACCTTGCGCGAGTTCGCACACCGTTATGCGGCCACGCCCATGCTATCGCGCACTCATGGGCAGCCAGCCTCTCCCACCACCCTGGGCAAGGAGCTAGCGAACGTGGTCTACCGCCTGCGCCGTCAGCGCGATCAACTGCAGGCTGTGCCCATTCTCGGCAAGATCAACGGAGCGGTGGGGAACTACAACGCACACCTCAGCGCTTATCCGCAGCTCGACTGGCCCGCGCTGGCGCGCGATTATGTCGAGCGCCTGGGCCTGGAGTGGAACCCCTATACCACGCAGATCGAACCGCACGACTACATTGCGGAACTGTTCGATGCGCTGGCGCGCCTGAACACCGTGCTCATCGATTTCGCTCGCGACGTCTGGGGCTACATCTCGCTCGGCTACTTCAAACAGCGCACGGTTGCCGGCGAGGTGGGCTCCTCGACCATGCCGCATAAGGTAAATCCGATCGATTTCGAGAACGCCGAGGGCAACCTGGGCCTGGCCAACGCGATACTGCAGCACCTGGCGAGCAAACTGCCCATTTCGCGCTGGCAGCGGGATCTCACTGACTCCACTGTGCTGCGCAACCTGGGCGTGGGCATAGCCCACAGCGTCATTGCCTATCGCTCCCTGGCCAAGGGGCTGGGCAAACTGGATGTGGACGAGACCCGCCTGCACGCCGACCTCGATGCCAACTGGGAGGTGCTCGCCGAGCCCATCCAAACGGTTATGCGCCGCTATGGCATTGCCAACCCATATGAGAAGCTCAAGGAACTGACCCGCGGCAAACGCGTGGATCAGGAGGCGTTGCGAGCCTTCATCGCGACACTGGAGCTGCCCGAGGCAGCCAAGCGGGAGCTGGCCGAATTGACTCCCTGGACTTATATCGGCAACGCCGCTGCCCAGGCGCGGGCCATCTAAGCCCACCTCTCAGCCATCCCCGATGGGGGCGCACGGAGGCGCCGCCATCGGGCCGGCAGCTAAGCTGCCTGAAGCATAGAGCCTTGGGCGCCGCGGCAAGGGCCGCCCGATATCCCGAGCAAGCTTCGTGCGGTCATCCGGATGATTTGCGGTATGCTGGGCGAAGCGAGAACGATACGGAGAGGCTTGGATGCGGTTCTTCTGGCGTACTCTGATACTGGCAAGCGCTCTGATAGGCAACCCCGGCTTCGCGGAAAGTCAGTTCAAAGTCATTCACTTGCAGTACAGCAGCGCGGAGGAACTAATCCCACTGCTTCGCCCTCACCTTCCGCCCGACGCCACCTTGAGCGGGCAGGAACAAAGCCTGGTGGTCAAAGCGGATGCCGCCACGCTACAGGAACTAAGTGCCCTGATCAGCGAACTCGACTGGCCGCCCCAGGCGCTCCGAATCAGCGTGCGCACGGAACGCCACGCTACGCACAGCCAAAGCGGCCTTGGAGCCGACCGCTCTGCGATCGTACGCTCGAATCGAGATCGAGACGGCGCCGAGGGCGAGTTCACGGTCCAAGCATTAGCCAATCGTCCCGCCCATATCGGGCGCGCCGTGTATCTGCCGGTAACCGAGCGCAGCATAGCCACCGGACGCGCGGGCGTCAGTTACCACGAGCGGCAAAGCTATATACATGCCGCCGACGGCTTCTATGCCACGGCGAGAACGCACGGAGACCGCGTGACCGTCGCGCTGAGCGTTGCCAGCGGCGTTCCCTCCGACCTGGAACGTCCATACGCCCGGCGCGAAGTGGTTACGCAGGTCAGCGGGCCTCTGGGCGAGTGGATTCTGATCGGAGCGTCCGGCGGGCATCGTCATGGCCAGGAAGGCCGCATCGTGCATAGCACGCGCTCCCGCGCGGCCGGCGAAGGCAGGATTTGGCTGAAAGTGGAATTGCTCGATCGCTGAGCGAGTACGCGAGCAAGCCAAGGTCCTGGCGGCTAACCGTCACAGAAACGCCTGTCCGCCACAACTGCGGGCTTCAGCCGCTGCCCCATATATCGCGCAAGCGCTCTCTATTCAATGCAAGCCATTGCAAGGCAATGATCGGCATGGCGGAATTCACGATGCCACGCTCGACCATGTCCATGGCAGCCTCGAAAGAGACGACCTGAACCCGGATATCCTCGCCCTCCTCGGCGAGCCCGTGCACGCCCTCGACTCCTACCGTGGAAGCCTGCGCGCAGAACAGCGCCACCCTCTCCGACGTGCCTCCAGGGCTGACGTAGTAATCGCAGATAGGCACCAGCTCACCAAGCCGGCAGCCTGCCTCCTCGATAGCCTCCCGCCTGGCCACATCCGCCGGCGCCTCGCCGCTTTCGATCATGCCTGCTATCAGCTCGAGCAGCCACGGCCCTCGAGGATCGTCCAACGCGCCCACGCGAAACTGCTCCACCAGCACGACTTCGTCGCGGTCGGCATCGTAAGGCAGTACCCCTACCGAATGGCCGCGTGCAAACAGCTCCCGTGTGAGCTCGGGGCTGGTGCCGCCGTCGAACAGCCCATGCCGAAGCCGGTAGCGCTCGATACGGAAGAAGCCTTGGTAGGCGATTGTTTTCTCAAGGATGTCGACGCGCTTGCTCATCAGTTTCTCTCAGTCACGCTCGAACAAGGCAATGCTCTCGACATGAGCGGTATGAGGAAACATATCCATCACACCAGCGGCCCGCAAGCGGTAGCCATGGTCATGTACCAGCATCCCGGCATCGCGCGCCAGTGTCGCCGGGCCGCAGGCGATATAGAGAATTCTCTTCGCACCCAGGCTGGCAACGCGCGGGATTACCTCGGCCGCACCGGAACGTGGCGGATCGAGCAGGATCTTGTCAAAGCCTGAGCGCGCCCAGCTCATAGCGCTGACATCCTGCGTAAGATCCGCCACATGGAACTCTACATTATCGCAACCGTTGCGGCGCGCGTTCTCCCGCGCCCGCTCGACCAGCCCCGCCGCCCCTTCCACGCCAATCACCGTGCCGGCACGACGTGCCAGCGGCAGGGTGAAGTTCCCTAGCCCGCAAAACAGATCCAGAATGCGGTCCTCGGGTTGCGGATCCAGCAGCTCGAGCGCGCGCCCTATCATCTCGCGGTTGATATCGGCGTTCACCTGAGTGAAATCGGTGGGCCGAAACACCAGTTCGACGTTCTCCGGCAGGTGGTAACTAAGACGCGGCTCAGCCGGCCAGATCGGTCGCACAGTGTCCTCGTTGCCCGGTTGCTCGTACAGCGCGAAATCGTACTGCTGTGCGAAAGCGGTCAGACGCTCGTAGTCGGACGCCGAAAAGGGCTCCAGATTGCGTAACACCAGTCCGACAAGCTCATCGCCAATAGCCACCTCTACCTGCGCGACCTTGTCCTTGATGGACAAGCCCTGTATCAGCTCGCGCAGCTCCGGCAACCGCTTGCCCACCCGCTCATCGAGTACGTAGCACACGCTGAGATCGGTAATGAACGGGCTGCTGTATTCGCGAAAGCCGACGATAACGCCGCCCTTCTTGGGTACGTGCTTCACGCCCAGGCGAGCCTTGCGCCGGTAGCCCCATGTCGGCCCGGTCAGCGGCGGCAGAATCCGCTCAGGTTTGACGCGTCCGACGCGCTCGAACAGCTCCAGCAACACTTGCTGCTTGAACGCTATCTGCTGCTCGGCAGGCATCTGCTGCAGGCTACAGCCGCCACAGATGCCGAAATGTGGGCAGCGGGGCTCTATACGTTCCGGGGCGGGCCGCAGCACCTCCAGCACCCGCCCCTCGGCAACCGAACGGCGACGCTTGGTGTACTCGAAGCGAACCTGTTCCCCGGCCAGCGCGCCGTGAACGAACACGGTGCGCTCATCGATGTGCGCAATACCGCGCCCCTCGTGGCTCATAGCCACGATATCCGCCGTCACCGGTTCCTTGGGCACCCGGCTGCGTTGTCGCTTTGCCATCTGAATCCTATTCGGTGGCGGCCGCCGGCGAGTTCGTCCAAGCGGCCAGAAACTCAAGGAAGTGGGGCTTGGCTTCCGCCTCCAGCACATCGCGCACACGCTGGCACTCGCGCTCGTAGCCCACCCTATCGAGATGCCCCCGCATCAGCTGAAAGCGCAGGTACAGCAAATAGGTATTAAGAACGTCGGTCTCACAGTAATCGCGCACGACCGCGAAGTCTCCGCGCACGATGCACTCCCACACCTTGTCCCCGCTCATGCCCAGCTTACCTGGCAGGCCGCAGAGCGTGGCGATTTCGTCCAGCGGCGCATTCGCTCGTGCCTGATAGCCGGCAAGAACATCCATCAAGTCCGTGTGCCGCTCATGAAAGCGACTAAGGTAGTTGTTCCACCGGAAACTCTGATCGTTGCTACCGTTCTCCCAGTAGCGGGGAGCGGAAACGCCATGCATCAGCGCCCTATAGTGCAGCACCGGCAGATCGAACCCGCTGCCGTTCCACGACACCAGCACGGGCGTATAGCGGTCGATGCCGTCGAAGAAGCGCTGAATAATCTCGCGCTCGCTGCACTGCCCATCGCCCAGCGACCAGACCTTGAAGCGGTCGCCCAGCCGCGCCGCGATGGAAATGACGGCGATGCGATGCAAGTGATGGCGCAGAAAGTCCGAGCCCCCGGTTTCCTGCCGCCGCCGCGCGAGCATCGCTTCCGCCACCTCCGTATCCGACAGCCCCTCCAGACCGTACAGCCGGCGTCCGCCCTCAACGTCGGGCACCGTCTCGATATCGAAGACGAAGATGTTCATGCGGCCCGCCGAAACAGAGAACTTGGCGCCCTCTGGTGCCAAACCCACATGGCTGCCTGCTGCACTGTTACCCCCTCGTAACTCATGGCGGTTGACACAGCCTCCCCCCACACCGGCTGCAAGGCAGACTACGAGGGGAAGACGCCCGTCGACAGATAGCGGTCGCCCCGGTCGCAAACGATGCTCACGATGGTCGCGTTCTCCACCTCTGACGCAAGCTTGAGTGCGGCCGCCAGCGCGCCGCCGGAGGAGATACCGGCCAGGATTCCCTCCCGCGCAGCGAGCTGCCGGGTGGTCTCCTCGGCCTCTTCTTGGCTGACGTCTATGATCCGGTCGACACGCGACGGATCGTAGATCTTCGGCAGGTAGGCTTCGGGCCAGCGGCGAATCCCCGGGATGTTAGCCCCCTCGGCGGGCTGCACTCCTATGATCTGGATCTCGGGGTTCATGCGCTTGAGATACTGCGACACCCCCATAATGGTGCCGGTGGTACCCATGGAACTTACGAAATGGGTTATTTCGCCATTGGTATCGCGCCAAATCTCGGGGCCGGTAGAACCATAATGCGCCTCCGGATTGTCCGGGTTGGCGAACTGATCCAGCACCTTCCCCTTTCCTTCGGCCTCCATGGCCGCGGCCAGATCGCGCGCCGCTTCCATGCCGCCTTCGCTCACCAGCACGAGCTCGGCGCCGTATGCGCGCATGGACGCCCGTCGCTCGGCGCTCATGTTATCCGGCATGATCAGGATCATCCGGTAACCGCGAATAGCGGCGGCCATAGCCAGGGCGATGCCCGTATTGCCGCTGGTCGCCTCGATGAGCGTGTCGCCAGGCGCAATATCGCCCCGCTCCTCCGCTTGCCGAATCATGCTCAGCGCGGGCCTGTCCTTCACCGAGCCGGCGGGGTTGTTGCCCTCTAGCTTGAGTAGCACAGTGTTAGTGGAATCGGGCGGCAGCATGCGTTGCAGCCGCACCAACGGGGTATTCCCTACGAAGTCTTCAACGGTCGGATATTTCATGGCTCTATTGTAGTGCGCGCGGCAGTGCCCGCGCTATGGCTAAGGGCAGGAATCTTTCGGACAATTTACCTTGAGTCCGCGAACCGTGGCTTTGTCCCCAACAGGAGCTGTATTATGGCTTAGCAACGTGACAAGGGCGATCCGCAACAGGGATATGATGGGCACTTTGGAACAGCCGGGACGGCTGCATGCTCGCGGCTAACGGCACCCGCCTGTTATGGCGGCATATTGCGGCCGGCACGCTTATCGGCACGCTGATAGCGATCGGAATCGTCGGCGCAACGGTTTATGGCCTTCGCGACAAGTTCGTCGGCGAAGGCCAGCACAGTGCCGTACGCGTTGCTCTGGAAGCACGAGACGCTCTGACCCACCCCGAACCCGGTGCGCTGCGGCGGGTCGTGCTCGGCGGGATGAGCATCAAAGCGGCTTCGCGGGTATCGATCAGCGACGCCGACGGACAGCTTCTGATCTCCCAGGAGCGCGATATCCAGCCTCCGGTAGCGACTCAAGAACCGCTGGCGGCCATTCTGGGAGAGGCGTTCGCATACCGCCTGCCCAAGCAATTCAACGCGCCGATTTACCCGTCGTTCATCGCCCGCCCCGGGCAGTTCCTGGATATCGGCGGCGGACCGGTTGGCTGGGCCACCGTCATTCTGTCTCCTGCCGAGTTCGCGCGGCAGAACCTCCCGCACCTGACGCCCATACTTGCCAGCGCCGCGGGCGCCTGCGGATTCATCGTCCTGGTCTCGGTCTTTCTGGGGCTGAGGCGCCGTCGCACCTTAGTGGCCATACACGCTGCGCTGGAGCGCATGCGCGATGGGGACCTGCAAGCCCGCGTCGGCGTGCGGCGATGGGGAACGCTGGGCCGGCTTGCCGCAGCGGTGGATGCCACGGCCAAAGCGCACTACGACGCCAAGCTTGAGCTGGAAGAGAAAGTCGAGCGCACTACCTCCGAGCTGCGGCAGACGCTGGAGGCGGTGGAGATTCAGAACGTCGAACTGGATCTCGCACGCAAACGCGCCCTGGAAGCCAGCAAGGTCAAGTCGGAGTTCCTGGCCAACATGAGCCATGAGATCCGTACGCCCATCAACGGCATTCTCGGCTTCGCGGACCTGCTAGCCCACAGCCCGCTGGACGAAGAGCAGCGCGACTATGTCAACACCATCAAGGACTCCTGCGCGAACCTGCTGACCATCGTCAACGACATACTCGACTTCTCCAAGATCGAGGCCGGCAAACTGGCCATAGACAGCGTCGCGTTCGACCTGCGCGATAGCGTGGAAGAAGTGCTGTCGCTGCTCGCGCCCACCGCCTACGGGAAAGCACTGGAGCTGGTACATCTAATCTACACCGATGTGCCGCTCAAGCTGTACGGGGACCCGATCCGCATCCGCCAGGTGCTCACCAACCTGGTACACAACGCCATCAAGTTCACCCCGTCGGGACGTGTGGTCGTGCGCATCATGCTGGAGGACGAAACCGACACGGAGGCACTGCTTCGCGTCACCGTCACCGACACGGGGATAGGCCTGAGCAAGGAAGACCAGGCGAAGCTTTTCACCGCGTTTGGCCAGGCCGACACCTCGATCACGCGTCGCTTCGGCGGCGCGGGCCTGGGGCTGATCATCTCTCGCAAGCTCGTCGAGCAGATGGGCGGCTCTATCGGGTTCGAAAGCGAGCCTGGGCAGGGCTCGACCTTCTGGTTCACCTTGCGCTGTCTGCGCCAACGCATCCCGCAGCAGGCTAGCGAAGATAGGCGGGAACAACCGCTGGCAGGCAAGCGCGTACTCATTTACGACGAAGACGGACTCTCTCGCCTGGCCCTCAAGCACATTATCGAAACCTGGAACATGCGGGTCACCGAGGTCGACGACCGGCATCGTTTCATCTCCCTGGCCGGCGCCCAGTCACGCTGGGATCTGATAGTGGTCGGCCTCAACCGGGCGGATCTCAACGCCCGCACCTTCCATGGCCTGATGCCGCGGCTACGCCACATCACCATCCCCATCCTGGTCCTGGCGAGCACCGTCGATCGTAACGAGCTGCGCAGCATCTTGCAGCAAGGCGCGCGGGCCGCCCTCCCCAAGGCCTTACGCAGACAAACGCTCTACCGAGAGATCTTCCGACTTATCGACGACGGTGCGAGCGGCGGCATGGCGCGGCCGCCGGCGACCGGGCGTACCGAGCCGCCAATCAAACGCGATACTCAGGGCGGCGACATCACCGTGCTGGTCGTGGACGACAACCAGATCAATCGCAAACTCATGTCCACTATCCTAAACCTGCACGGCGCACGCGTGCTGGAGGCCGAGGACGGCAAGGCGGCGGTGGACATCGCGCTGTCGGAGCAGGTGGATCTGATCTTCATGGACATACACATGCCCACCATGAGCGGGGAGACAGCAGCCCAAATGATCCGCTCTCAGGCGGGCGCGCGCCGGGTGCCCCGGATCGTGGCGCTCACGGCCAATGCCATGCCCGGGGAGCGCGACCGCTTGCTGAGGGCGGGAATGGACGACTGCCTGATCAAGCCCATCTCCGAGGAACAGGTTGCCGAGATTCTCGATAACTTGCGCACCGGCAAGAAAAACAAGACGACCGTGCCGAAACCGGCCTCGGGAACGGCATCGGCAACGCGCACCGTGCCTATGCCACCGCCGCGATCGCAGCCGCGCTCGGATATGCTCGATGAGCTGCGCCAGATGCTCGTGGCGGAGTTGCCCACCCACAAAAGAGCGATCCAACAGGCCTATCGCAGCAACCGCCTTACCGAGCTGAAAGACCGCGTTCACACCCTGCACGGTGCCGCCAGTGTCTGCCGACAGCAGTCCTTGCGTACTGCCTGTGCCGATCTTGAAACAGCCCTGGCCCGAGACGATGTAGTCGCCGTACCTGCAGGAGTCACCCGGGTACTCAAGGAGATAGACGCCTTGCTGGCCGGAGAGCCGTATTCGAACTCTGCCGCACCGGCCGGCTAAACGGCAGCGGTAAGGTTGAAGAAAGACCGGGCAGGCTGGACACTAACTCGGCTTGCCGCGTCCCAGCAGTACCACGAACGCCACCGCATACCGGCGCTCGTCGCTCACGCTGAGCTGCGAGGCGTACACGCCGAGGCGCTCGCAGCAACGTGCTGCCTCGCCGTGAAAACGCAGCAGCGGCCGCCCTGCCGCATCGTGCACGGTCTCTATATCTTGCCAGCGCACGCCTTGTGCAAAACCGGTTCCTAGCGCCTTCGCCGCAGCTTCCTTGGTCGCGAAACGCTTTGCCAGATACTTCACGGAATAATCGAGATTGCGCCAGCGTTCGTACTCGTCGGCACTCAAGATGCGCTCGCCGAAGCGCAGCCCGTGACGGGCGATGGCCGCCTCGATCCGGGCGATCTCCACCAGATCGGTGCCGATACCGGCAATGCTCACCGCCGTGCCTCTACCATAAGCCGTTTCATCTCGCGCACCGCTTCGGCAAGGCCGCTGAATACCGCGCGCGCGATAATACTGTGGCCAATGTTGAGCTCCGAGACTTCCGGCAGCGCCGCGATCGGCTTGACGTTGTGGTAGTGCAGGCCGTGACCGGCGTTCACGATCAAGCCGCACTGCTTGGCGTACGTAGCCGCTGCGGCGAGTCGCTGCAGCTCGGCCTCGGCCTCGGCGCCGCTTGCCTCGGCGTAATTGCCGGTGTGCAGCTCTATGACCGGTGCCCCGGCCTGGGCGGCCGCCTCGATCTGCTCCCGCTCCGGATCGATGAACAGCGACACTCGGATACCCGCGGCCGCGAGCCGCGCACAGGCCTCGGCGACCCTCGTCTGCTGGCCAGCCACATCGAGCCCGCCTTCGGTAGTCAACTCCTCGCGGCGTTCGGGCACCAAGCAGCAGTCCTGCGGCCGCACGCGCTCGGCAATCGCCAACATTTCCTCGGTAACCGCAAGCTCCAGGTTCATTCGGGTCTGTAAACGCTCGCGAAACAGCTCCACGTCGCGATCCTGGATATGTCGCCTATCCTCGCGTAAATGCAGCGTGATGAAGTCCGCCCCGGACTGTTCGGCGATCAAGGCCGCGTACAGAGGATCCGGGTAGGTGGTTCCCCGCGCCTGCCGCAGCGTCGCCACGTGGTCTATATTCACACCGAGCTTGATTTCTTGGTACTCATTCCGGTTCGGCATGCTTGCCTCCTACACTGGAGCCGCGTCGCAGGTGTTGCGCGTACAGCTCTCGACTCTTTAGCGGGCGGTCCCCCAAGTGCAATGCCAGCGCCTGGCGCATCAGATGCTTGATTTCGCGCTGCTGACGCGGCGTCTGTAAGCGCCCTGCCGCCAACGCCCGCAGGCTGTCCCCATGCACGGGGATGCGCACACCGCCGCTTCCCATGGCCCGGACGGGTCCAGCGTCCAGGCGATAGTCATACAACAGCTTCGGGTCGATCGCCTCGCCTTCGCTATCGCTGTCCAGCAACAGGCCGTAACCCACTTGCTCAAGCAAATCACGCTCGAAGGTGCGCAGTACGCCTGCCTCGTCCTCGCAATCGGCCAGCGCCCGCAGCGTATCCGCATAGATATCGAACAACTGTGGATGCGGGTCGTCGCGCCGCAGCAAGCGCATCAAAAGCTCGTTGAGATACAGCCCGCTGATCAGCGCACGTCCATGCAGCCACAATGGCGTACCGGCCGCCTCTACCGCGGTAAGCGTGCCCAGTTCCCCGCGGCTGTGCCAGCTCAACAGCAAGGGAGTGAACGGTTGCAGCAGCGCCCGCCGCCGCGACTTAGGACTGCGCACGCCTCGAGCCACCACAGCTGCGCGCCCCTGCACCCGCGTGAACAGCTCCAGAATTGCATGATTCTCGCCGTAGGCGCGCTGGTGCAGGACGAAGCCGGACTGTAGAACGAAGCGCTGCGTTTCCACTCAGGCCTCCGCCTGTACGTTACTCCTCGAAATAGCCTAGCGACTGCAGGGCTCGCTCGTCGTCCGACCAGCCTGCGCGCACCTTGACCCAGAGCTGCAGGTACACGCGACAGCCAAACAGCTTCTCCATGGCCTCGCGTGCGTTCTGTCCCATCCTTTTCAGCGCTTGCCCCTGACGGCCGATAACAATGGTCTTCTGGCCCGGCCGCTCGACCCAAATCAACGCCGCGACCCTGAGCAAGCCGCCCTCGCGCTCAAACGCCTCGACTTCCACCGTGGTGGCATAGGGCACCTCCTGCCCCAGCGTGCGCATGAGCTGTTCGCGCACAAGCTCCGCTGCCATGAAACGGTCGCTGCGATCAGTAATCTGCTCGCGCGGGAACAGCGGGGGCGACAGCGGCAGATACTTGATCAGCACGTTCTCCAGCACATCCAGCTGCGTTCCCTTGGTGGCGGAAACAGGCACTATCTCGGCAAAATCGTGCCGCTTCGACACCTCGGCCAAATAGGGCAGCAGTCTGGCCTTATCCTTGAGCTGATCGACCTTGTTCACCGCCAGAATCACCGGTGGGCCGGCGTGCCTGATCTTCTCCAGCACGAACTCGTCGTCGTCGTTCCAGCGTAACCCTTCCACCACGAACACGATCACATCCACATCGGCAAGCACGTTAGCTGCCGTGCGGTTAAGGTAGCGGTTCATGGCGCGCGGCGTCTTGGTGTGCAGCCCGGGAGTATCGACGTAGGCAATCTGCGCGTCATCGCGATGGTGGACGCCGATAATGCGATGCCGCGTGGTCTGCGGGCGTTTGGAGACGATACTGATCTTCTGCCCGATGAGCCGGTTGAGCAAGGTGGACTTGCCCACATTGGGCCGGCCAACCAGCGCAACAAAACCGCAATTGAGCTGTTCGCCGTCGTAGTCCAAGCTCATGATCGCCGCAAAACCTCCAGCATGGCTTCCGCCGCGCGCTGCTCTGCCTGTCGGCGGCTGCTGCCCACCCCCTCGGTAGTGGGGCCGCCATCGAGGACTTCGCAGCGCACTCTAAAGCTCTGATCGTGGGCCTTGCCGCTGACCTCAAGCACGGTATAAGCCGGCAAGGACTGGCGCGTCGCCTGCAAATGCTCCTGCAGACGCGTCTTGGGATCCTTCAAATCGGTGACCTCGGGCAGATTGGCCAGGCGCGCGTCGTACAGCCTCAAGACAAGATTGCGCGCAGCTTCGTAACCGCCGTCCAGATACACCGCACCGAACACCGCTTCCAGCGCATCGGCCAAAATGGAATCGCGCCTGTGCCCACCGCTCTTGAGCTCGCCGCTGCCCAGGCGCAAGTAGGCCCCCAGATCGAGTTCGCGTGCCAGCTCGGCGAGGCTGCCCCTGTTCACCAGGCTGGCCCGCAGACGGCTTAGCACTCCTTCGGGATCGGCCGGTCTACGCTCGTAAAGCTCCGATGCGATCACGAAGTTGAGAATCGCATCGCCCAAGAACTCCAGCCGCTCGTTGTTGTTGCCGTGCGCGCTGCGGTGGGTCATTGCCTCCCGCAGCAAGTCGAGATTTTTGAAGGAATATTTCAGGGCTTGTTGTAGCCGTTCGATATCGGGACTCACTGGGGAATTACCGCCTCATAACGAAAATAGGCGACACCATCGAGATTGCCTATCAGGGGGATGCGCACTTCGTAGTCGATCACTACGGAGGTACCGTCAGCCATCTCCCTGATCTCGATGTCATCCCGCCCAACGCTGCGAACATCGTTTATTGTAAGGCGCCGGCTCAGCGACTGGGCGATTTCCTGACGGCTTGCGCCGCGCAGCCCTGTCTCCTGCCTCAAGCTGTTCATCACCGAGCGCACGGTCCAAGCTTCCAGATACACTGGAGCGAGGCGCCCCCCGATCACGACCACGAGTCCGAGCGCACCTACCACAAATAAAACCGACAATAGGCCGGCACCGCGCTGGTGCGCATACGAGCGCCGTATAGAATGGCCGTCTCTAGTGAATGCGATCACCGATTCGGCTCCAGTTAATACGATTGCGCTCTGGATCCCAGCTCATCCAGATCATGAACGCGCGCCCTACCAAGTGCTCTTCCGAGACGAAGCCCCAATATCGACTATCGCTGCTGCGATCGCGGTTGTCACCGAGCACGAAGTAATGTCCCGGGGGAACCTCATACTCGAAGTCCAGATCCAGCGCCTGCCGGTGCTGAACGATCTGGTGAGTCACATCTCCCAAGCGCTCCTCGAACAACACTGCGCCAACCTCCGATTCCGGCCCCACGTAGGGCCCGATTCGCACCTGAGGCACGCGCTCTCCGTTAACGTATAGCTGTTTCGAGCGATACAGTACCCTATCGCCGGGCACCCCGACCACGCGCTTGATGTAATCCACTCGCGGGTCCACCGGGTAGCGAAACACCGCCACGTCGCCGCGTTCGGGTTCCGCAATATCGATGATCTTGGTGCGTAACGCAGGCAACCGCAGGCCATAGGCGAACTTGTTCACCAGGATGAAATCGCCGGCGAACAAGGTGGGAATCATCGAGCCCGAGGGGATCCTGAAGGGCTCGACGACAAAGGAGCGGATGACCAGTACGGCTAGAATAACCGGGAACAACGAACGAGACAGATCCAGCCACCATGGGGCCGCTGACGGCTCGCCTTCCCCCTGTGACGCTGTCGAAGCGGCCTTCGCCTTGCGCCGGCGTAGTTTGTCCCAGACCCAGATGCTGCCGGTAAGCAAGGTCAACGCGACCAGCAAGGTTTCAAAGTCGAATCCCATGTGTGTATCCGTACCGTCTTGTTCGTTCTACTTGTTGTTATCCACCTGCAGGACCGCCAGGAACGCTTCCTGAGGGATCTCCACCTTACCCACCTGCTTCATCCGCTTCTTACCCGCCTTCTGCTTTTCCAGCAACTTGCGCTTACGGCTGATGTCGCCGCCATAGCACTTGGCCGTTACGTTCTTGCGTAGCGCTTTGACCGTGGAACGGGCGATAATCTGCGAACCGATGGCAGCCTGGATAGCCACCTCGAACATTTGCCGCGGAATCAGCTCCCTGAGGCGTTCCGTCAGCTCGCGCCCGCGCGCCTGCGCGTTTTCCCTATGGACGATGATAGACAGCGCGTCCACGCGTTCGCCATTGATCAGCACGTCGAGCTTGACCAGATTGGCGGCCTGAAAGCGTTTGAACTCATAGTCGAAAGAAGCGAAGCCGCGGCTAGCCGACTTCAGGCGGTCGAAAAAGTCCAGCACCACCTCCGACAGCGGCATTTCATAGGTGAGTGAGATCTGGTTGCCCACATACAGCATGTCCATTTGAACGCCGCGCTTTTCCACGCACAAGGCGATCACGTTCCCGACATACTCCTGAGGCACCAGGATATTGGCAACGATAATGGGCTCGCGGATCTCCTCGATTTGATTCACCGGCGGCAGATTGGCCGGGTTATCGATAGGGATCACTTCGCCTTTGGTGGTGAGCACTTCGTGCACTACGGTAGGCGCCGTGGAAATCAAATCCAGGTCGTACTCGCGCTCCAGTCGCTCCTGCACGATCTCCATGTGCAGCATGCCCAGGAATCCGCAGCGGAACCCGAAACCAAGCGCTTGCGAGGTCTCGGGCTCGAAGTGCAAGGCCGCATCGTTCAGGCGCAGGCGCTGCAGAGCCTCGCGCAAATCCTCATAGGCATCGGCTTCCACCGGGAACAACCCCGCGAACACGCGCGGCTGCACCTGTTTGAAGCCGGGAACCGGCTCCTCCGAAGGATTCTGCGAATGCGTCAAAGTATCGCCTACGGGCGCGCCGTCGATATCCTTGATGCCCGCCACGACGAAGCCGACCTGCCCGGTGCGCAACTCCTCCTTGTGCTCCCGCTTGGGCGTGAAAATCCCCAGTTGATCCACCTGAAACTCGCGGCCGGTGGACATTACCCGGATCTTATCGCCTTTTTTCAGTACGCCATCGAATACGCGCACCAGCGACACCACGCCCAGGTAATTGTCGAACCAGGAGTCAATAATCAACGCCTTCAACGGTGCTTGCGGATCGCCCTTGGGCGGTGGAATCCGCTTGACAAGAAACTCCAGAAGCTCCTGAACGCCCTGTCCTGTCTTGGCACTGATCATTTGGGTGTCGGTTCCGTCCAGCCCAATGATCTCTTCGATCTGCTGAATGACCCGCTCGGGGTCGGCGGCCGGCAAATCGATCTTGTTCAGGACCGGCAGTACCTCCAGGCCCTGATCCACGGCCGTATAACAATTGGCCACGCTTTGCGCTTCGACGCCTTGCGAAGCGTCGACTACCAGCAGGGCGCCCTCGCAGGCCGCCAGCGACCGCGACACTTCATAGGAGAAGTCCACATGGCCGGGCGTGTCGATAAAGTTGAGCTGATACGTCTTGCCGTCGGCCGCCTTGTAGTCCAGCGATACGCTGTGGGCCTTGATCGTGATCCCTCGCTCCCGCTCGATGTCCATGGAGTCAAGGACTTGCTCAGCCATCTCGCGCTCGGTCAGGCCTCCGCAGGCCTGAATCAGACGATCCGCCAATGTGGACTTGCCATGATCGATGTGAGCGATGATGGAAAAATTGCGGATAAGCTCCATTGACTCCGTACTCATAAGGCCCTGACAAACCAATAAGCGCCGTGCCCGCAGCGCGGGCCGGCGCTTATTCTAACTGTTTACCCGCTAGATTTCGCCGCCAAGCCGAACCGCGAATCTAGCAGGCCCGGCGCTATTCGTCACTCATCCGCGGGCATGCGAATGGCGAAGAAGCGGGCGCTGCCATCACGGTGCACCAACACCGGCACCGACTGCCCGCCAGGCAGTGCATCGACGATCCGCTGAAACTCATCGACGCTACGGATCCGTTCGTGGTTGATCATGGCGATGACATCGCCTGGCGCGATGCCCGCCTCGCGCGCTATGCCGCTGAGGACTTCCACCACGCTGACACCGCCCTCCAGCCCCAGTTGACGCCGCCGCTGCTCGCTCAAGGGCTCGACCCGGACCCCCAGCCGCTGGTTCAAACCGCGCGTATCTTGAGGCGCCTCGCGCGGCTGGGGCGCTGCACGCCCGGAGCCATCCGGCAACTCGCCGATACTGACGTGCAGCACCTGCTCTCGCCCATCCCGAATGACTCGAACCGCGACATCCTCGCCGATTCGCGTCCGTCCGACCAGGGGCGGCAAGGCTGCCGAAACCTGAATCTCGTTGCCCGCATACTCTACAATGACATCGCCTACGCGCAGGCCGGCGGCCGCAGCCGGCGAATCGGGCACCACTTCGGCAACCAGAGCGCCTATCGGTTTGGGCATACCGAACGATTCGGCCAGATCGCGGGTAACGTCTTGGATGAGCACCCCTAGCCAACCACGCGTCACGCGTCCCGTGGTGCGCAATTGCTCCGCCACATCCAGCGCCAGTTCGATCGGGATGGCGAACGACACGCCCATGAATCCGCCGGTACGGCTGTAGATGTGTGAGTTGATTCCCACCACCTCGCCTTTGAGATTGAACAGCGGACCGCCGGAGTTGCCAGGGTTGATAGCGACGTCCGTCTGGATAAAGGGAACGTAATTGCCTTGCGGCAAGCTACGGCCCTTGGCGCTAACAATCCCTGCCGTAGCGGAGTGCTCAAAACCAAAGGGCGAACCTATGGCCAGCACCCATTCTCCTACTTGCAGCTCGGATGAGTTGCCCATGCGGACCACAGGCAGATCGCGGGCATCGATCTTGAGCAAGGCCAGGTCGCTGCGCTCGTCGAACCCCACTGCTTCGGCAATGAATTCGCGCCTATCGCTCAATCGCACGACGATTTCGTCGGCGCCGCGCACCACATGATAGTTCGTCAGCACATAACCGTCGGCACTGGTAATGAAACCGGAGCCCAGCGATTCGGTGTCGAACTGCTGTTCAGGCGCTGTCCCGCCCGGCGCTCGAAACCGCTCTATAAAAGGCTGCAACGGATGGTGTTCGGGCACATCGGGCAGCCCGAAACCATGCGATGGCATCGTCGCCAGCCGCTGCGTGGTGCTGATGTTCACCACCGCGGGGCTGCTCTCCTTGACCAGGATAGTGAAATCCGGCAGACCGCCTCTGGCCTGTATCGCCGTGCTCGCCATGAGCAGCAACCCACCCACGATCGCCGCCCAACCGCGCTCCTTGGCACGCATGCGCACTATCATCGTTTCCCCCTCGTGGGCAGCGCCGCCCCGCCCGTGCAATACCATCCCTGGACTCCGGACTGTCGAACCCGTTCTTGCATTTCGCGCCAGAAGCCCTCCCAACCCTCGAGCTCCAGCGCATTGCAGCGAACAGGATCTCGCAGCCATGGCGGCGAACCGGTCTTGTCCGCGCCATCCGCTGCCCGCATCCGCCTTATATCGTTTACTGGCCGGCATCGTCCTGCGAGCAGCCCGTGCGCCGTTCGGGCTGGCAGCGCAGGCACGCATTGGCCCCGACCCTATGCGAGCGCTATCCTCGTTACAGCGCTTGCCCCGGCTTGTGCCGGCCTTGCACGCCATATCGACGACGCTTTAGCCAGCCGGAGAGGCACAGCCAGAGCGTGCCGAAACCAGGTCGGAAGCATCCAGCAGATATGCTGGTCTACGAAACCAATAACAACAACTACTAGCGGCAGCGAGGGCGGTTCCTAGAGCCGCGGCTTATTCGATAGCGGCGGATAATCCCAATGGCGGCGAGCAGGCGCTGCGGCGCCGGCCCCCGCGGCTTCCTACCGATGTTCTACGGGCTGCAGCGCTTGCCCGATGCGCATGACGGTTCCCGCCGGCACTTCACCGACCACCGTAAGCTGAATGCCTTGCTCCCAGCGCCCGAATGCGTTCACCGCGCCGACCCGAGAGCCGCCGGCGAATGCTCGCTCGGCATGAGCGGGCTCGATATAAACCGACACACTCGCCAAGCCGTCTGAGAAAAGCAGATGTTCCACGAGCTCCTCGCTGCCCGGCAACTCGCGCAACTGGTACCAGCGCAGATCAAAGCCTGGTGGCAGCGTAGTCGCCCTCCAACCCGGCTCACCGCCCTGTCGCCGGGACGATGCGCTCCGGTGTCTATTCGGTCGTTCGAAGCTGATCACACTGCCACCGGCGAGCGAGGCTTGCAGCCACTCATCGGGAATGCTCTCGAACACCTCGAGCCGGGTGAACAGCAGCTGTTCGAGAATTTCGCCACGCTCGTTGAGTAGATCCGAGCGCAGCAGCAGGCCGTTCTCGCTATCGATCCAGAGCCGGTACCCGTAGCGGTACTGATCCTGCGGGAGAATCGCGACGATCTGCGCCACACGCTCGGCCACCCGGCCTTCGCCCTGCAGCTCGAAGCGGTAATGTGCCGACAAGGGAGCAATCTCGGAGGGAAGCAGTTCGGCGAAGGGGTTACGGCTTTGGCGCCAATCCACTCGCACCGACCCGTTGTCCGACAGATAGCAGGTAACCTTCTCGTTATCGCGAATGATCTCGCGCGGCGCGCCGGTCAGCGAGTAAAGGCGCTCCTGCTCGCCGTTCGCGTCCATGCGATGGATAAGGCGCATCGTCTCCAGCTTGCCTTCGTGGTTGTACACGAAGGTGCCCTTGTAGTTGAGACTCTTTACCGCCTCCGTCATACGCTCCAGCCAGCGCAGAGCTTCCTCGCTCTGCTCGGCCAATGCCGGTGCCGCGACGGCAAACAGCAGCCCTGCCAACAGCCCGGCGAAAGCGCGCTGAGACGCTTTAGTCATCGCTTTGCCCCGTGATGCGCACGTAATTCAGCATGCCTCCGAAACGGCCGGTAGTCGTATGCTCGCTGTGATTCACCAGGTAATCATTGAGGCGCTGCTGGATGTGGGGATCGAGGCGATCCCAGTCGCGCTCTTCGTTACCGCTGGCCACGGGGGTGGTACCGCTGGCTACAGGCCGCACCCCAGTGACAGGAACGCTGGCACTGGTTGCCGCGAACTCGGGTGCGCTGCCCCCACCGGGCGTTTGCCCGGTCGGCCACACCATCAGCGACAGTGCCGCCACCGATGCCGCCACTGCCATCCCTGCCAACGGCTTGAGCAAACGCTGGCCAGCGCCGCGCACGCGAGCGGTCTTGAGCACCGGTTCGGCTTCTATGCGCTCCATCACGCTAGCCGCGAAGCGAACATCCACCACCGGAGGCAAGGACCGTCGGATCGCCTCGCCCATCAGGGCGTAGCGGCCGAGTTGAGCTCTTAGATCCGGCGACTGCGCCAGTCGGCGTACCAGCAGTGCCGTCTCCTCCCGTCGCAGCTCATCGTCCATGAGAGCAGAAACTTGTTCTTTTAGCGAGTCGTTCATGACCGTCACCTATGGTCTACTCAACCAGCGGCCGCAATCGCTTGTCAATGGCGTCGCGTGCCCGGAAGATTCGCGAGCGCACCGTCCCGACCGGGCAATCCATGGCTTGCGCGATCTCTTCATAGCTCAAGCCTTCCAGCTCACGCAAAGTGATCGCGGTCCGCAGATCCTCCGGAAGGCGTTCTATGGCATCGAAGATCACTCGCTCGATCTCGTCCCGTTGAGCCAGTCTCTCTGGCGTATCTTGATCCTTTAATCGAGCATCGACATCGTACTGTTCGGCATCTTGAACATCGATGTCGGCATCGGGTGGGCGCCGTCCCTGGGCAACCAGGTGATTCTTCGCCGTATTGATACCGATCCGGTACAGCCAGGTGTAGAAGCTGCTATCCCCGCGGAAATTGGGCAACGCCCGGTAAGCCTTGATGAAGGCTTCCTGCGCCACATCCAACGACTCCACTGGATCCTGAACGTACCGCATGATCAGCTTTACCAACTTGTGCTGGTACTTCTGCACCAATACGTCAAAGGCCTTCTTGTCGCCGGCCTGAACCCGTCGGACCAGCTCAGCGTCGCCAGCGGAGTCAGTCATTGTCGGACCTTTGCCCCACAGCGCCGAAGCTGGCTGATCTGTTCCGGTAGACAATTGAGGACATCAGTTAGTTCGCACTCGAATGAGGGTTCGGAGTATATTAGATAATATGTCGCCGCCCGTCGGTAGCGACAACCAAAGAACCGAGCGCATCCGTACGGAGACTGGCTCGGAGCCTTGACAGTGAGTATCCCACCGCCTATAGGCGGCCAACGAGAGTAGCCGATCGCCCGGATGATACGCAACCGCATGACCCGCGCCGAGCAACCCTACGACGTTTTAATCATCGGCAGCGGCGCGGCAGGGCTGACGCTCGCGCTTCGCCTGCCGGAGCACGTTCGCATTGCGGTGCTCTCCAAAGGCCCGCTGACCGAAGGCTCCAGCCTCTATGCCCAAGGCGGCATCTCCGCGGTGCTGGACGAGAGCGACTCTATCGACGCCCATGTCGAAGACACACTGATCGCAGGCGCGGGCCTCACGGATCCGCGAACCGCGCGTTTCGTCGCCGAACAGGCGCCCGCCTGCATCGAGTGGTTACTCGCCGGCAACATGCCTTTCTCCACCGAAAGGCGCCCTGACGGTAGCGAGTCTCTTCACCTTACCCGAGAAGGCGGTCACAGCCACCGCCGCATCGTCCACGCCGCCGATGCCACCGGCCGCGCGCTGGAAACAACCTTGGCCGAGCAAGTGCGCGAGCGGCCCAACATCGAACTGTTCGAGTATCGTATCGCCATCGATTTGATCACCGGCGCCAAACTCGGACGCGCGGACAACCGCTGCCTGGGCGCCTACATTCTTGATGTCGAGACGGATAGGGTCGAGGCCATGCGTGCCCGCTTCGTGGTGCTGGCCACCGGCGGCGCGAGCAAGGTGTATCTGTACACCAGCAACCCGGACGGCGCCACCGGCGACGGCATCGCCATGGCCTGGCGCGCGGGCTGCCGGGTGGCCAACATGGAGTTCAACCAGTTTCACCCTACCTGCCTCTACCATCCCAAGGCGAAGTCGTTCCTTATCAGCGAGGCGGTTCGCGGAGAAGGCGGGCGGCTACTGCTAGCCGACGGCAGCCGCTTCATGCCGCGCTTCGACGCACGCGCTGAACTCGCGCCACGCGACATCGTCGCCCGTGCCATTGACCATGAGATGAAGCGCCTGGGCGCCGAATGCGTCTACTTGGACATCAGCCACAAGGATCCCGACTTCATCAAGGGCCACTTCCCCACCATCTACCAGCGCTGTCTCGAGTACGGCTACGACATCACGCGTCAGCCGATTCCCGTGGTACCCGCGGCGCATTACACCTGCGGTGGCGTAATGACCGACCTGCGCGGGCGAGCCGACCTGCCGGGCCTCTACGTAGTGGGCGAAGCCGCTTACACGGGCCTGCATGGCGCCAACCGTCTTGCCAGCAATTCGCTGCTAGAGTGCTTGGTGTTCGCTACTGCCGCCGCTAAGGACATTGCAGCGAACCTGGACACCGCCCCCATGCCGCCGGAGTTGCCGGCCTGGGACGAGAGTCGCGTAACCGACTCCGACGAGCAGGTGGTAGTCAGCCATAACTGGGACGAATTACGCCGTTTCATGTGGGATTACGTCGGCATTGTCCGCACCGACAAGCGCCTGCAGCGGGCACGGCGACGTGTGGAACTGCTGCAAAAAGAGATACAGGAGTACTATGGCAACTTCCGCGTAGACAGCGACCTGATCGAGCTACGCAACCTCGCCACTGTGGCCGAGCTCATCATCCGCAGTGCTCAAGCTAGGCGCGAAAGCCGCGGACTGCATTACACGCTGGATCATCCCGAGCCCGACCCGGCGCTGGAAGGCAAGCCGACCATTCTCACACCGGCTTGAGCGGCTGCTGGCTCTTGCGTCCGGTTCGCGGGTCCTCGGTCCTCAACAACACCCGCAACTGCCGGTGCTGCTCGGCAGAGAGGGCATCCGCAGGCAAGAGCAGCACCCGGCGCGGGCGCGAGAATACCAGCACGCACAGCCAGCGGCTCGCGTACCAGTCATGCAAGTGTCGCCACACCTTGCCCGTGGAGTCCGTTAGCCGCCACTCTCCCCTGTTGTAGCTAAGCGACACCGGTCGCCACTTCAAGTGGCGCCGCCGCTCCAGCCAGTAGCTCAAGACGACTAGCCCTAGCCAAAGCGGCCGCAGCCATATAGGCAGGCTCAGCAGCAATGCCGGTAAGGCCGCCAACACGTGTACGCAAACGATAAATGTGGCAAGCCAGCGCGAAGCGCGCGGCTCAAGCAGGAGGGGTGTTGCGGATACGTTCAACAAGCTCGGCAAGTTCCCGATCCGTGGGCGCATCCAGCCCCAGGAACCATGCCTGAAGCCTATCGTCCTCTTGGTCCAGAAGGCGCTCGAAGGTGAGCCGCTCGGCTTCGTTCAGCTCCCCGTAACCTCGGGCGAGGAAGCGCTCCAAGATGATGTCGAGTTCCTTGGTACCGCGACGACACCGCCAGCGCAAACGCGATAACTCGCTCATCCGACTCTCGCTCCAAGACCCGGCGGGGGACTGGGCCCCCGCCGTCGGCCGATAATCAACGCCGCAGTACCAGCAGCTTCTTGATCTCAGCGATGGCCTTCGCCGGGTTCAAGCCCTTGGGGCAGGTGTTGGTGCAGTTCATGATGGTGTGGCACCGATAGAGCTTGAACGGATCCTCCAGCGCATCCAAACGCTCGCCGGTGGCCTCGTCGCGGCTATCAGCGATCCAGCGATACGCTTGCAACAGTATCGCCGGGCCGAGATAGCGGTCGCCATTCCACCAGTAGCTCGGGCACGCGGTAGAGCAGCAGGCACAGAGAATGCACTCGTACAGTCCGTCGAGCTTGGCGCGATCCTCCTTGGACTGCAGGCGCTCCCGATCCGGCGGCGGCGGCGTCTGCGTCTGCATCCACGGCTTGATCGAGGCGAGCTGAGCGTAGAAGTGCGTCAGGTCCGGCACCAGATCCTTGATAACCGGCATATGCGGCAACGGGTAAATCACCACCTCGTCGCTTTTGATGTCCTCGATCGCCTTGGTGCAGGCCAACGTGTTCTTGCCGTCAATGTTCATCGCGCAGGAGCCGCAGATGCCCTCACGACAGGAACGGCGGAACGTCAGCGTGGAGTCGATCTCGTTCTTGATCTTGATCAGCGCGTCCAACACCATCGGACCGCAGGTATCCAGATCGACCTCGTAGGTGTCCATACGAGGGTTCTGCCCGCTGTCGGGCGACCACCGGTACACCTTGAAGCGCCGAACGTTCTTCGCACCCTGCGGCGCCGGATAAGTCGTACCCGTACCGACGACGGAGTTGGCGGGAAGTCTTAACTGAGCCATGAGCAATAACCTCGTCGATTATTAGTAGACGCGAGCCTGCGGCGGAAAGACCTCCACCTCATCGGTCAGCGTGTACAAGTGAACCGGACGATAGTCGATCGTGACTTTCCCCTTGTCATCCATCCAGGCCAGGGTGTGCTTCAGCCACTCTTCGTCGTTGCGCTCCGGATAGTCTTCGCGCGCGTGAGCGCCTCGGCTCTCCGTGCGATTGACGGCGGATCGAATGGTAGTCACCGCGGAGCCCAGCAGGTTCTCCAGCTCCAGCGTCTCGATCAGGTCCGAGTTCCACACCAGCGAGCGGTCCTTGATGCCCACGTCGCTGAAAGAAGCGAATACCTCGTCCATCTTTTCGCAACCTTCCGCAAGGCTCTCGCCCGTGCGGAACACCGCAGCGTAGTTCTGCATGACGCGCTGCATGTTGTCGCGGATCTGCGCCGTGCTGAGGCTGCCCTTGGCATTGCGCAGCCGGTCCAGGCGGCTGAGCGCCAGGTCCGAGCCGTCCGCCGGCAACGGCCGATGATGCCGGCCCATGTCCTTGATGATCTCCGCTGCGCGGATGGCCGCGGCACGGCCGAACACCACCAGGTCGAGCAACGAGTTGGAACCTAGGCGGTTCGCCCCGTGCACCGATACGCACGCCGCCTCGCCGATGGCCATCAGCCCCGGCACTATCGTTTCCGGATTGCCGTTCTTCAGCGTCACCACTTCGCCGTGATAATTGGTCGGGATCCCGCCCATGTTGTAGTGGACGGTGGGGATCACCGGAATCGGCTCCTTGGTCACGTCCACGCCGGCGAAGATCTTGGCCGACTCGGCAATACCCGGCAGGCGCTCGTTGATCACATCCGCACCGAGGTGCTCCAGGTGCAGATAGATATGATCCTTCAACGGGCCAACGCCCCGGCCTTCGCGAATCTCGATGGTCATCGCGCGGCTGACGACGTCGCGCGAGGCGAGGTCCTTCGCGTTGGGGGCATAACGCTCCATGAAGCGCTCGCCCTCGGAGTTGGTCAGATACCCCCCCTCGCCGCGCACACCCTCGGTGATCAGACAGCCCGAACCGTAGATGCCGGTGGGATGGAACTGCACGAACTCCATATCCTGCAGCGCCAGGCCAGCACGCAGCGCCATACCGTTACCGTCGCCGGTGCAGGTATGCGCGGAGGTGCAAGAGAAGTAGCTGCGACCGTAACCGCCGGTCGCCAGCACCACGATGTGCGAGCGGAAGCGGTGCAGCGTGCCGTCGGCCATGTTCAGGGCGATGACGCCGCGACAGGCGCCTTCGGCATCCATGATCAGGTCGATCGCGAAATACTCGATGAAGAACTCGGCCTCGTGCTTGAGCGCCTGCTGGTAGAGCGTGTGCAGGATCGCGTGCCCGGTACGGTCTGCGGCAGCGCAAGTACGCTGAGCGCGCCCCTCGCCGAAGTTGGTGGTCATGCCGCCGAAGGGCCGCTGATAGATCTTGCCGTCCTCCGTGCGCGAGAACGGCACGCCATAGTGCTCCAGCTCGATGATCGCCGGGATCGCCTCGCGGCACATGTACTCGATAGCGTCCTGGTCGCCCAGCCAGTCCGACCCCTTCACCGTGTCGTACATGTGCCAGCGCCAGTCGTCTTCGCCCATGTTACCCAGCGCAGCCGAAATACCGCCCTGGGCGGCTACCGTATGGCTGCGGGTCGGGAAGACCTTGGTAACGCACGCCGTCTTCAGCCCCTTCTCGGCCATGCCGAAGGTGGCGCGCAAACCGGCGCCGCCGGCGCCAACGACGACGACGTCATAAGTGTGATCGATAATCGTGTAACCGCCAGACATCCACTAGCCTCCGAAAGCGACCCGTAGCACCGCGAAGATACCCGCTGCGGCGAGTGCGAACGCGACGAATTTGGTGAGAATAATGCACGTAAACTTCAGCCACTCGCTGTGGATGTAGTCTTCGTATACCACCTGCATGCCCAGCTGGAGGTGGTGAAAGCTGACCGCGATCAGCAGGATCATCAGCACGGCCGGCACCGGCGAAGAGATCCACGCAACCACCGTGGCGTAGTCGGCGCTGGCGTAGCGAACCAGCGAGAACACGAACCACAGGTACAGCGGAACCAGTGCCAGGCCGGTCAACCGCTCCACCATCCAATGGCCAACGCCATCCTTCGCCGAGCCCAGGCCCTTCGCCTGGCGCAAGGGTGTCCGATACTTGCTCATCACGCGCCCCCCACCGTGAAGTACAGAACCCAGGTCAGCAGCGTCAGCACAATGCTCGCCGCCACGACCACGCGCGCGGACCGCAGCGCGGTTTCAAGCTCGAGACCCACACCGGCATCCCAGATGAGGTGACGAATGCCGTTGCAGAAGTGGTAGAACAGCGCGAACGTAAAGCCGAACAGGACGATCTTGCCGATTATGCTGCCGAACAGCGCCTGCGCCGTCGCGTACGCATCCGGGCCGCTGGCCAGCGCGACCAGCCAGTAGACCAGGAAGATGCTGCCAACGCTGAGGACGACCCCGGTGATGCGGTGCAGGATGGAGGGGTAGCCGGTCCAGCCCAGCCTATAGTGCATAAAAGGTGAAAGCGGTCGGTTATCCGTCTGCATTAATAGACTCGCTCTGCAGTTGGGCCATGCCGTCGCACGGCGGGTAAGCTAAACGCTCGCGATCAAGCGCGCAAGCGGTACCGTCGCCGGTATCCGCTGACACGCGCTTGATCGCGAGCACTCATCGGTCCGTATATCGCGCGCGAGCGTTGTGGGCACTGTGGGCGCTGATCGCCAGATCGCAGCACCTCCACAGCGATCAGAAATCGTAGCAGCGCCCATTGCGCTCCCAATCCCCATAGCGGGTCGGCTCCGGACCCTTGGGGCCGCCGATCTCTTTGGGGCTGGGCGCATCCGCTCGGTCCTGTTCGCGCCGATCAGGCTGAGTATCGGCCGCGCGCGGTTTGTCATGAGTGTGTTCCATATCTAGGATCCACCTGGTTAGCCGCGGCGCATTATGGCATAACTAGACCCAATCTCGTAGTGCTTTAGAGTCGGCGCGCCGCTCACGGGGGCTTGGACCTTAAGATGGGGACGGCGGACGCCGCTTCCGCCCCCGGCTCCGCAACGCCCCTGCCGCCAGCTGAGCGGCCGCCTCACATCCAAACGGGATTGAGATATGAGGAGCGATCATGCAAGAGCCTTGGGACTGGCTGTCATCCCCCCCGTCCACCAACGTATCGGCATTCGGACCGGCTGGAATTGCCTGCCCGCTGACGAATCTGGGAGTCATCCGGGCGCGCGGGGCTGATGCGCAGAGCTTTTTGCAATCCCAGCTAAGCAACGATATCGCCGGCCTGCCAGCTGACTCTAGCCGCCTGGCGGCCTACTGCAATCCCAAGGGGAGAATGATCGCGCTGCTGCGCGTGTTCCGCTGGGGCGACGATTTCGGGCTGTTGCTGCCGCGTGAGCTGCTGGACAAGACCCTGGCCCGTCTTCGCATGTTCGTGCTCCGCTCCAAAGTGGAGCTGATCGTCGAACCGGCAGGCGTGATCGGAGTGCACGGACCGGCCGCCATCGCGGCACTGAACCCGCTTCTGGATGGCGAGCTGCCCGCAGCCGAGGACGGTATCGCTGTGCGCGAGGACTGTGTGGTGCTGCGTCCTGCCGGCTCGCAGCCGCGGCTGCAACTCATCGCGCACGCCGCGCCGTTGCGACGCTATTGGAGCCAGCTGGCCGATACGGCAGAACCGGTAGCCCCGGCCGTTTGGGATCTGCTGGACATCCGCGCCGGTCTGCCGACGGTGCTAGCGAATACGCAGGAAGCCTTCGTGCCCCAAATGGCGAACTTGGACCTGGTCGGCGGAATCAGTTTCACCAAAGGCTGCTATCCCGGCCAGGAAATCGTCGCGCGCATGCATTACTTGGGCAACCTTAAGCGGCGCACGTACCGTGCAGCGGTCGAAGGCGAGGCGCCTGCGCCCGGCGCGGAAATCCGTACCCAGGAGGGAGCCCTCGCCGGTCAAGTGATGCTGTCCGCACCTCGCGTCGAGGGCGGAGCGGAGCTACTGGCAGTGCTTCAGATCGAGCGTGCCTCTCAGGGCGGCCTGATCTGCGAGGGCCGCGAACTCAGTCTGTTGCCGCTACCCTACTCGCTCGCTGCAGACTAAGCGCCAGCCACGGGGATCGGTCCATCGCACCCGGGCAAAACGGAACGGCGTAAGCAGATCGAAGGCCCGCAGGCCAAGCGAGGGCGCCCCTAGGGCGCCCCACCTCTTGCGCAAGACAATCTAATCCAGGCTCTGCGAACGCTGCTCATACGGCTGGTTCTGCTGCGCCGTATCCTCTATGGCCTCGCCCGCGGCTGCCGTGTCGCGACCGACACCTGCCGTCGTCTCGCAGCCCACGAGCAGCAGCAGCGAAAACAGTGCACCAGCAATCGTAAACCCGGCGTACTTCCTGTGCTTCATCTTATCCTCCCTGATGATTGCCCTCCCCCATGCCTTTCGGGCTGCTATCATCGGTTGCAACAACCCGCTTGGAAAACGCAAAAGCTTCAAGAGCTGACTTGGCTGTATGTCGTTAATTCTGGGATGGGCTGCCGTAAGGCTGATGACGCTCGGCGCTACCTTCGATCCCTTCGCCGGCCGCTTCGATATCGCGCCCAACGCCGGCGGTGGTTTCGCAACCGGCCAGGAACATCGCACTTGCCAGCAATAGCGCCGGCACAGCGCAAATGAATTTACGCAAATCCATCCATACCTCCCGAACGGCAAAGTTACTTGACTTGCTATCCGTTCAGTAGGTAGTGACCCTCTAAACGATGTTCAAGTTGTAGCTGCTGTGGCCAACGACGAGCTTCCCGGGGACAAGCTGTTGACCCCGTTAACAAACGGCCAAATTCTATTCGACAAAACGCACCGCGACGCGGCGAAGGCTACAAGAACAACCAGCTGCAAACCGCCACGGCAGCGAATACGGCCACCGCATCGGCGGTCAAGGCAGCTGGCAGAGCATGGCGCATCCGGCGGATGCGTATAGCGCCGAAGTACACCGCAAGAACGTAAAATGTGGTCTCCGTCGAACCTTGCAACGTAGTGACCAGCAAGCCTACGTAACTGTCCGGACCGATGGCCGGATCGTTGATGATGGATGCCATCACCCCGTAGGCTCCAGAGCCGGACAAGGGCCTGAGCAGCGCCATGGGCAATGCTTCGGCAGGCAAGCCCACACGTGCGGTCAACCCGCCTAGCCAGCCGACCAGCACATCCATGGCGCCGCTGGCGCGAAACATCCCTACCGCCACCAGAATGGCCACCAGGTAGGGAATGATGCGCAGCGCCACCTGAAACCCGTCCTTTGCGCCCTCCACGAAGGCCTCGTACACCGGCACTCCTCGCAGCAGACCGAAGGTCAGAAAACCGACCATCAAGCCGGGGATGATCCACGGTGCGATATGCCGGCCATAGACCACAGTGAGCGGCACCATGGCCGCTAGCGCAGTCAGCGCCAACCCCGAGGCCCATAAGGGGTAGGCTTGCTCCGCCGCAGGCGGCAAGCTGGCCTCGTCGCCCTGTTCCACGAACTGCGGCGATGCCTCCGGCGCTACTGCCGCAGCAGATTCGGGCGGGAAAAACCGCGCATAGCTTTTCGCCGCGATGATCGCAGCCGCCGTGGCGCAGATGCTCGCGAACAAGGTCGTGGGCAGAATCGCGGCCGGTTCTGCCGATCCGGCCGCCGCACGCAATGCGATCACGCCGGTGGGCAGCAACGTAACGCTGGATGTATTGATTGCCAGGAAAAGCACCATGGCATCGGTGGCGGTACCGGGCCGCGGATTGAGCTTCTCCAGCTCCTGCATGGCGCGTATTCCGAAAGGCGTAGCAGCGTTGCCCAGCCCCAGCGCATTCGCGGACAGATTCAGGATCATCGCGCCCATAGCCGGGTGATCGGGCGGGACTTGCGGAAACAGACGCACCATCAGCGGACGGATCAGCTTGGCAATAATGGTAAGCAAGCCGCCCGCCTCAGCAACTTTCATCAGACCAAGAAACAGGGCCATCACGCCAACCAGCCCAATGGCCAGTTCCACCGCTCCGCCTGCGGCGGTTATCATGCTGCTGCTCAATTGCTCCATGGGCAGCGGCTCGCCAATGGGCAGTGGGCCTGCAAGCTGCCGCCACGCCGCGTAGGCGAACGCCATGAAGACGATAGCGAAAAAGATCAGGTTCATGGGCTTGGAGCAGTTCGGCCGACTATGCTACGGCCATTCTACACAACAAGCTCTGCGCCAATAGCGAGCAGTTGGATAAACAAAGCGAAGCGCGCATATCCTATGGCTTGCGCGACATTCGGCGGTTGGTACTTGCCGCGCTGCTGGGAGAGATTCGCAGCGGCCTGCAAGAAAATGCCGTACAAGGCTATTCCAGGCTCTGTATGGCGTGCTCGCGGCCGGCGGGCCGGCTTGCTCGCCGCGGCGCGCCCGTGGAAACAGCGGGGCAGCAGCCCCAGGCAAAAGCGAGGGGGGCGCGACTGGCGCCGCTTCACTACCGCCTTTGCTACTGGCCGACGGGGCATGCCGAGTGCATCATGGCACTTTGCGCGTCCCTGATATCAGCGGCAGCTTTCTGCTGACTGCATATCGAACTTGAAGCAGAACGATGCGAGGTTCCTATGAACGATAACCAGGACGCTGCCCGCGTCTACGACAGCAAACCCTGGGCAGGCGAGTACGGTGTGGGCAGCGTGGAGTTTGCGCCGCTGCCCTACCGCAACCTTCCGGAGATGATACGTGCCGCAAGCCGCGAGTACGCCACCAAGCCGGCCTTTTCGATCTGCCTGGACAACGGCCTGAACGCCACCATCGACTATAGCGAGGTGGATCGCTATTCCGACCAGTTCATGGCATTCCTGCGCCACGAGCTGGGCCTGCAGGACGGCGAGCGGGTCGCCATACAGATGCCGAACTGCCTGTCGTTCCCCATTGCCGCTTTTGGGGTGCTGAAGGCGAACACAGTACTGGTCAACATGAATCCGCTCTACACGGCGGACGAGATGCAAAAGCAGCTGGCCGACTCGGGCGCGAGCACGCTGGTCATCATCGACATGTTCGCCGACAAACTGGCCGATGCGCTCCAAGGCACCCAAGTCAAGCATGTGATAACCGTCAGCGTCGCGAACTTTTTCCCGACGTTGAAGGGCTTGCTTATCCGCACCGTGCTGAAGCTGAAAAAGCAGGTTCCTGCGTGCCCGGTGCCGGCCATCGACTTCATGGACGCACTCGCCCGCGGGAAGCGCCATCTGGATTCTGGCAAGGGGGCGCCGGCGGAAGCATCCGCGGACGATCTGGCCGTGCTGCAGTACACCGGCGGCACCACCGGCATCGCCAAGGGCGCGCAACTGACACATAACAACCTGCTCGCGAACATCGCGCAGATCGACTCGATCAACGGCGACCGGGTCAAGCCCGGCGTGGAGACCGTGCTCACCGCGTTGCCGCTTTATCACATCTTCGCCTTCACATTTAATATGCTGGTTTTCTACCGGCTGGGCGGACACAACGTGCTCTCCCCTTCGCCGCGGCCAATCAGCAACCTCAGGCCCTGCTTCGAGAAGTTCGAGATCACCAAGTTCTCCGGCGTGAACGTCCTGTTCAAGGGGCTACTGGGCGAAGAGTGGTTCCGCAACAACCCGCCGAAGAAGCTCGATATGACGATTTCCGGCGGCACGGCGCTGCATGCGGCGGTTGCGGACGAGTGGCAGCAAGTGGTCGGTTCGCAAATCTCCGAAGGTTATGGCCTGTCGGAAACCAGCCCGGTGTTGATCACCAACCCGCCCAACGGCGAAGTACGCTTGGGCACCATAGGCATTCCCCTGCCCGGAACCGACATCCGCATCGTCGATGAAAACGACAATCCCGTTCCCCTGGGCGAGCCTGGCGAACTGGTGGCGCGCGGTCCGCAGGTGATGAAAGGCTACTACAACAAGCCCGAGGAGAACGCCGTGGCCATGCGCGGCGGCTGGTTCCACACCGGCGACATCGCAGTCATGGATGAGCGCGGCTATTTCCGCATCGTTGACCGCAAGAAAGACATGATCGACGTCAGCGGGTTCAACGTCTTCCCGAACGAGGTGGAGGATTGCCTGGCCAAGCATCCGGACATCGTCGAAGCGGCGGTGATCGGCGTTCCGAACCGGGAGGGTGGCGAGACCGTGCGCGCTTACGTGCACAGCAGAAACCCGAACCTCTCGGCGGAGGACGTTATCGCCTTCGCGCGCCAGCACCTGACCAACTACAAAGTCCCCAAGGAAGTCATCTTCCGCGGCGAGCTTCCCAAAACGCCGGTTGGCAAGATCTTGCGCAAGGAGCTGCGCCAGGAAGCCGAGGCCGAGGCAGGTATCGTCAAGTCCTGACAAGCCGCCGAACGCGATGTTCGGCCGTTTTGAACTACGGCCTCAGTAGTCAGTGGCGGCGCTAAGGCGCCGCCACCCTTACACGAGCCCGATCCGGACCGCCTTTACCGCAGCCCACGTAGCGCGCGCACAGGTTACAGCCCCCCTCTGGCAACGGTCAGCGGTTCCCCCGCGGCAACACACCGCGGAGGGTTGCCGCCTTGCCCACCATACTGCTCGACCAGCGAAAGGCTCTTTATTCGCCTAGCACCCGCAACTTGGCCGCAATGAACGCGCGATGCGGAACATGGAGAAGCTCTGCGATGCGGCGCACGTAATGCTCCTCGTACTTATCGACGTGACCGTCGGCGCAAACCACGCGCCACAGCAACTCGACAATGCGCTGCTTCTGCTCCGGGCCGAAGTTACGGTTAATCAGTGTCACGAAGTCGTAATCGGAAACCGCCTGTTTCGCTTCTTCTTCCGCCAGCGCAAGCAGTTCCGCCGTTTCCGCATCGGAAAGCGAAAACTTTGCACGAATTCCTTCGGCGATCGTTTTCCACTCTTCTTCGTGCCGCACCTGATCGGCGCGCGCTGCCTCGACCAGCAACGCTGCCGTCGCAAGCTGCAAGCGGTGCTCGAGCTCGTTCTCCCCGCTAACGGGCCCTGCGAGCCGTTGCTCGAAGAAGTTTCGTATGCTTTGTAACATTTGCTCTCGTTCAAACGCGCTTTGATGACCCCTCTCACCTGGGGGCGAATTCGAGCCGTAGGGAGCCGCCGTTTAGGCTAGCGTGGCTGGCGCAGCGCAATGCAATTGCTGCGATCGCACAATCTCCGCGCAACCTCGCTTAACGCATAAAGTGGTTAAGCGCCTTCTTCCGAGTCGTTCTGCATCATTGTATGGTACAGGGGTATTCAATCGATCCGTACCGTACTGCCGGAAGCGCGAGGACTACACAAAGCATGCGAATTCCGTATCAACTGGCGACTGCGGCGGTCGTCTTGCTCTTGGCCGTGGGCGGCTGGTACTACTTCTTCATGGCCGATGCGCAGCAAGCAAGCGGCAGTGGAACAGGCCGCGCCGGTGTCGGATCACCCGTGGACGTATTCAAAGCCCGTCCGGGCGTGGCCATAGACGCCATCGAGCTGGTGGGTACGGCGCGGGCGCAGGAAGCAGTGAACATTGTGGCCCGCACCAGCGGACGCATCGCCTCCATAGAGTTCCAGGAAGGCCAGCATGTAAAGGCCGGCACTCTACTGGTCTCGTTGGACAGCGCCACCGAGGAAGCGGACCTGCGGCAGGCTCAGGCGCAGCTCGAGGATGCACGCGCTCAGTATCAGCGCGCGCGCGCGCTCAGCGACGGCCGCAACATCGCCCAGGCCGATGTAGAGACGCGACGCGCTGCCGTGGAGGTCGCGCAAGCGCGAGTAGACATGGCACGCGCGCGCTTGCGCGAGCAACGCATAGTGGCGCCCTTTGACGGTATTATCGGCATTCGCGAAGTCAGCGTGGGCGCCTTGGTCGATCCGACCACCCGTCTCACCACACTCGACGATATTTCCAATATTCGGCTCGACATCATGGTCCCCGAGCGCTTTCTCTCGCGAATCACGATCGGTCAGCCGGTGGTCGCTACCACTTCGGCCTTTCCCGAACACCGTTTTGCCGGCCGGGTAACCCAGATCGACAGCCGTGTCGATTCGGTAACTCGGAGCGTACGCGTGCAGGCGCAGATTCCGAACGAGGACCTCCTGTTGCGCCCCGGCATGTTCATGAACGTGCGGCTAGTGCTCGATCAGCGCGAGAATGCCGTGTTCGTGCCGGAAGAGGCGCTGATCGTCCAGGGCAGCCGCCGCTACGTCTATGTCGTCTCCGATAAGAAAGCGGTTCGTACCGATGTGGTTATCGGTACGCGCCAGGACGGCATGGTCGAGATCCTCGACGGTGTGGGCATCGGCGATGCCGTAGTTGTCGCGGGCAGCAATCGCCTGCGCGGCGATAACGCCGCCGTGCACGTGCGCAGAACCGTGAACGAAGCCGAAGCCGACGCGGCGACCACAGCGGCGGCCACCCACCACGGCTAGGTCCACGCCTGAGCAATCACGATAAGAGGGTGCTCGCTTGATCCTGTCCGATGTCTCCATCAAGCGTCCGGTGTTCGCCACCGTGATCTCGCTGCTCATCGTCATCCTCGGCCTTGCAGCAATGCAACGGTTGCCCGTGCGCGAGTATCCCAACATCGATCCGCCGGTCATCTCGATTACTACGCTCTATCCGGGAGCCGCACCGCAGGTGATCAACAACGAGGTTACTGAGGTCATCGAGCGGGCGATCAGCGGCATCGACGGAATTCGTACCATCACCTCCAACAGCCGCGACGGGCGCAGCCAGACGACGATAGAGTTCGCTCCTAGCCGCGACGTGGACGCCGCGGCCAATGACATTCGCGATGCGCTCAGCCGTGCTCTGCATCTGTTGCCGGACGACATCGACCCGCCGCTGGTAGCCAAGGCCGATGCAGACGCGCGGCCTATGCTGTGGATCTCGCTCACCAGCGATACGATGACAGCGGCCGAAGTCTCCGATTACGCGGAGCGCAACATGGTGGACAGGCTCGCGGTGTTGGACGGCGTGGCCCAAGTCACCATAGGCGGACAGCGCCGCTATGCGATGCGCGTGTGGCTGGATCGGCAAGCGATGGCGGCACGGGGCATAGTAGTCGACGATGTGGAGAACGCGCTGCGCCGTAACAACATCGAGCTTCCCGCCGGGCGCGTCGAGTCCCAGATGCGCGACCTGTCGGTACGCACGGATACACGGCTGAACTCGGTCGAAGAGTTCGAGCGTTTGGTGGTGGCCCACCGCAACGGCGTCCCGATCCGCCTCAGCGATATCGCGCGCGTCGAATACGGAGTGGAAGACGACCGCACCATGCTGCGGGCCAACGGCCAGACCGCTATCGGCCTTGGCATCATACGCCAGTCGCAAGCCAACACGGTCGCGGTCTCGGATCTGGTGCTGGCCGAGCTCGAGCTGATGCGCGAGGCACTGCCCGAGGGCATCACCATGTCCGTCAGCCGGGACGAGTCAGAATTCATCCGCGCCTCCATCCGCGAGGTTGTGCAGACGCTGGGGATCGCCATCGTACTGGTCGTGCTGGTGATCTTCCTTTTTCTGCGCTCGCTGCGCCCCACGCTCATCCCTGCCATCACCATTCCCGTTTCCGTCATCGGCGCCTTTATCGTGATGGCGCCCCTAGGCTACTCCGTAAACGTGCTTACCCTACTGGCGCTGCTGCTGGCGATCGGCCTGGTGGTAGACGATGCGATCGTCGTACTGGAGAACGTGCAGCGTCGAATCGACGACGGCGAGCCGCCCTTGCTCGCCGCCTTTCGCGGCACCCGCCAGGTAGCGTTCGCGGTAGTCGCCACCACGGCGACCCTGGTCGCGGTGTTCGTGCCGCTGGCCTACATGGAGGGCAACGTAGGCCGCCTGTTCACTGAGTTCGGCATAGTGCTTGCCGCTGCCGTGGTCTTCTCCAGCATAGTGGCGCTCACCTTGACGCCCATGCTCTGCTCCAAGTGGCTGCGCGCGACCGGCGCGCCCAACGCCGCCCAACAGTTCGGCCAGGCAGTTCTCGGCACACTGACGCGAGGCTATCGCTGGACCTTGAACAAAGCCTTGGGCATGCCCGTTGTCGTGATCGTAGTCGGAGCGCTGTGCTCGGTGGCGGCAATACAGTTCGTGCGCGTGCTGCCCCAGGAGCTGACCCCCACCGAGGATAGGGGCTCTTTCATTATCCCCAGCACCGCGCCCCAAGGCAGCACGATTGCCTACACCGACGCCAATCTGCGCGAAATCGAAGCCTTGCTCATGCCGTTGTTGGAGAGCGGCGAGGCGGTTCGCACCCTCTCCGTAATGGGGTTCGGCGGCACCACCGACCGCGCTTTCACCATCGTTGGATTGGCTCCCTGGGATCAGCGTCAACGCAGCCAGCAGGAAATCGTGGCGGAAACGCAGTTAGGCCTGCTCGGCATCCCCGGAGTGCGGGCATTCGCCGTCAATCCGCCCGGGCTGGGCCAGAGCGGTTTCCGGCAGCCGGTGCAGTTCGTCATCGGCGGGCCCGACTATGAGACCGTAGACGAATGGAGCCTGCGTGTGCTCGAGCGCGCACGCGAGAATCCCAAGCTCCTGTTCCTGGATCGCGACTTCGAGGAGACCCGTCCGCAGCTGGCATTGCAGATCGATCGCCAGCGCGCGGCCGATCTGGGCATCAGCGTCGATCAGATCGGCCGCGCGCTACAGACCATGCTCGCTTCGCGCGAGGTCACCACCTATCTCGACCGCGGCCGCGAGTACAGCGTCATCCTGCAGGCCGAACGCAGCGCCCGCTCCACACCCGCGGATTTGGGCAATATTTTCGTTCGCAGCGGCAACGGCGAACTAGTCCCCTTGAGCGGCCTGATTACGCTGGAGGAGCGCGGCGCAGCCCCGCAACTGAATCGGATCGGCCGCATGCCCGCTATCACCATCACGGCATCGCTAGCGCCTGACTATGATCTGGGCAGCGCGCTGGCTTATCTGGACGGTATTGCCGCCGAAGAGCTGCCGCCCGAGGCAAGAATCAGCTATCTGGGGATGTCGCAAGAGTTCCGTGCCGCCAGCGGCACTATCTACCTCACCTTCGCCATGGCGCTGGTGATCGTCTTCCTGGTGCTCGCTGCGCAGTTCGAGAGTTTCATCCACCCGCTGGTCATCATGACCTCGGTTCCCCTGGCGCTCACCGGAGCTCTGGCTACCTTGTTCATCGTTGGCGGCTCGCTGAACATCTACAGCCAGATCGGCATGATCTTGCTGATAGGACTGATGGCGAAGAACGGGATTCTCATCGTCGAGTTCGCCAATCAGCTACGTGATACGGGCATGAGCGTGCGGGAAGCCATCGTGGAAGGCTCCGTGCTGCGGCTGCGCCCGGTGCTGATGACGGTGGTGTCCACCGTATTCGGAGCGTTTCCCCTGGTGCTGGCTGCGGGTGCCGGTGCCGAGAGCCGCATGGCGATCGGTGTGGTCATCATCGGCGGCTTGAGCTTCGCATCCGTCCTGACGCTGTATCTCACGCCGGTCCTTTACGATCTGCTGGCCCGATTCACACGCCCAACCGGTGCCATCGCCGCCGAACTGTCGCGCCTGGACGTGGCGTCGCCTACCCCCACGCGATAGGCGCCTGCGTGATGCGGAGCGCTAGATCTATGGCCAGCAGGCGCACGAAACGTCATGCGCAAAGCGCTGGCCGCCTCCCTTGCGTCAGGGAGGCGGCCAGCGCACTGCTAGTACAACCCCGATCGTAGCGAGTAAGGTCAGTCTTTCTTCCCTACCGAAGCCAGGCTGGCCTTGCGAGCGGCAGCTTCGCCATCCTTCGCATCCTTCTCCTTGCCGGCCGGCTCGGTAGTCGCCGTCTGATAACTCAGGGCGGGGATGGCTTCTTCGCTGCGGGAACGGCTACCGCCGATGAACCGCCCGCCCGGCTCGATCACGAAGTCTTCGGTAAGGACCTCGCCGTACACCTTGCCGGTATCGATGATCTCCAGCCGCTCGCACTCGAATTGCCCTTTGGCGTAGCCGCTGACGAGCATGGTGCGCGCGGTAACGGTGCCTTCGAAGTGCCCGCTGGCGCCTATGGAGATATCGTTGGTCGACTTGATGGTGCCCTGGAAGGTGCCATCGATATGGAGCTTGGCATCGAGCGTAACGTCACCGACAAAGACCGTCCCCTGCGAAATAACGGTCGTGCCGTAGTTCTGACCGGAGTCTTTGTTCTTCTTGCCAAGGATCGACATTGAATAAAGTCCTCTGAAGAATCTGGCCCGCGTACGACGAGCTCCTGTGTCTAAGATAGTCGCTCCGAGGCGACAGAACCGTGTCCGCCTTCGCAGGACGTGAGCGGCTTCACAATTTCCGGATATTCTTTGTCTCTTTTATGCCCGCATCCGCGCTACGGAAACACTTACACGCAACATTCTAGCAGGGTGGGGAACCATCGTTTCCGTCTGCTCGCTGAACGCTGCGAGGGCAGCGACCCAGCCCGCGCCTATTGCCAGGCTATGCGGGTTCTGGCGCTGACGCCCACTCCAGCTATCGGCGTCGTTGCCGCGGACTTGAGTGGTCGGCAACCGAAAAAGTCAGTTATGCGTACCAGCGCACAAGCGCGGCCAACTCCTCGGTGGCCCAGGGCGTACTGAAAAGGAAAATCGTCCATACGGGAGCATGGCGCGGCCGTACCCCGCGAGCACCGCGTATGGAGCGCGGCGGCAATTCACTCCAGCGCCTGCGGCCATGTCCGTAGCATAAGCGACGCGGGTACCTTTGCTTACATTGCGTAGCCGCCATATTGTAGTGGTGCGACGCGGTCCCCCGTTCGGGAACAAGAACCGTTCTAAGATGGATAGTCCGCAGCCACCACTAAACGAAATACCACAACGACAGCGCCGCTACATGCCAATCATGAACGCCCGCTACCTCTCCGTTATGGCAGCCCTGTTGCTAGCACTGGGCCCGGGTACCGCCGCTGCCGACGCTGATGCGGCGGCGAGCTTTGCCGACTGCCTGGGGGGGCTGAAAGCACGCGCCGTCAGCAAGGGCTTTGCTGCCGTCACCATCGAAACAGCTTTTACCGGCATCCAGTACCGCCCCCGCGTTATAGAGTTGGACCGCCGTCAGCCGGAGTTCGTGCAGACCTTCTGGCAGTATTTCCAAGCCCGCATCACGCCCGAACGGGTCGAGCGCGGGCGCCGCTTGCTGAACGTACACCGCGATCTGCTGCAACGCATACATGCCGACTTCGGGGTGCGTCCCGAGTATCTGCTCGCCTTCTGGGGCATGGAGACGAACTACGGCGCGTTCTTCGGCCGCACGCCCGTGCTCGATGCACTCGCTACCTTAGCCTGCGAAGGCCGCCGCGGCGCCTTCTTCGGCGAGCAGCTGATGCATGCGCTGCAAATCATCGATGAGGGCAGCATCACGCCCGACGCCATGCAGGGCTCCTGGGCAGGCGCCATGGGACACACCCAGTTCATGCCGTCCACCTTCACCGCTTACGCCGTGGATTACGATGGTGATGGCCGCCGCGATTTATGGAATAGCCTACCGGACGCGCTCGCCTCCGCGGCAAACTACCTGCGGGCCATGGGCTGGAGCGACGGCCAACGCTGGGGGCGCGAGGTACGTTTGCCCTCGCGCTTCGACTACACCCTGGCCGGACTCGACCAGCGTCGCCCGCTTAGCGAGTGGCAACGACTGGGCGTGCGATTGCCCACCGGCCGCGCCCTGCCCGCGACGGATATGGAAGCGAGCCTGCTGCTGCCCGCCGGCCATCGCGGCCCGGCCTTCCTTGTGTACGACAACTTCCGCATCATCATGCGGTGGAACACATCCACCTCCTACGCCCTGGCGGTCGGTCATCTCGCCGACCGGATTGCCGGCATGGGGCGGCTTGCCGCCGTTCCTCCTAAGCAGGAGCGCGCGCTGACACGCGAGGAAATAATGGAGCTGCAAGGGCGGCTGATACGGCTCGGCCACCTGGAAGGCGAGATCGACGGGATTGCCGGCCAACAGACCCGTGCCGCCGTGCGCGCGTTCCAGCTCCAGCGCGGCCTGCCGGCGGACGGGCACCCTGATTACGAACTGCTCACACTGCTGCGCCGCGCATCCTGAGCGCACAGCGGGGCCTTCGGCGGCCGGCGGAACGATCAGCGTACCCCGCCAACCAGCGCGAATGCCAACAGGCACAGAAAATACGCGATTCCTGTTATCGGCATACGTCGCAGTTTGCGTTCCAGCCCCGGCCACGGAGCCGGCGGCAGCCGCACTCGCGGCCGCTGCCATGGCGGTAGCCGCAACTGCCCAACGACGCTCACCCATCGTTCCAGCGGCAACGCGATATCTCCGGGCGGCAGCACCCAGCGCAGCGGATACCGCAGCAGCGATAGAGCGATCAGACTGCCTAAGGCTACGGGCCAGAACGACTTCCATAATGCGCCAGGTTCCAGCGCGGTCTGCACCGCCTCGTCCAGCGTGCTCCAAGCGAGCAGCCACGGCCCCAGCAACGCGATAACGGATAGGGCGACGAAGGCGCCCGGGAACGCAAGCGCTCCCCCTGCGCCCTTCGCTGCTGGCACGGGCCCACGCATCAAGTGAACAAAGCGAAGCATCAGCACCGTACTGGCCGCCGATGTCGCGGGCAGCAGCAGCTCGAACATTTCCGCGGCCGGGCCGGACAGCTGCGACAGATAACCCTCCAGCGTCATCTTAACCAGTGCGCCGCCCGTCAACGGGGCTCCCGCCAGCGCTAGCCCCAGTAAGAGCAACAACGGCCGCACGATGTTGCCGCCGTGCTGGTGGCGATCCACCCCCACACTCAGGAATAGAGCCGCTTTGACCAACGCGTGGTGACAAGCGAACAGGCCCAGCAGCGGTATCATCGCTCGCCACAGCAGCGGGTCGCTGACGGCCATGCCGAAAGCGGCGGTAAGCAGCCCCATCTGACTGATGCTGGAATACGCCAGCAGCATCTTGGGGTTACGCTGCAATACGCCGGCAACTGCACCCAATAACGCTGCCGCGAGCCCGGCCGCCATGATCGCCAGGGCCCCCACAGCCAAACTCTCCAACGCCTGAGGAAAGAAGCGCAGCCAACCGATTACACCGGCCTTGAGCAGAACGCTGCTGAGAAGCGCGCTGGCCGGGGGCGGCGCTCGACCATGGGCCAAGGGCAGCCACATATGCATGGGCAGCACGCCGTGTTTGATGCCCAGGCCGAAATAAAGCAACGGTGCGAGCAAAGGACTGCCCGATCCGGCACTCGTCAGCAGGAACGCGGCCAGGATGAGCATTTCCCCAAATAAGGCAAGAATCAAATACAGTCTGCCGGCCTGGCGGCTCTTCGCTCCCCGCTCCGTCACGATAAGCCCGTAGGCGGCCAGGCTGAGCACCGCGAAGAACAGATAGAAGCTGGCGCTGTCCTGGGCCAGGATCACGCCCAAGTTACCGCTCATCGCCAGCAGATAGCAGAACAGGAAGCGCCGCTGCAGCGGCATGGCGACGCCCAGGGCACCGGTACGCAGATGAGCGCCGACGGCCGTCCATATCACCGCCGTAAAGAGCATGAACACCCTGCCTGTGGTGTCCAGCCCTAACTGCATTCCAAGCAATAGCGCAGAATAGTGCGCCTGCATCGGAGCGGCGAACAAGGCCGCCAGAAATGCAGGCGCCGCCGCCAGCGGCAACAGGACCGCCAGCGCGCGGCGCGCGGAACTCAAGGCCAGCAGTGCAAGTAGCGCGGGAAAGAGCACCACAATCAGCGGCATCGTTACCATCGCGGGAATTCCTGCGCCGCTATCAGTTGCGCCCAGTGCAGCGGGCTGAGCGCCGAGCCGGCGAACAGGCCGAACAGCAAGGTGAGTGCCGCTGTGATCAGTGGCGGCACCAGTAAGCTCGCCTTGGTCTCGGCCCACGCGTTTCCATAGCGTTGCCGCGGCCAGGGTTCGTGGCGCCGGCTGAACCAGGCGCGGTACAGCATGGGCAGAAAATATGCGCCGTTGAGCAGGCTACTGCTAAGCAATACCGCCAGGACCCAGCCCGTATCCGCTTCCAGCGCGCCCAGCCCTAGATACCACTTGCTGATGAATCCCGCCGTAGGCGGCAGCGCAATCATGCCGAATGCGGCCAGGCTGAAAGCGCCCATGGTCCAGGGCATGCGCCTGCCGGTCCCGTCCATCTCGCTGACTTTGTGAACACCCAAGGTCTCGGCGAGATTGCCCGCGCAAAAGAACAGGGTGATTTTCATCACTCCCTGGTGCACCAGGTGGACCAGCGCACCGATCAGGGCGATAGGCGACAGCATGCTAATGCCGACCACGATGTAGGAAAGCTGGCTGACCGTGGAATACGCGAGCCGACGCTTGATGTCGTCCTGCTGCAATGCCTTGAGCGAGCCGAAGATGATGCTCGCTGCAGCCACCACCGTCACCGCCGCCGTAAGCCCCAGCGTCTCCGCGAGCTCCAGTCCGTAAACATCGTAGACGACGCGGGTAATGCCGAATGCCCCCGCCTTTACCACTGCCACCGCGTGCAGCAGCGCGCTTACCGGGGCCGGCGCCGCCATCGCCAGCGGCAGCCACACGTGCAGCGGCACCATCGCGGCTTTCACCGCAAACCCGCTCACCAGCAGGCCGAAGATGGCTGCCAGCGCCCCGCGCTGGCTCCCGTCTACGTGCTCCAGCGCTCCGCCCGACTCTATGAACTCCACCGGCCCGGCTAACTGGTAGAGCCACACGATCCCAATCAGCAGAACCGCGCCGCCAGCCATCGTGTAAGCCAAGTACACGCGCCCGGCATGCATGGATGCGCGGTTTCCCCTATGCACCACCAAGGGATAGGTGGATACGGTCAGGAGCTCATAGAACAAGAAGAAGGTGAACAGGTTTCCGGCCAGCGCTATGCCCACGGTGGCGGCCACGCAAAGCGAGAAAAAGCCGAAGAAGCGCCGCTGATTCGGTGTTCCTTCCAGATAGCCTATCGCGTAGATGGTAGTCAGCAGCCACAGAACCGCCGACAGCGTCACGAACAGCATGGCCAGCGCGTCTATGCGCAGGCGGAAGTCCACCCCCGGCAGCAAGGTATAGCCGAACTCGAAGCGCTGGCCCTGATAGACGCCCCACAGCATGAACGCAACGATTATCAGCTTGAACGATGCCCCGGTCAGGTTGATCGCATTGCGCGCCAAGGCTTGCGATTCGCTCAGCCAGAAGATCAGCAGTGCCGGGACAAGGGAACTGAGCAGAATCAGCAGCGGCGGAAGGGCGCTGGAGTTCATTGAACCAACCCGCTACCAAGCAGTTCGAGCCAAGGCAGTGTGTAGACGCCCAAAACCATGGAAACCAGCGCCAACGACAGGCAAAGCAGCTGGGCAGAGCGCGGCACCGGGCGGAACACCGCCCTCCCCTCCGGTCCTCGAAAAGCCGGATTCAGAACCCGGAACATGTAACCGGCCGCCAGCAGGCCGCCGATAACCAACGGCGGCACCCACCACCACTGCCCGCTCTCCACCGCCGCCGTGAGCAGCAGCCACTTAGCGATGAAACCACCGCTGGGCGGCACCCCCATCAGGCTCAGCCCAGCCAACCCAATCGCGAATACCGCCATGGGCAGCTGCCGCGCCGCACCCACGATGTTACTTAGATAGTCGTGTCCACGAGCGTGCAGAATCAGCCCGGCGGCGAGAAACATGGCCGCCTTGGCAAAGGCGTGCGAGATCAGCAACCAAGCGCCGCCACGCCAGGCGCTGGCAGCGCCGGCGCCGCTGAGCAGGGGCGGTAACAGCAACAGGTAGCCTAGCTGGGACACAGTGGAGTAAGCCACCAGCAGCTTCAGTCGTCGTTGCGTCAGGGCCAGTAGTGATCCCCAGATCACGGCTGCCACGCCGAGCGTGCCCAGCAGCTGCGCGAACGCCGGAGTCGCCACCGCTGCAAAAATCCCGGCCCATAACCGCAACAGGCAGTACATCGATCCCATCACGACCAGCGCCGACAATAGCGCACTGGCTGCCGTCGGCGCCGCCGAATGCGCCGGCGGCAGCCAAACATGCAACGGAAACAGCGCCGTTTTTGCCAGCAAGCCAACGCTGATCAACGCCAGCGCCATTCGCGCACCCGCCGTGGGCGCGATACTCTGGCCGACGAGGGCGATATCCAGCGTACCGTGGGCTGCATACAGCAGGCCCACCCCCAGCAAATAGCTCAGAGAGCCAGCCAGCGCGATCAGCAGATAGCGCATGGCCGCGCGCACCGACTGAGCGTCATTGGACAGCACCACCAGGCCGACAGCGCCCAGGGTTACCAGCTCCAGGGTCACGTACAGGTTGAACAGATCGCCGGAGAGGAACAGTGCATTCAACGAGCCGACCAGGAACAAAGACAGCGGCCAGAACCAAGTGCTTGGCGCTCCCCTTCCGAGCGCAGCTGGCTCGCTCATGCCGAAAACGGTCACCACCAGCGCGATCGTCGCAGTGGTCAGCAGCATCGATGCACTCAATACATCGACATGCCAGCGAACCCCTAGCGGCGCTGCCCATCCGCCGAGCGCATAATCGCTAGCCCCTGCCGCTGCCTCCGTGGCGGCCAATAGGGCGCTGGCCGTCACCGCCGCGCAGGTCAGGATGGACAGATACGGCTGGACACGCCGGCCGCCAACGAAACTCACCGAGCCGGCCGCTAGCGGCAAGAAAACCAGACCAAGCAACCATGGCGGCACGCTCAGCCATCCTCCGGATCGAGCTCCGCCGACCCGGCCAACTCGACCAACCTGCGTAGCAGCGCCAGTGCAAAGGCGGTAACCGACACCGAAACGACGATGCCAGTGAGCACCAGGGCCTGGACGACCGGGTCGGCTTCTCCCATCGGTTCCGCGCGGGCAGTGGTGAGCACTATCAGAAATACGCCACCGGTTGCGACATTGCCGGCAACGATCTGCCTGAGCAAATGCCGCAGCGAGAACAGGCCATAGAGGCCGAGAACGAAGACGATGGCGCCAGCTGCTGTGAATAGCGTCTCGGTCAACACGGTTCATCCCCATTCCGGCGATACGCCGCACCGACCAGATCGATCAAGCTCGCCGCGATAGACACGGTCAACGCCAGCTCCAGCAGCAGAATCAAGGACTGTGCCCAACTCGGGGACAAAACGAGCACTCCCCCGCCGAATATCGCGGTGGCGGCGCCCAAGCTCACGAATACGAGCAGCCCGCTGGCGATCAGCACGCGCCACCAGCGCGAAGGGGGCGGTTGCCGCGCGCCTGAGCGGAGCAACATCAGCACTCCCGCGGCGGCCAGCACCGTCCCGCCCTGGAACGCGCCGCCCGAGCGCGTGCTACCGGCCCAATAGAGGTAAGTGGCCAGCAACAGTGCGAGAAGCACCAGTCTGGGAGACAGCCAGTCCAGCAGTCGATTACCGGGTACCGGCACCGGCGGCAGCGCCAAGATCGGCAGCGCGCGCGCTGCCATCGCCGCGAGCAGCAACACAGCGATCTCAAGAAGGGTATCCAGGCTACGGAAGTTCAGCAGCACTGCCGTGACCTGGTGGTCAACCCCGCTAGCGGGCAGCCAACGCGCCACCTCCACTTCCAGCCCAGGATTGCGTGGCAATTGCAGCGCCACAAAAAGCAGCAGGGCGCCGGCGAGCGTGGCCAGGATTGCGAGCAACCCGCGCCTATACTGCCTAGCCATGATCGCGCCTGCGCCCACTCTTACTGAGCCTGTGGATTCGACCCAGCGCCTCCACCAGCAGAACCCCTGTCAGTCCTGCCCCGACGGCCGCTTCGGCCAGTGCCACATCCGGGGCCTGGAGTCGCAGCCAGCCAACGGCCATCAGCAGCCCGAAAACGATGAAGAACACTATGGCACGCAACAGCTCGGCGCTAACGATGGCCGCGCCAGCGCAGAGCACTATCAGCAGCGCCAGTACCGCATCGAAAGCATGCGCGATCATTCCGCCCTCCATGGCCTATGCCCCGTGTCCAGCGCCGAACGGCCCACCAAGTGCGCAACGGCCGCGGTGATCAGCAGCGCCATCATCCAGACCGCCAGCAACTTGACAACGCCACCCAGTCCCTGACTCTGCGGCAACAGGCCCAACACCACCAGACCCAACCCGAGGCTGTCGGCCTTGGTCAACGCGTGGAGGCGGGTGAACACGTCCGGGAAGCGCAGCAAGCCCACCGTGCCGGCGAGGAAGAATCCGCAACCTGCGAAAATCAGCATGACGGAGATCGCATCGCGGATCATGGCCGATGCTCCTTGTCGGCCCCGATGAGCAGTACGCGACGAACGAATGCCAACACCGTGAGCATCGCGAGCACGGCGAAGATCAGGGCGACATCCAATCCGGCAGGCTGCTCGAAAGCGGTGCTCAGGAGTAGAACGATAGCTATGCCAGTGGTGCTAAACAGCTGGGCAGCCAGCATGCGGTCGGCAGCCGTAGGGCCTCTCAGCACCCGCGCCAGGCCGATGCCAATGTTCAACAGCAAGAATAATGCGGCAAGCTGAAGGAACAGCGTCACGCCCGCCTCCTTGCGGCCAATGCCCAACGCAGGTAACGATCCACCGCGCGGGTCGTCGCCACCACAGGGAGCCTGCGATCGATTACATGCAAGACGATACCTTCGCGACCAAGCTGCGTTACCAGCGTGCCCGGCAGCAGCGTCACCACGAACGCCAGCGCGATCGCGACAGAGCCGTCCCTCAGGTCCAGCGGCACTTCCACAAGATCGGGCTGCAGCGGAAGATTGGGGCGCAATGCGCGTGCGGCGACATCGACTCCGCCTTTGAGCGCATGCCACGCCAGCACGGGCAATAGCGCCAGCAGCCGCAGCGGCGACGCATGATGGTTATGGGGTGGAATCAACGCCAGGCTCACCCCGACCACCACTACGGTCACGGGCACCGTATAGCGCCAGATACCGGCGGGAGCTCCCGTGAGCGCGAGCCAGACGGCGGAAACCGTCAGCGCACGGACCAGGGAGCTCCAAATCCAGGTTAGCCAGGAAGTATCGCCCTGGCGCGCAGTAGCCCCGGCCGGCTTTCGCATCCCATCCTCGCGCGCTGTCGTCCACCGAACTCGCGCCATGGCGAGCCCGCATAAGAGCCGTCCCTGCCTTGTCTTCCACCCGCGCCTTCGCATTACATGCCTGCAGGCTCGTTTCCGGGACGGTACATCCTGTGCTCGCCTGGCTGGCTGCCCAACACCGCTCTTCAGCCGCCACCAGGTTTGTTCGCTGTCAAGATCTCGTCATGGTTATCAATGGGGGCGCATCATGCCGGCCGAAACCACGATAGAACCGCATGCTCAATCCAATACGCTGCCCAGATAGGCACCGCACACCCCGCCCAGCAGATTCCACGTCATATCCTTCCAGCTGAAGGCGCCTCCGCGAATCTCGCTGTCATAGACCTCCTTGCCGACGCCCAGGGTCAGGGTCACCATCAGGCCGCGCTGACGTGCCTGCGCGGGGGAAAGATCGCTACTCGCGCGCATGTGGTGGGTGGCGCCCAGCGCGATCCCGCCCGCCGTGGCGAAGTGAAGATACTTGTCTGCAGCAAACCAGGGGTCGTAATGGCTGCGGGCGCTGCAGCCCGCCATCGCCAGTGCCAGCACCAAGAGCGTCCATCGTTTCATCCGGCTCCTCCATGCCACGGTGCCTGGTGTTGCTTTGCTCAGCTGCGAAAGCCCCGCCGCAGCTGAGCACGGGCTTCCTGCAGCAGCGAATCGCGATCCAAGCTATCGAGGATTTCCTGTACCACTTGTTTGGGGCCGCCCTCTCCCCAGGCCTTACCGTTGCTGAAGTAACGCTCGGCCGCCGCACCCAGCACATGAGTCGCATAGTAGGCGACCGCTCCTTGTGCACTGGCCGTCGCCACGGTGGATAACCCTGCACTGCCCACCTTGAGCAAAGACGCCAGCAGTTGCACCGTCCAAACGCTGCCCATCAGCGCCGCCAACTGCCCGCCCACTACCGCGAACAGTCTGCCCGCTTCGCGCCGCGTGATCGGCAATCCATAAACGCGGCCCAGATGCACCAGCATGGTCAAATCCAACGCGGCCGCACCGGCCAGATCCGCGCCTGGGATCGGGTTGACTCCGACCGCGATCGCTTTGCCCATAGCGTAGTTGCGAATCAGCCGCGTTGCCGCCGCCTGCTTGAGCTCCGTCAGCCGAGCAGCCACCCGGTCGCTGACGCGGCCGGCGAACACCCCGGCGTTGACGGCCACCAACGCCTTGCCCTCCGCTTCCAGGAACGTCCAGATCCGCTCGTTCAAGGCTTCCACATCGGGCGGGGGACGGCGACGCACCTCGTACTCCCGCCCCTCGCGCTGCTCGAGATAGATACGCTCGGCCGGGGCCGCCGCGCACGCCAGCACATTCTCGGCTCGTACCAAGCCTTGCGCGCGTTCGCGCAGCTTGTCCAGCAGCAGCTCGCGCTCGGCCTGGGTGTAGCGATCGGCTTTATTGAGCACCAGCAATACCGGCCGGCCTTCCCCGACCACCAGACGCAGCGCCGCCAGCTCGCTGCCGGTAAGGTCCGACTCGACCACGAACAGCACCAGATCGCAGCGTCCCACCACATCATGCGCCAGCCGTTCGCGCGCCTCGCCGCCGATCTCGTCTATCCCCGGCGTGTCGTAAACGAATACCCTGCCATCTCCGAAAGGCTGCCAGCCCCCTCTTTGCACCGTCCGGGTCGAGCCGTGCAAGGGACTGACCTCGAAACGCTCTTCTCCGAGCAGCGCGTTCAGCACGGAGGACTTGCCCACGCTCACACGCCCGAATGCCGCCAAGTGAACGTGGCCATGCTCTACCTTCTCCAGCAGCTCGGCGACTGCGGCGTACTCTTCGGCCAATTCTTCCCGCAGGGCCGGCGGTACCGCCGGATCCTCCAGCAACTCGCGCAGGCTCTCGCGTATGCGCCAATCGCCCCCTCCGCCTCGCGAGGCGGCGCGTTCAGTCTTCCTTGTCGCGTTCTCGGAGCGCCATTGCCGCCACTTGGCGCGCACGTTGTGCCAAATCTTCACCCAGCTCGTCCTCGAAACGGCGCAGAGTCTGCGCCGGTATCAACTCGCCTTGTTGACGCAGACTCTCCGCAACCGCACGTCCCAGGCTCTGGAACAGCAAGCCATAGGCAACCGCATGCAACAATCCGCCCGTTAGAGTACCCATCCCTGGAAACGCCTTGAGGCCGTTGCCCGCCACCGCCAGAGTCAAGGGCAGAGCCTTGCCCGCACGCTTACGCGCGGCCTCCAGAAAACGATCCAGGTCCACGTCGCGAACCGAAACCTCATAAATATCCGTCAGTTCTCGGAGCAGCGCGGTGGCCAGCGCGCCTTGAATGACTAGATCGGTGCCTGGCGCCACCGCCGCCAGCGCGCCGACCACCGCCCGGCGGGTATAACGCTCGATAGCAGCCTCGGCGCGCTCGCGCCTGCTCCCCGCCACCGCGCGCTGCAGTTTCTTCTGCGTCAGTCTGAGCACAGCCTGCTCGCGGCGCAGCTCGAGCCGATTCGGGCCATGGATCGCGATGGCACGCTCGATGGCGGCTATCAGCTCCGATAGCTCGGCCGGCCGCGGCCGCTCCAGCACCTGCTCGCTACCATCCGGCTGCAAGCGCACGACCTGTTCGCTGCCGCCCGCTTGCACAGCTGCCAGCTCGGCATCCGGCAGCCGCTCGGCGATGCGCGCCCGGATGGCTGCAAGGTCCTCGGCGTGGTAGCGATCGCGCTTGTTCAAGGCGACGATCAGAGGCTTCCCATATTGTCTCAGCCGCTCCACTTCCTGCCATTGCGTCCGGGTCAGGTCCCCATCGCACACGTAAACCACCACATGGGCGCGCAGCGCCTCTTCCTCGGCCTGGGCGTTCGCTGCGCCATTCGCCTCGTTGCTGCCGGCAACATCGGCAAGCACTATCTCTATGCCCGCCGGCGAGCGCCAGCGATGATGGGAGACGCTGCGTGTGGTGCCCCCTATCACCCCCACCTCCACCTCGGCTTCGGGGACCAGCGCGCGCAACAGCGAGCTCTTGCCACTGCTGATTTCCCCGAAAAAACTCAAGAACAGGGTGCCAGCCAAGCGTCGTTCCGCCAGCAAGGCCAGCTCCGCGGTGGCGGCCGAAACGGGGATCCCGGCATCCCGATAGCGGGCAAGCCGTTCAGCCAGACTGGCTTCGTCCAGGGCCGCCGCCTCCTGCGGCGGTTCGCGTCGCCTTGGCCGCAGCAAACGCCAGAACAACCAGCCGCTTGCCAACGCGAAGGCGCCCAGCAGGCTCAAATACCCGATCAGCAACCACGACGGCAGGCTTTGCAAACGCTCCCAGAGCACGAGCACCTGGTTGGTCGCCAGGGTGAGCATGAGGAAAAACAATCCCACCGCCAGCGCGGCGGCGATTCCTATCAATAGGCGGGCAGATGCATCGACTCGCATAGCGATACTCTAACGCCCTTATCGCCGATAGCGCCAACCGCCCGTAAAGCGCGTACTACCGATGGCCGCGTGATTGCGTTGCTCCGGGGGTTCTCGCTCGCTGCGCCGGCGTAGATCCCCCGCAGCGCTGCCTCGAGTCGTGTACACAGATGCGCGAGCTAAAGACCAGGCACCCTTGCTGCCGCAGTCAAGCCCCTTTGTCGCCCGCGATACAGCCCCCACTACATCAAGGCAAAGCCGCATGTAGCGCATCCAGTGACACCTTCCCAACAGAATGACAACGAAAGCGGAACCATACTGACAATTGGATAAGAGCGGCGCCGTCAGCGACCGCAACGTAGTCGACCCATGAAAGCTCGCCCAGCCACCGCCAGCGCGCGGCATATGCCGTATGCCACCCCTGCAACGCTGACTATCGATCCGGACAACGGATTGATACGCTGCGGCGGCGATTGGACCGTGTTCGGGCTGGCTCCACTGGAGCGCGAACTCGCGCGAATGCGCCTACCACCCGACCATTGGGTGCTGGATAGCGGCTCGATAACACGTCTGGATACCGCCGGCGCCCTGGCGCTGCAAGAACTCATGGCCCGACTCGAAGGCAGCGGCACGCCCATCGCTCTGGATGCAACGCTGCCGGAACACCGCCGCCTCCTCGAACTGGTCGCACGCACCGCGACACCCGAGCCCGAACCACCGGCGTCCGCCCCGGGGTGGATAGAGCGCGTGGGCATCGCGACCATCGCCGCGGGCCAAGGGACGATTCGTTTTCTGGCCTTTCTCGGCGCTTTCGTGCTGGAGACGCTTCCGCTGCTGGCCCGGCCCTGGCGCCTGCGCGGCGGACAAGTCGTTGCCGAGATACACAAGGCCGGCGTTACCGCACTGCCCATCATTGGCCTGCTGACGTTCCTGATGGGCGTTGTCATCGCCTATCAAGGGGGGATTCCGTTAGAGCAATACGGAGCGAAAGTCTTCCTGGCCGACCTGGTGGCCATCACGATGTTGCGCGAGATGGCGCCATTGCTGACCGCCATCGTGATCGCCGGACGCACCGGTTCGGCTTACACGGCCGAGATAGGCACCATGAAAATAACCGAGGAGATCGACGCGCTGCGCTCCCTGGGCCTGCGCCCCTACGAAGTGCTGGCACTGCCCAAACTGTTGGCGCTGCTGATCGCGCTGCCTCTGCTCGCAACCTTCGCCAATATCATCGGCATCTTCGGCGGCGCGTTGGTCTCCCAGCTGATATTCGGCGTCGACCACAGCCTGTTCCTGGACCGCATGCCCAACGCCCTCTCCAACAGCCATTTCTGGGTGGGCATCAGCAAGACGCCGCTGTTCGCGGCAATCATCGCCCTGGTCGGTTGCTACCATGGTTTCCGTGTGGAAGGGAGCGCCGAGAGCGTCGGGCGGGCGACAACGGTAAGCGTGGTCCAGGGCATTTTCCTGGTAATCGTCGCCGACGCCTTATTCTCCGTCATCTTCAGCATGCTTGGGCTATGACATGGAAGGGCCTGACGAATATGTAGCGGAAGCCGAAGGCATATACACCCGGTTCGGCGAACAACAGGTTCACGAAAACCTGTCCCTGGCCGTGCGCCGCGGGGAGTTGCTGGCGCTGGTGGGCAGCAGCGGCAGCGGCAAGACCGTGCTGCTGCGCGAGCTGATTCTGTTGGCGCGCCCGCAACGCGGCACCATCAGACTGTTCGGGACGGACGTAAGCGGCCTGGACGAACAGCAGCTCACCGCCATGCGTGGGCGGATCGGCGTAATGTTCCAGCGCGGCGCGCTGTTCAGCTCCCTCACCGTGCTGGAGAACATTTGCTTGCCGCTGCGCGAGCATACGACTCTATCATCTCGATTGCGCGCCGAGATCGCGCTGCTCAAGTTGAAGCTGGCGGGCCTGACGCCGGCAGCGGGCAATAAGTATCCCAGCGAGCTGAGCGGCGGCATGATCAAGCGGGCGGCCCTGGCGCGTGCCCTGGCCTTGGATCCGACAGTACTGTTTCTAGACGAGCCTACCGCGGGGCTGGACCCCGTGGGCGCTACGGCCTTCGACGATCTTATTATCGCGCTCAAATCGTTGCTCGATCTTACCGTAGTGATGGTCACTCATGACCCGGATTCGCTCTGGCGAATCACCGACCGGGTAGCCTTCCTGGCCGAGCGTCGCGTGCTGATGACGGCGCCCATCAACGAGCTGGCCCAAGCCTCCCATCCTGAGATTCAGGCCTATTTTCGTGGGGCTCGTATGCAGAATGCACGGGAGCGCGCATGGAAACCCGCATAAACTACATTGCCGTCGGCGTCTTCGTCCTCGTCTTCGGCTTTGCGCTGCTTGCCTTGGCAGTCTGGCTGGGCACCGACATCGCCGGCCGCGACTACGTGCGCTATTCCGTGTATTTCAGCGAGTCGGTGTCGGGCTTGAGCCGCAACGCCAACGTCAACTACCGCGGCGTCAACGTCGGCCGTGTCGCCGAGCTGCGCATCGCCCCTCATAACCCCCGGCTGGTGCATGTGGTGCTGGAGATCCAGCCTGCAACGCCCATACGCGCCGATACGGTGGCCATGCTGCGCATGCAAGGCGTTACCGGCATAGCGGAGATAGAACTGAGCGGTACGGATTTGCAGGCGCCGCCCCCCCCTTGGCCGCCAGGCGAGCCCTATCCGGTGATAACCGGCGGCCCTTCCCTGCTCTCGCGCCTGGAGAGTGCGCTGACCAGCAGCATGCAAACGCTGGACGTTCTCGCCCAGCGTGTCTCGCAACTGATAGCCCCCGAAAACCTCGAAGCACTGGCGGCGACGCTACACCACCTGGAGACCATTACCGCCACCTTGGCACACAACCGCGCCAGCATAGAGCGCAGCCTTGGCCACGCCGAGCGCCTGCTGGCGCAAAGCGCCGATGCGACAGCCAACCTGACGCCGTTGTTGGCCGACATGCAGCAGACTTTGTCGACGTTTCAGACGGTTGCCAGCGCTTTCAGCAGCGCCGGCGAGGATTTCGGCGCACTAGCGCGCGAAGGCCGCGCGGGCATAGCGGAGTTCTCCCGCAGCAGCCTTCCGCAACTCAACCGTGCGATCGAAGAAGTCCATGCCTTGGCCGACAGTCTCTCCCGTCTGGCGCAAGAGCTCAGCGAGCAACCGGAAATGCTGTTGTTCGGACGGCCTCAGCCACCGGCCGGGCCGGGCGAATGAAGCGAGGAAACGTCATGCTCGTCAAGAACCTTCCAATGCTCGCCAGCTTCGCCCTCCTTGCACTTGCGCTGAGCGCTTGCCAGCTGCCGCCGGTTGGCGGACGGGCTTCTCCACAACTGTACCAATTGGCCTTGGACGAATCGCCCGTAACGGCCGCTAGCGGCGAAGGCAACGGAATATTGGTAATTGAACGGCCTCAGGCGGCACCCGGTTACGACACCGCACGCATAGCCTATCAGGTCGCCGCCCACGAGCTGCGCTATTACCGCGAAAGCCGCTGGGCCGATACACCCAGCCGCATGCTGGAGCCGGCGCTCGTAGACGCGCTGGAGAGCAGCGGTCTGTTCCGCGCCGTAGTCAGCCCCACTTCTACTGTAGCGCCCGACTACCAGTTGGCGACAGACCTGCTGCTAGTGCAGCAGCGCTTCGACAGCGACGGCAACAGTCATGCTCGGTTGCGCATGCGCATCACTTTGCTGGACCTGCGCAGCGACGAGGTGCTCGGCACACGCATGATCGACATTCGCAAACCGGCTCCCACACCCGATGCCAGCGGCGGCGTCATCGCCGCCAACCAAGCCTTGCAGGAAGCGGTCCGCCAGCTTCAGCCCTTTATCAAAAACCTGCTTGGCGCCGCCGACAGCGTCGCCGATCGTCGTCCCTAGCTCGCCTCGCCCGCTCCGCGCACGCGGCTCAGCGAAGTTCTCCCTGCAACTCAGGGGGACGGTAGCTTTCGCGCCGTGAAATTTGCTCCTCCGCGTAACGGTTGAGCACCGTAATGCTGATACGGCGGTTGACCGGGTTGTAAGGATCGGTCTGATCGAACAGTACCGTATCCGCTAATCCGGTCACCTGAGCGACGCGCTCCGGCCGCAAGCCCCCTGCCAGCAATGCGCGGCGCGCGGCATTGGCGCGATCCGTCGACAACTCCCAGTTGCCATACTCGTCGCTGCGCACGACGAACAGCCTGGCGTCGGTATGCCCGGCAATGGCGATCTTGTTCGGTACGCGGTTTATCACGTCCGCCAGTTTTATCAGGATGCGCTCGGCGTAATCCTTGAGCTGCGGACTGCCCAGATCGAACATAGGCCGGTTTTCCTTGTCCACCAGCTGGATACGCAAGCCTTCCGGCGTAATGTCCAGCAACAGCTGGTCCTTGAACGGCTCCAGGGCTTGGCTGCGGTCGATGGCTTCTTCCAGCACCTGTTGCAGCGCTTCCAGCTGCGCCAGTTCCTGAGCCTCCAGCATGCCGTCCAAGCGGGTGCCGGCGGGCTGGTGGGGCTGGGTGCCCAAATCCACCGGTGCCGTCGAGCGCCCCTTGAAGTCGATAATGCTGACCTGGCCACTGGGTCCGGGCGTCTGACTGGGGTTGCGGAAGTACTCGGCGATACCGGCTCTGCTCAACTCGTCCATGTTGCCGACCAGCCATAGCAAGAGAAAGGTCGCGAACATCGCCGTCATGAAGTCCGCGAAAGCAACTTTCCAGCCGCCGGAGTAGTGGCTGCCGCTTACCTTCTTGACCCGCTTGATGACTATCGGCTGGTTCTTCTCTTCCACGATCCTGGCCCGCCCCGCTCTCAGCTGCTACGCCGTTACGCCGCTGCACGTCCCTTGATGCGATCCTCCAGCTCCTGGAAGGACGGGCGCTCGGATTCGTACATGACCTTACGGCCGAACTCGATGGCCAGCACCGGCTTGTAGCCGTTCAGGATGGCCATGATGGTGACCTTGATCGTCTCAAGGAATTTGGTCTTCTCGCGCGCGTGATGTTCCAGAGCCGCTCCAACCGGACCGATGAACGAGTAGCCGACGAGAATACCCATGAAAGTGCCGATCAGCGCTGCCGCGACCAGGCCACCCAGCACGGCCACCGGCGCATCGATGGACTTCATCGCGATGGTAATGCCCAGGATGGCTGCTACCACGCCCAGTGCGGGCAAGCCGTCAGCCATGCGCGCCAAGGCGTGTGCGGGGAGCTCGGCTTCGCGGTGGTGCGTCTCCAGCTCCAGATCCATCAAGTTCTCCAGCTCGAAAGGATTCATGCTGCCGCCGACCATCAAGCGCAGATAATCGGTTAGAAAGTTCATGGCGTCCCGCTGGGCCAGAATCTTCGGATACTTCTGGAACAGCTCGCTGTTCTCGGGATCCTCCACGTCGTCTTCTATGGACAACAGCCCTTCGCGTTGCGCCTTGTAGAACAGCTCGTAGAGCATCGCCAGCAGCTCCATGTAGAGCTCTTTGTTATAGGGCGAGCCCTTGAACACCATCGGTATCCCGACAACGACCTGTTTGAGGACTTTGACCGGGTTGGCGATGACAAAGCCCCCTAGCGCTGCGCCGAAGATGATCAGAATCTCGAACGGCTGCCATAGCAGTATCGGGTTGCCGCCGTGGGCTAGATACCCGGTCAGCACCGATCCCACTACTATCAAAACTCCAATGATCATCATCATGACGCAGTCTTACCCCCGTCAGCTGCGGAAATCCGTCGCTGCCAAACTCTTATCCTTATTCAAGGCGTGCGGCTCGTCAGCCGCCCCACCAGATTCATACGCGTCAGCCTGCGCTAGCGTAGTCAGCGCTTTCCCTTACGGCGCATGGATACACCGTCGCCCCAAGGCCATCCCCTTGGGCGCGATGGACCGGCAACCGAGCAAAGCGAATCCGTCGCGCTCCGACCTCGATCAGGCGAGCTTCGAATAGCTTGTCGGCAGACGTCGCGGAGTCTTAACCCCAACATCGAACCTGAGCTTCGCTCAAGCTAATCGAGCAACTGCCGAAAACAGGACATAGAGCCCTATCGCCAAGCGGCTGCGGGAACGGCTGAAGGCCCAGCCCGCTGCCTCCCGGTAAAGTACACAGAGCTGTGACGCACATCGATCCGGCACGTAAGCGTTCGATCGATAGAGCTCTGGGAAAGCGCTGGACAAAGCCATGTTTGCACGGCCGCTCGGGCAACGACGGCCTTCCCGCAGCCACGGGCCTATACTCCGCAGGGCCGAAGGCTCGCGCCTTCCAGGCGAGGGGATGTGGGTGTCCTGCCGGGAAACGCCGCATGGGTTCGGCGCAATGCCCAAAGCTCGGGTTCCGATCCGCGATTCTACATTAGCTGTAAACAATGTTGAGGGATCGAGGCGCGCCACAACAGCTCGCTTCAAGATGTGGGGGGGAAGACGCCATGACATCGATGCCACGCCGCCTACAGGACTGGGTGGAGGCGCTCGGCGACTGTCGCCTGCCCTGCCTGCCCATTGTAAAAACTGCGCTACAGGAGATCGCGAGCCAAGGCGACACCGTGCCGGTCAACGAGCTATGCGCAATCATCTACCGCGATCCGGCTCTGGTACAGCATATTCTGCGCTTCGCAAACAGCCTGCCGCATCGTCATCTCGCTTCCCGTGTCAATAGCCTGGAGCAGGCCGTGATGATGATCGGCCAGCAACGGGTGCTGAGCATGCCGGCGGAAATGCCCAAGCTGGACAGCCTGCCGGCGGTCAACAGGGAAGGATACTTGGCGGCGATCAGCGGCGCCTATCATGCTGCCTGCCAGGCCTGGACCTGGGCCAGGCTGACGCGCGACATGATTCCGGCGGAGGTATTCACGGCCACATTGCTACGGCACGTAGGCGAGCTCGCCTTGTGGGCTTACGGCGGCAACACAATGCCCGAGCTGGTGGAGCAGCCCGGTTACCAGCAAGGCTACCAGGAAGAGACCGAATACGTTCATTTGGGCTTCCCCATTACCGAGCTCTCCCTGGCGCTGGTACAGCGTTGGCACCTGCCCACCCTCGCCGCCGAAAACCTCCGGCCTGAGAAAATCGTAGGAAGGCGCACCCTGGGCATTACCCTGGCGGTACGTTTGAATAAGGTTGCGCACCACGGTTGGTCGCACCCCGAGGTACGGCGCATTCTCAAGGCGCTGACCGAGCTGCTCAAGACGGATGAACCGGCAGCGGCCGCCACCGTCCAGCAGGCCGCAGAACTGGCGGCGCGCGAAACGGCTTTTCTGGAGCCGCATAGCTTCGCCCCGTTACTGGAAGAGTTCCCCGAAGAATTCGAAGAGCAAACGCTAAAGCGCCCTCCAAGTCCCTTCTGCATCACACCGCAACGCGATCTGCTGCGACGCACGCTTGCCCAGCTTGCGCATGCGGACTACCAGCGGACGTTCGAGGAGCTGGCCGCCAAGCACGAACACGTCTGGGACTGGGACCCCATCATCGCGCTCGGCCTGCGGGCGCTGCACGGCGGCCTGGGCTTGAGCCGCGCCCTGTTCTGCAAGCTCAACCCCGCAACCGATGTCCTCGAAGCTTACATGGTACTGGGAGCCGACAGCGATCCCCTGTTCAGTCGCTTTCGGGCTGCGCTCACACCCGGCACGCTGATTCAGCAGCTGATGAAAATCCCGCAGACACTGTGGCTGAACGACACCAACCGTGCCAAACTGCTGCCCTTGATACCGCGCCCTCTGCGTATGACCTTAGGCGTAGACAGCTTCTTCGCCGCGTCGATTTTCATTGCCGGCAAGCCCTTTGGCATGGTCTACGCCGACCGTCATCTGCCCGGCTGCGAGCTGGACGCCCGAAGCTACAAAGCCTTCAAGGAAGTCTGCAAGCTGATGAAGCGCCAGCTTGTACAGCAACCGAACATAGGTAGGGCTTGAATACCCGGCAGCCCCCTATCGGCGTGTCGCTCGGGGGGATTGGGGAGCAGCCAACGCAACACCGCAGCACCGACACCGAATACCCGCGGGCGGCGGCTCAACGCCGCTGCCCTGCTTCGGCTATCGCCCCTTTGCCTACCCCCTCGAATGCGCGCACCTCGAAATGGTGCTGCGGCTCGGCGGCGGCGAGCGTCGATGCTATATGCTGCGCGATATGTTCGACAGTGGAGTCGGTGTCGATCAGGTAACAGCGCGCCTGGGGCAGACACAACTCGAACTCGCCCTCAGGGGCGCGATAGCGGAACCGGTAGTAGGCGTATGCGCCTATGGTTTCCTCGGCAATGACATCTTCCCGCGAACCGATATATATGTCGCGCCAACGCTCCGCCCAACGCGCTTCCAGCTCCTCCGCCCGGCGCCCGTCGCGCGCTATGTAAAGTCGTGAACGATGACCGTGAGCGATGCGCTGGCATTGACCCTGATGCTTCTTCAAGCCATGGCTGTAGTGGTAATAGGCGCCGTCGATATGTTCCAGGCGCAGGCGAACGCGCACATCGGTAACGTTGTCCGGCAGCACCTTCGTCAACTCTGCCGTTATCAGCCGCTCCAGGACCGCGCTTTCGATCCGGGCGGCATCGACCAGGCAGGCGCCGGACTGCGGTGCCCGAAATTGAATCACCGTGCCATCCTCGCAGCGGAACTCTAGCGCAACCTCCGCCCCTGCTTCGCGCAGCGCCAGACCGGATGCTTGCAGCGGGACCAGCAGCTTATGATCGACTTGCGCGTCTATCGCCGCTTTCACGCGCTTTTTCACCAATCCGAAATCGAACACCATGCCCTGCGCGTCGAGCGCGCCACCCAGCTCGAGATCCACGATCCAGCTCTGCCCCACCAGCCCGCGGACGGGATCGAGCAGCGAGGAGTCGATAACGGTCAGTTGTTCAACGAACAGGCGCGGCATGGTAGAACCTGGCGATTAAGTCAGCCTCCGGGCGCGACACCATAACAGGCCACACCCCACTCCGAAAGCCAAGCGAGTCATTCCTCGCCCCGGCGCAGCCGCGGTTGCACCGCGGTAAGGACGGCGTTCGCAAGCGCGACCACCACGAATAACACCACCGCGCCGACCACCACGGCGGGCCCCGACGGCAGGTCCCAGGTAAACGATGCTCCCAGCCCCAGCGCTACGGCAAGACAGCCTACGCCGGCGGCAAGCGCGGCCATCTGCTCGGGTGTGCGCGCCAAGGTCCGGGCCGTGGCCGCGGGGATGATCAGCAGCGACGTCACCAATAGAATCCCGACCACCTTCATGGCGATAGCGATGACGGCAGCCATCAGCAGCATGAACCCCACTAACACGAGGTTGACCGGCACACCGTCGGCGCGCGCCAAATCCTCATGCACGGTAATGCTGAGCAGCGGCCGCCACAAGGCGACCAGTCCCACGAGCACAAGCAGGCCACCGCCCAGTATCCACCAAAGATCCTGCTGGCTCACGGCGAGGATATCGCCGAACAGATACGACATCAGGTCGATGCGCACCGTTTCCATAAAAGCGATGGCCACCAGGCCCAGGGAGAGCGAGCTATGAGCGAGAATCCCCAGCAGGGTGTCATCGGCAAGGCGTTGGCGCGCGCGCAGCATCACCAGCACGATGGCCAGGGTGGCGCAGACTCCGATAACAGCCAGATTGAGGTCTATGGCCAGTAGAATGCCCAACGCGATGCCCAACAGCGCGGAATGCGCCAGCGTATCGCCGAAATACGCCATGCGGCGCCAAACCACGAAGCTGCCCAGCGGGCCGGCGAGCACAGCCAGGCCCAGCCCGGCCAGCAAAGCGCGCACCAGAAAATCATCCATGGCGAGCATGCCTCTCCCCTGCCGATTGCAACGGCCCGCGCAGCGGTCCGTGCGCATGCGGGAACACCGCCGTAGCAGGGCCCAGCTCGCGCCCGAACAACGCCTGATATTCCGGATTCTCCTGCACGGAGGTAGGGGCGCCGCGACAGCAAATACGCCCATGCCCCAGGCAGATCACATCGTCCGATGCCGCCATCACCAGATGCAGGTCGTGCGAAATGATCAACACACCGAATCCGTAGCGATCCCGCAGTTCCTGGATCAGTCGATACAGCTCGGTCTGGCTTGAATGATCAAGCCCGGCCGCCGGCTCGTCCAAGGCCAGCAGCTGCGGGCGTCGCGCCAAAGCGCGCGCGAGCAGCACGCGCCGCAGCTCTCCGCCGGAGAGTCCTTGTAGCGGCTGGCGCAACAAATGCGCCGTTCCGGTATCGGCGACCGCTTGCCGCCACCCGCGGTCGCGCCAGCCGCTCGCCGCCAGCTGTAGAAACCGCTGCACCGGCAGCGGCAGGCTGCGGTCTACCGCAAAGCTCTGAGGCACATAGCCCACACGTAAACCGGGCCGTCGCCACAACGCTCCTTCATGCCCTTCCAGGCCGATCAGCGTGCGCAACAGCGTAGTCTTGCCCGAGCCGTTAGGACCTACCAGCGTGAGTATGCGCTCACGCTCCAGCGTCAGATCCACATCGCGCAGCACTACCCGTTGCCCACGTCGAACGGACAGGCCTTCGGCTCGAACCAAGACTGCGGTATCGTCAGACGACTTCAATCCAAACACTTTGGACACAACCCCGCTAGTTCGATGGTCTGGTGATCGAGCCGAAAGCCGAGCGCTCTCGTCTTGCGCCCGATCACAGCACTAATGTCGGGGTCGTTGAGCTCTGCCACGTCATTGCAACCGCGGCAAATCAGAAACTGCCCGGTATGCGGCAAGCGCGGGTCCGCGCAGCCGATATAGGCATTGAGCGATTCGATGCGGTGAATGAGCCCTTCCTGCAGTAAGAAGTCCAGCGCGCGGTACACCGTAGGCGGCGCCGCGCCACGGTGACAGGCGCGTAATCGTTCAAGCAGATCATAAGCCTTCACCGGCTCGTGACTGCTCCAGATCAATCTGAGGACCTGCTCCCGCAGCTTGGTAAGGCGCACACCACGCGCCGCACAAGCGGACACCGCGTACGCGATCGCATCCTCCAGGCAACGCTGGTGATCGTGTCCGTGCTGAGGAAAGTCGCTGACAACGGAGTTGGACATATCGGCTTCGCACTCTTAGCTGCATTGCGCAGACAATTGCGCAATGTTATAACATCGGCCACTCGCTTTCACGGGAAATTGCCGATGCGCCGCCTTCTCTTCGCAATGTTCTTGTGGCTGCCGGCGGTGCTTGCGCAGGCACAGGAACCGCATGTCGTAACCACCATCAAGCCCCTACACTCGCTGGTAAGCGGCGTCATGGCGGGTGTGGGCGAGCCGCTGTTGCTGCTGCGTGGGGCCGAATCGCCGCATACCTATTCTCTGCGCCCATCGGATGCGCGCGCGCTGGAGCGTGCGGATGCGGTCATTTGGATTGGTCCCGAGCTGGAGGGATTCCTGCTGCGTCCGCTGCACAGCCTGGCGGGCAAAGCGCGTCAGCTGCGAATCATGACACTGCCCGAGCTGGTTCTCCACCCTGCGAGGGCAGGCGGAGGATGGGATGCGCACCATGACCACGGTCATCGCCACCGCGGGACTGGGCGCAACCAGCGGCCAGATCCGCACATCTGGCTGGATCCGCATAACGCCACAGTCATTGTCCATGCCGTCGCCTCGTTGCTGGCCGAGATAGACCCTGACAATGCCCAGGTGTACACGCGCAACGCCGCCGAGCTGGCGACACGCCTTGGGGAGCTGGACGGCGAGCTCAGCGCTCAACTCGGCCCAGTACGCCACCAGAATTACTTGGTATTCCACGATGCTTACCAGTACTTGGAGCGGCGCTACGGTCTGAACGCCGTTGGCTCGGTCACGGTCAGCGCCGAACGCGCTCCCGGCGTACGGCGCTTGGTGCAACTGCGGGAACGAATCGCGGATGCCAATGCGCGTTGCGTATTCCGAGAGCCGCAATTCGAGCCCGGAATTTTGTACACGCTGATCGAGAACACCAATGCCCGGCCCGGCGTGCTGGATCCACTGGGCGCAGACCTGGCGCCAGGCCCGGACGCATACTTTCAGCTGATGCGCAATCTCGCCGCTTCCCTGCGCGGCTGCCTGAATTGATCGCCCGACACCACAGCCGCAGGGCTCACAGCGGTGAGCTGCCCCTGAGCTTGCATGCCCAAGCCACGCAGGCCACGGGCCAGGGCACTGGCTTTAGCTGCCGGGCCAGCGTGGCCTGAAGTATCAGCTGGTGACATTATCGCGTAGATACACCGGCACAGCGGCCTCCGCCGCGACCAGCCTGTCCGCTGCGGCCATGACGGCGGCCAAGGCGATCAGGTCGCGCGCTTGCGGCAGCCTATCGGCCTGAACCGCCTGTACTCTCTGCCCGCAACGCTCCCGCAGAAGCTGCTCGTACGTCCCCCAGCCTGTCCCGACTCCAGTCCACCCGTCCGTGGCCGGGACCGGCACCTCGTCGGGCTTGACGACCAGCTCGCTATCCTCCAGCACCATGATTCCTTCCACGGCCCGGTAGCGTCCCCAGTACACCTCGCCCATACGCGCGTCTATGGCCGCCAGCACCTGTTCGCTGGCCAGCTCCCGCAGAGCGCCCTGGGCAAGCGTAGCCAAGGTCGACACGGGCGCGACCGGCAGGTCGTGGGCAAAGGCCAGCCCTTGGGCAACGCTTGCAGCGATTCTTACTCCGGTAAAAGAGCCCGGGCCCTGGCAGAAAGCGATCAGCGACAGCGCGCCAGTCGCCAGTTCCGCCTGTGCCAGCACCTCATCGATCATGGGCAGGATCCGCTGGGCATGGCCGCGCGGCAGCACCTCGTAGCGAGAGATCACGTCCTTGCCGTACTGAAGAGCTACCGAACAAGCCTCGGTGCTGGTGTCAATGGCCAATATCGTCTGCTGCATGAGCCACCCTTAGTTGAGCGCCAAGCGAAGCGCGCTGCCGGCATCGCTCGGCATACCGGCGAGCAGCGCGGCCTCCCGCCCGTATGGATTCAAGTTAGAGCCCGCGCTCTGGAAACTGCGGCACATCCTTAACACCCTTGAAACTTGTCCACAACCATCCCGTCGCCCGCAACCTCGACATGCCCCCGAGCAACGCCTGAACAGGCGCAAGAGCGTCTTCTAGCGGTTTGGCATGTCCTCCGCCTCCGTTGCCTCGACAGCCTCCTCCCCGGGCCCGAAATCAAACTCCAGCTGACGCTCCTCCGAACGCGGATCCAATGCACTGGCATAAGCCGTGGAGGTCGCGGGCATGGTCACGAAATCCGCTTGCTCCGCCACCACCAGAGGCGCGCCGACCCGATGTCGGTAATAGGCGAAGCCGGCGAGCAGCGCCGCCACGCTGCCTGTGCCCCAGAACAACCCCTGCGGGCCGGTCGCCTCCATCAGGTATGCGGCTGCAACCGGCCCGAAGATCATACCGACTCCGTGCGCCATCAGAAGCCCCGCGGCGGCACCTACCAGCTCCTCGGGCGCGATGGAGTCGTTAGCAATGGCAAGGCTCAACGGATAAATGGTGAACGCCAGACCGCCCCAGACCGCCGATAGCAGCAACACTCCCCCGCCGGGCGGCCCCCGAGCCGCGAGCGCGATCAAAACGCTGCACAGTGCCACCCCAAGGGCAACACCGAACACGGTCCAGCGCCGGTCATAGATATCCGCGAGCTTGCCCAGGGGCCATTGCAATAGCAGGCCGCCCAAGACGGTCGCACCCATTAGCGCGGAGACCTGCGCCAGCGTGAATCCCACACCCTCGGCAAACACCGGCCCCATGGCCATGAAACTGCCGCTGATCACGCCGGCGCACGCCGCCCCGAACAGCCCTAATGGCGAAATGGCGTAGAGCCGCCGCAGCCCCACCGATCGGGCTTCTATGATTTGCGGCGAGGATGCCCGAGTCAGGGCGACGGGCACTAAAGCGACGGCGAACAGAAAGGCGGCCACACTAAAGAGCTCAAAGCCGGTAACGGGCCAGACGTTGAGCAAGAACTGCCCTCCCCCCAACCCGGCGTAGGTCGTAATGCTATAGAAAGCAAGGACTTGGCCGCGATACTCGCGTGGCGTGCGATCATTGAGCCAGCTCTCGGCGAGCATATACAGCCCAGCCAGGCAAAATCCGAACACCCCACGCATCAACGCCCATACAACAGGGTCGATCATGACCGGGTAGACCAAGGTAGAGCCCGCCGCGATCGCCGACAGCGCCGCAAACGTTCGAATATGGCCCACCTTGCGAATGATCCTGTGGCACACCAACGGGGCGATCACAAATCCCACCGAATAGCACGCCATGACCAAGCCTATGATCCGCGTTGGAAACTCCTCAACGCCCATCCGAACCGCAAGCAAGGTACCAAGCAGTCCGCTGCCGGTGAGCAGGATGGCCAGAGACATCAGCAAGGACGAGAACGGATAGAGTGTGCGGCGCATAGCGTGCCCGGACTGCGGCGGTGGAGGTTCAGGGCCCGCGACCAGGCCGAGGACCGACTGCCATGGTAAACGATACCACCGTCCCGAGCGACCGATGGATCGCCTCAGGCGCTATTACCGGCGTCCAAGAACGGTAGATTGCACCGCTTTGATAACGGTAAACAACGACTCCACACAATCCTTTTGACCCGCCTATAAAGAAATAAAAAAAGCCAATAAAAATTAGAGAAAAATGATAACACAGCTTGACTTGACCAATAATCCATGTTTTTATGGTATTGATAAATCCCGCTTCACACCCCACATCGACTGTGTGTCACCAGGTGTTTTCAGCCATATCGCGCGGTCTTCCGCGGGATACCAGGAACTTGAGGCGCCACCGCGGTCGAAGCGCCTCCAACGGCAGAGGATATGCCAGGAAGTCGCTCCCAGGAGCGTCCGCATCACGCGAACGAGCCACAATCGAAGACCGGAACGATGGATACAACTTCCGGCGCAAACCGTAAAGACGGATTTGATTGCAAGGATTTGCTTTCCAAAATCGCCCCAATGGAAAACAACATAATTTTTCGCAACCCAACAATCGATGACGGCACCAAAATCTGGCAGCTCGTTAAAGAAACAGGTGTCTTAGATCTTAATTCAGCCTATTTGTATCTGTTGCTCTGCAAAGACTATGCAGACACCTGCGTAATCGCAGAGCGAAAAGGGCAACTACTAGGTTTCGCCACCGGCTATCGCCCGCCGGGTCGCGAGAACGTCATCTTCCTATGGCAAATAGGTGTGGCGGCTGCCGCTCAAGGACAAGGTCTAGGCAAGCGTCTGGTCGCTCAGTTCCTGCGCAGCCGCGGCGCCAGCGGCGCCAGCGTGCTGGAAACCACCATTGCTCCCTCGAACACGCGCTCGCGCGCGCTTTTTCGCGGCATTGCCCGCGATCTCGGGACCGTCTGCGAAGTGCAGCCCTGTTTTCGCGCCAGCCAGTTCCCAGGCAACGCGCACGAGGACGAGGAGTTGTTCCGCATCGGTCCGTTCGACCTCGCCCGGCCCAACTCGCTGATCGAGTAGAGAGGAATCGTTATGACTATGGATATTATCGAGCGGCACGAATCCGTCGTGCGGAGTTATTGCCGCAATTTTCCCGCCGTTTTCGACAAGGCGGTCGGCAGCTGCCTGTACGATACGAGCGGACGGCGCTACCTGGACTTCTTCGCCGGGGCCAGCGTCATCAACTACGGACACAACAACCGGCGGCTCAAAGCCAAGCTGATCGAGTACATAGACAGCGACGGCATCACCCACAGCCTTGACATGGCCTGCACCGCCAAGGCTATGTTTCTAAAGACTTTTCATGAATTGATCCTGCAGCCCCGAGGGATGGATTACAAGGTTCAGTTCCCCGGCCCGGCGGGCAACAACAGCGTTGAGGCGGCGCTCAAGCTCGCGCGCAAGGTCAAGGGCCGGGAAAAGATCATCTCCTTCACCAACGCTTTCCACGGCATGACGCTTGGCGCTCTCTCCGTCACCGGTAACGCCTTCAAGCGCAGCGGCGCCGGACTGCCGTTGAACTACAGCGATACCATGCCCTTCTGCGGCTACTTCGGCGATGAGGTGGACACGATCGAGTACCTGGACCGCTTCCTCAGCGACAGCGGCAGCGGCGTGGACCTGCCAGCGGCCGTTATCGTCGAGACCATTCAGGCCGAGGGCGGGATCAAGGTCGCGGAAGACAAGTGGCTGCAGGATCTGCAGGCGCTATGCCGCAAGTACGACATGCTGTTTATCGTGGACGATATCCAGGTCGGGTGTGGACGCACCGGCACTTTCTTCAGTTTCGAGCGGGCAGGCCTCGACCCGGATATCGTCTGTCTGTCCAAGGCGCTGAGCGGCTATGGCCTTCCTTTCGCAATCACGCTGTTAAAGCCCGAACTCGATCAGTGGGAACCGGGCGAGCATAACGGCACTTTCCGCGGCAACGATCTTGCCTTCATTACCGCCACCGAGACGCTCAAGCTGTACTGGTCCGACGACAAGCTCTCGCGCGAGGTAGTGGCCAAGGCGCAACTGGTCGAAGCCGAGCTGGTGAAGATCATCAAACGCTACCCTGAGGCTCAGGGCACCCACCGTGGCCGCGGGCTCATCCAAGGCATTGAGTTCGCCAACATCGAGCTTGCGGGAGTGGTCTCCAGTATCGCTTTCGAACACGGATTAATCATCGAAACCTCAGGACCCGAGGGCCAGGTACTGAAGCTGCTGCCGCCGCTGACAATCAGCGAAGAGGAGCTGCGCGAGGGCCTGGCCATCATCGACCGCAGCGTGGCCGAAGCGCTGGACCGGCTTGGCGTACGCGCCAAGAAAGCGGGCTGAGCAAGCGCCGGGAGCGGCGAAAGCCGCTCCCGGCCTAGCGCGACGTGCTCCTTGGACAATGCCCGCGCACCGCGGTCTTACCAGACGCATGAGCAGGCGTGCATTCGCGATAACGTCCGGTCGTGAACACCGCGCGGAAAATGACGCCGCCCCGCAGGTCAGCACAAGCTAAGAAGCAGCCGACCGCTGCAGCGGGTCACCCAGCCCAAAGGCGCCGCACATGCGCGCGAGCGCGTCGCCCCCTTAGTCCCGCGCGCCGACTTGCCGGGCCTGCCCGGCAGTTTGCGGTGGCGATCACGCCACCATCAACCCTGGAGGACTAACGCAACATCTCACAGCCTTATGCAGGAGTCTCGCATCATGGATAACGTGCAAGATCTCTACCCCACCCGCCTTGAACGGCCCGCGGCGATGTTCGAACGCCTCGACCCGATCGTCTACGGCAATCCAGCCCAGCCGGGCCCCCTAAGCGGTGAACAGCTCGCTCAATTCGAACGCGACGGCTTCTTGTTCCTCGAGTCGTACTTTTCTCTAGACGAGATCGCCGAGTTCCGCGCCGAGCTCGATCGGCTTGCCCGCGACGATAGTCTGCGGGGCTGGGATGGCGTGATCCGCGAGCCCGGCAGCGATGAGGTCCGCTCCATATTCGAGATTCACCGCAGGTCGAAATGCTTCGCCAAGCTGGCTCGTGATCCTCGCCTGCTCGCCATAGCCCAGCAGATCCTCGGCAGCGAGGTGTACATTCACCAGTCGCGCATCAACTACAAGCCGGGTTTCAAAGGCAAGGGCTTCAACTGGCACTCCGACTTCGAAACCTGGCATGCCGAGGACGGAATGCCCCGCATGCGCGCCGTCAGCTTCTCGATCGTGCTTACCGACAACAACGAATTCAACGGGCCGCTCATGTTGGTGCCCGGCTCGCACCGCTACTTCGTGCCCTGCGTAGGCGCCACGCCTGACGACCACTACCGGCGCTCGCTCCAAGAGCAGCAGGTCGGCGTTCCCGATAACGACAGCCTGGCCACGCTGATAGATCGCGCCGGCGGGATTCAAGCGCCCAAAGGTCCGGCCGGCTCCATGCTGCTGTTCGACTGCAACACCATGCACGGATCCAACGCCAACATGTCGCCTTACCCGCGCAGCAATGTCTTCTTCGTCTACAACAGCGTGGAGAATCTGCCAGCCGCACCTTACGCAGCCAAGCAGCGGCGACCGGAATTCCTCTGCGCTCGTGAGCACGTGCCGTTGCGTCCAGTGGAACAGCCGGCGGGACTGCCGGTCTGACCCGCACCGGCCTCGCCGCCCTCATGCAGAGCCGGCGAGGCCGGCGGCAAACCGCAGAACGCGCTCTCCAGCACGGTAGGCGGAGTCGTTTCCGCCTACCCTTCCGTCGTAAGCGGCCTCTCCGCGGCACCGGAGCTCGCGAAGAATGCCTGCACCGCGCCTAGATCGCGGGTCAGCGGCATTGCCGGCAAACTGTTTCGGAACACGCGGCCATAGAAGCGCGTAAGGATCCGCGTATCGCCGATCATGAGCACACCGCGATCGTCGCTACCGCGGATCAATCGCCCCACCCCTTGTCGTAGCCCGATCACCGCAAGGGGCAGCTGGTATTCCATGAAAGCGTTTCGCTGCGCCGCCGTCAGTGCCATGATCTTCGCCTGCAACACAGGATCGCCCGGCGAGCCAAAGGGCAAGCGATCGATAATCACGCAGGACAAGGCCTCCCCTTGCACGTCCACGCCTTCCCAGAAGCTGCCCGTGGCCAGGAGTACAGCGTTCCCTTCCGCGCGAAAGCGCTCCAGCAACTCCGCCTGCGCCGCCTCGCCCTGCACCAGTAGCGGATAAGCCAGCCGCTCGCGCATGTACTCCGCTGCCTCGCGTAACGCACGATGGCTGGTGAACAGCATGAATGCCCGTCCGCCGCTTGCCTGCAGCACGGCCTCGGCCGCCCGCAGAAAGCCGAGAAAGTAGTTGGGTGCTGTGGGCGGAGGCAGGGCTGGCACATACAGCAGCGCGTTATTCGCATAGTCGAACGAGCTCTGCAGACACAAGGTCTTCGGCTGATCCAGACCCAGACGTTCCGCGAAGTGGCCGAAGTCCCCGTCCACGGCCAGCGTGGCCGAGGTAAAAACCCAGCCGGCACGCCGGCGACCGAGCTGGCGGCGGAGAGGCGCGGCGACATCCAGCGGGGTGAGTCGAAGCACGAACGACTGTGCAAAGGTCTCGAACCACCGTACTGCCTGCTCGTCGTCTCTATCCAGCAACTGCCGCAGCGAATCCTGTAAAGCGGCCGCGCGCTTCGCGCAGGCCGCCAGCCCCGGCCCGCGCTCAGCTTGCGCGGCGAGCAACGCGGCCGACTCATCCAGCCACCGCTGCAAAGCGACGACGGCCGAGCGAACCGCCGGTTCGTCCGCTGCCTGTGCCCAGGCCCCGCGGCGGCCGCTGCTCCCTAGCGCTAGCCGCAGCTCTATCAATGCGCGCTCCAGCCGCTCCAGCGCAGTTGCCAGGGCGGGCACATCGCCGGCGTCGCGCTCGTACTCGCGCCTGGCATCGCGCACTAGCTCTTGCAGTTGCCGGCTGCTGACCGATGTCCCGAAGAACTGCGCCGCCACCTCGGGCAGTTGGTGCGCCTCATCCAGGATCATCGCGTCCGCTGCCGGCAATACCTCGCCGAACCCATCTTCCTTGAGCGCCCAATCCGCCATCAGCAGGTGGTGATTCACCACCAGCAGATCCGCCTCCTGAGCGCGCCTGCGCGCTTCCATCAGGAAGCACTCGCCGAAGGACGGACACTCGCCGCCAAGACAATTGTCGGCGGTAGACGTAACGCGTGCCTGTAGCTGCTCATCCAGCAGCGGAACGGGCGCCTCGGCAAGATCGCCGCTGCGAGTGAGGCGGCGCCAGCGCGCCAGCTCTTGCAGCTGAGCCGCTTGCTCGCGCGTGTCGAAGCGGCCGTCCGCCAGCGCGTCCTCGAAGCGATGCAGGCAGAGGTAATTGGCGCGCCCTTTAAGCAGCGCCACCCGTACGGGGAGTTCCAGAGCACGCCGCACCAGGGGCAGATCCTTTCGAAACAGCTGATCCTGCAGCGTCTTGGTGCCTGTGGAGACAATGACTTTAGCGCCGGAGAGCAGCGCGGGCACCAGATAGGCCAAGGTCTTACCGGTACCCGTGCCGGCTTCCACCACCAGCACTTTGCGCTCGTTCAAAGCCTCGTCGACGGCTTGCGCCATCTCCAACTGCTCGGGCCGGGGCCTATACCCGCCGATCGCCCGAGCCAGCGGACCGTCTGCCGCGAAGACGTCCGCCATGGAATGCATCATCGGCGAGTGCTCGCCTCTTGCAGCCGCACGCCTTCGCTGCGCGCCGCCTGCGCCCCGGCCTTATCGCCGCGCAGCTCACGCGCCACGGCGATGAGCTCCCAGTTGCGCCGCCGCAGTTCGACTGGGTAGCTCCCCGCCAGGGTGTTGGAACGCAGCGCGAGCTGTTCGGCCTGCACGTAATCGCCCTCTCGGTAGCGGACCACGGCCAGGTTCTGCCACAACACGGGGTGCGAGGGCGCTATGCGCAGCGCCCGCTCCAGCAGTGCCGCCGCTTCCGCATGCCGGCCAGCCTCGGACGCCCGTTCGGCCTGCTCGACCAGCGCCATTGCCGCCGGCGGAGGCGGCGCCGCCACCTGCCTCGGAGCAGCCGGCTGCTGGGGTACCGCCGGCGTCCCCGTGCGCGGCACCGAACCGTGATGCTGCGAGCCGGCAGGCACGGCACATCCCCCTGCTAGCGCCAACACAAGCACGCTGAACATTGCGATCCTGGACACTGGTGTCATCTGAACCACCCTCTGAAGAACTCTCTAATCGGCCGCGCCTGCTCCACGCAGGGCGCCGGTGGCGGCAACTGGCCCCGGACATAAGGCAGCTGAATCGCACCGCTGCAGTACTCGGCAGCGCTCAGTCCGGTGCTGGCCTCGATCCAGGCAAGCTCCAGCTCGCTAGGCAGCTCCATGCGCAGCGGCCGCGGATCCAGACGGGCGAACAGCTCGCCCCACACTTGCAATGCCCCACTGGCCCCGGTAAGGCCGGTTCCGGAGTTATCGTCATACCCCAGCCATACTACCGCCAGCAGATCCGCCGAATAGCCGGCGAACCAACTGTCCCGGTTGTTATCAGTAGTTCCGGTCTTCCCGGCTACGGCGAAGTCGCGCGGCAGATAACGGGCGGCGCTGCGACCGGTGCCGCTGCGCATGGCTTCTTGCAGCGCGTGATTGAGCAAATAGATTTCCGCCGTACCGAACGCTCTTTCCACCGCCAGCGGATAACGTTGCAACAGCTGCCCGTCCGCGGTCATCACCGCTTGTACCGCGCGCAGCGGGGTACGGTAGCCTCCGGCCGCGATGGTCTGATACATCTGCGCCATTTCCAGCGGCGTGTAGTCCACCGCGCCCAGCAGCAGCGAGGGATACACGCGCAAGGGCGGCTGCAAGCCCAAACGGCGCATGGTGTCCACTATAGGCCGCAGGCCGATCTCCAAGCCCAAGGCAACGGTGGACGCGTTATAGGAGTTTGCCAGTGCTCGCCACAAGGGCACTTGCCCATAGAAGCGGCCGTCGTAGTTTCTAGGCTGCCAGATCTGCCCTGCGGCATCCTTAACCTGCAACGGCGCATCAGTAAGAATGCTGCCCAAGCCGTAGCTTGCCGGCCGCGCCAGTGCGCTGAGATACACCGCGGACTTGAGCAGAGAACCCACGGGCCGACGGGCATGCAAAGCGCGGTTGAATCCCACTGCTCTGGGTTCTCGTCCGCCGATCAGGGCAGCAACCGTCCCATCGTCCACGTTCACCACCACGGTAGCGGCCTCCAGCCGCGGGTCAACGCCTTGCAGACGACGCGCTACGGCACGCTGGGCGGCCTCCTGCACGTGGGGAACCAGCGTGGTGAAAATCTGCAAACCTTCCGAACTCAGATCCTCCGGCCGATAATCGCGCCGCAGATGCTGCTGCACCAGCTCCATAAAGGCGGGATAGCGGTTGCTGCTACCACGAGGGCTGGGCGCCACATCCAGGTCCGCCGCCAGCGCTCGTTGCAAAGTCGATTCATCGATCGCGCCGTGCGCGGCCATTTGGCGCAGCACCAGATCGCGCCTGGCACGGGCACGTTCCGGGTGCCGCCGCGGGTGATAGTAGGAAGGCCCGCGCACCAGTGCAGCCAGCAGAGCGAGTTGATGCACCTCCAGCTGCTGCAACGACCGGCCGAAGTAGTACTCCGCGGCCAGACCGAAGCCATGAATGCTGCGACCGCCATCCTGGGCGAGATACACCTCGTTCAGATAGGCTTCGAGGATCTCCCATTTGTCGTAGCGATACTCCAGCAGCAGCGCCATGACAACTTCGTTGATCTTGCGTCGTAGCGTCCGCTCGCTGCTCAGGTAGAAGTTCTTCACCAGCTGCTGCGTAATGGTGCTTCCGCCCTGAACCACACGCCCAGCCCGCAGATTGGCGTACATCGCACGGGCGATGCCCGCCCAGGAAATACCCGAATGCTTGAAGTAGTTGCGGTCCTCGATCACGAGGAGGGCTTGCAGCAGCGCAGTCGGCACCTCCTCCAAACGGACCAGCACGCGGTCTTCGCCGTGGCTGGGATAAATGCCGCCGATCAGCGCCGGCTCGAGGCGCACCAGCGGCGCGCCCGCTCCGATATAGCGCAGCGCGGCCACCCGGTTACCGTCGAAGATCAGCTCCACCGTGCGGCTAGGCTCTACGCCGTCGGGGAAGCGGAATCCACGTGTGGTGATACGAAAAGCGTTGCCGTAGCGCCGGTAGCTGCCGGGACGGTCCCCCGCCTCCTGGCGGTAATTGAGAGCCTCCAGTTCGACCAGCAGGTTCTCGGGGCGCAGTTGCATCCCTTCGTACAGCTCCAGCGGACGCGCATAAACGCGCGCCGGCAGCGCCCAGCGCTTGCCCTCGAACTGACTGACCACCTGCTGGTCTAGCCACAGCACGTAGCCTGTGCCGCCGGCCGCCAATAGCAACAACAGCAGCAGAAACAAGCCTAAAGGCCAGCGGCGCGGCGCGGCGGCAGAACGCCCCCTGCGTGATAAACGCTTGCTCATGAGTACAACACGGATTCGCCGCTCAGCTTGCGCGGCGCCAGTTCAGCAGCAAACCGAACAGTCCTAGGATGGCGAAGCCGGTGAGGCTCCAGACCGGAATGCTAACCCCAAGTATCAGATCGACCTCGGCGCACTCGCCCGATCCGGTCAGCACGTTACGCACGACTTCATGCAGCGGGAACACGTCCAGCATGTAGCTCAAGCCCGGCCCGCAAAGCGGCACTTGATCCGGCGGCAGGCTCTGTAGCCACAGATGACGACCGGCGATTGCGACGCCTATGCCCGCAATGAGCAGCATCGTCCCGCCATAAACGCGGCTTCCCACACTGCGCGGATGGTGAAGCGCGGCCAGCAGGAACACCACGGCCAGCGCCATGAAGACCACTCGCTGGAAGATGCAGAGCGGGCACGGCTCCATACCTTCGACGTACTGCAGGTAATAGGCGATGCCCAGCAGCAGCGCACAGCCGGTACCGGCCAACAGATTGAAGAAGCGCCGACGGGTGGCGACGAAGTCCAGCATAGGAAGCGGTATCCAATTACGATGGCGGAATTCTAGCAGATCCTCGTTCGATAACAGCGCCCGGGTCCGCACCTGCACTATCCCCTCACTGCTGGAACTGAGGCTGCGCGTTGTCTATGGTAAGAGTCCGCGCTGCGGCAAGAGGTTCCACTGCGGCCAGGGTGGCTCTTCCGTAGGAAACGCTCGCGCAGGTGCGCATCGCCCATAGTCGCAGCGCGTTTCAGGGAGACTCACATGCTATCGCTCGGGTGGTTTATCGGCTTTGGCGCTCTTGTGGCGGTTCTTGCCTATCACCGGGCGTCGCTATGGCTCAGCACACTCATTATTGGCTGCTATTCGCTCGCTTGGCAGCTGTCGGCAACACCGCACCTGATCGCGGCCATCGCCGTCTGGTCGCTGTACCTATCGGCCGCGGCCATCCTCAACGTCCGCCCGCTGCGCCGCGCGCTCATCAGCAACAAGCTGCTGGCACGTACCCGTCGCGCTCGGGCGCGGCTATCCGTACCGGAGCTGGACGTATTGGCCAGCGCCGCGCCCGGTTGGGAGGCGAGTCTGTTGACCGGCAGGCCGGACTGGAAGCGCCTGTTGGCACTGTCTCCGCCCCGCCTGAGCGCCGCCGAGCGGGCATTCGTCGACGGCCCCACCACTAAGCTGTGCGCCATGCTTGATGAGTGGGAAATCGTCCATCAGCGTCAGGACCTGCCGCCACAGGTCTGGCAGTTTCTCAAGCGACACGGTTTTCTGGCCATGGGCATCGCGCCGGAATATGGCGGGCCAGGACTCAGACCCGATGCCCAGGCCCGAGTCATCATGCGCGTTACCGCGCGCAGCCCTAGCACGGGTGCCACTCTGGCGGCAGCGAACGCGCTGGGTCCCGCGCCGCTGTTGCTGCGCTACGGTACCGCAGAGCAGCGAGCCCGATACTTGCAGCAGCTCGCAGCCGGCGACGAGATTGCCTGCTTCGCACTCAGTTCGCCAATCGGACCGGACGGGCAAACTCGTAACCACGCCCTGGTGTGCCGCGACGACAGCGCCGAGCACGAGGTGCTGGGTCTGAGATTGCACTGGGATGTTCCCCTGGTGCCGCTGGCACCGGTCGCGACGCTGATCGTGCTGGCCGTTCCCGTAGCCGACCCTGACCGCCTGCTGGGCGACCAGGCAGACTGTGGCATGACGCTGGTACTCATCCCGTCTATGTTGCCGGGCGTGGAAACGGGCCGACGGCATCTGGCTTGTGCGAATGCGTTCATGACCGGGCCGTCCCGCGGCAACGACGTATTCGTACCGCTGGATCACGTGGTCGGCGGCCGCGAAATGATTGGCCAAGGCTGGCATATGCTCATGGACACCTTGCCGGCCGGACAGGCCGTCGCGTTGCCGGCGGCCAACGTGGCGATCGCCAAGCACGCCGCTCGTGTCGCCGGTATCGCGGTGCGCTTGGCCGGCACGGCACGTATTGCACGCAGTCAGCCGCCGGAACGGCTGCTGGCCCGTATCGCCGCCAGCGCCTATACCCTCGAAGCGACGCGCCAACTCAATGCCGCCGCCTTGGACCGGGGCGAAGGGCTGGCGCTCGCGGCCGCTTTGGAACGCTATCAGTTTCAGCCGCTTGCCCACCGGGCGCTGGCCGACGCCGCCACGCTCTGGCCCGGCGGCGCACTGTTCCAAGGCCGCAACAATCCCTTGTCGCCGGGCTATCTGAGCATTCCCGCAGCGGTCGCGATCGATGCCGCCGGCCTGTTCACTCCGTCCATCCTCACCTATGGCCACAGCGCGCTCAGCTACCATCCGTTTCTGTTCCGCGAATTACAGCCCCAGGCCGACGAGCAGGCCGATGCGATTGCCTTCGACAAGGCGCTATTCGGCCATATCGGATTCTTCGCCAGCAACCTCATGCGCACGCTATTTCTTGGGTTGACGGGCGCGCGGCTGACACGGACGGCGGGCGATCCGGCCCTGAAACGCTACTATCAGCAGCTGAGCCGTGTGGCTGCCACTTTCGCGTTAGTAGGCGATGCCGCTGCCGTTACGGTGGGATTCAAGCCGCGGCGCCGTCAAAGGCTGTCCGAGCGGCTGGATGCAATCGCCGCTCAATTGTATGCAGCAGCGGCAATGCTCAAGCTCTACGAAACGCAGAACCGGCCCCGCAGCGACCGGGCCCTGCTCAAATGGGCCTTGCAAGACCAGCTCTACGCCGTGCAAGAAGGGTTGCTGCAAGTGCTGGACAATCTTCGCGGCCCCCTGTTACGGCGTCTGCTGCGGCGGTGGGCCTTTCCCTTCGGGCGCCCCTACGCGCCGCCTACGGACCGCAGAGTAGCGTTACCGGCCCGGCTGCTCACCACCCCTGGTCCCGGTCGCGAGCGCCTGCTGGCGGATCTGTGCTGCGACGATTCTGCTACGGACCCGGCGGTCACCTTGGAGCATGCCTTCGCCGCGGTCATCGAGGCCGCTGCTAGCGAACGCAAACTCGCGGAGGCGGTCAAAGGCGGCCGGTTGCGCGTACGGCCCGGGGCCGACTTAGTCGCCGCAGCCCTTGCAGCAGGTTTACTGGATGTAGACGAAGCGGAGCGGCTGGAGCGCGCGCTCAACGCCCGCCGCACCGTGCTCGGCGTCGACGATTTCCCCGTTACTGGCGGCCCGGCGCTGGCGCGAGCAGCAGAGCTGCCGGCCTCGGGCAGAGCCGATCAGGAGAACGCATGAAAGCAGGAACCGGCCGCCGCGCCGGCAACTCCCCCGTCTTTGTAGTCGACGGGGTACGAACGCCGTTTCTGACAGCGCGGACCCGCGGCGGTCCCTTCTCCGCCGCCGACCTTGCTGTCGCCGCCGGCCGCAGCTTATTGGTCCGTCAGCCCTTCGAACCGGAGACCCTGGACGAGGTAGTCGTCGCCAATGTGCTCGCCGGGACGCGGGGCGAGCTGGCCCGTACTGTCGCGCTCAGATTGGGATGCGGTCCGTCCGTGCATGGGCATCTGGTCGCAAGGGGGATCGCATCGGGCATTCAGGCGCTGGATAGCGGCGCACGGCTAATCGCTGCCGGCCAGGCGGACTTGGTTCTGGTCATTGGCGCAGAGGCGGTTAGTCGCGCGCCCATGATTCTAAACGAGCGGTTCGCAGCCTACCTGCGCGCGTGGCGCGACGCGCGCGACCTGCCGCAACGCATACGTTTAGCCTTGGACTTTCGGCTGGCCTATCTGCGGCCGTTTGCGGTATCGGAACTCCCATTGCATTTGAGCGAGACATTGCTCGCGCAGGCCGACGAAGCCGCGGATCGCTTCGGCATCGGCCGTGACCGCCTCCATGCCTTCGAGGCCCAAAGCCATCGGCGCGCAGCCGCAGCGCACACGACCACGCTCGCACGCGAGGTCGAACCGCTGTACGCACCGGACGGCAGCCTTTATCGCGCGGACGAGGGCATTCGCCTCGATTTGGATAACTGCAACGCAGCGGACCGCTCCGTTGGCTGTGCGGCAGGCGCCGATGGCGCCGTTTGCCTGTTGTTGGCCAGTCAGGCTGCCGTAGCGCGTTACTCGCTGCAGACACTGGGCCGGATAGTGGCGGTGCACTGGGCAGCGGTGGGTGCCGGGCACAGCGCGATCGCTCCGCTTGCGGCAGCCAGCAGGTTGCTCACACGTCTGCGGCGAGCCGCCGCCGATATCGATCTATGGGAAGTCGAAGAACTGACGGCAGCCGTGCCGCTGGCCTGCATGGAGGCGGCCAGGGACAGCGACTACTGCCGCCATCAGCTGAGCAAGCGCAACGCTCTGGGCGAGATCGATGTAGCACGGGTCAACGTGGACGGCGGAGCGCTCGCCTATGGTTTGCCTTTAGGCGCCGCGAACCTGCGCCAAGTCCTGCACCTGCTTCATTTATTGGCAGGCAGCGCCCGTTACGGCATCGCCGCTGCGGGCACCGCTTGCGGCCAGGGCGGAGCCGTGCTGCTGGAGAGCGTATGACAGAGCACAACCGTGCCCATCCGCAGCGCTGGACGATGAGCTGGGACCGGCATGCCATCGTCTGGCTGGAGCCGTATCCACCGAATATCGGCCTGGACGGCGAAGCCTTGGCCGAGCTTGGCGCACTACTGGCTCAGGCGCGCGAACGCGACGCGCGCGCGCTGGTGCTCCGGCTTACGGAGGAGTCGGCCAGCGAGGGCACTGACCTCGCCTTGCTGCGCGAGTTGGCCGAGAGCGACGCGCCTTTGCCCGCGCTGCGCGAACTCCAGGGCATATTCTCCACCCTTGCCGGACTTCCTATCCCGACCGTGGCCATCATCGACGGCGTGTGCGAAGGGGTGGTGCTAGAGCTCGCATTGGCCTGCCGCTACCGGCTGTGCAGCGATCGCGTCGCCACCCGTCTAGCCTTCACGGAGTTGCAGCTAGGCGTGCATCCGCTGGGGGGCACGACCGTGCGCCTGCCCCATCTGGTCGGCTCGCTGCATGCTCTTGAGCTCTTCCTCGAAGAACGCATTCTAAGAGCTTGGCGCGCTAGCGAAATTGGCCTGGTCGACCGGATTCTGCCGCAGCACCGCCTGCGGGCAGCCGCCACCGCAATGGCGCTGCAGAACCGCCCTCTTGCTGTGCCACCCTTGTCTGCCCGCCTCTCCAACGTCCCGTGGTTGCGCCCCTTCCTGGCGCGGCGCCTGCATCGGCAATACCTTCATGGTCTCGATCCTGCCCATGACCCAGCGCCATTCGCGCTAGTAGAGCTATGGGAACGCCAAAGCATCACCGATGCAGAACGCGCAGAGGCGGAGTCGCTGATAAAACTGGTCCGCGGCGAGCCGGCACGCAACCGGCTGCATGTGGCCGCACTGAGCCGACGGCTACGCAGGCAAACTCAGGGACATACCCCCCCAAGGCACGTGCACATCGTTGGCGCAGGAGCGATGGGGCGCGCGCTGGCCGTCCGCGCAGCCATGCACGGCATGAGGGTAACACTGGAGGACCGGACACCGCGTCAGCTCGCCGCCGCTATCCGCTACGCCAATCTATGGCTTGAGAAAGAGCTGAGCGATCGCGAACAGGTAGCGGCCGCGATCGATCGCTTGCATCCCGATCTTGGCGGCCGCGGAGCATCGCGCGCCGATCTGCTAATCGAGGCGGTAGACGAAGACTTGGAGATCAAACTGGACGTGCTGCGGCAGCTCGACAGCCGTCTCGCATCGCACGCAGTGATTGCAAGCACCACGACCAGCCTGCCGCTGAATGAGCTCGCAGGCGCATTGTCGGCGCCTCGGCGCCTTGTAGGACTGCATTTTTCCAACGCGGCGGCGCTAGCGCCGCTGGTCGAGCTGGCAACGCTGCCTGCTACCACGGATAGCGCACGCCGACTCGCATTAGGATTCGTGAACGCTCTGGAGCTGGCAGCACTGCCTGTGGCAGCCAGCGCCGGCTACCTGCTCAACCGCTGCCTGGACGCCTTTCTCAACGAAGCCACCATCCTGTTCGACGAAGGCATTGACGCAACGACTATCGATCAGGCCGCGCTGCGCTTTGGAATGCGCCAGGGCCCTTTGGAAATGGCGGACCGCATTGGGCTGGACCGCGAGTACCAGGCCGCGCGAAATCTCGCCCAGGCGCATGGCCACGAGCCCTCCGGCGCGCTCGCTCTGCTGGTGGAGAACGGCCGGTTGGGGCGCAAGACAGGCGCCGGGTTCTACGACTACAAGGCGGGAGAACCGGTACGGGTAATGCCGGATCTGGGCCACTTGTCCTTGGACGATATAAGCGATCGCCTTATTTACCGCCTGCTCAACGAAGCGATCCGCTGTCTGCGGGAGAAAGTGGTAGCGGACGCGGAGCTGATAGACGCGGGAATGGTGCTAGGAGCGGGTTTCCCTGCCTTCCGGGGCGGTCCTGTCCGTTACTTGACACGGCGGGGAGTCGAAGCATCGGCGCACCGCTTACGTGAACTAGCAAGCTTGTACGGCCCGCGTTTCGAACCCGACCCTGGCTGGGAGGCGCTTGCCGCGCTAGAGCCAGCGCACTCCTGAGCGAGGACTAACCGGTGGAGCGGCGGTACTGAGGATCGTTCGCGGAGGGCATGCGTGCAAGATTGATCTGGCAACAGCTGTAGTAGCTGGCGGCACAATTGCCAAGCCGCGGCGGAACGTGGGCCCGCGGCGCATCGGCCACGACCACGTCCAACCAGGGCTCGACCCGCGCAGCCTCGTTGGCACAGTACCCGCTCGCCAGCTGCAGCCAGTGCCCGTAAACGCTCATCAGGTGCCCGGCTACCGCAAGGGACTGTCCCCACCAATACAAGAACATTTATGTTTCTCCTGTGACCGATACACTCAACCGCGAGCCCCGGCACCCATGATGGCTAATTACTTATTACTGATGTATGGGCGACTATGCGGTTCCTCCCAGCTTTTTTTGCCGAATAAAGCGCTTGATCGGCTGCTAATGCCAGCGTCACGGCGTCATGGCAGTGCGGCACGGTGGCCACCCCGCCGCTGAACGTCACGCGAAAACCGCCCCCAGGGGCAAACTGCCTGATCTCTCCGAAGGTCTGGCGGACCTCGTCAAGAATGGCGACTGCCTTTGCCTCGTCCGCATCCAGCATGATCACGGCGAACTCCTCGCCACCATAACGACCAATGTAGTCGGTACTGCGCAGACGCTGCTGCAACACGCGCGCCAGTGTCTTGATAACCCGGTCGCCCACCTGATGGCCATGGGTGTCGTTAATCGACTTGAAGTGATCTATATCCAACATGGCAAACGCCAGACGGCCGCCATTGCGGCGCGCACGAGCCACCTCGCTGTGCAGCTGCTCCTTGATACGCGTATGGTTCAGCAGCCCAGTGAGACTATCGGTGAGCATAAACGTGCGCAGTATGCGCGCCCGCTCGGCACGTATAGTCACCGATCGAATAAGGTGCGCCGGATCTATGGGCTTGGTGAGAAAATCGTCGCCGCCTCGGCTTAGCGCATCGAGCTGGCGTCCAAGCTCCGTTTCTCCGGACAAGTACACGATCGGGATACTCGCGTAGCGCGGAAACTGCCGTACCACTTTTGCGAGCTCCTGACCGCTGCAGTTCGGCATGTACATGTCCATGAGAATAAGATCGGCGGCCTTCTCATGAAGCACGTCCAGCAATCGCAGCGGATCGCTGACAATGGTCGTTACCATACCAGCCCTGCGCAGCAAGGCACCGTAGTACGTCGACTGCGTGGGACTGTCCTCGACGATAATGATCTGCAGCGGTTCCTGGCCGCGCTGCCAGGCAAGACGATCGAGCTGATCGATCAGTTCGTGGACATCGAAGGGCTTGACCAGATAGGCATCGACACCGGCGCGAACGGCAAGCAGTCGCGAAGTCACATCGCCGTGTTCGCTCGACAGCACTATGGGCAGTCGCTGTCCAGCCGCTTCCCGCAGCCGACGCGCTGCCGCCGCGGTATCCAGCCCGGTTTCGCGCAAATGCACATCCATGACGACGACCTGGGGAGCGTGCCGCTCCACCAGCTCCACCAGTTCGGCGAAACAGGTAGCTATGGCGACGTCGTAGCCAAAGTGCTCGACCTGTTGAACCAAGTCCTGCGCGAGGGAGGCATTCGCTTCAAGAACGTATATCAGCGGACGGACGCGCGCCGCATCGCCCTCGCTCGCAGCCGGGGCTACTGCGACCGCAGGCTCGCTGAGCAACGCTAAGGCTGTATCGAGGTACTCATTGACCAGAGCGCACGCGTGCGCCGACAGCGCCCGCCCCTGCGCTGCCGGAGCCAACAGCATGGAAATGACACCAATCGCTTCGGCAAGCTCACCGGTGGCCGAGGCGCAGGCTCGCGCCAGTGCGTGCGCTCGCTGGGCCGCGACTCTCCAGGCAGCAGGCGCACCTTGCTGTCGGCAAATCTGCCACACTTGCTGGAGCTCTTGCAGCTGGCGAACCGTAACCCGTTGCCCCCCCGAATTCTTGCCAAGCTCCACGCCGCTCGCGCCCCCACGCCAGCTGGTTCCTCACGCGACCCATTTGGGTGTCGACCGGAACTCTTGTTCTCTTTTTCGTTAAAAATACGTCATAAAGGCCCAGCCGTCATCCGCAAGCTGGCAGGCACCCGCCTCATGGCTGCATTTAGCCGCCAACGTAGCGCCAAGCGCCGGATTCGACTAGCCTGCGCCTCCGTGCGCCCTACGCCGCCGAAACGCGCACCGGCAAGCGGCACGCAGCCAGGACGGCGCCGCTTGGAGGCCTGTCCTGGACGCGGCGGGATCGCTCACAGGAAGCCAAGCTGGAACTTGGCTGCCTCGGACATACGGTCCTGAGTCCATGGCGGCTCCCACACCAGCTCCACCGCCACGGACGTCACCTCCGGAACCTGCTCCACGGCGCTCTTGACCATGGCCGGCATATCGCCAGCTACAGGACAATTCGGCGCGGTGAGCGTCATTTGGATGTCGACGTGTCCTTCGTTGTCCACTTCGCATCCGTAGATCAGGCCGAGTTCATAGATGTCGACCGGAATCTCGGGGTCATACACGGTCTTGAGAGCGGCAATGACCTGATCGTGCAAAATGGCCCGCCAAGCCGCCAACGGGTCGTTATCTTGCTTAGTTTCCACCTTCACACCCCTATCGACTCGGTCGTTGCTGCCGCTTGCTCCTCCAGGGCCGCCTTCAGCGTGTGCCAAGGTAGAGTCGCGCACTTCACCCGGCTGGGGTAGTCCCGCACTCCTGCAAGCGCAACCAGCTTCTCCAGCCCCGGTTCGGCCCCCGGCTCATCCGCTGTGAGCAAATCGTGGAACGCGGCAAACAAGCTGCGCGCCTCCGCCGTCGTGCGTCCAAGCACCGTCTCGGTCATGATGGACGCCGACGCGGTGGAAATCGCACAGCCCTCGCCCTGAAACGCGATATCTCGAATCACACCGCCTTCGATCTGCAAGTAAACCTCGACCTGATCCCCACACAACGGATTATGGCCGCATGCCGTATGGCTATGGGGCACCAGCTTGCGAAAGTTTCGCGGCCGACGGTTGTGGTCGAGAATCACCTCCTGATAGAGGTCCCTCATTAAGCGAACAACTCCTGCACTTTCCTCAGCCCGGCAACCAGTGCGTCCACTTCCTCATGCGTGTTGTACAGTGCAAAGGAGGCGCGAGCGGTCGCCGGAATTCCGAAACGCTGCATCACTGGCTGCGCGCAGTGATGTCCAGCGCGGATGGCGATCCCTGAGCGATCCAGAATAGTGCCGATATCGTGCGGATGAATTCCCTCTAGGACGAAGGACACCACCCCTGCTTTCTGGGCCGCGGTACCGATGATCCGCAGCCCCGGAATCTCCTGCAGGCGCTGCGTTGCATAAGCCAGCAGATCCTGCTCATGGGCCGCCACCGCCTCCAGCCCGATCCGCCGCAGGTACCGTACCGCCGCTCCAAGACCGATCACGCCGCTGATATTAGGCGTGCCCGCCTCGAAGCGCTGCGGCGGATCGGCGTACTCGGTTTTCTCGAAGCTGACCGAGCGTATCATGTCGCCTCCGCCCTGATACGGGCGCATGGTCTGTAGCAGCTCATAGCGACCGTAAAGCACGCCTATGCCGCTGGGACCGTACAGCTTATGGCCCGAGAGCACGTAGAAGTCGCAGCCAAGCCGCTGCACGTCTACCGGCATATGCGCTACCGCCTGCGCACCGTCGAGCAGGATGGGCACGCCGCGTTCCCGCGCCATGGCCGCCATCTCCGCCACCGGATTCACTGTTCCGAGCGCGTTAGACACATGCACCACACTGACGAAGCGCGTACGTTCGCTGAGCAGCGCCTCATAGTCGGCTAACGAGATCGAGCCGTCTTCCTGCAGCGGAACCACTTTCAACACCGCCCCTGTCTCGTCGCAGAGCAACTGCCAGGGCACGATATTGGAATGGTGCTCCATGCCGGTGATCAAAATCTCATCGCCAGCCCGCAGACGGGGCCGCACGAAACTGGACGCGACCAGATTGATCCCTTCTGTGGTACCACGGGTAAAGACAATCTCCTTCTCGCTGGCCGCGTTCAGAAACTCCCGCATTTCATTGCGCACCGCCTCGTACTGCGCGGTGAGGCGCTCCGAAAGCTGATGAACGCCGCGGTGGATATTGGCATAGCCCTCCCTGTAACAGGTCGCTACCGCATCGATGACCGCGCTGGGTTTCTGCGCACTGGCAGCGTTATCCAAATAGACCAGCGGCTTGCCATGCACCTGTTGCTTGAGGATAGGAAAGTCCTCCCGCAACCGAGCGACATCGATCCTAGCGTCCTGCATCAAAGGCTGTGTAGACGTCATGCAGCCTCCCCGCCGGCGCTGGAGCCGGCCAGAAGCGCCCCCAGCACCTCGCTTTCATGCTCCCGCAGCGCGTCTATGCCGATGGACGCGAGCTGTTCCTCGGCAAAAGCGAACGTCAGCATCGTTTCGGCCTCGGCCTTACCCAAGCCGCGCGAGCGCAGATAGAACAAGGCATCGCGGTCCAGCTCGCCCACAGTCGAACCGTGCGAGCACTTCACATCGTCGGTATAGATCTCCAAACGCGGGTTGGAGTGCGCCAGCGCACGCTTGTTCAGCAGCAGGTTGCGGTTTTGCTGCTGAGCGTCCGTTTTCACAGCCCCATGAGCAACCTTCACGAGGCCGTCGTACACCGCTACGGACTTGCCGCTGAGCACACCTTTGAAACGCTGGCGGCTGCTGCAGTGCCCGGCGTTATGCTCCATCCAGGTATGGTGATCCGACAGCTGCCCTTCGCTGGTGAGGTACAGGCCATTGAGCTCCGCATCGGCACCTTCGCCGTTCAGCCTGCACACGATGTCGGTGCGCGAGATGCGCCCTCCGCGTGCAAACGAGTGTCCTTTGAAACGGGCGTCGCGGGCCACGTTCGCCGTCACGGACGCGAAGTGAAACCCTTGTGCGCCCTCTTCCTGAAGCTTGTACCAGGACAAGCCGGCATTGGCCGCGAGCGCGATCTCGGTAACCGCGGAGGTCAGGTACGCCGTGTCCGCCGGCCCCCGGAAGTACTCCACCACCTCGGCCTCGGCGCCTTCCTCGAGCACGATCAGCACGCGCGGATACGCTGCCAGCCCGCTTTGCGCGGAGCGCACGAACTCGAGCAGCAGCGGGCGCTGCAGAACCACGCCCCGCCGCAGGTGGATCACTGCGCCGTCATGCGCAAAGGCCCCGTTCAGCGCCGCAAATGCGTTCTCCGTTTGCAAATGTGCGCCCCAGTGCTCTTCGAGCAGCCCATCGTGGCGGTACAGTGCCATGCTAAGAGGCTCGATCCGAGCCCCTTCCGGCAACCCACCGACAGCGGAATTGGTTGGCACCAAATGACCGTCCAGAAACTGCAGACGGTAGGCATCGGGCAAGCCGAGCCCCGTCCGGGGCGGCGGCAACTCCAGTAACGGAGCCAGCGCGAAATGTTCCTGTGCGACCGCACGCACGTTGGTATGGCGCCATGCTTCGTCGCGCCGGCTCGGAAAGCCCACCGCTTCGAATTGGGCGAACGAACGGGCGCGGCGCTCCGCCAGCCAGGCCGGTTCGTTGATAGGCGCATTGCGCCGGTTGAACTCCTGTCGGTACGCGCTGCTGGGCTGCTGTTCGGCTACTGCTTGCTGCATCGGGTTCTCGCTCCTTCGCTTACGCGGCGTGCTCGTCGAACAACGCGTAGCCGGACTCTTCGAGCTCCTGCGCCAACTCCTTGCCACCCGACTTTACGATCCGCCCATTTACCAACACATGGACATAATCGGGCACGATGTAGTTAAGCAGGCGCTGGTAGTGCGTAATCAGCAAAAAGCCCCGCTCGGGACTGCGCAGCGCGTTCACCCCATCCGAGACGATTCTGAGCGCATCGATGTCCAGTCCCGAGTCGGTCTCGTCCAACACCGCAAAGCGCGGCTCCAGCACCGCCATCTGGAAGATCTCGTTGCGCTTCTTTTCGCCGCCGGAGAAACCTTCGTTCACCGGCCGGTTCAGCAACGCCTCGTCCAGCTGCACGAGCTTGGCACGCTCGCGAATGAGTTTCAGGAACTCGAGCGCGTCCAGCTCCCCTTGTCCGCGATACTTCCGAATCGCATTCAGGGCCGCCTTGAGAAAGTAGGTATTGCTCACGCCCGGAATCTCCACCGGATACTGGAAGCCGAGGAAGACACCCTCGCGCGCACGGTCTTCCGGCTCTAGCTCCAGTAGATTCTTGCCCTCGAAGAGGACTTCCCCGGCCGTCACCTCGTAGCCTTCGTGCCCTGCAAGCACCTTGGCCAGCGTGCTCTTTCCGGAGCCGTTCGGCCCCATGATGGCATGCACTTCGCCAGCCCGGATTTCGAGGTCAATCCCTCTGAGAATCTCGGTGCCGTTCACCGTGGCGTGTAGGTTCCTGATCGTCAGCATGGCGCCCTTTCACTTCTATAAAAATCAATAAATTGCAGCACGTTCCCGATACGCAGCCTTAGCCGACGGAATCTTCCAGGCTGACCTCGAGCAGTTTCTGAGCTTCTACCGCGAACTCCATGGGCAGCGTGCGGAAGACTTCCTTGCAGAAGCCGTTAACGATCAGGCTCACTGCATCTTCCTCGCTGATTCCGCGCTGCTTGCAGTAAAAGATCTGTTCCTCGCCGATCTTCGACGTCGTTGCCTCATGCTCGATCTGCGCAGTGGGATTCTGCACATCGATGTAGGGAAACGTATGCGCCTCGCAGGTATCGCTCATCAGCATCGAGTCGCACTGCGAATAGTTACGCGCCCCCTCAGCCGTGGGCAGGATCTTTACCAGACCACGATAGCTCTGCTTGCCGTGACCCGCCGAAATCCCTTTAGAAACAATGGTCGAGCGCGTATTCTTCCCAATATGGATCATCTTGGTGCCGGTATCCGCCTGTTGCTTGCCTCGGCTTACGGCCACCGAGTAGAACTCGCCCACCGAGTTGTCGCCCTTGAGGATGCAGCTGGGGTACTTCCAAGTGATCGCAGAGCCGGTCTCGACCTGTGTCCACGAAATCTTGGAGTTGCGACCGGCACACATGCCCCGCTTGGTGACGAAGTTGTAGATGCCACCGCGCCCCTCCTCATCGCCGGGGTACCAGTTCTGTACGGTCGAGTACTTGATCTCGGCATCGTCCAGCGCTATCAGCTCGACCACGGCCGCGTGCAACTGGTTCTCGTCGCGCATGGGCGCCGTGCAGCCTTCGAGGTAACTCACGTAAGAGCCGGCATCGGCGATGATCAGGGTCCGCTCGAACTGGCCGGTGTTGGATGCATTGATCCGGAAGTACGTCGACAGCTCCATCGGGCAGCGTACTCCCGGCGGGATGTACACGAACGAGCCGTCCGAGAACACCGCCGAGTTCAGAGCCGCATAAAAATTGTCTTTCTGCGGAACCACCGTCCCCAGATACTTGCGCACCAACTCGGGGTGCTCCCGCACCGCCTCGGAGAACGAGCAGAATATGATGCCCTTCTCTGCCAGCTTTTCCTTGTAGCTAGTGGCTACCGAAACCGAGTCGAAGACCGCATCCACTGCCACGCCGGCCAGGGCCGCCCGCTCGTGCAGTGGGATACCGAGCTTCTCATAGGTCTCCAAAAGCTTGGGATCCACCTCGTCCAAGCTCTTGGGGCGATCCTTATCGCTCTTGGGAGCAGCGAAGTACGAAATCGCCTGAAAGTCGATCTTCGGGTAGTGCACGTTAGCCCACTCCGGCTCGCTCATCTCGAGCCATTTACGGTAGGCCTCCAGCCGCCACTCGAGAAGCCACTCGGGCTCCTGCTTCTTCGCGGAGATGGTACGAATCACCTCCTCGTCAAGGCCGGGCGGTAGCGTTTCCTGTTCGATATCGGTAACAAAACCGAACTCGTACCCGCGCTGGGTAATCTCTTCCAGAGTCTTGGTGCTGGCAGACATGAGCGGCTCCGGGTTTAACTATTCGTCAAAGTCGAGAGCGACACGAAAATCTCGCGCGGTTTGCCCTCGGTCGGCAACGGCAGCGGTTCGGTCATATCCTCGAGAGTGATCCCCTCGAGCGCCTTCTGCACTACCTTGTTGATACGATTCCAGTTGGTGCTGGCCACGCACTGACTGCTGTACTGACAGCTGTAGTCAGCGCCCTCCACGCAATCGGTCAGCGCAATCGGGCCCTCCATCGCCGACACTATGTCGGCGATGGTGATCTCGCGCGCCGGCCGCGCCAGTCCGTAGCCGCCCTTAGCACCGCGGTACGATACCAGCAGCCCCGCCCGCACTAAATGCTTGAGAATCTTGCTGACGACAGGCTGCGGCAACCCGCGCTGCTCGGCCAGCCAGGTTGCGTTGTAGCGGCGCTTGCTGTCCTCGGCCATCAGGCTCAGGATGAGCACGCCGTAGTCGGTTTCGCGATTGATCCGTATCATGACGGCTATTATACGGGAATCCGGACTGAATCGGTACTATTTAGAACGCGCTAAAACTCTTTGGTTCACGGCTCTGCATGGTCTGGACAATGGCCGACTTCGATCTGCACGACGCTGTGGCTCACCTCGAAGCGTCTTTCGAGCAATGCCTTGATGGCGGCCAGCACCGCACTGGCATCGCTCCCTTCGCTTATACGCGCATGCAGCGTAACCAGCGGCCTACCCGAGTTCAGTGACCAGGCATGCACGTGATGCACATCCTCCACCTGCGGCAATGTCTCCACGATCGCCCTGCTCATGACATCCGCATCCAGGCCTTCCGGCGCGCCCTCAAGCAGAATGTGCGTGGCCTGCTTCACCAGCAGCCACGCGCTGCGCAGTATCAGCCCGGCAACGAATAGCGACAGCAGCGGGTCCAGGGGCGCCCAGCCGGTCCAAAGAATCCCCAGCGCGGCGGCAATCGCCGCCGACGAGCCCAACACGTCCCCCAGCACATGCAGCGCGGCGGCGCGCATGTTCAGATTGCCGCGCTCTCCGCGGTGCAACACCCAGAGCACGAAAAGGTTCACGCAAAGCCCCAGGCTCGCGACCAGCAGCATGGGACCTGCAAGCACCGGCTGAGGCGTCAACAGGCGACTCGCCGCCTCGAAAGCAATCCAGCCGCAGAGCGCGATCAGCACCAGGCCGTTCAGCCACGCTGCCAGCACTTCGAAGCGCCGGTAGCCGTAAGTGCGCTTGGGGTCCGCCGCTTTGCGCCCGAGCACGAACCCAATCCAGGCCAACCCTATGGCGAGGGTATCGGTAAGCATATGACCGGCGTCAGCTAGCAGAGCGAGCGAGCCGCTGTACAGCGCTCCACCCACTTCTACCAACATGAACGCACCGGTGAGCGCCATCACGAAGAGCAGCCGCCGCTCGTTCGTCGTCGAGCCGTGATGGTGCCCATGGTAATGTCGATGACCGCTACCTTGCACCTCAACCCCGCTAGCCGTGTAGCGCGCACACCGCGCCGGCTCCGTACTATCTGGTCAGCACCTACCGCAGACCATCCCGATGCGTGCCGCAGTGCTCTTGCATCGCGCTATACTCATCGCTCGGTAAGGCAGCACCGGATCATTCATGGCCAAACTGCTCACCAACCTGCGCGGCATGCCGGACGACGAGATCGACGAAATCCGCGCGCTGCTTCGAGAGCACAACGTAGACTATTACGAAACGGCTCCCAACCGCTGGGGTTTGACGCTGGGCGCAATCTGGCTCCGCGACGAGGAACAGTGGCCGTATGCGCGGCGCCTGCTGGACGAGTATCAGCAACAGCGTGCGGCGCGAGCGCGGGCCGAGCACGCCGAACGCCGCCGTCTCGGCACCGAAGAGACGATCGCAAAGCGCTTTCGCAACAATCCGCTAAGCTTTCTGCTGTTGATGGCCGCGGTTGCGGCCATTCTGTACTTCTCGATCGTCCCGTTTCTACGCTTGGCCGGCTGAGCCGTACCGACCCGTACCGACCATAGCGGTTGGCGCCAAGCAAGCTCGGCTTCCCGTTGCCGCCAAAAAAAAGGCGGGCCAAGATGATCTTGACCCGCCTTTCGGTATTGGTCGGGGTGAGAGGATTTGAACCTCCGACCACCTGCACCCCATGCAGGTGCG
>CAYWPG010000014.1:0-86642 GCA_964460035.1 uncultured Alkalilimnicola sp.
CGCCGGACCGCATCGAACTAAAGAGGGGTGTCCGGTTTAGCGGGGGCAACTACACGAACATTGCTCGCAGTTCTTCCTGCGTGGCTTCCTCGACGGCGCCAATTAAGCCATAGCCCGCGTTGTTAACCAGGATATCGATGCCGTCCACACGCTCTGCTTCGCGCAGGACACGGTTTATGCCTTGCGGCTTGGTGACGTCTAGCGTGGCTAAGCGTGCCTGCTGAGGATACCGCTCGGCGAGTTCTTCGAGCGTCTCCAGGGAACGCGCAGTCAGCCAGACGCGGTCGCCGTCGGCGAGGGCGGCTTCCGCGAGGGCGCGCCCGAATCCGCTTGAGCAGCCCGTAATCAGCCAGGTACGAGAGCGAGTCATGACGACTTCGTTTTCCCTGCAGGGGTTCTAACTATGACTGCGGCCACTTACGCGACATACTCGACGCCATTGGCGCGCAACACTGCTCGGGCGCCCCACCCCCTGCGGTACTGGGCCCCATGCAACTCTTGTCCAAGCGCCAAATCGAGGTCGCTAGCCATCAGTCGTTTGAAATACGCACGGATCGGAAGCCCGTCCGCCAAACCTTGCACGCCCTGCAGATACATTGCGTGACTTGCAACGAGACGGGCCTCGCTGCTGAGGGTTGTGCACTCTGGAATCGTGGCTGGATGGGTTGCTGGTAATTCGGTCAAATGCGCCTTTAGCGCCTTGAGAAGTGTTAGTGACCGGTCGCGAGCCCGCTTCATTTTGGAAAGGCGCTCGAAGGCGGCACTGAGCCGCATGGCTGGACAGCCTGCGGAAATGCTCCGATAAAGGCGCTTCTCAATTAGCTCAATGAGCGCGTCCATGGTACCGAGAGTCTCGGCAGCGTATGCGGCAGTGCCATGGCAATAAGCGCGCTCGACTGCGGGCAATCCCTGGTGCAGACCACCAATGATCTCACTCGAGGGAACCCATACGCCGTCGAAGGACAGGTCGCTCGCCGGTTGTCCGTCGGGCGTACGATAGTCGGTACGGTGCAGTCCCGACGCGTCGCTGTCCACCATGAACACCGTGATCCCGCTGCGTCCTTCGGCATCTCGTGTGCACGCGGTAACGATCAGTTTGTCAGCACACGAGGCGTGTCGCACACCCGTCTTGTAGCCGCTGATACGGTAACCATCGCCATCTTCGGCCCGATACGCAGTCGTGTGCACTGGGGTGCGACGATACCGATGTGACTCGGACAAGGCGAATGCGAACTTCAACATGCCTGAAGCAATGCCGGGCAACAGTGTTGCCTGCTGAGCTGGAGTCCCAGCTTCTTGCAACAGCTTCACTGCCATCACCGCGGTCGGGATAAGCGGCTCGCAGATTAGGTGACGTCCGAGCTCCCGCATTATGGGCATGATTTGCTGTGGCGAACCTCCCAATCCGCCATGCTCGACGGGAACTGCGGCAGCGAGCAGCCCGCTCTGAGCCAGCGCCTGCCATGTTGCGACCGGTGAGTGCGCCGGCGCTTCGCTCCCCCGCAATTGCTCAGCAATGCGCGCAATCAAGGCATCGACCGGCTGACGTTCTACTGGTTGGCGACGGTCGGTCGGTGAGGGCGACATCGAGTTCCTCCTGGCGTGCACCTGATGACCAGCTAGGCAGATTGGTCGCTTAGGCACATTCATTAAGGACAGGTCAGTGTAGAAGTAGCCTTGTCAGACTGTCAATTGTTAACAAAGCATCAAACGTTGCAGTCACAGAGACTACCTGACAGCCCATTTAGCCCTACGCCACGCTGCTAGTCTTCATAGAGCAAGCGTCGGGTATCGATGGTGGCACCGTACTGCGGCAGTCGCCCAAGTACGGATAGCGCGTGATCGCGGTGGCGATAATGAATGCGCCGCTGGGCCGACTCGGCTGCGCCTCCGTTGCCTTCACGGATGTGATGGAGCACTTCTCGCCAGGAAGCACACAACTCGAGTTGCCACTTCTTCTCGCCGAATTCGCTGGGTTCACGAGTCCAGATCATGCCCCACAATGAATGCCGGACTTGCTCTCTGAGTATTTTCTCCAGCTGGAGATTTCCGCAGTTCTTGATGATGGTACGGGCAACGCGATTGGATGCCGCGATGAAAACAGTTGGACTGGTAGCTGGGAGAGCTGCTAGACGCTCGACCTCATCCACGGCCTCTTCCAATTCGGCGATACTCTTTTCGCTTCGGAAGGCTGCCATGCTGCGGGCAGCCAGCCCCATCAGTGCAGCACGTATGTTAAAGACCTCGGCGATAGTATCTAACGTGAGTGAGACGACGTACGCGCCGCGGCGGGGGAAAAACTCGACCAGGCCACGCCGCTCCAACTCTCGAATTGCCTCGCGTACCGGGCCGCGACTCACGCCAAAGCGAAGCGCCAGATCTTGCTCAAGCAGGCGTTCTCCGCCACGGATAGTCCCGTTGATGATTTCGGCACCAACACTGTCGGCGATCTGCTCCGGTACGGTTCTGGTTGCGGCTACGCGTTCGGGTCTCATGTTTTAATTCCGTGCTCGCTGCGTTCGTTGGCTCAATTGTCGGGCGCCGTGGTCGGTTCAGCACGCAGCGGAAGCCGTCCCACCCGTGACGCAATCAGTGTCAAGGCTGCGATCAAGAGCCTCGCACGAGGATAAGTTTCGAAGCCAAACGTCACCCTGTCAATTGTCGACATTCGCCATTACATTACCTGCCTACGGTTTTGTGTTGGAGATACTCAAGCCACAAGGTATGGATGGTGAAGCACAAAGGTGTGTTCGCAGAGGAACACGGTCGGCGGCCAGCGACGGCTGACCGATTCTAAGCAAGCGGATGACCGAACTCCGGCGGGGTCCGTAGCGCGTCTTTCGCCCAGCCGGTCAAGCCCATCGAGCTAAAGCAGAAGTAGGTCATAGCGCTAACGTCCTCGTCCAAAGCCTCTGCTGGTGCGTTATCACGGACGCGCGACAGCACGAACCCAGTGGTGCCGGCGAGCATTAAATCGAATACCGACTCGGGCAGTTCGGGTATCTCTGGGTATTCTTGTGCCACGCGGCGATACCAGTTACGGAAGGCAGTGCCCATTTTTGCCTGGGTCGCTTCCAACGCCTCTCGGATAGCTGGTGTAGCCGCAACGGCCTCGGCTATAAAGGCGCGCGCGAGCCATTTATCGCGCTCCATCTGCTCCAGATACGCTCTTACCGCGGCACAGAGCTGTTTTGGCAGGGAGTCGGTCTCGTCCAGCGCTTCTGCAATCACGCGCAGGTGTGAAGCAGCCAGTTTGTTAAAGCAGTCGAGGAAGCAGTCTTCCTTGTCTTTGAAGAACTGATAAAACGTTGCGCGTGATACGCCAGCCTGTTTAATGATGTCCGCCACTGTCGTAGCGGCGTAGCCCTTTTCGGCGATCGCGAGAGCCGCTCCTTCCACCAACCGAGCATGTTGCGAGACCAGGACAACTTCCTGAGGCAGACTGCTCAGGCCCCGCGGGAGCGAGCGCGGCACATTGAGCGGACTCTCGGCAATCAAAGGCAGAGCGGACGACGCCATCACACCCACACACTTGGTGTGAGCCTTAGAGCTTCCGGCTCCGCCAATGTCCCGACCTTGCTTCGTTTGGCGTTGTCTCGGCACTGAATCTCCTTCTAAGAAAACAGCCGGGTTAAGGCAATGCCCCTCGTCCCTGGCACGCAACCAAAGCCATAACGGATTGGACGCGGCAGCTACTAGGGCTGAGACGCCCTTTGCGATGTGCCGGTCAGCGGGAGCTAGCGTGAACTCCTCGTGTTACCCGTGACCGGCACCTCCTTCAGGCTGTTTTGTCGCTGCGAAGTATAGCGCGCAAGCCGAACCTTCGCCCTCACAAACCCAGCACTGGCGTTCAGATGAGCCGCGTTTCCGCCCGAGGATGCATCGTTATCCAGCCTCTGCAGATTAGCCGTACCCTTTAGCCCGAACCTCTATGTTCGCTTATGTACGGCAACGGTTGCAAATAAACATCTATGTTTCTAGACTGCCGATGAGGGGGGACACATGCCCCCTCCTGTCGACCACGCCGAAAAGCGGGCCGATACGGTGGTTCCGGATGTGCCGCCGCCCAGAGGGGGCCGGGCATAGCGCGGCTATTCTTCGCGCTCAGGGTCCGACGCCTGCCCTGCTTCACGCGTCTGCGGGCGCGACGAGGCGGCGAGTCCGCGGTATTGGCCGGCGACCGTAGTAAGCAGTGGTGTTGGAGGAGAGTTGTGAGACGAACGAACACCCCAAGGCTCGGGCAAGTCAGCTTACGCGCCCCCGCACTGGCCGCAGCCGGCAGTGCCTGCGCGGCAGTGCATATTGGGGACGATCAGACGAATATCCAGTTGTCTCGGTACTTAGAGCACAAAGTCTCATACGGCATCGGCGCACGAGGGGATGATTCGCTGGGGCTGTGGACCTTCAACGTGCCGCTTCCTTTGGTGCAGCCATGCAGTATCTGACCGCCGAAACGGCCACCGAAAGCGATTCTACTTTCGGTATGGCGGGCACGTTGCCGCACGTTATGTCGGCGGCCCAATTACCGAACAAGACCCTGCCGCAACAGCAATCAACTCCATGTGGGCCACTCCCAGCAATGTCACCTACGGCCTGGAACAGCACTGGCACCACCGCGAGCGGGTCGACGGGGGAAAAGGCGATATCGGTCGTTTGATTTTTCTTGATCGGTATGACTTCTAGCTGATTTTCAGCAAATCGAAATGTGCGGGGCTGGAGCTCCCCAGCGCTTTGAACTTCGAAGGGCTGGCAGTCGGACGGCGACGAGGCGTTACGTAACGATTGTCCAGTTCTTCCTCAGGCCGAAGCCAGATTCGCGGCGGCGGTGCGGCCGCCGCGCTTTCGTTCGGCGCGCGATCATGCATGCCCTGGCAGGGCGCCTGTTGTCGAGCACAGGCAGTCTGCGTTGACGAGTGTTCCCCGGCCAATTCGGCCGCGGATTGTATGGAGGAGACCCGATGAGATTCTTTCGGACCTTAGTGATTGCCGCCAGTGCCTTGCTAGTGCCAGTCGCTGCACTGGCTCAGGCGGCCGAGCGCACCGTGACGGTCGCGTTCGGTGCCGAGCCAACCACGCTGGATCCAGCTCGTGCCTCGGCGGGCGCGGACTTCATGACCTTGCACACCATGTTCGAGCGCCTCGTTGCACCGAACCCTAAGCTCGAACGCCAGAACTGGCTGGCGAAGAGTTGGGAGGTAATCAAAGAAGGCGATCATTACATTCTCGACATCACGATTCGCGACGACGTCAAGTTCCACAATGGCGACCCGCTCACCAGCGAAGACTTCAAGTACTCCTATGAGCGCATGGCGAATCCGGCGTTGTCGCGCTGGACTCACTTGCAGCGGCAAATTCGTGAGTTCGAGATCATCGATGACCACCGCTTCCGCCTGCACTTCAACAATCCGGACGGAGCCTACATTGCCAACGACCTGACCTTGTGGGCGATGCCGAAGAAGTACATCGAAGAGGTGGGCGATGAAGGTTTCGCGCGCCACCCGATCGGCACCGGGCCGTGGAAATTCGTCGAACGCCAGGTCAACGGTTACATTCGCTTTGAAGCGTTCGAAGACTACTGGAACGAAGAGGCGCGCCCGCGTGGTATCGATCAGCTGACCCTCCGCTTCATTCCAGAGGACCAGACCCGCGTCGCCGCCTTGGTGCGTGGGGAAGTCGATCTGATCGACTCGGTGCCTCCCGTTCACATCGCTGCGCTGGAGCGCGACAAGAACGTTGAGCTCGCCAGAGTCGTTGGGACCAATAACCTGTTCTTCAACTTCCCGACCTACGATAAGAGCAAGCCGTTCCACGATGTGCGTGTGCGTAAGGCGATCGCCCATGCGATCGATATGGACGCGATCATCAAGACGGTGCTGTTCGGGCAGGGTGTGCGCTACGCGCAGGTGGCCGAAGGCGGTGTGGGCTATGACCCGGACCTGAAACCTTACGAGTACAACCCGGCCCTGGCCCGCGCCCTGTTGCGAGAGGCTGGCTATCCGAACGGTTTCACCACGCCGTGCTACAGCCTGACCACGCCGCGTGAGCTGAACATTCGTGAAATGGCCGAAGCCGCATTTGCCTATCTGAGCGCCATAGGCATTCGCTGCCAGGTGCGTGGCCTGGAGTACCAGCCGTGGATCAATATGGGGCGGCGTGCAGGCGGCGAGCAGGTGGACGGCATCATCATCTGGATGTGGGCCCATGGGTTGCCGGGCGATCCCACGGTTCCCTGGCTGGGGCATCTGCATAGCTACGTCGAGGGTCAGGGTCTGGGCTCGTATTCGCAGGACAATGACCCGAAGGCCGACGAGATGGTGATCGCGGCGAGCCGCTTGATGGACCCGAAGGAGCGTGATGCCGCTCTGCGGGAATTGGCGCGGTATAAGCACGAGAACGTGTTGGGCGGTATCCCAGCGTATCGTCCGCTGGTGACGCTCGCCTGGCGTTCCGACCGCATCAACTTCACCCCGTGGCCGATGGGTTCGTACCGCGCGCTGCAGGAGATCGAGCTCAAGTAGCACGGTCGTTGCTGGGTGGCGCTGCATTCGGGTGCTCTTGCGAATGTGGCGCCACACCGCCCCGGCGGGGCGGCAGCGGTGTCGCGCGGTGATGAAAGCCACCGCCCAACGCCGCTGCTAACGCAGCCCGCTAAGGCCCAACCGGAGTTTGTGACTCATGCTCGGATTTCTCCTACAACGCCTGTTCTACGGGCTGTTGAGCATCATCGGCGCAAGCATCCTGATCTTTCTGATCGCGCGTTTATCCGGCGATCCGGCCGTCTTGATGCTGCCGGTGGATGCCACGCCTCAGATGGTCGAGGAATTTCGCCGCGAGATGGGGCTAGACCGGCCTTTGTGGCGTCAGTACCTAACGTTCGCGGGCAACGCGCTGCAGGGTGACTTCGGTATGTCTTACCGATGGGACCGTCCGGCGCTGGAGCTCGTTCTCGACCGCTTGCCGCATACCCTGCAACTGGCCGTTGCCGCTTTGCTGTTCAGCGTCCTGCTGTCCATTCCGCTTGGCATCAGCTCGGCCGTATTTCGCGGCAGCTGGATCGACAAGGTCGGAATGGTAATCGCGATGCTGGGCCAAGCCATGCCGAACTTCTGGGTGGCCCTGCTAATGATCATGGTGTTCGCCAGCTGGCTGGGCTGGCTACCCGCCTACGGCAGCGGAACACTGTATCACCTGATCATGCCGGCCATCGCGCTGGGCTGGTATCCCGTGGCCGCACAAACGCGCATCGTCCGTTCGGCAATGCTGGATGTACTCGACAGCGATTTCATCCGCATGGGTCGGGCCGTCGGCGTGCCGGAACGGGTGCTGATCTGGAAATACGCGCTCCGCAACGCCGCGATCCCCTTGGTGACCATGCTGGGAGTCTACTTCGCCGCCATGCTCGGTGGCGCCTTCATCGTCGAAGTGATTTTCGCCTGGCCCGGTGTGGGGCGCACGGTGGTGGACGCGGTATTCGCCCGTGACTTCCCGGTCGTGCAGGCGGGCGTGCTGTTTGCGGCGGTCATGTTCGTCGCGGCTCACCTGCTGGTGGATCTGAGCTACGGCGTGATCGACCCGAGGATTCGACAAAATGGCTGAGTTATCTCGTAACAATGGTGCTGCTGAGACCACGGCCAGAGCCTTGCCGACCCGCGGGCTGCTAACGCGCCTGCTGCGTCCCAAAGGGGGGAACCGTCTGCCGTGGTTTTCCCTGGGGTTCCTGTTGCTGGTGGTGATCGCCGGTTTGGCCGGTCAGCTGATTACGCCGCACGATCCCAATGCGCTCAACCTTGGCGGCGCGTTCCAGCCGCCGGTCTGGCAGGAGGGCGGCAGCTTCCAGCACCTGCTGGGGACCGACAACCTCGGTCGCGACATCCTCAGCCGCATCCTAGCGGGCGCTCGCATCACCTTGATCGTGGTGGCGCTCTCCATCGCCTTCTCGTGCGTCGTGGGTGCGCTCATGGGGCTGCTGTCGGGCTACTTCGGCGGCTGGGTCGATATGCTGATCATGCGCCTAGTGGACATGTACATGGCCATCCCGGCGCTCGCGATGGCTCTGGTGTTCGCCTCGGTGCTGCCGCCGGGCCTGACGACCGTGGTGATCGTTATCACCCTGACATACTGGACCTGGTATGCGCGCATCATCCGCAGTGAGGTGCTATCGCTGCGCGAGCGCGATTATGTCGCTTTGGCTAGGGTGGCCGGCTGCGGGAACGCGGTGGTCCTCGTCCGTCATCTGCTGCCCAACATTTTCAACACCTTGCTGGTCCTCGCATCGCTACAGGTCGGCCAGGTAATCATTTTCGAAGCCTCGCTGAGCTTCCTCGGACTGGGGATTCAAAGTCCGCAAGTGTCCTGGGGCGGCATGCTCTCCGACGCGCGCGGCTATATCGCTCATGCGTGGTGGCTTATCACGATTCCCGGTATCGCGATCATGCTGACTTGCCTGTCCGCCAACCTGTTGGGTGACTGGATGCGCGACCGGTTCGATCCGAAACGGAGGCAGTTGTAATGAACGATCTCGCGCGTCAGAGCGCGACCGAACCGGCCACACCTCTGTTGCAGGTCGAAGACCTGCGCACCTACATCGAGTTGCGGCGCGGTACGGTCAAGGCAGTGGACGGCGTGAGCCTGCATCTGCACGCTGGTGAAACACTGGGCATTGTCGGGGAATCCGGCTCCGGGAAGAGCATGACCAGTCTGTCGATCTTGCGCCTACTGCCCAAGGTGGGTGCCAAGATAGTGGGCGGGCGGGTGCTGCTGGAAGGCAAGGATCTGGTGACCTTCTCCGAACGGGAGATGGCCGAGCAGATCCGGGGCCGGCAGATCTCGATGATCTCCCAGGACCCGATGACCTCGCTCAACCCCTTGTTCACCATCGCCGATCAGGTCGGCGCGCCGCTGCGCTATCACAAGGTAACCCGCGGCCGGCGGGAAACAAGGGAGCGGGTGGTGGAGCTGCTGCGTCGGGTGCGCATCCCCTCGCCCGAGACACGGCTCGATCACTTCCCCCATCAATTCAGCGGCGGGATGCGGCAGCGCGTGGTGGCGGCTATGGCGATTGCCTGCTCGCCCAAGGTGCTGATCGCGGACGAACCGACCAGCAACCTGGACGTGACCATTCAAGTCCAGATGATGCAGCTGTTCCGCGATCTGCAGCGTGAAACCGGCATGGGGATCATCATGATTACCCACGATATGGGCGTCGCCGCCGGCATATGCGATCGCATCGCGGTGATGTACGCCGGACGGGTCGTGGAAACCGCCGATGTGCGCACGCTATACAAGAATCCGTCTCACCCCTACACGCAAGCGCTGCTCCAGTCCATTCCCCACCTGGGCCAGAAGCGCAAGCGCCTGTTTGCCCTGGGTGGCCAACCGCCTAGCTTGATCGATCCGCCAAAGGGCTGCCGCTTCGCGGCGCGGTGCCCGAAGAAGATGCCGAAGTGTGAGGAGGCGTATCCGCCGCTGCGGGAATTGGCGCCTGGACACACGATGGCTTGCTGGCTCGCGGAGGAGAAAGCATGAGCTCACCTTTGTTGGCTGTCCGTGATTTGCACAAAACCTTCAGCGTGAAGCGGGGGCTGTTTCGCCGTCGCGGAACCGTGCGGGCGGTGGAGGGCGTGAGCTTCGAGATCCGAGCCGGTGAGACGCTGGCGTTGGTCGGCGAGTCGGGCTGCGGCAAGACCACGCTCGCCAAGATGATCCTCGGGCTGGAAAAACCCACCTCCGGCGACATCCTTTTCGACGGGACGAGCATCGTCAACGCCGACGCGGCCACGATGAAAAACTACCGGCGCCAGGCGCAGGCGGTGTTTCAGGATCCGTACTCCTCGCTCAACCCGCGCCTGAAGGTGGGCATGATCATCGCCGAGCCCTTGCTGGCGCACGAGAAAACGACTCTGAAGGCCGCCCGCAAGCGGGTCGAGGAGCTGCTGGATGTGGTGGGGCTGCCGCCCAGCGCCGCGGATAACTATCCGCACGAGTTCAGCGGCGGGCAGCGCCAGCGCATCGCCATTGCCCGGTCGCTGGTGCTCAATCCGCGGTTTCTGGTGCTGGATGAGCCGATCTCGGCATTGGACGTTTCCATTCGCTCGCAGGTGTTGAATCTGCTCTCCGATATTCAGGAAGAGTACTCATTGACCTATTTGATCATCGCGCACGACTTGGCGCTGGTGGAGCACTTCAGCACCCATGTGGGCGTGATGTACCTCGGCTCCATGGTCGAATTCGGGCCCACCGAGGAGGTCTACGAGCGGCCTAGCAGTCCGTATACCAAAGCGTTGCTGGCGTCGGTGCCACGGCCCGACCCGGACTTCGAGCCGGTGACCGGTGTAATCCATGGTGAGATTGGCAGTGCGATGAGCCCGCCGCCGGGCTGCAAGTTCCATCCGCGCTGCCCGTATGCAACGGACGTATGCCGTACAGTTCCACCGACCGTTGCGATTTCGGATCGCCACTGGATGGCGTGTCATCTCTCGCGCGAGGCTGTCATCGCCGATCGAGTGCGGGTGCCCAGTGCCGCGAACGCCTAAGCGTCGCGGCCCGGCATCGTAACGGGAATTTCATGAGGACCAATCAGCATGAGCACGAAGCAGACTTCCAGTCATCGGCTATCCGAAGAAGAATACTTGGCGAAGCTGCACGAGCTGTGGGCCGCCCGCTGGCCGGAAGGCGCCAAGCGAGAGCCGTATTATCCGTTCGGAGAAATCCCGCTGACGGAGTATTTAACCCGCTGGGCCGAGCAGGAGCCGGATAAGGTCGCGTACATCTTCTACGGCAATGAGATCACCTATCGGCAGCTCGACGAAGCGAGCAACCAGTTTGCGCACCTGCTCCAGCAGCATGGCGTGCGGCCGGGCGATCGCGTCGCAGTCTTTCTGCAGAACTGCCCGCAATTCCTGATCGCCTTCTACGGAATTCTGAAAATGGGCGCGATCCATGTGCCGGTGAACCCGCTGTTCATGGAGTATGAGCTGGAATACGAGCTCAACGATGCGGGCGCCGAAGTGCTGGTGGCGTTGGATCAGCTCATGCCTTTGGTTCGCGCGGTCAAGAACAGAACGCCGCTGCGCCTGGTGTTCGCCACTTCCTGGGGCGATATGCTGCCGGAGAAGCCGACATTCCGGGTGCCGGATGCGGTGTACATCAGGGAGGAATTCGACGACGCGCTCGATTTCCTCAAGGAACTGCGCGCCATGCCGACCACGCCGCCGGATCACGTGGCGGACCTGCACGCGCCGGCGTCGCTGAACTATACCGGCGGCACCACAGGCATGCCCAAGGGCTGCATCCACACGCAGTATCATATGATCTACACCGCTGCCTGCGGACTCGCCGTTAGCGGCCAGTCGGCCGGCGGCAACGAGGACGTCACCATGTCCTTCCTGCCCGTATTCTGGATCGCGGGGCAGCTCGGCGGGGTGGTTAATCCGGTGTTCACCGGCAAGACCCACGTGCTGATGGCGCGTTGGGACACGGTCGCGTTCATGGAAGCCATCGAGCGCCACAAGGTAACCGCCACCGGCGGTGTCCTCGACAGCCTGGTCGAGGTGATGGAGCATCCGGACGTCCACAAGTACGACCTCAGCTCGCTACGCAGCGTGCGCTGCTCCTCGTTCGTGAAGAAGCTTGACCTGGAGTATCGCCGCCGCTGGCGCGAGCTGACCGGCACTACTCTCGCTGAGTCGGGCTGGGGCATGACCGAGACGCACACGCTCGATGCCTTCACGGTCGGCATGCAGGAAAATGACATGGACCTCCATGCCGAACCGATCTTCGTCGGCCTGCCCATGCCAGGCACCGAGTTCAAGATTTGCGACTTCGAGACCGGCGAACTCAAGCCGCTGGGCGAAGAAGGCGAGATGTGCGTGCGTTCGCCGTCGATCATGAAAGGCTACTGGAACAAGCCGGAAGCCACCGCCGAAGCGATCCGAGATGGTTGGCTACATACCGGCGACATCGGCCGTATCGACGAGCTGGGCTACTTGCACTACTTGGGCCGCAACAAGGAGATGTTGAAGGTTCGCGGCATGAGCGTGTTCCCCTCCGAAGTAGAGGCCATGCTGTCCAAGCATCCCGCCGTCCTCGGCTCCGCCGTGGTCGGACGCAAGGATGAGCATAAGGGTCAGGTGCCGATCGCCTTCATCCGACTGCATGAGGAATACAAGGGCAAGATCGAGCCGGAGGAGATTGTCGCCTGGTGCCGTCAGAACATGGCGACCTACAAGGTTCCCGAAGTGCGGTTCATCGACGAATTCCCCATGACTGCGACCGGCAAGATCAAGAAACACGTTCTGCAAGAACGTCTCTAGCCGACAGCCGGGCCGCCGTTCGGCGGTCCGGCACTCCTGTGGGTTTTCGTCCACCGCTACTCCCTGGATGTGAGCAAAATCATGAAAAGTCTTCTCATCGCCAACCGTGGCGAGGTCGCGGTACGCATTGCCCGTGCAGCCGCTGATTTGGGGCTGCAGTCCGTGGCCGTCTACTCCGAGGACGATGCCGCCTCGAAGCATGTGCTCATGGCCGATCGTGCGGAACGGCTGAGCGGCTCGGGCGTACGGGCTTATCTGGATATCGATCAACTGCTGGATGCCGCCGAGCGTGCCGGCTGCGATGCGATCCACCCCGGTTACGGATTTCTCAGCGAGAGCGCGGAGTTCGCGCGGCGCTGCGCCGAGCGTGGCCTGACCTTCATCGGTCCGACGCCGGAGGCGCTTGAGCTGCTGGGCGACAAGGCCGAGGCTCGGGCCTTGGCGCAGCGCCTGGATGTTCCCGTGCTGCCAGGTACCTCGGGTCCGACCTCGCTGGAGGAGGCCGAGGCGTTTTTCGACCAATTACCAGCCGGGGGCGCCGCTGTGCTCAAAGCGATCGCGGGCGGCGGTGGGCGCGGCATGCGCATCGTTCGCAGCCGCGACGAGCTGGCCAGCGCCTATTCGCAATGTCAGGCCGAAGCGGCTGGCGCCTTTGGGCGGGGCGACCTCTATATAGAAGAGTTCCTACCCCAGGCGCGGCATATCGAGGTGCAGATCGTCGGTGACGGCAGCGGCCGCGCCATCCATCTCTGGGAGCGCGAATGCACCTTGCAGCGCCGCAACCAGAAACTGGTGGAGATCGCGCCGAGCCCGACGCTGGACGCCGCTTTGCGCGAGCAGCTGCTGGCCGCGGCGGTGCGCATGGCGGAAGCGGTCAAGTACCTGGGTCTGGGCACCTTCGAGTTCTTGGTCGATCCCCATGCCCCCGGTGGCGGGCGGTTCTTCTTCATGGAAGCGAATCCGCGCTTGCAAGTTGAGCACACCGTAACCGAGGAGGTGACGGGGCTCGATCTGGTGGTGAATCAGATTCGTCTGGTACAGGGGCACAGCCTCGCTGAGCTTGGCCTGACGGCCGACCGCATTCCCTCCCCGCGCGGCTACGCCGTGCAGGTCCGAGTGAATATGGAAACCATTGGCGAAGACGGCGTGGCCCGTCCCTCAGGCGGGACGCTGACGGCGTTCGAGCCGCCCACCGGACCGGGCATCCGAGTCGATACCTTCGGCTATGCAGGCTACACCACCAACCCGCTGTTCGACTCCTTGCTGGCCAAAGTGATCGCGTACGTCGGGCAGGACGATTACGCCGCCGCAGTGGCGCGCACCAGCCGCGCACTGGCGGACTTCCGCATTGAGGGCGTCGCCTCGAACATTCCGTTCCTGCGGGCACTGCTTGAGCGTCCGGAAGTCGCCCGCAACGACGTGCATACCCGCTTCGTGGACGAGAATGTCGAGGCGCTGGTGCGGGAGAGCGCGCGGCAGCGGCGGACCACGGTGGTGGCCGCGGCCGGCGCGGAGTCGGCGGCGAGCGGCGCCAGTGTGGAGCAAGCGGCGCCTCCGGGTACCACGCCGGTAACGTCCCATGTGCAAGGCGCGGTGGTGGCAGTGCTGGTGTCCGAAGGCGAGACTGTGCGCAAGCACCAGGAAATTGCCTTGATCGAGGCCATGAAAATGCAGTACGCCATCACTGCCAGCGTGGGCGGTATTGTTCGCGCGGTAGCCGTAGCACGGGGCGACATCGTGGCCGAAGGGCAGGCGCTGATCCACGTGGAGGAGTCGGAGGTCGACGCCGTGGATACGGCTGAGGTGCAAGAGGTCGATCTGGATGCGATTCGACCGGACCTTGCGGAAGTGATCGAGCGCCACAGGCTAACGCAAGACGAGGCGCGGCCGGAGGCGGTGGCCAAGCGTCACAAACTGGGTATGCGCACGGCGCGGGAGAACATCGCGGATCTTGTCGATCCCGGCTCCTTTGTCGAATACGGCGCTTTGACGTTCGCGGCCCAGCGGGCACGCCGCTCGATAGACGATCTGATCAAGAATACACCCGCCGACGGCCTGATTACCGGTATCGGCACGGTTAACGCCGACCTGTTCGGCAAGCAGCGCAGCCGCTGCATGGTGCTGTCTTACGATTACACGGTGCTGGCCGGTACCCAGGGCACCATGAACCACAAGAAGACCGACCGCATGCTCGCGCTCGCAGAGCAGCAGCGCTTGCCGATCGTGTTCTTTACAGAAGGCGGCGGCGGTCGTCCGGGCGACACCGACAACAAGACCAAGGTAGCGGGACTGGATCTCCCCACTTTCCAGGCTTATGCCCGTCTAAGTGGATTGGTGCCGCGCATCGCGGTGGTGGCGGGACGCTGTTTCGCGGGTAACGCTTCCCTCGCAGGTTGCAGCGATATCATCATCGCCACGGACAACACCACCATCGGCATGGGCGGTCCGGCCATGATCGAGGGCGGCGGGCTGGGCGTGTACAAGCCCGAGGAAGTCGGCCCCGTCAACGTGCAGGAACCGAACGGCGTGCTCGACATCGTGGTGCGGGACGAGGCGGAAGCCACCGCACGGGCCAAGCAGGCGCTGTCCTATTTCCAGGGCGCGATCGATAAGTGGGAGTGCGAGGATCAGCGCCAGTTGCGCTGGAGCATTCCGGAGGATCGTCTGCGCGCATATGACGTGAGGGCCCTGATTAACATCCTCGCGGATACGGGCTCGGTCCTGGAACTGCGGCCCAAATACGCGCCGGGTATGATCACCGCGTTTATCCGCATCGAAGGCCGGCCCATGGGGTTGCTGGCCAACGTGCCTACCTACAACGGCGGCGCCATCGACGGTGACGGCGCTGACAAGGCCGCGCGCTTCGTGCAGCTCTGCGATGCCTTCGATATCCCCATCCTGAGCCTGTGCGACACGCCGGGCTTCCTGGTGGGACCCGAGGCGGAGAAAACGGCGCTGGTCCGGCGCACCAGCCGAATGTTCGTCACCGCGGCGAGTATCACGGTGCCGTACTTCACCGTCGTGCTGCGCAAGGGCTACGGGCTGGGAGCGCTGGCGATGGCTTGCGGCAACTTCCATCATCCCGTCTTCACGGTGGCCTGGCCTACCGGCGAGTTCGGCGGCATGGGTTTGGAGGGCGGCGTTCGCCTTGGGTTCCGCAAGGAACTGGAAGCTATCGAGGATCCCGAAGAGCGGCAAGCGCTGTACGATAAGCTGGTCGCAGAAGCCTATGAGCGCGGTAAAGCCGTCAGCATGGCCGCATCGCTAGAGATCGATGCCGTAATCGATCCTATGGAAACCCGTGCGTGGATCGTACGCGGCCTGGACGCTTCGGCACCCACCCTGCCGCGTAACGGCAAGAAGCGCCCGTTCGTGGATACTTGGTAGGATAGCGTTCGCAAGCGAAGGAGTCGGGACAGCGGCCAGGTCGTCGCTGTCCCGACTCATCATCAGCGACCGTTCCATGCCGGCTTGTGCTTTTCCGCAAACCTCTTGAGTCCTTCCTTACGATCCTAGGAGTCCGATGCGGCACGGGCGATAAGCATTCGCTCAGGCCTGGCCCGTTCTTCTCCATCCCGCAGAGTTGCTCATGACGAGCTTGGACACAGCTAGGGCGGCAAATCAGTTTGACGGCAAAGGCTGAGCAAGGTCGTACATGCCATGACGGCACCTCATGGATGGAAAAATTGATAATTGATGGGAAGCGGCCGCCTCCATGAGCTTGGCGCCCTCCTCCCACTGGCCTACGACCGCTATCATGGAGGATGGTGAGAACGCCCTAACGGCAGATGCAGATGAATCTGAAAGCGGCGAAGGTCAACCGGAGATCAGCCGCGCAAGATAACCGTTGAGCTCGGCGAGCTCGCGCGGACCGAACACCGCGCCCACAGCATTGCGCAACCCTTCCAGAGTCTCCGGCGACGTAATCGCGGCGTGATCGTACTCCAGCAGCACGGAACCGGTGCTCGCACTCGCACGAACTTTGCGGATCCCGGGAATTCGCGCGAATTCCTCTTCCACGCGCTGACGCAAGTGCGGTGCCTGGCGCACGGCCTCCACTCGCAGCCGCAAGCGCCCCGGAATGTAGTGTACGACCTTGATACCCTTAGCCATCGCCTCCCCCATGGTTATGAATTACAGGGCGGTTTCAGCCACGCGCGACCCTAAGTTATGGCCTCTTGTTCTCGTCAGTAATAGGGGCGCGCATCGGGTTTGCGCAGAGGCGGGCTGCCCTGTCTGCTATCGGGCTTGGACACCCTGTCGACACGCACCTGGCCAACTTCTGTGGGCCCCGCGCGTGAAGGGTTTTCCCCGATCAGTGGCTGGGCAGAAATTCGCGGCCGGGGGCCACTCCCACGGGGACTCCTGCACGGGTCGGTGAGCTGGCCACTGGGGGGAGCAGCCTCCTAAACGCGAAAGACTTCTCCGCAGTCAGTGGGCGGTGCGGGGATTCGCGGCGAGGGTGCCGCTTCCACTGCTCTGCCAGCACCCGCACCAGCGCCTCGGCGCGGTTGCACAGCGTCGAATCACCGTTGTGCAGCGCTCGCTCCAAGGCCTCGCGCAGCAGGTTCGGATCGTGAAGCGTCGCGTGCGTTAACCGTTCACCCAAACAGCGGCTGTAGGCAAGGGTGAATTCACGCCAAACCAGCGCACGTGTAACAGCATCTGCCATGACCAGCATACCGAATCCCTCTGCGGCGGTTGCATTACCGGAAGCGGCAACGAGCGCAGTCTAGGGAGCGGATATGAACGGAACATGCCGCCCGTGTAACGAAATCGTGACGATGCGGCGCACTGAGCGAGCGGACGCGCCGAGAGCACCCTGGTCGCATCTGCTCGCGTTGCCCTGGCCGTCTTGCTGCAAAGCCTCAACGTGCTCTCTTCTAAAGAGGGCCCGATCGGTCCGCTCACGTCTGACTCCCCCACCGATTGTGCTGCGCGTTTACCGAGGAACCCGACACCGCGCCTTTTCATCATCTCGTCACAACCGCGCAATGGGCCTGTCATGTGGGCTGCCTACCGTACGCACATTCTTGGATGCGGAGGCCCGTCAATTACGTGAGCAGTCTTAGGATCGACGCGATAACCAAGCGCTGGGACGGCAGTCCCGCGGTGGACCGAGTGAGTTTCTCGGCGGCAGCCGGCCGCTTCGTCGTGCTGCTCGGCCCCTCGGGTTGCGGCAAGTCCACCACGCTGCGGATGATCGCCGGACTGGAAACGCCGGACGAAGGCCGGATTTTCATAGGCGAGCGCGATGTCACCGATCTGCCGCCCGCCGAACGCGGCCTGTCCATGGTGTTCCAGTCATACGCGCTGTTTCCGCACCTGACGGTGGCAGAGAACATTGTCTTCGGTCTGCGCGTACGCAATGTCCCGCGCGCGGAGCGCGAGCGCCGCCTGCGCAAAGTCGCCCACATGACCAGTCTCGATGAGCTGCTCTCGCGCAAGCCGGCGCAGCTCTCGGGCGGGCAACGCCAGCGTGTTGCGCTCGCGCGGGCCATCGTCGCGGAGCACCCGGTTTGCTTGATGGATGAACCGCTATCCAATCTGGACGCCAAGCTCCGCCACGAAATGCGCGTCGAGTTGCGCAAGTTGCAGCAGCAGCTGGGCATGACGGTCGTTTACGTCACGCACGATCAGATCGAAGCAATGAGCATGGCGGACGACGTCGTGCTTATGCGGGCTGGGCGCATCGAACAGGCCTCCCCGCCGCAAACGCTCTACGCCGAGCCGGCCACCACTTTCGCCGCCAGCTTTATAGGTACGCCGCCAATGAACCTGATCGCAACCGAGGCCGGCGAGCACGGCACGGTAATCGCCGGCACCAGTATCAAAGTACCCGGCGTGATTGCGGGAGATCTGATCGGAATCCGGCCGGAGCACATCCGACTACGCGAGCACGGTGGTGTGCCCGCCACCGCAGAAAGCACCGACTACCACGGCGCCGACACGGTACTGACAGCCGCCGTGGGCGGACAGCAAGTGCATCTGCGCCTGCCCGGTCATCTCCGCATCAACCCCGGCGAACCGCTTCACCTGTACTGGCGAGCCGAAGACACCCGTCTGTTCGACGCTGCCAGCGGTCGGCGCCGCGAGGCGATCGCCTCCGCCCTTGCGATGAATTACTGATCCGACAACCACAACCAGACGGAGCGCATCTTATGTTGCGAGTTTTCAAGAACGTGGCACGCACCGCCGCGGCGGCAGTGCTAGGCGCAGGCATAGCGACCACGGCAGCCGCTAAGGATGTAGAACTGACGATGTACTACCCAATCGCGGTGGGCGGCCCGCTCACTCGGGTGATTGACAGCATGGTGGCGGACTTTCAGACCACGTATCCCAGCATCAAGGTCAACGCCATTTATGCCGGAAACTACGACGACACCCGCGTTAAAGCGCTAGCCGCCATACGCGCTGGCCAACCGGCACAGCTGTCGGTGCTGTTCTCAATCGATGTTTATGAGCTGATGGAACAGGACGTCATTGTCGCCTTCGACGACATTGTCGAGGCCGACGAAGATCGCGCGTGGCTGCAATCGTTCTACCCGGGCCTGATGGCGAACAGCATTATAAACGGCAAGACCTGGGGCATCCCTTTCCAGCGTTCTACCATCGTCATGTACTACAACAAGGACGCTTTCCGCGAGGCCGGCCTGGATCCGGAGCGGCCACCGCGCACCTGGAGCGAAATGGTGGAAGCGGCCAAGCTCCTGACGCGGCCCGACGGCTCACGCTACGGTCTGATGATCCCCTCCACTGGCTATGCGTACTGGATGTTCGGCGCACTGGCCAAGCAGAACGGCGAAGTGCTGATGAGTGGGGACGGCACGCGGGTACACTTCAACAAGCCCGCAGTCGTGGAGGCGCTTCAGTTCTGGCGCGATCTGGCGGTCACCCACCGCGTGATGCCGGCCGGTACCATCGAATGGGGCACGCTGCGGCAGAACTTCCTGGAGGGCCGAACTGCCATGATGTGGCACACCACCGGCAACCTCACGGCGGTGAAGGAGGCCGCGACCTTCGATTTTGGCGTAGCGATGCTGCCGGGGAACAAGGAACCTGGCTCCCCCACGGGTGGCGGCAACTTCTACATTTTCAAGAACACCACTGCGGAAGAGCGGCAAGCTGCCCTGCAGCTGATCAAATTCATGACAGCGCCGGAGCGTGCCGCCCAGTGGAGCATCGCCACCGGCTACATGGGCGTGAGTCCGGCCTCCTATCAAACGCCCGCACTAACCGAATATCTGCGTTCCTTCCCGCCTGCCGCCGTGGCCCGCGATCAGCTGCAGTATGCTACCGCGGAGCTTTCCACCTACGAAACGGGCCGCGTCCGCAAGCTGCTCGACGACGCCATCCAAGCCGCGCTTACTGGCAACAAGACACCCCAGGCCGCGCTGGACGAGGCGCAAGCCGGCGCCATGCGACTGTTGCGCAGGTATCAGTAGTCAGCACTATCACGGCGGCGACCGCAGCTTTGCGCTCGCCGCCACGCGGACCGTACGCATGAACCGGCTTCATCGAATCTACGCCTGGCTGCTCCTGCTCCCGGCCCTCGTGCTGCTGGTCGCCTTTACGCACTTCCCAATCGTGCGCACAGCGATAGAGAGCACTTTTTCCAAAGGCAGCGCCAGCCGCCCGGCGCGATTCATAGGGCTTGAGAACTATGAGTTGATGCTCGCCGATCCCGTGTTCTGGAAGGTGGCGGGGAACAACCTGTTGTTCGCGCTGGGCACCGTACCGGCATCCATAGCGCTTGCGCTGCTAATGGCTCTGTGGGTAAACGGCAAAATGCGCGGGCGGGCCTGGCTGCGCCTGGCCTACTTCACGCCGACCATCCTGCCCATGATCGCCGTCGCCAATATCTGGCTGTTCTTCTACACCCCCGGCATAGGCTTGCTCGACCAGGCGCTGGGGCTTTTCGGGCTGCCGGGTCACAACTGGCTGGGCGATCCACATACCGTGCTCGGCAGCCTGATGGTGATGACCGTGTGGAAAGAAGCCGGTTTCTTCATGATCTTCTACCTCGCGGCGCTGCAGGCAATTCCCGCCGAACTCAAAGAGGCCGCGACTCTGGAAGGCGCCGGCCGCTTCACGTATCTGCGGCGTGTCTTGCTGCCCCTGCTGATGCCGACCACGCTGTTCGTGCTGATCAACGCAACCCTCAACGCCTTCAAGATGGTCGACCATCTCTTCGTTCTTACCAAGGGCGGTCCGGACAACGCGAGCAGCCTGTTGCTCTACTACATCTTCGAGAATGCTTTCTCGTTCTTCGACACGCCATATGCTGCGGCGCTTACCGTCGTGCTGCTGGCCGTGCTCGCTTCCTTGGCGACCATGAAACTGATGCTGCTGGACAAGCGAGTGCACTACCGATGATCCACTCTAGCCGCCTGCTCGAAACCACGGCCGCCTGGCTGTTAGCCTTGCTCTGGATCGCGCCGTTGCTCTACGCGGTCTGGGCGGCTGTGCATCCGCCGCAATACGCCGTACGCTTCGAGCTGCTCGCTCCGCTCACGCTGGACAACTTCCTGCGCGCCTGGGAATTCGCCCCTTTCGGCCGCTACTTTCTCAACACCTTCGTGCTGGTGAGCAGCGTGCTGATCGCCCAGCTCGTGCTCGGCACCCTGGCCGCTTTCGCCTTCGCACGATTCGAGTTCGCGGGCCGCGATGCCCTGTTCATCTTCGTGCTGGTCCAACTGATGATCGTGCCGGAGGTATTGATCGTAGAAAACTATCGGACGATGGCGCGGCTGGGGCTGGTGGACTCGATTCTCGCCATCGGCCTGCCTTACATGGCTAGCGCCTTCTGTATTTTCCTGCTGCGGCAGACATTCAAGACCGTGCCGCGGGAGCTCGAGGAGGCGGCCCGCATCGAAGGCTGCGGTTGGCTGGGCGCGCTCTGGCGGGTGTACGTGCCATTAGGCCGACCAACATTCGTCGCTTTCGGACTCGTGTCGATCAGTCATCACTGGAATAACTTCCTGTGGCCGCTGGTCATCACCAACTCGGTGGAAACGCGGCCGCTGACAGTGGGCTTGGCCATATTTGGCGCACCGGAATCAGGCGTCGACTGGTCCATGATTTCGGCGGCAACGCTAATGACGGTGCTGCCACTGCTGCTCGCCTTCCTACTCTTTCAGCGGCAGTTCGTCGCGTCGTTCATGCACGCAGGAATCAAATGATCCGGCGCGGCGTCCTTATCTGGGATCGATAGTCCGAAGCGGGGCTAGGCACGCACTGTCACCGCGCCGTCACCTAGCCGTCGTGCTCCTGTCACCAAGCCCGGGCATTGTTGATCCCAGAGGCTGCGCGGACCGTCGACTGCAGCCTTACCGACTGCACAGGGAAGTGCGGTAGCGTTGCGTGCCTAAAGCGCAAGGATCGCGCACGCGGCACCTCGCCACGGAGTGGCGTGCGGAAGGAATACCGGCAACGCCGAGAATGACAAGCAGAATGGCAAGTACAACAACAGGCCCTTGCCCTGCAGGGACGCAGCGGCAACATCCGCTCTTGAACGGGACCGCTGGGTCCCGTTTTTCTTTGCAGCCTGGCGATCGCTACGGTCGTCGTTCTGTCATCTCTCTGCAACCGAACTGCAAGGCGCGCATCCTAAGCTTGCGGCGAACCACGGTTATACACAGGAGCCGAACATGCAAGGCCCAAGCTGCGCCAGCCCCTTCCGCATCAACGGTTCACTGGCTGGGCTTCGAGCCCGCCCAATCGAGTCGTTACTCGAACACTTGAGCGGCCTGCGTACCCTGGAAAGGGCTTACGACCGCCATGCTCGCGGATGCGATGTGGACGCCTTCGTTGGGGCAGCCTTGCATTGGTTACGGGCTACAGCCTGCGTGGACGAGCAGGAGCTCACCAGTATTCCCCGCGCCGGTGGCACCATAGTGGTAGCCAACCATCCGTTCGGTGCCCTCGACGGTCTCCTGCTCGCGCAGCTGCTGCGGCGGATACGTCCCGACGTACGTTTCCTCGCCAATTCGATGCTCGCCCGCATCCCCGAGCTTGCGCCCCTGCTCATCGGTGTCGATCCGTTCGGCGGCGAGCGCGCGCGTGCGGCTAACATGGCGCCGCTACGGCAGGCAGTACAGTGGGTACGGCAAGGCGGCCTGCTGGTGATCTTCCCGGCAGGAGAGGTTTCCCACTGGCAGCGCAAACACAAGGGTATCGCCGACCCCGACTGGCATTCCGCGGCCGCGCGGATCGTCGCCCGCACCAAGGCGCCGGTCGTTCCCGTGTACATCGCAGGCCGCAACAGCTTCACCTTTCAGCTGGCGTCGCTGATTCATCCGCGCATGCGCACCCTGCTGCTCGCGCGCGAACTGCTCAACAAAGCCGGCAGGACGGTCCGCATTCGGATCGGTCATGCCGTACAAGCCGAGTGGCTGGCTGGATTGGCACCCGAGGAGCTGCTGGCTTTGCTGCGCCTGCGCTGCTATGCGCTGGCCGACACTCCCGGCCAGTCGGCTGCATGCGCCGGCGCGGAGCTAGCCCCTCCGGGCGACCCAACTGCCCTGGCAGCCGAGGTAGCGGCCCTGAAGCCGTCGGCCTGCCTGCTCAGCCAGGGACCGCTAAGCGTTTATTGCGCCGATGCCCAGCAGATTCCGCAGCTGCTGCAAGAGATAGGCCGCTTGCGCGAAATTACGTTCCGTGCAGCCGGCGAAGGAACCGGCCGCAGCCGCGACATCGATCTGTACGATAGTTACTACCGGCATCTTTTCGTGTGGAACCGAGAGCGCAAGGAAGTCGTCGGCGCCTATCGGCTGGGCGAAGCGGACCGCATCGTCGCCAAATACGGCCACAGACGCCTTTACACCCGCTCCCTGTTCCACTACGGGCGTAATCTGCTCGGGCAGCTCAATCCCGCCCTGGAGCTTGGCCGCTCTTTCATTCGGCCAGAGTATCAGCGCCAATTCGCGCCGCTACTGCTACTGTGGAAAGGCATAGGCGCGTTTGTAGCGGCCAATCCGCGCTACAAGGTCCTATTCGGGCCAGTAAGCATCAGCGCGGATTACGGCGACGCGTCGCGGCAACTGATCGTGGATTTTCTGCGCGCTCACAACCAGCAGCCGGAACTTGCCCGGCAGGTGCGGCCGCGGCGCCGCTTCAAGAGCGCCGCAGCACTCAGAGCCGGCGCACTGCCTATCCCCAGCGACCTGGAGCAGGTATCGCGGCTGCTCGAACAGCTGGAACGCGATGGCAAGGGGATGCCGATCCTGCTGCGACAGTATCTGAAGCTGGGCGGCAAAGTGCTGGGCTTCAATGTCGACCCGGCCTTCGCCAACGCGCTGGATGCGCTGATCATGGTGGACCTAACGCGCACCGACCCCAAGGTGCTGGTCCGCTATATGGGCGAAGCGGGCGCGGCCCGGTTCCTCGCGTATCAGCGCACCGTGGGCGGTTTCGACACCGCAGCTGTGGCCGCTGGGTAAGAAACGCAGCGGCCACAGCTGCCGGAGGCCTCGTTCAGAAGCTTTGGAAGGCGCTGTGAAAGAACTGTCCAGTGCCTATGGTGAAGATGACGGCGCCGTACAAGCTATGCTCCAGCACCACCAGACGCAGCGATCCGCTCGCACGGTAGGTCTGGCTGAAGAACCAGCCGCCTATCAGCGTCAACGCGACCGCCAGCACGTTGTCGAACACGATATGCAGCCAGGCGAAGGCGAGCGCGCTGCTAGCGATCCAGCCGTCGCGCCCCGCGAACAAGGCGCGGTAGCGTAAACGATAAAAGTGGCGATAGATCAGCTCCTGCGGGTAGACCGAGAAAATCGGATAACTCACCAGCAACACTGCCCACAGGGTCGTGTGCCGTTGCGGCAGATCGAACAGGCGCTCGGGCAGCAGCCATGCGATCGCTGCCAGCAGCGCTGCCGTACACACTCCGAAGCGGACCAGCATTGGTCCCAGCCAGGCCCGTTCCAGCGTTCGCAGCGGCCCCAGCCAATGCCGCCACGCGGCCCGCGGGCGACGCCCCCCGGCAACCAGCGCGGGTAGTGCAACCGCTGCCAACAAATAGGGCCACCATGCCGGCGGCACCCACCAGCGCACAGCCAGCGGCCCCCCTACGAACACCACCACCCATTCGCTCCAGCGCCGCATTCTTCTTTCACGACCGCGGTTAAGTTGCTGCCTTCAGAAGTGGGGCCGTGTCACAGAAACGCCATTCCGGCGTCACCTGATTCTCATACGGCTTGCGCAGAGTAAGCGCATGCACCCGCTCGCCCATCCGATGCATGCGAGCGTCGGTGCAGGCCCCGAAGGTACAGGGAGGCCGATAAAGACTTTTCTCGGCGGCCCGGGAGTACTGACGGCGGCTATCTCCAATTGCCTATAGCGACCAAGCCTCGCTCACGGAGGTAGTTCATGAGCACACTGACGACCCTGCCCAGCCGGCGCTATAGAACGGTGTTCATTTCCGATGTTCACCTGGGCTATCGAGGCTGCGCGGCGGACCACCTGCTCGACTTCCTGACCCGAACACAGTGCGAGCAGCTCTATCTGGTTGGCGATATTTTCGATATCTGGGAGATGCAGCGCCGCGGGCTGTACTGGCCCAAGAGCCACAGTGACGTTGTCAGGGCCATCCTGCGCAAAGCCGCGAACGGCACCCGCGTGATCTACATCCCGGGCAATCACGACGAACTGCTGCGCGAGTACGTTGGCGCTCATGTGCTGGGCGTGGAGATTCGCCGCAACGCCATACACCGCACAGCCGACGGGCGGCGCCTGCTGGTCACCCACGGCGATGAATTCGACGCCGCGGTACAAGCAAGCCGGTTCATCGCCCGCATGGGGAGCCGAATGTACGACCAGCTGCTGCGACTGAACTACCAACTCAATGCGCTGCGGCGGCGGCTTGGCTTCGCGCCCTGGTCGCTTGCAAGCCATATCAAGAACAGGGTCAAGAACGCGGTGGCCTACATCGAAAGTTTCGAACGCGCAGCGGCGCACGAAGCACGTCGCCACCAGGTCGACGGCTTGATCTGCGGCCACATACACAGTCCGCGGATCGCCGAGTTCGATGGTGTCCTGTACTGCAACGACGGCGACTGGGTGGAGAGCTGCAGCGCGCTGGCGGAGCGCCACGACGGCAGCCTGGTGCTAGTGGACTGGCTGCAGGAAGGCGCTGCCACGGATGTTCGGACCGCCCCGGAGGTGCAGGCGGCGTGAGAATCGCGATCGTTACCGATGCGTGGAAACCACAGGTCAATGGGGTGGTGACCACGCTCACCCATGTGGGCGAGTGCCTGGCACGGGCCGGACATACCATCCGTTTCATCACTCCGCTGGATTTTCGCACTGTGCCCTGTCCGACTTATCCGGAGATTGGGCTGGCGCTTCGGCCCGGTTCCAAACTGCGCGCGTTGCTGGATGCCTTCGCGCCGGAATGCATCCACATCGCCACCGAGGGCCCTCTGGGCTGGGCCGCCAGGGCGTACTGCCTGCGGCGCGGTTTGCCGTTCACCAGCGCCTATCACACGCAATTCCCTCAATACCTGCGCTTGCGGGCCCCTATTCCGCTGCGCCTGAGCTACGCCCTGCTGCGCCGCTTTCACAATGCCGCGGCCCGCACGCTGGTCGCTACGCAATCGGTATACGATGAGCTCAGCGAGCGCGGCTTTCGAAACCTCGTGCTGTGGCCGCGTGGCGTAGATGCGTCCGTGTTCAAACCCTACGACAAGGCGTTCCTCCCGGACCCGCGCCCCATCGCGCTTTATGTGGGTCGGGTGGCAGTGGAGAAAAACATCGAGGCTTTTCTGCGTCTCTCCTTACCGGGCACCAAGATCGTGGTCGGCGACGGACCGGATCTGGAGCGTTTGCGCAGCCAGTACCCGCAGGTACGATTCGTCGGCTACCGCCGCGGCAAAGAGCTTGCCCGCTACTACGCCGCCGCGGATCTGTTCGTATTTCCCAGCCGCACGGACACGTTCGGCTTGACCATGCTGGAGGCTATGGCCTGCGGCATTCCGGTCGCCGCCTACCCGGTTACCGGGCCTAAGGATGTGGTTCAGGACGGACTTACCGGTGCCTTGGACGAGGATCTGGAACGGGCCTGCCGGCGCGCTCTGGAGCTGGATCCGAGCCATGCGCTGTCCTACGCCCGCAGCCGTAGCTGGGATGCTTGCGCGGCAACGCTGCTGGAGCACCTTGTTCCGCTTCACTCAAACCGCACCGGCTTGCAAACGCCGGCCCCCGGCCGCTAAATCCGCCCCGTCACGGCAGCGCCGGCATACCTCCCGCCGTGGCGCGGCGGGCGCAAGGCACAAGCACGTGCTAGTGAAGGCTCAACAGCAGCAGCGAGAAATAGTCCTGTGGAGCAAGATAATGGGCTTGGAGCCGCAGCCGGACCGCGGCGAGCAGCTGCGCCAGGCGCGTCTGCGTATATTTCTGGCTGATTTCCGTGAGCAGCCGCTCGCCTGCCTCGAAGCGGTAGCGCCTATTCAAGGCCCGCAGCGAAACCTCGTGCGTCTGGCGGGCGACCAAATACATTTCTATGCGCTCCGCCCGCGGGTTGTACAGCGCCTGATGGGAAAAGCGGTCGCGGTCGAAGTCGCCGGCCAGCTCGCGATTGATCACGTTCAGCAGATTGAGATTGAACTCCGCCGTCACGCCGGCGGCATCGTTATACGCCTCATGTAGCACCTGCCCGTCCTTGACCCGATCCACCCCCAGCAACAAGGCATCTTCGGGCCGCATCAGCGCGCGCACCTCCAGCAAGAACCGCACCGCCTCGCCCGGCATGAAGTTGCCCAGCGTTCCCCCTAGAAACAAGAACAGCCGCCGTCCTGCCGGCTGCGGCAAAGCCGCCAGTCCCGCCCCGTAATCGCCCACCAGAGCGGTAACGCCTAGCCAAGGGTAGGCCGTCACGAGTTCCTCGGCGGTGGCGCGCAGAGTCTCCTCGCATACGTCCAGCGGCCAGTAATGAGGCCTGCTGTCCGCCGCATCGGCGGCATCGAGCAGCAGGCGCGTCTTGCGCGATGTGCCGCTTCCCAGCTCGATGATGTGGTCGGGGCGCACGCGCGCGATGATCTCGGCCGAATGTTCGCGCAGCAACGCCGCCTCGCAGCGCATCGGATAGTACTCGGGCGTATCGCAGATCCGATCGAACAAGCGCGAACCCAGCGCATCGTAGAAGTACTTGGACGGCAGAGCCCGTGGCCGGGTCGCGAATCCCAGCGCTACATCCTCTGCCAGCGAGGGCACGCGTCGGGCGGATTCGAGGCGGCGGCAGCGGTAGCGGCCGCTAGCCAATACCTGCGCCGATGCCGCGTGAATATGCCGATTCGTGGACCCCATCTGTACCCCCGTTGTCATGTGGCGCGCGAACCCCTAACCTTCAGAGAAAGTAGGGGCAGCTACAACCTGAGCAAACGCTTTCCACCAACGACATCAGGAACTGCAGCCGTGTGTCGTCTAGCCGCCTATCTGGGCCCACCGATTCTGCTGGAGCAGTTCCTGCTGCGCCCGGTGCACAGCCTGGTCCAGCAAAGCTGGCGGCCGCGCGAGATGAACACGGCGCTGATGAACGCCGACGGCTTCGGCATAGGCTGGTTCGATGACGATGAGCGGCCTGCCGCGTACCGCCTGACCCACCCCATCTGGTCGGACACCAACCTGCACCACCTGGGGCGCAGTCTCCGCCGCCCGCTGTGGCTGGCCTATGTGCGCAGCGCCACCGAAGGCTTCGGCACGGGGCTGGTCAATACCCAGCCGTTCATGGACGACGAACTGGTGTTTCTCCATAACGGCTTCATCGCGCCGTTCGCCGAGCGGGTACGCGGGCTCATGCGGCGTTGGCTGTTGCCCGAGCTGGAAGCGGGCATCCACGGCAGCACCGACTCCGAATATGTGTTCGCCTGCTTGCGGCAGCTGTATCAGGAAGATGCGGACGTCTCACTGGAGGAGGCGATTCGGCGGTTGAGCCGGCAACTGGAGCGCTGGCTGGATACGGAGACGATGCTGCTCAATCTCGCGATCAGCGACGGGCGGCGCATCTACGCCCTGCGTCACGCTGTAGGTGCCGATTGCCCCAGCCTGTACTACACCACCGATGACGATCTCTTCCCGGGCGGCCAGGTAGTGGCATCCGAGCCATTGACGGAATCCGAATACTGGCGACCGTTGCCCCCGGGGCATCTTTTGGTCCTCGACCCTGACGAGCCACCATCGCTCACGCCGCTGTGACCGCAACGGCACTTGCCCAGCTAGCCGCAACCCAAGCCGCGCTACGCGCGCTGATCGCCCCCTTGCCCGCCACGCTACTCTCCCGCCAACCCCACCCGGATCTGAGCCCGCTAGGTTGGCATATCGGCCATTGCGTGGTTATCGAAATCTTCTGGATACGAGAGCAACTCCTGGGCCAAGCCGGGGCTGCGGCGCCCTGGAAAAGGCTTTACTTCCCCGATCTCTCGGTCAAACAGGCTCGCGGCGCGGCTTTGCCGGGCAAAAACGAGCTGCTCGACTGGGCTGTGCGCGCACAAGCGGAAAACCTGGCCCTTCTCAGCGAACGCGGGAGCGGCGAGCATTTCTTGCTCGAGGATGCGTATCTGCCGCGCTTTCTCACTCGGCATCACGCGCAGCACCTGGAGACCATGCGCATGGGGCTGGCGCAGTTCGCACTGCAGCAGCATCGCCAGGCTCTACCCGAGCTTGAGCCGCACGTAAGCGAACCTTCCACCCAGTCCACCGTCGAGCTCGCTGAGGGAAGCTACGCGGTGGGCCAGGACCGGCGCATTTTCGATAACGAGGGGCCGGCACGCGAAGTACGGCTGCTTGGCTGCCGACTGGGCCTGCGCCCGGTAAGCAACGCCGAATACCTGGGCTTCATGGAGGCTGACGGTTATCGGCGCCCCGAGCTGTGGTCGCCGGCAGGCCAGACGTGGCTGGCGGCCAGCGGCGCGCGTGCGCCGGCATTCTGGCGCAAGGCCGATAGGCACTGGTATCAGGTCACCCCCGAGGGCCCACAACCGCTTTGCGCGGCTGAGCCGGTTTGCGGGCTCAGCGGATTCGAGGCCGAAGCGTTCGCGCGCTGGGCCGGCGGCCGGCTGCCGCATGAATACGAGTGGGAAGCCGCCGCGAGACAGGGCCTGATGGAGCAAGTCGGCCATGTGTGGGAGTGGTGCAGCAACCGCTTCCATCCCTACCCCGGCTTTCGAGCTTTCCCGTATGAGCGCTACTCGCTGCCCTGGTTTGACGGCGCCCATTACGCCTTACGAGGCGGCAGCCGCTACACCGAGCCCTGCATCCGCTACCCGAGCTTCAGGAACTTTTACACGCGCGACAAGCGGCACGTTTTCGCCGGCTGCCGGCTCGCTTACGACACCTGAGCGGCAGCGCGGCTGGTCATGGCAGGACGCCCCTGGCTGATGGCTGCCTGCGCTGCACGCGCCAGCTCGGAACGTCCGCGGCCAGCGCTCTCCAGGGGGGCGAGGACATGCAGCCGTGCCTCCAGTGCCGGTAACGCGGCAAGCCGCCATACATGCTTATGGATTGGCACATCATCGACGAACGCCGCTTCGCTGCTAAGAGAGCCGTCGGTTCTATGGTAGGAAATAGCGATGGGCTGCACCGGCGCCCCACTGTCGATGGCGGCCTGAAACAGCCGCGCCTTGAACGGCAGCAAGGCCTGCCCATCACTGGTAGTACCCTCGGGGAAGAACAGCACCCGCTCGCCGCTCTGCAAGCGTTGCCGCATCGTGTCGCTGGCCACAGCCGCCGCATCGCGGCCGCCGCGGGCGATGAACAGCGTGCCCAAATCCGCGGCAATGCCTCCCACCAAAGGCCAGCGGCGTACCTCGGCCTTACTCAGAAATGCGACCGGGCAGAGCGCGGCAACGCACACGATGTCCAGCCAGGATATATGATTCGCGACCAGCAGAGCCGGCGCTGGCACCAGCTCAGCGCCGGTGACTGTCACCCGCACGCGAAATATGGCGCACAGCCAGCGGCAAGCGCAGACCTGCGCGCGTCGCGCCGCGCCACCGTACCACGGCAGGCCGCGCCGACGATCCCACCACGAAGCGATACGCACCCACCCCGCGGCGAACACCACCAGCAATATGACCAGCACGAAACGACTGAACGCACGGAGTAAGTGCATGTTCCTGGACTGTTCCCTCGAAGCGCGTAGCAGGCGAGCAAGCTTGCCTACTCCACTGCCTGCTCGCAAGCCCGCGGATGCCAGCGACCGCTAGCGCAGAACAACAGCCAGGAACTAGTCTAGCTGCGGCCGCCGCTCGCGCAGCGTGTTGACCACTGACTCCAGTGCCTTGTCGAACAGCTGGTTGGCATCGAGAATGCTGGCAACGCCCGCATCGAGCTCGCTCGCGACCTGCTCCGCGCGCTTATCGGCCAACTTGAAGCCGGCACGATTAACGAAAATCAACCGGTTGCCCTCGGCAAGGCGCGCCGAGAGCTTTGCGCGCATGACGCCCCGCTCGTCCCTGAACTCGAACCATGTCCCCTCGGGCAGTGCCTGCACCCGCGCCAGTGTCTCACTGAGCTGCGACGGCGCGGGCAGAACGGGGGACTGGCCATCCACATTACACGCTGCCCGCGTTGGCCTGGCTGCATCGCGCGCGACCCCGGCACGGCCGGACAGCGCGCGGATATGCTCGGCTTCCAGCGCGTTGAACAGGCGCGTCATCTCAAAGGGATTGAAGAGAATGCTGTTCAGGCCCGTGCGCAAATCGTGCAGCAGCCCGGGGATCTCCATCAGCAAATCCTTGCGCTCGCTCGCCCCGCTTTTCGGCTCAAGGCTCCAGAGCAGGCGATCCACCACGGCCAGCTGGCTGCGGAACACCTCGCTATGCGAGCCATCCTTGAGACAGCTGATGAACAACACCTTCGCCCAGCCGTCGAGCAGCAGCGTTCGCACCGCGTCGCTCAGTTGCCGCCCGCCTATGCGCCCGGCCAGCTCGGCATCGACCAGCGCCCTGGCGGCGTCGACCTTGGCCTTGCCCTCCGCCGTTTGCCGGGTACGCTCCTCGATCAGCCGCGTCCGGGCGCGCTCCTCTTCGCGGAACTGCCGAAACTCCTGCAACAACTGCTCGAACAGCGCGGCATCGTCACTGAACTCATTCAGTATCCGGCCGACCACGTAATCGATCATGCGATACAGCGGATCGCGCTCGACGTTAACCGGCTCGCTCCAGCCCAAGGCCGCCTCCGCCAGTTCGTTGATCAGCAGGCGTGCTGGATGCTTGCGGTTACCGAAAAAGCCGCGATCGAGCAGGGCCAGCTTGAGCAAAGGAATCTGCAGGCGGGCGATCAGGGCCTTGATGGAGTGCGACAGGTTCGGATCATCGAGTATGGCCTCGAACAGCAGCCCGACGATGTCGACGATATCGTCCTGGTCACGCGCCAGCATCTGCCGAGCCCCGCTGCGCTGCCGCAGGGCATGATCCAGCAACCCTTTGATATCGCCATCGCTGGCCGCTGCGGCCTCCCCGGCCGCCTGCTGCAATATGGACAGCGCGGCCACTACCTCGTCGATACTGGCGGCAGGCGCATAACCGGTGCCCGTCCAGCGCTGGCGGGCGCCACCTCGATACTTCTGCGCCGCGAGCAAGTCGCGCAGCATCTCCGCCAGCTGGGGGCCTTGCTCGGCCGACGCGCTGGAGCAACCGGTCGCCTCGCCGTGCCCCCCAGGGACACCGAGTTCGGCAAGCAGGCCGTTCGCTTCCTCGTAGAGCCCGCTCAACTGCCCCATTACGTAGCGATCGAACAACTTGAAGAGCACCAGACGCGCATTGATGTCCAGTTCGAGAATCGCTGCCGCGTCGCGAAACGAGGTGCAGATCTGCAGCGGGTCGAAGGGGTTATTCAGCTCGGTAACGGTAACGGTCGGAAACAGAACGCCCAGGCGCGCTTGCAGCCGCTGGCAGTGGTGGCCGGCCCGGGTTCTAGCCTTGTCGACCATCGATTCGACGGCCACTGCGAGCTCGGGGTCGCCGGCTGGCTCCGGCTCTATCGTTCCCACTCGCCGGGCGTCCGCAGGGCGCGCGACCAGCGCGCGAAAGCGCGCCATTATCTCCTGCTGAAAGCGCTCTTCGAGCTCGCGCCGCTTCAGCCGCAGCTGCCGCATGGCATCAAAGTAGCCGCCATGCGCGGCGCCCGCCTCGACCCGACCGGAAAGGTCGAACAGCGCGTCATCGGCCTGGTCCAGCATGTGCCTGAGCATGGCCAGCAGGCGCTTGAAGCCCAGCTGGCGTAGGCGATCGTAGTAATCGCGGCCGGCGGCGCGGTATGCCCGGCGCGCATTCTCGAGGTACACGATCTTGTTGTCCGAGCCCATCGCCGGCCCCCTCGTTGCCCGGATGCAATTGTAGCCCTATACAGGATCTATGCAGACGAGATAGTGATTATCATCCCATTTAGTTGGTCGCGGAAACACTGAATCGCAACCTGCGCAGTGCCGGAACGCATAAAAAAATCTATAATTCCCCACGGCTTAGCATCGTCAACGTGGTGGCGGCACGCAGGAGGCATGGAAACGGCCTCGTACGCTGGCTTGCGGCTGCGTTAGCGAACAGTGCCTGGCCTGCCCGCCGTGACGCGGGAGCAGACGATTTCCGAAGCCCCGCCAGCGCACGAAGGGACGCGAGCAGACTCTAAGAAGAAACTATCCGCAGCATCGGCTCCAGGGCTTGCTTTAACAGGCTGGACATACCGGTGCAGAAAACAATGGAGGAATACGATGACCGATATTGTGTCGCTGCTGGGAGATGAAGCCGACTCCCTGCTATCGCACCGCTGTGAAGGCATCCCCAGCAGCATGTTGCACCTGCCGGGCCCGAACTGGGTAGACGAGGTGGTTGCGCAGAAGGATCGCAAGCCCAGCGTACTGCGCAATCTGCAGGCGATGTTCGATCATGGCCGCCTCGCGGGCACCGGCTACCTGTCGATTCTTCCGGTAGACCAGGGCGTAGAGCATTCCGGGGCCGCCTCGTTCGCTCCGAACCCCGAGTACTTCGATCCGGAGAACATCGTCAAGCTCGCCATCGAGGGCGGCTGCAATGCCGTGGCCTCCACGCTCGGCGTTCTGAGCTCGGTGGCCCGCCGCTACGCGCACCGGATTCCGTTCATCGTCAAGATCAACCACAACGAGCTGCTCACCTACCCCAACATTCACGACCAGACCCTGTTCGCCAGCGTGCAGCAGGCCTTCGACATGGGTGCAGTGGCGATAGGCGCGACCATTTACTTCGGCGCGCCGGAGTCGCGGCGGCAGATCCAGGAGATCAGCGAGGCGTTCGCCCTGGCTCACGAGCTGGGCATGGCCACCATCCTGTGGGCGTACACCCGCAACGAAGCCTTCAAGAAAGACGGGGTGGACTACCACGTCTCGGCCGACCTCACCGGACAGGCCAATCACCTGGCGGCCACGATCAATGCCGACATCATCAAGCAGAAGCAGGCCGAGAATAACGGCGGCTACACCGCGCTCAACTTCGGCAAGACCCACAAGCGAGTCTACAGCGAGCTGACCTCCGATCACCCGATCGACTTGAACCGCTACCAGGTCGCGAACTGCTACATGGGCCGCGCTGGGCTGATCAACTCCGGCGGCGGCTCCAGCGGCGAGAGCGATCTGGCGCAGGCGGTGCGTACGGCCGTGATCAACAAGCGGGCCGGCGGCATGGGGCTGATCTCCGGACGCAAGGCGTTCCAACGGCCGATGAAGGAAGGCGTTGCCCTGCTCAACGCGATCCAGGACGTTTACCTGGACTCGAGCATTACCATCGCCTGATCGTACCGGTCACACCGGCTCGCGAGCGGGAACGGGGTTCGCCCGGTCCCGCTCGCCCGTTCCCGTTAGGGCTTCGCTCCTGCCGGGCCATCCTCGCAAGCCTCCGGCGTCCACGCGCCGCACCGTCTATTGTCCGGCTGGCTCAAGCCCCTCAAAGACCAGGGCGAAACGCGCTATGATCGCGGGCGCCACAGGCACCTCTCCAGCAACAGAGCGACTCGAGGATATATCATGATCGATCCCGCCGTAGTGCAGGCAGACGTCGCGCGAGCATTGGCGGAAGACGTGGGCAGCGGCGACCTGACCGCCGAGCTGATCCCCGCCGACAAGCGCAGCCGAGCCCGCGTGATCAGCCGCGAGGCCGCGATAATCTGCGGTCGGCAGTGGTTCGATGAGGTCTTCCGCCAGCTAGATGCGGACGTACAAATCGAATGGCTGGTAAGCGACGGCGAACAAGTGCGGCCTGACCAGGAGCTGTGCCGGCTCAGCGGCCGCGCGCGCAGCCTGGTAACCGGCGAGCGCACGGCGCTCAACTTCCTGCAGACCCTTTCCGGGACCGCCACGACCGCCGGCGAGTATGCAAAAGCGGTTGCGGGCAGCCGCACGCGCATTCTCGATACTCGCAAAACGATCCCCGGACTGCGGCTGGCGCAAAAATACGCCGTCACCTGCGGCGGCTGCCACAACCACCGCATCGGCCTTTTCGACGCGATCCTGATCAAAGAGAACCACATCCACGCCGCGGGCTCGATTACGGCGGCAGTGCAGCGGGCGCGCCAGCTTCACCCCGGCGTGCAGCTGGAAGTCGAAGTAGAGAGCTTGCAGGAGCTCGAGGAAGCGTTGGCGGCGCAACCAGATATCGTGATGCTGGATGAGTTCGGCCTGGACGAGATGCGCCAAGCCGTGCAGATGGCAACCGGCAAGGTCAAACTGGAAATCTCCGGCAGCGTCTCGCTGGAGCGCCTGCCCGAGCTGGTCGCCACCGGCGTAGACTATATTTCGGTAGGCGCGATCACCAAGCACCTGCGGGCCGTGGATCTATCCATGCGCATAGTCGACGCATAGCAGGCGCCGCCCCGCCATGGCGCACCAAATAAAAACGCCGGCTCTTGCCGGCGTTTTTTCGTGATCGTTGCGGCCCTTACGCCTGCATCGCACGCAGATGCTGATTCAGGCGGCTCTTGTGACGAGCGGCCTTATTCTTGTGAATAAGCCCCTTGCCCGCCATAGAGTCGATGATCGGGACGGCTGCCTTGTAAGCGGCCTCAGCCTGCGCCTTGTCACCAGCCTCGATCGCGCGAACTACCTTCTTGATGTAGGTCCGCAACATGGAACGACGGGCCTGGTTGTGCTGGCGGCGCTTCTCCGCTTGCCGGGCACGTTTCTTTGCAGAGGCAATATTAGCCAAGGCTGGACTCCTAGCATACCGTTGCTTGCCGAAAGGCTCGGTAATATGCAGAGCGTCGCGCTTTTTGTCAACCTCGTTTGCCTACCCGTGCATAGGTTAACGGCCCGAAAGGCAGTATGATCGTCGCTCGCGTCCGTTGGAGCAGCCGCCGCATTATGAAGAGAAAAGGCCTCCTGCAAGCCATAGCCACTTTTGGGTCGCTGACCTTCCTCTCCCGCATCCTGGGACTGGTGCGGGATATCGTCATCGGCACCGCCTTCGGACCGGGCGCTGCCACCGACGCTTTCTTCGTGGCTTTCAAGATTCCTAACTTCATGCGCCGCCTGTTCGCCGAGGGCGCCTTCTCGCAAGCCTTCGTGCCGGTACTCTCCGAGTACAAGACACAGCGCGACAAGGACGAAGTGCGCAGCCTGGTGCAGCATACCGTGGGCGCGCTCGGCGCAGTACTGACGCTGGTAACGGTGCTGGGCATACTTGGCGCGCCGACGGTAGTCAGTCTGTTCGCGCCCGGTTTCAGCGGCGATCCATACAAGTACAACCTGGCGGTCGAACTGCTGCGCTTTACCTTTCCCTACATATTATTCATCTCGCTGGTAGCATGCGCCGGCGGAGTGCTGAACACCTACGGCAGCTTCGGGCCGCCCGCGTTCGCACCGGTGCTGCTCAACCTCTCGCTGATCGCCGGAGCGCTCTGGGCCGGACCGTTCTTCGACGAGCCGATCAAGGCCTTGGGCGTAGCGGTACTGATTGCTGGCATTCTGCAGTTGCTGATGCAGCTGCCCTACGTGGCCTATCTGGGTTTGCTGAGCTGGCCCCGGCCGAACTGGAAAGATCCGGGAGTGCGCAAGATCCTGCGCCTGATGGCGCCAGCGATATTCGGCTCGTCGGTGGCTCAGATCAACCTGCTGGTGGACACCATTCTGGCCTCGTTCCTGATCACCGGCAGTGTCAGCTGGCTGTATTTCGCTGAGCGAATGGTCGATTTCCCCCTCGGTATTTTCGGCGTGGCTTTGGGCACCGTGCTGCTTCCGCGGCTGGCCAGCGAGCACGCCGCCAAGTCGCCCGAACAGTTCTCGCGCACGCTGGATTGGGGCCTGCAGCTGACGCTGCTAATTGCGGTTCCCGCCACGCTGGGGCTGGTCATGCTGGCCACGCCCATCCTCTCAACGCTCTTCCAGTACGGCGAGTTCGGCGCCAGCGATATTCATGCCGCCGCCATGAGTCTGAGCGCCTATGCACTGGGTCTTGCCGGATTCATAGTGGTGAAGGTCGCCGCCCCGGCGTACTTCGCTCGCCAGGATACGAAGACCCCGGTGAAATTCGCCTTCGTCAGCATGCTGCTGAACATGGTGCTCAGCGTCACGGCCGTGCTGTGGTTGCGCGACACCGGCATCGGGCACGTCGGGCTTGCCTTCGCCACTGCCTGCTCCGCTATGCTCAACGCCGGCCTGCTCGTCTGGGGGCTGCGCCGCAGCGGCGTTTACCGGCCCGATGGCACATGGGCGATGCTGCTCGTCAGAGTGGCCTTGGCCGGAGCTTCAATGGCGGCGCTGCTTTATGTGCCGGCTACCAATAGCCATTGGTGGCTGGAGGGCAGTCCCGCGCAACGGGTACTCTACTTAGGCGGCTGGATTACGGTCGCGGCGCTGAGTTATGTCGGCAGCCTGGTGCTTTTGCGTTTGCCGTGGCAGCAATTGCGAGGCCCGGCGACCTCCTAAAAGCATACGAAAGCTTATATAATCACGCGATTTACAGGTTTCTCGCGAATGGAGCTGATTAGAGGCCTCCACAACCTGCGACCGCGCCATCGAGGTGCTATCGCTACCATAGGCAATTTCGATGGCGTTCATAAAGGCCATCAAGCGATGCTGCAGCGGCTGCATGCGCAAGCCGAGCGCTTGGGTGGCGCGGTCACCGTAGTCACCTTCGAGCCGCAACCGCTAGAGCTTTTCCGGCCAGAGGCGGCTCCAGCGCGTCTGACCTCGCTGCGCGATAAGGTATTGCTGCTACGCACGCACGAAGTTGAGCGCGTGCTCTGCCTGCGCTTCAATGCCGCACTGGCCGCCATGGAGCCGCAGACCTTTATCGAGCGGGTGCTGCTGGACGGCCTGGGAGTGCGCTACCTGCTGGTCGGCGACGATTTTCGCTTCGGCGCCCAGCGGCGCGGCGATTACGCCATGCTGGAAGCCGCTGCCAAGCAACACGGTTTTGAGCTCGAGCGCATGGGCACGGTAGCCGCTGGCGGCGAGCGCATCAGCAGCACCCGGGTGCGGACCGAGCTCGCGGCAGGCAACCTGGATGCGGCGGCAGCCCTGTTAGGGCGACGCTACGCCATTTCCGGCCGGGTAATCCGCGGCAAGGCGCTGGGGCGTACGCTTGGGTACCCGACGGCGAATATCGGCTTCCACGGCTTGGTACCGGCCATGACCGGCATTTTCGCAGTGCGCGTGCATGGGCTGGATCGGGTTTATCATGGTGCGGCCAGCCTGGGCTATCGCCCCACCGTGAATGGGCGTCGGCCGCTGCTGGAAGTGTATCTGCTCGACTTCAGCGGCGACCTGTACGGGCGCCACCTTACAGTCGAATTCCTTCAGCGTCTTCGCGACGAGGAACGTTTCGAGTCGTTGGAGGCACTAAAAGCACAGATGGCCATCGATATCGAAAGGACGCGGGCGGTATTCGCCAGCCTGGACCAATGAACGGGAACCGATGAAGTGACCGATTACAAAGACACGCTGAATCTGCCGAACACCGACTTCCCGATGCGCGCCAATCTCTCGCAGCGGGAACCGCAGTGGCTGGAACGCTGGCAGGCTCTGGATATCTACGGCAAGTTGCGCGCCGCGCGCGCCGGCCGCGAGCGTTTCATCCTTCACGACGGCCCGCCCTATGCGAACGGCGACATTCACATCGGTCACGCGGTCAACAAGATTCTCAAGGACATCATCGTCAAAAGCCGCAGCATGGAAGGCTTTGACGCGCCTTACATCCCCGGCTGGGACTGCCACGGCCTGCCCATCGAGCTGATGGTGGAGAAAAAGGTCGGCAAGGCCGGCGTGAAAGTCTCCCCCAAAGAGTTCCGGGCCGCCTGCCGCGCCTTCGCCGCCGAACAGGTGGACGGCCAACGGCGCGACTTCAAGCGGCTGGGAATCTTCGGAGCCTGGGACAAGCCCTACCTGACCATGGATCCGAAGGTGGAGGCCGACACTTTGCGCGCGCTGGGCCGCATCATCGCGCGCGGCCATGTGACGCGCGGCTTCAAGCCCGTGCATTGGTGCGTAGACTGCGGGTCCGCCCTGGCCGAAGCCGAAGTAGAGTACGAGCAGAGAACCTCGCCCGCTATCGACGTGCGCTTCGCCGCCGTCGATGCGGCTGATGCGTTCAGCCGCTTCGGCGCAAGCGGCACCGGGCCCGTGGCGGTCGTGATCTGGACCACCACCCCGTGGACTTTGCCCGCTAACCAGGCCGTGGCGCTGCACCCGGAGCTGGAGTATGTGCTGGTGCGTGTGGACGGCGAGCATCTCGTACTGGCCGAGGCGCTGTACGAGGCCGCGTTGCAGCGCTACGGAATCGAGAGCTTCGAAGTGGTCGCCCGCGCGGCCGGCGCCAAGCTCGAAGGCCTGCAGCTATCGCATCCGTTCTATGACCGCCAAGTGCCGGTCATTCTCGGCGAGCATGTGACCACCGAATCCGGCACCGGCGCCGTGCATACTGCGCCCGGCCATGGCGTCGAGGACTACCAGGTAGGGCTGCGCTATAACCTGACCGTAGACAATCCGGTCGGCAGCGACGGCCGCTTCCTGCCCGGCACGGAACTGTTCGAAGGCCAGCCGGTCTTCAAGGCCAACGACGAGATCGTGCGCGTGCTCGCCGAGCGCGGCGCGCTGCTCAAGCACGAGAAGTACCAGCACAGCTACCCACACTGCTGGCGGCACAAGACGCCCATCATCTTCCGCGCCACCCCGCAGTGGTTCATCAACCTCGACCAGGCCGGCCTGCGCGAACAGGCGCTGGATGCAATTAAGCGCGTATCCTGGCACCCCTCGTGGGGCGAGGCCCGAATCGAGGGCATGGTGCGCAACCGCCCCGACTGGTGCATTTCCCGCCAGCGCCTCTGGGGCGTGCCCATCGCGCTGTTCGTGGATAAGCGCACCGGCGAGCCCCACCCGCGCACGCTGGAGCTGATAGAGCAGGTCGCTCTGCGCATGGAGGAGCAAGGTATCGATGCCTGGAGCGAGCTCGATCCCAAGGAGCTGCTGGGCGACGAGGCGGACAAGTACGAGAAGGTCACTGACATTCTCGACGTCTGGTTCGACTCGGGCGTAACCCACGCCACCGTGCTGGAGCACCGGGAAGGGCATCGTGTGCCGGCCGACCTCTATCTCGAAGGCTCGGACCAGCACCGCGGCTGGTTCCAGTCCAGCTTGCTCGCCTCAGTGGCCATGCGCGGCGATGCCCCCTACAAGGGCGTGCTCACCCACGGCTTCACCGTGGACGAGACCGGCCGCAAGATGTCCAAGTCGCTGGGCAACGTAGTCGCCCCGCAGAAGGTGGTCAACAGCCTGGGCGCGGACATTCTGCGGCTGTGGGTCGCCTCGGCCGATTACAGCGGCGAGATCGCCGTTTCCGACGAGATCCTCAAGCGCATTGCCGACTCCTACCGGCGCATGCGCAACACCGCGCGCTTCCTGCTGGCCAACCTCAACGGCTTCGATCCGGCCACCGATATCGTGCCCAACGACAAGATGCTGCCGTTGGACCGCTGGGCCGTGGATCGTGCCCGCCGGCTGCAGCAAAGCGTGCGGGCCGCCTACGATAGCTATGAGTTCCACCACATCTATCAGAAGGTCCACAATTTCTGCGTGGTGGACATGGGCGGCTTCTACCTGGACATCATCAAGGACAGGCAGTACACCACGCGCCGCGACAGCCTGGCGCGCCGCTCCGCGCAAACGGCGATGTACCACATCATCGAAGCGCTGGTGCGCTGGCTGGCGCCCATTCTCAGCTTCACCGCCGAGGAAATCTGGCAGCATATGCCGGGCAAGCGCAGCGAGTCGGTGTTCCTGGAAACCTGGTACGAGGACTTGGCCGAGCTAAGCGACACCAAGCTGGATGCGGCTTTCTGGGAGCATGTGATCCGGGTGCGCGAAGCGGTAGGCAAGGTGCTGGAAGGCTTGCGAGCCGAAGACAAGCTCGGCGGCTCGCTGGAAGCCGAGGTCGATCTGTATTGCCCGCCGGAGCTGCTGCAGCGGCTGGGCGAACTGGAAGACGAGCTGCGCTTCGTGCTGATCACCTCGTACGCACGCATCCATCCGGAAGACGCCAAACCAGCCGATGCCGTGGCGACTCGACTGGCCGATGGCAGCACCCTGTACATAAAGGCCGTGCGCTCGGAGCACGCCAAGTGCTGCCGCTGCTGGCACCGCCGCGAGGACGTGGGCAGCAACCCCGAGCATCCCGAGCTTTGCGGGCGCTGCGTGAGGAACGTGGAAGGGCCCGGAGAGCAACGCCACTATGCCTGAGGCCCGCCGGCGTATGTGGCCATGGCTGGCGCTGGCCATCCTGGTGGTGGCACTGGATCAGGCCAGCAAACTGGCTGCGGAGGCAACGCTGGGTTACCACCAGCCGTTGCCTCTGATCCCCTTTTTCAATCTGACCCTGAGCTACAATACCGGCGCTGCCTTCAGCTTTCTCGGCACTGCGAGCGGCTGGCAGCGCTGGTTCTTTGCGGCCATCGCCATTTTGGTAAGCGGCTTTCTGCTGCAGTGGCTGCGCCAGAGCGCGGGACGGGACCGCTGGCTGTCGCTGGCCTTGAGCCTGATTCTGGGCGGCGCCATTGGTAATCTGATCGATCGGATCGCCTACGGCCATGTCATTGACTTCATCCACTTCTATGTAGGTGACTGGAGCTTTCCGATCTTCAACATCGCGGACAGCGCCATTACCGTAGGGGCTGCGTTGCTGATCGCGCATATGTTCCTGGTACGCCAGGAAGCGCCCAAACCCGATTGAGCCTCCCTTGTTGGAGCTGCGGGCGGCACGGGCGTGCGGCCACGGCGTATACAAGGTAGGCTATGCTCCGTCGGGACGGCCCGCTCCCCCCACCCCTTGCTCGTGACGTCGAACTGGAGACCGCCAGATGCAAGCTCAGATTCTCCTAGCCAATCCCCGCGGCTTCTGCGCCGGTGTCGACCGCGCCATCAGTATCGTCGAGCGGGCGCTGGAACTGTTCGGGGCGCCGATCTACGTGCGTCATGAGGTGGTGCACAATCGTTTCGTCGTCGACGATCTTCGAGCCAAGGGCGCGGTATTCGTGGAGGAACTGCACGAGGTGCCCGACGGCGCTACCGTGATCTTCAGCGCCCATGGCGTCTCCCAGGCCGTGCGTAACGAGGCCGCCAGCCGCGATCTGCGGGTGTTCGACGCCACCTGCCCCCTGGTCACGAAGGTTCACCTGGAGGTGAACAAGCACGCTCGCGAAGGGCGCGAAGTGGTTCTGATCGGCCACGCCGGTCATCCGGAGGTCGAGGGCACTATCGGCCAGTATGTCGGGGAGGGCGCCGACCGCGGAGCCATCTATCTGGTGGAGACGGTGGAGGACGTCGCACGCTTGCAAGTGCGCGACCCCGATAATCTGGCCCATGTCAGCCAGACCACTTTGTCCATGGACGACACTGCCCGCATCATCGATGCCCTGCGGGCACGCTTTCCCAAGATCAAAGGCCCACGCAAGGACGACATCTGCTATGCCACGCAGAACCGCCAGGATGCGGTCAAAGCTCTGGTGGAACAGGTCGACCTGCTGCTGGTCGTAGGCTCCAAGAACAGCTCCAACTCCAACCGCTTGCGGGAGTTGGCCGAGCGGGCGGGTATCGAGTCGTATCTTATCGATGGCGCCGAGGACCTGCAGCGGCATTGGATAGAAGGCAAGCGACGCATCGGCGTTACCGCCGGAGCTTCGGCGCCAGAAATCCTGGTGCAGGGAGTGACCGCCAAGCTCCAGGAGTGGGGAGCGCAGGCGGCTGTGGAACAGGTCGGCCGCGAGGAAAAAATCTCCTTTTCGCTGCCTCGCGCACTAACCAAGCGCTCTGCGTAAACGCCAATCCGGCGCTCCGCCAGGCTCTATCGCTGCGCCTCGCCTCGGTGCCGGACGTATATTTCGCCCGCCGTTCTCGGCACCGCGGAGCCTTTGCGCTGATGCAGAATCGCACCGACTATGTGGCCCGCATCCGTTGACTGGAAACATAGCTCCTCCCACAGCTAGCCGCCTCATGCAGGCCGGCGGGCTAAGCACTGTGGAAGCGCGCGCCCGGGCGCGAAAGGCTGTGGCTATATTCCCCACCCCTTGCTCCGGGAAACAGACTTTCCCACAGCTTACTCGCAGGGTAGGAACTCTGCGGCTGTAGCCAGCCGCACCCTTCCTACATTGGAAATGACAAGCCCCGTATAAGCACGCCCGGTCAGCGTGCTGCAAACGGTAAACCTGCCATTGCTGCCTGGACTGCTGCCATCCGGATTGAAGCGAACGGCTGTCGCGACATTGCTGTTGTTTATCAGCTTCAGCGTAGCGGCCGATACGCCAGGCTCCCAGCGCAGGATTCTGCCGGTACTGCCATCACAAATGCCGTCACCGGTACTATCGTGGCAGGTCCTGGTGCCGAGCACATCCTCGAACACCATCCACCCCTGCCCCCAATCGCCGCCCGCAGTGCATGAATAGCCATTCGGACTCTTGCAAATGACGATCTGCAGCCCCGAATTGGCCGCCGCTGCGCGCGCGAACTGCAGTGTAGAAAACAGCGCGAGGCTCGTGGAACGGGCTCGACTGCGCTCCGCCATATCGCGCAGTCCAGGCGCCGCTATGCCCAGAATTAGCGCCAGTATCGCCAGAACGGCAAGCAGCTCCACCAACGTCACGCCGCTGCTGTATCTCATCTCCCCTCCCTAGGAGCAAGTACGCATTCCCATCGCGAATGGCTGGGCGTTCGCCAGTGGAACTATTAGTTCGATGTTTGGAAAAACGCAACCTTATTGGCGCGGGTCTACTACCGAACATAAGCTGGCTGACCTTCTGGATCTCTGCATCGCTTGCAGGGTTCACCCCCCCTGCTCTTCATCCTTACAGGTCCTAATGCAGTTGCATCTTGACGAAAGCGAGCTAGCGTTCTTTACCTAAAATAAGGCTTTACTTATTAAGCCGCTCATCGGCAAATATCGAGCTCCTGTCGGAACAAGCTCGCGAACTGAGCAGTTGCGGGCTATTAGTAATGCATGAAAAGCAGAAAGCATAACCGGGGGATCACTCTTATCGAGTTACTGATGGCCTTGGTCATCCTCGCGATCTTGCTAACGGTCGCGGCTCCGGCGCTTCATACACTTATTTTGCAGAATCGAATGACCTCGCGCGCGAACGATTTACTGACGTCGCTGATGTACGCGCGCAGCGAGGCGACGAAACGACACGCGCCGGTCAGCGTGTGTGCCAGTGTCAACGGCTACACCTGCAGCGGCACCGGCGAGTGGCACGCCGGATGGATCGTCTTCGCCGAAGGCGCCCTGGCGACCGGAGATCCCGCCGACGGAGAGATTCTCTATGTCAGTGGCGCAGTCCAGGGGGACCTTACCATCGCCGGGCCGCCGGGCCTGGTCAGCTACAACGCGCGCGGCGAGAGCTCCAGCTCGACCGCGATGGTTCTGTGCGATGGGCGAGGCTCAGCGCATGCGCGCACACTTCGTATCCAGGCAACCGGGCGCGCAGCACTTGAGCCCGGCGGGAGCTGTTGATACCGGAATCGGAACAGAATCGCAGGAGAGGGGCATGACCGGCCCGCATGGAACGCCACCGAGAATCCTTGCCCGCACCTGGGCTCGCCTCAGCAGCCGGCAACGCGGTTTCACGTTGCTGGAGGTGCTCGTTTCCGTGCTGGTGCTATCGATCGGACTACTGGGTATCGCCGGCCTGCAACTGTGGAGCCTGCGGTACAACACCAGCGCTTACCAGAGCTCTCAGGCTGGCGCGGTAGTGGCCGACCTGGTGGATCGCATGCGGGCCAACCCTGCCGCTGCGGCCGGCGGCAGCTATGTATTCTCCACAACCTCGCCTCCCCCTGCGCCGCAAAGCTGTGTCAGCGAAGCCACCGGCTGCAACCCTACCGCCCAAGCCTTGCACGATATCCGCGAGTGGCGCGAGCACAGCTTGCCCCGCTTAGGGCAGGCTTCGGCCAGCGTAGCGCAGGCCGGCAACCTCTTCACCATCACCGTGAGCTGGAAAGACCGTGCCGAAGAGGACAAGGACGGCGCCGCGGCAACGCGCAGCATGACAGTCAAGGTGCGGCTATGAACAAAGCGCTGGCCATGAATCCGGCCGCAACGCGGCAAAAGGGCTTATCGCTGATCGAGGTTCTGATTGCGCTCCTTCTGGGTTTGATTCTCATGATCGGCATAACGCACCTGTTCATGCTGAACGCCCGCACTCACCGCACCAGCGATGAGGTTGCGCGCCTTCAGGAAACCGGCCGCTTCGGCATCGAGACCATCGCTGCTGATCTGAGAATGGCGGGCTACCAAGGCTGTGCCGAGCCAAGGAAATGGCCATTGAACATCGTCGCCCTCGGCCTGGCCGGCGTCCACATGCCGGCCGCCGCCATCGAGATCAGCGACCGTGATAGCGACGGCGAAGTCGACACGCTTAGGATCCGCTACGCCTCCGGCAACATGGCCACTCTCACCGCGGACATGAGCTCTCCGGATGCAGCCATAGTCCTGGATAAGGTACCCGACGGGCTGCGCGCCGGAGATATCGCGGTCATCGCGGACTGCACCAACGCGGACGCCTTCGCCGTTTCCGACGTAGACAACGCGAACGAAACGATTCTGCACGCGGCCAGCGGAGTCGTGGGCGGCGCCCCGAAGCAGCTCAACTCCTCCTCCAACCTAAGTAAAGCGTACAAGGCCGGCGCGCGCCTGATGCGCTTCCGCTCGCATGAGTACTGGGTGAGCAAGACCGGACGCACCAACAAGGCCGGCGACCCGATCTACGCCTTATACCGCGATGGCGATGAACTGGTCGAAGGCGTGGAGTCGATGCAGGTTCAGTTCGGCGAACGCCTGGCCGATGGGAATGTACGCTATCGCAGCTGGAGCGAGGCCGGTATCGACTTGGCAGAGGTCGTCGCCGTACGCGTCGGCTTGCTGATCCACAGCATCGAACAGGTGCTGGAGGCCCCGGACACCGGGACGTACAACGTAGCCGGGACTGAAATTGCCGCCGCCGATCCCAATGCGACGGGCCCCACCCACGAAGGCGGGCTGCGAATGCGGCGCGTCTTCTCCACCACGGTCAGTCTGCGTAACCGGGAGTAGCCAGTCATGAGCCCCACTCCGCGCGTCCTTTCCTCTTCATTTGCCAGGCATCAGCGGGGCGCTGTCCTGATTACCAGCCTGCTATTGCTGCTTGCCATGACGGTACTGGGAATTACCGCCATGCGTGGCGCGAGCCTCGAAGAGCGCATGGCTCTCAACGCATCGCTCAGGACGAGAGCGTTCTACGCGGCCGAAAGCGCGCTTCGCGAAGGCATAGACCAGGATACGGAACTCGCGGCGCTGGTGGACTCTCCGGTAGGCACAACCAGCTCCGCCGTCACCGTCAGCCTGGGTTCCACCGAGTTACACAGTCAATACGAGATTCAATACCTTGGCGCCACGCCGGGCGGTCCCGGAGCCGGCAGTTCCATCAGTCTTGGCCGCGATCACTTCTTCGAGGTCAAGGGCAGCGGGGAAATTCGGCGCGACAGCACCTCCCTCTCAAGCGCCAAGAACGCCACCGGCATCGTTTACTTCATGCCTGATCTCTAATGGATGGAGAGGATCGTGAACCGTTACTCGATCACCCGGCTACCCTTATTCCGAGCGATGTCGCCAACCAGCCCCACAATCCGGGCCGGCGCGATCTTGCACGCCTTAACGGCCGGTCTGCTCACCGTCGCGATTCTGACGAGCTGCACCGCGCGCGCGGACGATACCGAAATTTTCGTTGGGTCCAACCGGGGAGCAAGTGTAAAGCCGAATGTCCTCTTTATCATGGACACTTCGAGCAGTATGAACACGAAGGAGACTGTGGAACTTACCCCATACGACTCCAGCCTCAAATACGAAGGGGATTGCCAATCGGATCGCATCTACTGGTCACGCAGCAACAGCACGAGCGTACCAGCCTGCAGCTCGGCGCGTTGGATAGCGGCGTCGGCGCTGAACTGCGAAAGCATCTCCTCCGCGCTGGCATCGTCTGCTGGCCGCGCTACCGCGGTGGCCGCGCAGTATCGCGGCTCAACAAACGATTGGGGGCCCCTTGCGGTAGGCAACAACAGCAGTGACGTTGAGTGCCGCCGGCAAACAATCGGTGGCGAAACCACCTATCACTTTTACTCGGCGAACTACCTGAACTGGTTCCATTCGGAACAGGGAAGCACCCAGATGACACGTCTGGCAATCGTTCAGGACATTGCCCGAAAGCTCGTGGATAGCATTTCGGGAATCAACATCGGACTGATGCGTTTTGATGCTCGCGCGTCGCAAGGCGGGTACGTCGACCTGCCGATCGGCGACATCGACAGCAACCGCGAGTCTTTCAAGGCAAAGCTGAACAGCTACCAAGCCGCGAGCAACACCCCGCTTTCCGAAACGTTATACGAAGCGGCTCTGTACTGGCGCGGCGAGGAAATGAAATACGGCAAGGACTCGCAACCAAACGCTAGCACGGAAGAATCACACAAGAACAACCGGTACATTTCGCCCATCACCGAAGCCTGCCAGAAGAACCACATAGTCTATCTCACTGACGGCGAGCCAGTATCTGACACGGATGCTAATGGGAAAATTGCAGAATGGATTGGTTACAAATGCGACGGCAACTGTCTTGACGAGCTGGCGGAATTCCTGTTCGAGCAGGACCAAAACGCTAACGTCCCGGGCATCAACAATGTCATCACACACACCATCGGCTTCCATACCGACCAACAACTCCTCAGAGATGCAGCCAGCAAGGGAGGCGGCAATTACTACACGGCTGACGACTACAGCGGACTGCAGAACGCGCTGACCGAGCTGTTCGCTGAAATACTCTCCAGCACCAGCCTGTTCACTGCCCCGGCGGTATCCGTGAACGCTTTCAACCGGCTATCCCACCTGGACGAAGTCTACTTTGCTCTGTTCCGTCCCAGCGAACGAGCGATGTGGCAAGGAAACGTAAAGCGCTATCGCATAAATCCGGCGACCGGACTGCTTGTGGACGCCGACGAAAAACTTGCCATAAACAGCAGCACCGGAGAGTTCGCCGACAATGCGCGCAGTTTCTGGAGCGATTCGGTAGACGGTAATGACATCCGCCGGGGCGGTGCGGCCGAGAAGATCCCCAGCTCCCGCAAAACCTACACTTATACCGGTGATGATCCGCCGCGCAATGTGGACATTACCGCGTCCGACCATCAGCTGCACGAGGGCAACGAAGCTATTACGTCCGAGATGCTGGGGTTGAATGCCGACGAGTACACCGCCGACTACCGCAGGCGGCTGCTGCAATGGATACGCGGGCAGGACGTAAACGAAAACGGTCAGGCCAGCGGCCCGCGCCAGTTCATGGGCGATCCGCTGCACAGCCGTCCAGTTCTGGTCACATATGGCGAGGACGCGGACGATCCACGGCTCACGATGTTCGTCACCACCAACGAAGGCTACCTGCACGCCATAGATACCGCGACCGGACAGGAACTCTTCGCTTTCATGCCCCAAGAACTGCTGACGAACATAAACCGTCTGTATAAGAATCCGTCCGTCCATGACGGCCGCATCTACGGCCTGGACGGTTCGCTGTCGGTGCAGGCAAGCGACGGCCAGGTACACCTCTACTTCGGCATGCGCCGCGGGGGCAGGAACTACTATGCGCTGGATGTCAGCAACAGAACCCAGCCCAAGCTGAAGTGGGTCATCCACGGCGGCTCCGACGGCTTCGAGGAGCTAGGCCAGACTTGGTCCAAACCTATCCCGACACGTATCCACTTTGCCGGCGACGCGGCTCCCACTGAGGTTCTGATCTTTGCCGGGGGCTATGATCCGGCTCAAGACGCTGCCCTGGTGCGCACAGCCGATACCCAAGGGCGCGGCATTTTCATCGTCAGCGCCGAAGATGGCAGCCTGCTCTGGTACGGAGGCGGCCCCAATGCCGCAGGCGAGCCTGACACCGTGTTCCAGGGCATGAACTACAGCATTCCATCGGACATTCGCGTCGTGGACATCGACGGCGACGGGCTTGCCGACCAGCTCTACGTGGGCGATATGGGCGGCCAACTGTGGCGATTCGACATACACCACGGCAACACCGCTGCAGCACTGGTGAGCGGAGGCATCATCGCCGACCTTGCCTCCGACGGCAGCGCCGCCGATGCCCGCCGCTTCTACAACGCCCCAGACCTTGCGCTGATCAGCGACAAAGGCAAGCAGTGGCTGTCCATAGCGATCGGCTCGGGATGGCGCGCCCATCCACTGGACACTGACGTCCAGGATCGCTTCTACATGGTTCGCAACCCCCACGTATTCGGGCCCGCGCGCGCCCAGAGCGGTGAGCCTGTCTACACCAAGATCACCGAAAGCGATCTCTACGACGCCACTGATAACGTCATCGGCGAAGGGGACGAGAATCAAGCCGCGGAGGCTCGCGCCGCCTTGGCCGCGAAGAAGGGCTGGTTTATCAAGCTTGAGAACGTGGGCGAGAAGGTGCTCTCCGAGAGCATCACGCTTAACGGTCAGCTGATCTTCACGACCTACCAGCCCCGGGACGCCGCCGCGTCGACGGTGGGCTGCACACCCGGCGAGGGCATTGGGCGCGCCTATTTGATCAGCATACTGGACGCAACCCCCGTACAAGACCTCGACGAGTCCGGCGACGAGGAGTCACTTACCAAAACGGACCGCAGCACGCAGCTCCTGCGCTCCGGCATTCCGCCAACGCCGACCGTGCTGTTCATTGGAACGCGCACCCTCGTGCTGATCGGACCAGAACAGCCCATCGAGAACGTAGATGGCGGCCAGCGCAAGCGCCAGATTTTCTGGCGCAGCGAGGACTAGATTCCGCTTTCGATTCGCTGCCACAGGGCGGCTGGAACGCTCCCAAGTCCAGCCGCCCTGCAAGGATGATTACCGCGCCGCAGCTCCCAAGAAGAGCAGGTGCGGGGCATGCACAGCCGGGTGGGAGCGCGCCGGCATGTTGCCAAACAGGGTCGACATCTCGGGAGGCGTTTAATGAGAACAACCAAGACACAGGTGCTCGGCTTCACCTTGATCGAGCTTGTCCTGGTGGTCGTGATCGTGGGGATACTCGCCGCCGTGGCTTTTCCCAGCTATCAGCATTATGTCTACAAGGCTCGTAGAACCGACGCCACCACCGGGCTTATGGATGCCGCTCAGCGCCTGGAGCGTTGCTATTCGCGCGAACTGTCGTACTCACCGTGCACCATACCCTCAAGCTCCCCTTCCGGGCTCTACAACCTTGCGCTAGACAGTAGAACCGCAACGACGTACACCCTCTCCGCAAGGCCACCCACCACCAGCGTGCAGTACAACGATACAAAGTGCCGTACCTTCACCATCACACATTTAGGCGTGCGCAGTGCCCTAGATGCTGACGGATCAACCGACACTACGGACGATTGTTGGCGCTGACCAAGGCGCGCCGTGGCCAACCCGCGCAGCGCTGCGAATGCGCTGCGCCCACCCCACCGCTCGCCACCGACGCCAACAGAACGTATACTCCCCTCGACACGTTGTTTGAGCGCCAAGGTTCTTATATACTTGGCGCCCACTCCTGATAGACGCCGGAGTAGCTCAGTCGGTAGAGCAACTGATTCGTAATCAGTAGGTCGGGGGTTCGATTCCTCTCTCCGGCACCAACTAAATTTACGACTTAGGCCAGCCTAACCGCTGGCCTTTTTCGTGTTTGGAGCACCACTCAGTCATTAACAAGAGTGATGCCGGTCCAGGACGACCACGGTTTGCGCTTCGCGCACCGTTCACTTGGCGGGTAGAGGCATTCTATGCCTCGGATCGAAGGATCCGAGGTGCATCGCAGGGTGCTAGTTACTAGGGCGAAGACTATCACGGTGTAAGTACCCGCCCGTGGGAGCGGCGCCGTCGCCGCGAATTCTTCACATCCCTACTCAGCTGGAAAGACCTTCGCGCCCAAGGGTGCGTTCCCACAGCAGCTCGCTCACCTGTCTGTAGAAGGAGCCACCAGTGGTGAGAGCAGGAACCTGCTGGCGATCACCTAGAGGAGGTCGCAAGGAAACACTCCCGATGTGCGTAAAAGATAGTCCAGCTATCGCTATCCCTTACCGAAGGCTACCCGGTCAGCGCCATGTCTTGTGTTTCCCGGACCACGCCTGCCGGGCGGTAACAAGCGCGGTAGCCACCTCCCCTGCTGCGTCAGGTGTCGGCGACACGCACGCCAGGAACTGCCTCCAAGTTAGCCTGCAAGCGGCCCTGGCCGTCTTGTGGTGAGAAACACGTGTGTTAGGAAAGCACGATGCAGCGAGGCCGCTCCAGGTAAGAGATAGCGGCAGCCAGAGGGATGCTGCCGCCATTAGGCTCGACGCCTCACCGGGCGCCATGGCCGTTCAACCGGTGACCACCAGGTTGTCGCGATGGATGAGTTCCGGGTCGTCCACATAGCCCAGCAAGCCCTCGATGCGCCCGCTGGGATGCCCCTTGATGATGGCCGCTTCCTGGGAGTTGTAATTGACCAGGCCGCGCGCGACCTCGCGCCCTTCGGGGCTCAGGCAAACCACCATCTCGCCGCGCGAGAACTGTCCTTCGACGCGGGTAACCCCTACCGGCAGCAAACTGCTGCCGGCACTTTTCAATACTTGCACGGCGCCGGCATCCAGCCAGAGCTTGCCTTTCGCCTGCAAGTGGCTGGCCAGCCAGCGCTTGCGCGCCGCCACCGGCTCGCTGCAGGGCAACAGCAAGGTGCCCAGCCGTTCGCCGCGGCGCAGGCGCTCCAGCACTGCTTCCTCGCGCCCCGAAGCGATGACGGTAGCAGCTCCGGAGCGAGCGGCACGGGCCGCCGCCTGCACCTTGGCGAGCATACCGCCTCGGCCCAACGCTCCCGCTGCAGGCGAGCACATCGCCTCCAGCTCGGGGTCGCCGGCACGCCCTTCGCTGATCAGCTTGGCCTGCGGGTTGCTTCTGGGGTCCGAATCGAACAGCCCGTCCTGATCGGTGAGAATCACCAGCAGGTCCGCATCCACCAGATTGGCGACCAGCGCGGCCAGCGTGTCGTTATCCCCGAAACGGATCTCGTCAGTGGCGACGGTATCGTTCTCATTCACCACCGGCACCACCCCGAGCTCCAGCAGCGCTCGCAGTGTGCTGCGGGCGTTCAGGTAACGGCGCCGGTTGGCCAGATCGTCGTGGGTAAGCAGTACCTGGGCTGTATGCACGCCATGTCGCGCGAACTCCGACTCATAGGCCTGCACCAGGCCCATCTGCCCAACGGCCGCCGCGGCCTGCAACTGATGCAGCGCGTTAGGCCGCTTCGCCCAGCCCAGCCTTTTCACGCCTTCGGCAACCGCGCCGGACGACACCAGCAGCACTTCGATGCCATGCGCACGCAGCCCGATGATCTGCTCCACCCAGGCAAACATGCGGTCTCGGTCCAAACCGCGACCGTCATTGGTGACCAAGGCACTGCCGACCTTCACCACCCACCGCCGGGCACTCCCCAGCGATGCCCGCTTATCCGCCGTCATAGGGTCACTCATCCGTCCCCGATTGCTGCTCATCGGCCGCGGCGGCCACCGCAGCCTCCAAATGATTCATGATCTGCTGACACAGGTACTCGGTGCCCTCGCCACTCAGCGCCGAGATCTGGAAAACCGGACCTTTCCATTCCAGGCGCTCCAGCAGCTCGCGTACGTGCTCCTCTCGCCGATCCGGCGGCAGCAGGTCCAGCTTGTTGAGCACCAGCCAGCGCTCTTTGGCCGCCAGCTCGGTGCTGAAGCGCTCCAGTTCGCGATAAACGCTGCGCACGTCCTCGGCAGGATCGTGGTCCGGGTCCAGGGGGACGGCATCGACCAGATGCAGCAACAGCTTTGTGCGCGCCAGATGCTTGAGAAAGCGCACTCCCAGCCCGGCGCCTTCGGCGGCGCCCTCGATCAGGCCGGGGATATCGGCGACAACGAAGCTGCGCCCCTCGCCTACGCGCACCACGCCCAGATTCGGATACAGGGTAGTGAAAGGATAGTCGGCCACCTTGGGCCTGGCCGCGGAAACTGCGCGGACAAACGTAGACTTCCCGGCATTGGGCATGCCCAGCAAGCCAACGTCGGCCAGTACCTTCAGCTCCAGCCGCAACTCGCGACGCTCCCCAGGCGTGCCTGGTGTGGCTCGCCTGGGCGCGCGATTCACGGAGCTCTTGAAGTGCACGTTGCCAAGCCCGCCCCGCCCGCCTTTGGCGACCAGTAAGCGCTGCCCATGGTGGAGCATGTCCCCCATGAGCTCGCCCGTTTCGGCGTCCCATACGAGGGTTCCGACAGGCACTTTGATCGTCAACGACTGCCCGCTCTTGCCGGTGCACTGCCGGCCGGAGCCGTTCTCGCCGCGCTCGGCGACGAATTTGCGCGTATGCCGAAAGTCCGCAAGCGTATTCAGGCCTTCGTCCGCTTCGATCAGCACATCGCCGCCGTCGCCGCCATCGCCGCCGTCCGGACCGCCCTTGGGCACGAATTTCTCGCGCCGAAAACTTGCACTGCCACCGCCGCCGTCGCCGGCGATGACACGGATCGTTACCTCGTCGACGAACTTCATCGCTGTTGGAGCCTATGTTGCAAGGGCATGGAGTGCGCCACAATCTCCGCGGCAAGGGCCACGCTACTGAAAAGGCATACGCGGCACGAGCAGTTCATGCAGCACATCGCATCGCGACCGATGCCACCGAACCGACATTGTCCACAAAAAAGCCCCGTACGGCGACGGGGCTTTTTGACAAAAACAATGTCGCGAAACACTGCTTTGATTTACGCGGGGCGCACGCTCACGTACTTGCGGTTGTTCTTGCCCTTGACCTCGAACACCACTGTGCCGTCGGCAGTAGCGAACAACGTGTGGTCGCGGCCCAGGCCGACGTTCTCACCGGCATGGAAGCGCGTGCCGCGCTGACGAACCAGAATGTTACCCGCCACGACGAACTCGCCGCCGAAGCGCTTGACGCCAAGGCGTTTAGATTCGGAGTCGCGGCCGTTGCGAGTGCTACCGCCTGCCTTTTTGTGTGCCATTACCTGCTACCTCTCAGCCGGCGCTGATGCCGGTGATCTTGATTTCGGTGAACTGCTGGCGATGCCCAAACGCGCGCTTGTAGTTCTTGCGGCGCTTGAATTTCACGCCCGTGACCTTCTTGGCCTTGGCGTGCCGCACGACCGTAGCGGAGACCTTGCCGCCGGCAAGCACCGGGGTGCCGATCTTCACGTCGTCACCATCGGTAACCATCAGCACTTGATCGAAGTCCACCGACTCGCCTTCGGCGACGTTCAGCTTCTCGATCTTCAGCGTTTCACCCTCGGAGACACGATATTGTTTGCCTCCGGTCTTAATAACGGCGTACATGTCGCACTCCCAAGGCTACTGAGACCCAATAAGGGCGGGAATTCTAGCTTCTCGGCGGAATAAGGTCAAACGACCGCGCCGTCAAATCGTGTCAACCTTGACACCCCGCGGACACCCCCATAGCATGCGGGCTTTCCCAACCTGAGCCCCGCGAATGGATATTGACGCCGTCCGTTCACTAGCCGCGGAGGACATGGCTGCCGTGAACCGTCTTATTCAGGCACGGCTCAGCTCCGACGTGGTACTCATCAATCAGTTAGGCAGCTACATCATCAATAGCGGCGGTAAGCGCCTGCGCCCGATGATCGTGCTGCTGGCCGCGCGTGCCAATGGCTATCAAGGCCAGGATCATATCCAATTGGCCGCCGTCATCGAGTTCATTCATACCGCCACGCTGCTACACGACGATGTGGTGGATGCATCCGAGCTGCGCCGCGGCCAGAACACCGCCAACAGCATCTGGGGCAACGAAGCCAGCGTGCTCGTTGGGGACTTCCTATACTCGCGCGCCTTCGAGATGATGGTGGAGCTGAATCGCATGCCGGTCATGGCCATTATGGCGCGTGCCACCAACACCATCGCCGAAGGCGAAGTAATGCAACTGCTGAACGTCCACGAGCCGGACGTGACGGAGGAGCATTACCTGGAGGTCATCTATCGCAAGACCGGGACGCTGTTCGAGGCGGGCTCCCGACTCGGCGCCATCCTCGGTGGGGCCAGCGACGAAATCGTCGAGCAAATGTCGGCCTATGGCAAACACCTGGGCAACGCGTTCCAGCTTGTCGACGATGCACTGGACTACGATGGCGACGTTGCGGCCATAGGCAAAAACATCGGCGACGATCTTGCCGAGGGCAAGCCGACCATGCCGCTAATCTATGCGATTCGCACCGGCACGCCGGCTCAAAGAGAGCTGCTGCGCACGGTCATCCGCGAAGGCGGCAGGGACCGTATCGATGAAGTGCACGAGGCCATTGAAAAGACCGGAGCGATTGCCTATACTCGCCGCCTCGCACGCAATGAAGCCGAAAAGGCCAAGGCAAGTCTAAGCTGCCTCCCGAGCAGCGAGTACAGACAGGCCTTGGAGGCTCTAGCGGATTTCGCCGTAGAGCGTACAATTTGAACACCGTCGGGGTGTAGCTCAGCTTGGTAGAGCACTGTCTTCGGGAGGCAGGGGCCGGAGGTTCAAATCCTCTCACCCCGACCATCTTTTCTTCAGGCATCATTCCCGCCAAATCCGACCGCACCCGCCTTGTAACCACTCCAAGGCGCTGCGGTCCTACGGGCGGCACGGCTGTGTTGTCGTCAGTGGCATAACCACACACACCCGTTGCGGGCGCTGTCGCGCCCCCCACTTCCTCTGACCCACCGCATAAAAAAGCTTTCTGCCCTCCCAAGCGACACCGCTGCGGCATTTATGCTCCATTCATAGTTAATGGCGTAGCGATGCGCTATAGTCGAATTGCGTCGCTTCGGCTCCTTACTGCCGGACAATGGACCCGTTCCGGAGCGCGAATCGGGAGCTCCACGAAAACAACAATTCAAAGAATGACTATGGCGACAGTGAACCCTACGCTGAAGCTCAGCGGGCTTGCCGGCCGGCTGGTGCGGGACGGACTCATCAGCGAAGACGATGCCCAGGCGGCACTGGACGAGTCGCGCAAAGCCGATCTTCCCCTGGTCAGCTACTTGGTGCAGAACCGGCTCCTCAATGCGAGCGCGATTGCGCATGCGGCCGCCGAGGAGTTTGGCCTCCCCTTGCTGGATCTCGATGCAATGGAGCCTGACCCAGGGGTCGTTCAACTGGTCAAGGAGAAACTGGTTCGCAAGCACCACGTGCTACCGCTGTTCAAGCGCGGAAAGCGGCTGTTCGTCGCCTTGGCCGACCCGGCCAACACGGAAGCGCTGGCCGAGATCAAGTTCGCCACCGGGCTGGCAATCGACCCCATTCTCGTAGAGGAAGACAAGCTCACGCGGGCCATCGAGAAAGCGCTGGACAGCCCCGGCACCGCGATAGCGGACCTGGATCTGGACGAAGATCTGGAGAATCTGTCCATCAGCGGCGGCGACGACGAGGATAGGGCGCCGGCGATGGGCGATGAGGCGGACGATGCGCCCGTCGTACGCTTCATCAACAAGATCCTGCTCGACGCCATTAACAAGGGCGCCTCGGATATACACTTCGAGCCGTACGAGAGAACCTACCGCATCCGTTTTCGCCAAGACGGCGTGCTACGCGAAGTGGCTAGTCCGCCCGTCAACCTGGCCCCGCGCATGGCCGCGCGCCTCAAGGTCATGGCGCGCCTGGATATTGCCGAGCGCAGAGTGCCGCAGGACGGCCGCATCAAGATGAATCTGTCCAGGACGAAGGCTATAGACTTCCGCGTCAACACCTGCCCCACCCTGTACGGGGAAAAGATCGTCCTGCGCATACTCGATCCTAACAGCGCCAAGCTGGGCATAGATCACCTGGGGTACGAGGAGGAGCAGAAACGGCTGTTTCTGGAAGCCATTCACAAGCCTTACGGCATGGTATTGGTAACCGGGCCTACCGGCAGCGGCAAAACGGTGTCGCTGTATACGGCGCTGAACATTCTGAACACCGAGGACCGCAACATATCCACGGTCGAGGATCCGGTCGAAATCAACCTCCCCGGTGTCAACCAAGTCAACCTCAACGTCAAAGCGGGCCTGACCTTCGCGTCCGCCTTGCGCGCGTTCCTGCGGCAAGACCCCGACATCATCATGGTGGGCGAAATCCGCGACCTGGAAACCGCGGAGATCGCCATCAAGGCAGCGCAAACAGGGCACCTGGTGCTGTCCACGCTGCATACCAACGACGCGCCGCAAACGCTGACGCGCCTGGCCAATATGGGCGTGCCTCCTTACAACATCGCCTCCTCGGTCCATCTGATCATCGCCCAGCGCCTGGCGCGCCGGCTGTGCCCCAATTGCAAGCGGCCCGCAGAGCTGCCCCGCGAGGCCTTGCTCAAGGAAGGCTTTCGAGAAGACGAAGTGGACGGCTTGACGATTTACGAAGCCCAAGGCTGCGAGCAGTGCGTGGGCGGCTATAAGGGGCGCGTCGGCATTTACCAGGTCATGCCGGTATCCGAAGCCATGGGCCGGATCATCATGGAAGGCGGCAACTCCATGCAGCTTGCCGACCAAGCGGCCAAGGAAGGCGTTGCGGACCTGCGCCGCTCGGGCCTGCGCAAGGTCATGGAGGGAATCACCAGTCTGGCGGAACTGAACCGAGTGACTCGAGATTAATCAGGACGATCGCTGCAATGGCCGAGAAAACGATAAAACTCTCCACCTTCGCCTGGGAAGGCACGGACCGGCGGGGCACCAAAGTCAAGGGCATTAGCCAGGCGCCTAGCGCTACGCTGGTCAAACTGGAGCTGCGCAAGCAGGGGATCGTCCCGAAGAAAGTAGTCAGGAAGGCGGCCAGCCGAACAAGGCGGGGCGGCAGCATCAAGGCGGGCGATATCGCCGTGCTCAGCCGCCAACTCGCCACCATGCTCAGCGCCGGCGTGCCCCTGGTACAGGCCTTCGACATCATCGGGCGCGGGCACGAGAAGGCGCGCATGCAAGATCTGATACTTGCCATCAAAGCCGATGTAGAAGCCGGAACCGCGCTCACCGACGCTTTGGGGAAGCACCCGCAGTACTTCGACGCCCTGTTCTGCAACCTGGTTCAGGCCGGCGAACAAGCCGGCGTGCTCGACACCTTGCTCGATAAGATCGCGACGTACAAGGAAAAGACCGAGTCGCTCAAGAAGAAGATCAAGAAGGCGCTGTTCTATCCGGCGATTGTGGTCATCGTTGCAATCGCCGTTACGGCTGTGCTGCTGATCCTGGTCGTGCCGCAGTTCGAGGCGCTGTTCGCCGGCTTTGGCGCCGACCTTCCGGTGTTCACCCGCATGGTGCTCGACCTGTCCGAATTCTTGCGACAGCGGTGGTGGGCGTTCTTGGCTGGGTCAGTGCTGGCCGGCTATGGATTCGTCACTGCCAAGCGACGCTCGCGCGCATTCGCCAGCTTAGTGGACCGCCTCGCGCTACGGCTGCCGGTGGTGGGCAATATACTGCACAAGGCCGCCTACGCTCGCTACGCCCGCACTCTATCCACCATGTTCGCCGCCGGCGTACCGCTGGTGGACGCGCTCGAATCCGTAGCCGGCGCGACGGGGAACATCGTCTATGAGCAAGCGGTGCTCAGCATGCGGGATCAAGTCGCATCGGGACACCAGGTTCAGCTCGCGATGAAGCAAACCGATCTGTTCCCCAATATGATGGTCCAGATGGTCGCCATAGGCGAAGAGGCGGGCACCCTGGACAGCATGCTGGCCAAGGTAGCGGAGTTCTACGAGGAGGAGGTCGACAACGCGATCGACGCCCTGAGCAGCCTGCTCGAACCCGTGATCATGGTTGTGCTCGGTGTGCTGGTCGGCGGGCTGGTCATCGCCATGTACTTGCCCATTTTCCGCATGGGGCAGGCAATATAGACCGCAAGGCCCACACGACGAATGCTAGAACTACTGCCAGTCAGTCCAGCGGGCTTCGCCGCTGGCGCTTCGCTGCTCGGGTTGATCGTGGGCAGCTTCCTCAACGTCGTCATATTGCGGCTGCCGCAGATGCTGCAGCGCGAGTGGCGCGCCCAATGCCATGAATTGTTGGGTACCGAAGCGCCGCCCGAACCGAAACTGACGCTGGCCTGGCCGCCGTCCCGCTGCCCAAAGTGCGAGCGCCCCATCCGCCCCTGGGAGAACATTCCGGTACTGAGCTATCTGTGGCTGCGAGGCCGATGCCGCGGTTGCAGCGCCCGGATCTCGCTCCGCTACCCGCTTGTCGAACTCGGTACAGCGCTGCTCTCGGCGGCCGTGGCCTGGCACTTCGGCGTCGGTTGGGAAGCGGTCGCGGCGCTAGTGCTGACCTGGGCACTGATCGCGCTGGCCGTTATCGACTATGACCATCAGATCCTACCGGACAACATCACGCTGCCACTGGTCTGGCTAGGGCTGCTGCTCAGCCTGACCGGGATTTTCGCCACGCCGCAAGACAGCATCCTCGGCGCCGTGCTGGGCTACCTTTCGCTGTGGGCGGTCTATCACGTCTTCCGCATCCTCACCGGCAAGGAGGGTTTCGGCTACGGTGACTTCAAGCTGCTCGCCGCCTTCGGGGCGTGGCTGGGCTGGCAGGCGGTGCCGGTAATCATTCTGCTTTCCTCGCTGGTAGGCGCGCTGATTGGCATAATCCTGGTCGTAGCGCTGGGGCGCGACCGCAACATCCCCATCCCGTTCGGGCCCTACCTGGCCGCGGCCGGCTGGCTCGCACTGGTTTGGCGCGAAGAAATGGTAGCGGCTTACCTACGATTCGCAGGTCTGTCATGAGTACTTTTGTTGTTGGACTTACGGGCGGCATCGCCAGCGGAAAAACCACGGTATCGGATCTGTTCGCCGAACTGGGCGTTCCGGTGATCGATGCCGACATTGCCGCGCGCGAGGTGGTAGAGCCGGGCACGCCCGGTCTTGCCCAGCTGGTAGAGGCCTTTGGCGACGGCATTCTCGATGAGCAAGGCCGTCTGGACCGGCGCGGGCTGCGCAATATAGTCTTTGCCGACCCGGCAGCCAGGCGGCGGCTGGAGCAGATTACGCACCCGCTCATACACCAGCGCCTGATCGAACAATTGCAGGCGGCGGCCGCACCCTACGCGCTGCTGGTCGTGCCGCTGCTCACCCGCGGCTCCGCCTTGGCGAAACTGACCGATCGCATTCTGGTCGTGGACGTGCCAGTGGAAGTTCAGCGCGCCCGCGTAGTGGCGCGCGACCAGTGCAGCCCGGAACAGGCGGATGCGATCATCGCCGCTCAAAGCCCGCGCGAAGAGCGCTTGGCGCTGGCCGACGACGTCATCGTCAACGACGGCCAAATCGAGCAATTGCGGCCACAGATCGAAGATCTGCATCGGCGTTATCTTGCGTTAGCCGCCGCACCGCAAGCGGATTGAGCATCGCCGCTCAGTACGCGACAATAAGCCGCCCGCTGGCAACCAAAGGAATTGCGCCAATGGCGAGCCGCGACGCAAAGCGTAAGATGGTCATTTACGAACAGCCTCTGAACGAGCGCGTACGCACGCTGTTGCGGCTCGAGTTTCTGTACGCCGAAGCGCAAATGGCCATCAGCGGCAACAGCGAATGGCACAGCCGGCGCGCCGTCGATAGCCTGATCGAAATACTCGCCGTGCTCTCGCGCGGCGATCTGCGCACCGAGCTCGTTAAGGAGCTTGAGCGCTTGACGATCACCCTGCAGCGCCTGGATGGCGATCCCGGAGTCGCTCAGGAGCGGCTGCATGCTATTCTGAGCGAATGCCAACGTCTAGGGGAGGGGCTGCGTGCCGCCCGCGGGCAGCCCGGGATAGAGCTCAAATCCGATGAGCTGCTCAACAGCATCGTGCAGCGCAGCGGCGTTGCCGGGGGCACCTGCGGCTTCGATCTGCCTGCCTATCAGCACTGGCTGCAGAAACCGGCCGAGGAGCGCCGTGCTCGCCTCATACAATGGTTCTCGACGCTGGACTATCTACGCGAGGCCGGCCAGCTATTGCTGACCTCGCTACGCGACAGTACTACGCTACGCCCTCAGCAGGCGCTCCGGGGCGTCTACCAGCGCAACCTCGAGCGGGACGTCAGCTACCAGCTCATTCGGGTCGCGCTGCCGGCGGACAGTCCTTACTTCCCCGAAATCAGCGGGAGTAAACTTTTCTTCACCGTGCGCTTTCTAACTCAGCAGGACACCAGCGAACGGCCGACGAAAACCGATGACGACATCGAGTTTCGCCTCGCCTGCTGTGTGATCTAAGGCCTGCCTCGCTTGCTTAGGGCCGCCGCTGAACGCCGCGCCGGATGACTCAGCAGCCACCTTGCAGGCAAGGAAGCCTGTCGCGTTGCCCGTCCCCGCCGGGTAAAGTGCGGCTTCGTGGCGCAAGGCTTGGGGAGCAGGCCCTCTAGGCTCCGCATCCCGTTTTTTTCCGAGGTTCGAGATGACTACGGTTCGCTGCCCGCATTGTTCAACGCCCGTTCCATGGGGGCCTCAGTCTCCCTATAGGCCCTTCTGCAGCAAGCGCTGCCGGCTGATCGACCTGGGCGACTGGCTCAATGGCAGCAACCACATTCCCGGCAGCGAACTCGATGCCAGTAGCCTGGATCGCCTGGAAATAGGCGACGATCCCGCCAACGAGGACGCGCTGCGCTAGGGCTCGCTCTCCCTAAGCGCCGCGGCGCAACGCTATCATGGAGTGGCCGCCCCCCAAAACGCGCTGATCCCGGCCACCCCTTGGGCGCCGCTCTGCCAAGCCCGGGGGAGGTCCTCCGGACCCACGCCGCCCAACGCATACACCGGCAGCGTTGCCGTATCGACGAGCGCGGCGAAACGCTGCCAACCCAGCACCGTGGCATGAGGATGGCTGGGCGTGGGCGCTACCGGCGAAAGCACCGCAAAATCGGCCTCAATTGCCGCGGCGTGCGCAAGCTCCTCGGCATTGTGACAGGACACACCCACCAACATAGGGGGCGGCAGTGGTCGTGTGGTCAGGGCCGCTGCACGCGTGCCGTTGAGATGGACACCGTCCGCACCCAGCGCTTGCGCCGCCTCGGGCCGCCCGTTGAGCAGCACCTGCGCGCCCGCGGTGTGCGCCTGCTCGATGGCGCGGCGAACCAGCTCGCCGTAAGCCGGGTCGTTCTCGTCCAGCAGTGGCCGCAATTGGATGAGCTTCGCTCCCCGCGCCAGCGATTGCCCGAGCTGTTGCAAAAAGGTCTCGACGCCCTGCTCCGCCGCGGCGGATATGACGTATTCGCTGGGCAGGCGCACCGCGCGCACTATTGGGATGTTGGCCGCCGGCAGCGGATACCCGTCCAGACGCGCGGGCTCCACCCACGCCAGAGGCTGGCCCTCGCGGCCGACAGGAGAACCGGAATACGCATCGACCCGCCATACATCGAGCAGCACGGCCCGATCGGGATAACGGTGGGGCACCCGGATCAGCGGCCGTACGCGCAGCAGGCGGATATGAAGCTCTTCCCAGAGCTCGCGGGCGAGCGCTTCCTGCACACTCTCCCCAGGTTCTACCTTGCCGCCAGGGAACTCCCACAGATCGCCCTGGTGGACGTGTGCCGGCCGCTTGGCAAGCAGCACACGCCCTCGGGCATCGGCGATGACACCCACCGCAACATGCAAGGGCGCGGTCATCTCAAGTGCGGTAATCGGCGTTGATGCGCACGTAGTCGTAGGAAAGGTCGCAAGTCCACACGGTAGCCGCCGCCTCGCCCCGGCCTAGCCGGACCCCGATGGTGACCTCTTCCTTGGCTATGCGCGCAGCGGCGGCAGCTTCGTCGTAATCGGACACCCGACCGCCATTGGCGGCGATACGCAGGTCATCCAAATAGAGCTCCACCCGACTCACGTCCAGATCGTCTATACCGGCCCTGCCCACTGCGGCGAGTATGCGCCCCCAGTTGGGATCGGCGGCGAACAGCGCGGTTTTCACTAACGGCGACTCAGCGATAGTAAAGCCAACCGCTTCCGCCTCGGCCACGCTTGCCGCACCGCGCACGTCCACCGTGATGAAACGCGTGGCGCCCTCGCCGTCGCGCACAATCGCCTGCGCCAGCTCCGTGCACACCGCCGTGAGCTCGGCCACGAACGCATCGTACTCCTGTCCCTCCCGCTCGATAGCCGGCGCATCCGCGCGACCCGTGGCTATGAGCACACAGGCATCATTGGTCGAGGTATCGCCATCCACCGTGATGCGGTTGAACGATACCGCTACGGCCTGCTCCAGCGCGCGCTGCAACAACTCGGGCGCTACCGCGGCATCGGTAGCAACAAATGCGAGCATGGTCGCCATGTTGGGCCGGATCATCCCCGCCCCTTTGGAGATGCCGGTGATGCAATACCCGGCCGCAGTCCGGCGGCTAACGGCTTTTGGCACCGTATCCGTGGTCATGATCCCGTGCGCGGCCTGCTCCCATCCATCGGCATCCAAGCCGGCCAGCAATGCGGGGATAGCAGCCTCGATCTTGGCCACCGGCAACGGCTCGCCGATGACGCCGGTGGAGAAAGGCAGCACCGATTGCGCCGCGCAGCCTCCAGCGGCCGCAACCGCTTCACAGCATGTCAGGGCATCCAACAGCCCCTGCTCACCGGTACCGGCGTTGGCGTAACCTGTGTTGATCAGCAAGTAACGAGGAGTTACAGCCGCAAGATGGCGGCGCGCTACCTGCACGGGGGCGGCGCAGAAACGATTCTGAGTAAAGACGGCCGCACAGCGGCTGCCTGCCGCAAGCTCGATGAGTACCAGATCCCGCCGATCCGGCTTCTTGATACCCGCTTTTACCGTGGCGAGCCTTACCCCGGCCACCGGATACAGCGCCGGCACGCCCTTGTAGCCAACCGCCATATACTTGCTAGATCCTCTCTTTCGACGTGATTAGGAGATGGTGGTTTGCAGGCTGCCTAACAGTGGCTGCCGGCAGCCTGCTGGAGGAATACGAAAAAGCCGGCGGGCATCACAGCGACGACAACCCGCCGGCCGCGCCCGCTCAGGCGTTCAGCCGCCCGTGGCAATGCTTGTACTTCTTACCCGAGCCGCAGGGGCATGGCTCGTTACGGCCCACCTTGCGCTCCTGGCGCACGAAAGTAGCTACGCCGCCCCCGCCTTCGGCCACGGCACGCGCCTCCTGCTCGTCCACCCCCAGACTGCCGGGATCGGCGTGCTCGAACTGCATGTTGGCGCTTTGACGCCGCTGCTCCTCTACCGCCTCCACATCCTCTTGCGCACGCACCTGCACGCGCGAAACGATAGAGATGATCTCGTGCTTGATGCGATCCAGCATCTCCGAGAACATCAAGAAGGCTTCCTTCTTGAACTCCTGCTTGGGGTTGCGCTGCGCATAGCCGCGCAGGTGAATCCCCTGGCGCAGGTAATCCATAGCCGCCAGGTGCTCCTTCCACTGCTGGTCCAGCACCTGCAGCATAACGGCTTTCTCGAATTGCCTGAGTACGGGCGCGCCGGCTAGCTGCTCCTTCTCGCGATACTGCGCGACCATGTGCTGGAGAATGCGCTCGCGCAACGACTCCTCATGCAGGGAGTCGTCCTCGTCCAGCCATTGCTGGATGGGCAGTTTGGCCATGAACTCGCGCTCCAGCGCCTCTTCCAGGCCCGGGATATTCCACTGCTCGTCTATGCTGCCGGGCGGGATGTACTCGCTGATAACGCGGTTGACCACATCGACGCGCATGGATTCGATGGCGTCGCTGACGTCTTCGGCCTCCAGCAGCTCGTTTCGCTGCGCGTAGACGACATGCCGCTGATCGTTGGCGACGTCGTCGAAGTCGAGCAGGTGCTTACGGATATCGAAGTTATGGGCTTCCACCTTGCGCTGAGCGTTCTCGATCACCCGTGTGACCAGCCCGCTCTCTATGGCCTCGCCTTCCTGCATGCCCAGCCGCTGCATCATGGCTGATACGCGCTCCGAGGCGAAGATGCGCAGCAGGTTGTCCTCCAGCGAGAGGTAGAAACGACTGGAACCCGGGTCGCCCTGACGACCGGCGCGGCCACGCAGCTGGTTGTCGATGCGGCGGGATTCGTGCCGCTCGGTGCCAATCACATGCAAGCCGCCGGCAGCCACCACCTGATCGTGGCGCCGCTGCCACTCGGCACGCACCCGCTCCCGCTCCTCCTCGGTGGCGTCCTCGCCCAGCTCGGCAAGCTCTGCCTCCAGGTTGCCGCCCAGCACGATGTCGGTACCTCTACCGGCCATGTTGGTAGCGATGGTCACGGCCCCTGGCCGGCCCGCCTGGGCAATGATGTGAGCCTCGCGTTCGTGCTGCTTGGCATTGAGCACGGAGTGCGGAATCTTCTCCTTCTGCAGCAGCCCGGAGAGGAACTCCGAGCTCTCGATCGACGCCGTACCCACCAGCACCGGCTGGCCGCGCTGCACGCAGTCGCGGATATCCTCGATGATGGCGTTGTACTTCTCGCGCGTGGTGAGGTAGACGAGATCGTTGTGATCCTTGCGGATCATGGGGCGGTGGGTGGGCACCACCACCACTTCCAGACCGTAAATCTGCTGGAACTCGAACGCTTCCGTATCCGCCGTGCCGGTCATGCCGGCCAGTTTCTCGTACATACGGAAGTAGTTCTGGAAGGTGATCGACGCCAGCGTCTGGTTCTCGCTCTGGATCGGCACACCTTCCTTGGCTTCGACGGCCTGATGCAGGCCCTCTGACCAGCGCCGCCCGGGCATCGCGCGCCCGGTAAATTCGTCGACGATGACGATTTGCTGGTCGCGCACCAGGTAATGCACATCGCGCTGGTACAGGGCGTGCGCCCGCAGCGCGGCGTTAAGATGATGCACCAGCATGATGTTGCGTGCATCGTAAAGGCTTTCCCCTTCCGCGAGCAGCCCTTCCTTGACCAGAATCTCCTCCACTCTTTCGTGGCCAGATTCGGTGATATAGACCTGACGCGACTTCTCGTCGACGTAGTAATCGCCTTCTTCCTCGGGCGAACTGACTTCTTCGGCTGCCTGCCGCTTGAGCTGCGGCACGACCTTGTTCATGCGCAGGTAGTGCTCGCTGCTCTCCTCGGCGGGACCGGAAATGATCAACGGAGTGCGCGCTTCGTCGATGAGGATGGAGTCCACTTCGTCGACGATGGCGTAGTGCAAGCCGCGCTGCATGCGATCCTCGGCACGAAACGCCATGTTGTCGCGCAGGTAGTCGAAGCCGAACTCGTTATTGGTGCCGTAGGTAATGTCCGCTGCGTAGGCTGCCTTCTTCTCCTCGGGCGACATGCCCGGAACGACCACGCCGGTGGTCATGCCGAGGAAGCTGTACAGCTTGCCCATCCATTCCGCATCGCGCCGGGCCAGGTAGTCGTTGACGGTCACCACATGGACACCTTTTCCAGGCAGCGCGTTGAGGTAAACCGCCAACGTCGCCATGAGGGTCTTACCCTCACCGGTCTTCATCTCGGCGATCTTGCCGTCGTTGAGCACCATCGCGCCGATTAGCTGCACGTCGAAGTGGCGCATCCCCAGCACGCGCTTGCTGGCCTCACGAACGGCGGCGAACGCCTCCGGCAGGAGCTGCTCCAGCGTCTCCCCCTTGGCCAGGCGGTCACGGAACTCCTGCGTCTTTCCCTTCAGCTCGGCATCCGAGAGCCCGCTGAATGTTTCCTCCAGGTCGTTGATCCGCTTTACGGTCTTGCGCATGCGGCTGATAAGCCGATCATTGCGGCTACCGAAAACCTTCTTGGCGATTGCACTTAACATTGGCTCATCCGCCTGTGGTTGACTTCCGTTCGACCCCAAGGGCCTGCTGTTCCCGCAGCCCGGCAAGGGCTTACAGCTCTTTTCAGAGGCGAAGTACCGCGGGGAAGTTCCCCAGCGCAGCAAACGGCGTTCACAAAACGCCCTTTATGGGGGAGATCCTCTGTCAGCAGGTGACTTTGGCCCTGAAAAGAGCTGTACTATAGCTTATCTGACGACGATTTTTCAGTGTCGCTCCCAAGCGCATTGACCATCGCCAAGCACCCGCGCGGGAGCTCGAGCACTGTCCAGGAAAACGGCGGCGCCAGGGAGATGCCCCGTCAGCGCGCCGCAACTTGACCCTGGAAGGGCTCGCGTTCAAAGAGATAACCGGCGCACCGTGCTTTTTTACCAGAGCGATGCGTAGCGCCTGCAATGGCGTATAAGCGAGTGCCAACGGACCGTAATTCCATGCCCAACCGTCCTCCTGTGCCAACACCTCTTAGGAAGTGGCTCGCCGATGAACGCGACGGCCCCGCCGGGCGCCTGCTCTCGCAAGCCGCTCGGCTGGCGAGGCTTACACAAGAGCTGAATAAGGAGCTGCCCGCGGGCCTGCGCGGCCATTGGCAACTGGCCAGGGTGGATCAGAACGCGTTGTCTATCGTGACTGAAGGACCGGCCTGGACTACGCAACTGCGCTTTTACCAGGAAGTGTTGCTGGAAGCGGCGCAGCGGACACTGCAGGTGCGCCCCCGCACAGTGCACATACGCAGCGGCGCGTATAGACCGGCGCCGCGACCGCGGCTCTTCCCCAAGGCGACCATGACTCAGGAAACAGTGGATTTGATCGCCAGCTGCGCCGCTTCAACGGACGACGCCCGCTTGAGCCAGTCGCTGCAGCGGCTGGCCAGAGCGGGCGCCAAGAAAAAGCAGGATTGAGGGACGTCCGGAATCAGAACGCCGACACAGGCTGATCGAAAGCGATAGGCGCAGCGCTCTCGTCTTCGAAAGTCACCGCCTCCCAGGCCGACTCTCGCGCCATCAGCGCACGCAAGAGCTGGTTATTCAGCGCATGTCCGGACTTATAGCCCGTGAAGGCGCCGATCAGGCTGTGGCCCAGCAGGTAAAGATCGCCGATCGCATCGAGAATCTTGTGCTTGACGAACTCGTCGCGATAGCGCAGACCATCTTCGTTGAGAATGCGGTAGTCGTCGACCACGATGGCGTTGTCCAGGCTGCCGCCCAATGCCAACTGGCGCTCGCGCATCCACTCGAAGTCGCGCATGAAGCCGAACGTGCGCGCGCGGCTCACCTCCTTCACGAAGGAGGTCGACGAGAAGTCGACCACGGCATGCTGGTCGACATCGCGAAAGGCGGGATGATCGAAATGGATCGTGAACCCGACCTTGAAGCCGTCGAAGGGGTCGAAGCGTGCCCACTTGTCGCCGTCGCTGACCTGGACACGCTCCTTGATACGGATGAACTTCTTCGGGGCCGGCTGCTCTTCGATACCGGCGGAGCGAATCAGGAACACGAACGGTGCCGCGCTGCCGTCCATGATCGGGACTTCCGGCGCACTGACGTCCACATAGGCGTTATCGATGCCCAGTCCGGCCATCGCGGAGAGCAGGTGCTCGACGGTGGAGACGCGCACATCGCCCTGGACCAGACAGGTGGACAACTGCGTGTCGCCGACGTTCTCGGGGCTCGCCTTAATCTCGACCGGCTCGTCCAGATCCACGCGGCGAAAGACTATGCCCGTATTCACCGCGGCAGGCCGCAGCGTCAGGTAGACTTTCTTGCCAGTGTGCAGACCCACACCCGTCGCGCGGATGCTGTTCTTAAGAGTCCGTTGTCGAATCATCGCGAGGAATATCCCCCGTACAGGCATTGGTATACTATTGAGTCTGCGCCCGAGCAAGCCAAGAGACCTTGGTTGCGCTGCGACATTTTACTGTAATAGACATCTGTCGCCTACTATGTTCGCGATCTTTCGCGAACTAGTTGGCAAAAATGCCCCAGGGCGGGTCGTCCTGACCTGCCCTGGGGCTGGTGCGATAGTTGGAAAGAGGCGGGCCGTTTAGTCGGCCTGACGGCGTAGGAAAGCGGGGATATCCAGATAGTCGAGATCGCCGCTGCCGCCCTGCTCGGGGTAGCGCTCGTTAGCCGCCTTTTTACGCATTACGGTCGGCCGATCCAGAGTCTGGTAGTCGACCTCACCGCTCGCCTTCTTCGCAACCGTCTGTAAGGCTGGTGCCGGTGCCGGTTGGGACTGCGCCGCGCGGCCACCGCCCAGTCCGGTTGCAACCACCGTTACGCGCAGCTCACCTTCCATATCAGGGTCGATCACAGTACCGACAACCACCGTCGCCTCATCCGAGGCGAAGTCCTTGATCGCATTGCCGACTTCGTCGAACTCGCCGATCGACAAGTCCATGCCGGCCGTTACGTTCACCAGGATACCGTTAGCGCCGGCGATTTCGACATCCTCAAGCAACGGCGAGGAAATCGCCCGCTCTGCCGCCTCGCGCGCGCGGCCTTCGCCCGTTGCCGAGCCGGTTCCCATTACGGCCATGCCCATCTCCGACATCACCGTGCGCACGTCGGCAAAGTCGACGTTGATCAGCCCCGGGCGCGTAATCAGCTCGGCAATGCCTTTCACCGCGCCGAGCAGCACATCGTTGGCCGCCTTGAAGGCATCCAACAAGGTCAGATTCTTGCCAAGCACGCTGAGCAGCTTCTCGTTGGGAATCGTGATCAACGAATCCACGTTCTTGGCCAGCTCCGCGATGCCCTCCTGAGCAACGCGCATGCGCTTGGCGCCTTCGAACGGAAACGGCTTGGTAACCACCGCCACCGTCAGAATCCCCAGTTCCCGCGCTACCTGGGCCACTACCGGCGCTGCGCCGGTACCGGTGCCACCGCCCATTCCCGCGGTGATGAACACCATATCGGCACCTTGCAGCACCTCTTGAATGCGTTCCCGATCTTCCTCCGCCGCATCCCGACCCACCTGAGGGTTGGCCCCGGCACCCAGCCCTTTGGTGATGGTAGAGCCGAGTTGCAACACCGTGCGCGCCGTCGTGTTCTTCAGCGCCTGCGCGTCGGTATTGGCGCAAATGAAATCCACCCCATCGATATCGGCGGCGACCATGTGCTGCACCGCGTTGCCGCCCCCGCCTCCCACGCCGATGACTTTAATCACGGCGTTTTGGCTGTATGAGTCCATCAGCTCGAACATCTCCGCCTCCTGTTTCCTGCTACCGCACCTAAAGCCATGAACTAAAAATTCCCCTGGAACCAGCTCTTCATCCGCGTCAGGAGGCTACTGAATCCTCCTGCCTCCCGACGAAACTCTTGCATCTGCCCACCGCTCTGATTGAGCCAGCCGAACTGCAGCAAACCTACCCCGGTCGAGTAGATCGGATTGCGCACAACGTCGGCGAGCCCCGTGACGTTGTACGGCTGACCCAATCTCACCGGCATGTGAAAAACCTCTTCGGCGAGGTCTATGACCCCTTCCATCTTCGCGCTCCCGCCGGTGAGCACGAGACCGGCGGCGATCAAATCCTCAAAGCCGCTGCGCCGTAGCTCGGCTTGCACCAGGGTCATCAGCTCCTCGTAGCGCGGCTCCACCACCTCCGCGAGAGTCTGCCGTGACAGGCGCCGGGGCTGGCGCTCGCCTACCGAGGGCACCTCGATGGTTTCCTCGGCGCTGGCAAGCTGTGACAGCGCGCAGGCGTACTTGACCTTGATTTCCTCGGCGTGCTGAGTCGGCGTGCGCAAAGCGACCGCAATGTCGTTGGTCACCTGGTCGCCCGCGATCGGAATGACCGCCGTGTGACGTATCGCCCCTTCGGTGAACACTGCGATATCGGTGGTTCCGCCGCCGATATCCACCAAGCACACGCCTAGCTCTTTCTCATCCTCGGTAAGCACGGCATAGCTGGAGGCCAGTTGCTCGAGGATGACGTCGTTGACTTCCAGGCCGCAGCGGCGCACGCACTTGACGATGTTCTGCGCGGCACTGACCGCACCGGTAACCATGTGAACCTTCGCTTCAAGACGCACGCCCGACATTCCGATGGGCTCGCGAATCCCCTCTTGGGTATCGATTACGAACTCCTGAGGCAGGATGTGCAGGATGCGCTGATCGGCGGGGATGGCCACCGCACGCGCGGCATCGATCACCCGCTCCACATCTCCCGGCGTAACCTCCTTGTCGCGAATGGCGACTATGCCGTGCGAGTTGAGGCTGCGCACGTGGCTGCCCGCTATGCCGGTATACACCGAATGGATCTGGCAACCGGCCATCAGCTCCGCCTCTTCCACGGCGCGCTGAATCGACTGCACGGTGGATTCGATGTTCACCACCACGCCCTTCTTCAGGCCACGCGAGGGGTGCGAACCGATACCTACCACTTCGATCGCACCATCCGGCGTCATCTCGCCGACGATCGCAACGACCTTGGAGGTGCCGATGTCCAAACCGACCAACAGATTGCGCTCGGACTTTTTTGTCATTGGCTTATGCCCCTCTCGCGAGCCTCGCCCTGCCAACGCAGCGCGAAGCCATTTGGATAGCGCAGATCGACCGCAGCCAAACGGCTATCTGCCCGTGTCGACAGCCGCGGATAAGCGCGTACGAAACGCTGCACTTCCGCCTCGCCGTCACCTGCGCCCAATTGCATTTCGATTTCCCCGTTCAACACCGCCTTCCAGGCCAACCGCCCATCCAGCGTCAGACCCGTAAGCTGCAACCCCAGTGGGGCCAGTAGCGCATCGAGAGCGTGATAGCGCGCCATCACCTCGAGCTCGCTGCCAGGCGGTCCGGCAAGCATGGGCAGCCCCGGCGGAATGCTGTCAGGATCCGGCCAAAAAGCCACCCCTTCCGGGTTGAGCACACCGTCGCCGTTCCAGCGCGCCTGCGCCACTTGCTCGACCACAGCGATCTCCAGGGTCGCCGGCCAGCGCCGGCGTACCCCAGCGCTGGCGACCCAGGGGAGCTCTTCCAGCGCGGCGCGCACCGCCCCCACGTCCAGCACCAGCATCCCCCGTCCCACATGCGGCTCGATCGCCCGCCGCAACTCGGCTTCGCCTAAATGCTGCAGCGGAGTTACCAGGCGCACGGTCTGCAGCGGAAACAGGTCCGCCGTCTTCCACCAGTGCCAGCCTGCAACGCCGCCACCCACGCTCAGTACCAACAGCAGCGCGCCAGCCATGCGCCGCCACCCCCGCCGCGGCGGCTCGGGCAGCGGACCGTGCAGCCGCATCCGCCGGGGGGCTTCCCGGGGCGATGCCAGCTGTTTCCTCACGTGTGCTGCCGGTACGGCCATCAGACCTCACCGCTCTTTGCGCTGGTGCACAGGATCCGCCACACCAGTTCGTCGAAGGACAACCCGGCGGCTTTCGCCGCCATGGGCACCAGCGAGTGATCGGTCATGCCCGGCACCGTGTTGACCTCCAACAGCCAGTTGCGGCCCTCACGATCCCGCATGATGTCTACCCGTCCCCAGCCGCGCCCGCCGGCAACTTCGAAAGCTTCCAAAGCGAGCTTTTGCATAGCTGCCTCCTCCTCCGCGGGGAGACCGCATGGGCATATGTAGCGGGTATCCGAGGCCTGGTACTTGGCCTCGTAGTCATAGAAAGTGCGCGGCGTTTCCAGTCGAATGACCGGCAACGCCTGGCCATCTAGCAACGCGACTGTGTACTCCGCTCCCGCGACGAAGCGCTCGGCGAACACCTGGCTGTCGAACTTCGCCGCGGCCTCGAACGCTTGCTGCAACTGGTCTGCCGACATGACTTTGGTCATGCCTATGCTCGAGCCCTCCCGGCTCGGCTTGACCATCAAAGGCGTGCCCAACCGCGCGCATATCGCCGGAGCACGCCAAGCGCCGGCCAAGCGCTCGAACTCCGGCGTGGGCAAGCCGGCACCACGCCAGGCGAGCTTGGTGCGCAGCTTGTCCATACTCAGCGCCGAGCCGAGCACACCTGTTCCGGTATACGGGATTCCCATCGCCTCCAGCGCGCCCTGGACGACGCCGTCCTCGCCACCGCGGCCGTGCAACATGATGAACGCACGATCGAAGCCGGCGAGCCGATGCAGCTCGCCCGGTTTCGGATCCACCGCGGTGACGTCCACACCCAATCGCTGCAAGGCCTCCAATACGGCCTGGCCGCTTTTCAGCGAGACCTCGCGCTCGGCCGACCAGCCCCCCATCAACAGGACAACACGCCCCATGGCTTTGATTTCAGAGATCGTCGGTCCCGTCATCGTTTCTCCTCCCCGACGATTCGCACCTCGGGTTCCAAACGAACGCCGTGCGCAGCCTCCACCCTCCTCTGCACCTGCGCGATGAGCGCCTCGATGTCGGCAGCCGAGGCCTTGCCCGTGTTCACGATAAAATTGGCATGCTTGTCGGATACGCTCGCGCCGCCCCGTGCCAGCCCTTTCAGCCCGGCACTTTCTATCAGCCGTGCGGCGTATCCGCCCGGTGGGTTACGAAAGACCGAGCCGCAACTGGGCTGGTTCGTGGGCTGCGTCGCGCCGCGGCGCGCGAGCAAGCCACGAATGCGCTCGCTGACCGCTTCCGCTTGCGCAGGCTCGAGCGCAAGCGTGACTGCGACGAACCACTCGTCAGGCCCTTCCACGCTGCGGTAACCCACGCGGTAATCGGCAGGGGAACGGCGACGCAGGACGCCCGCGCGATCCACCGTTTCCACCTCCACCACGCGCTCCCACGTCTCTCCGCCGAACGCGCCCGCGTTCATCGCCAGCGCGCCGCCCATCGTGCCCGGGATGCCGGCAAGAAACTCGGCGCCCGCCAGGCCGCGCTTGGCGCAGAAACGCGCAAGCTTGGCGCACGGCACGCCTGCTTCCGCACGCACCCGCAGCGGCCCCAGCTGCTCGAGCCGGTCCAATCCCCCCTGGGTGTAGATAACCGTGCCAGGCCAGCCGCCGTCACGCACCAGCAGGTTGCTTCCCAAACCGACCCAGAGCAGCGGCTCGTCCGCCGGCAGCTGCCGCAGAAACAGCTGCAAGTCCTCCAGGTCGGCAGGCCTGTAGAAACGCCGCGCGCTGCCACCGGTACGCCATGACGTATGCCGCGCCATGGACTCATCCAGCCGCAGGTCTCCACGCAAGCGCGAGGTATCGAGCACTGCCGTCATGACGTCACCATGGCGTATTGCTCGCGCAGCCGCGGCGCGACGGTGCCGATGTTGCCTGCGCCCATGGTCAATACCAGGTCGCCGTCTTCGAGCAGATCCGGCAGCACCTGCGCCAGCTCATCCAGCGTCTCTACGAACACCGGATTCACCTGCCCGCGGGCGCGGATGGCACCACAGAGCGAGCGCCCGTCGGCACCCGCGATAGGCGCCTCGCCGGCGGGATAAACCTCGGTGACGATCAAAACGTCGACGCTAGCCAGAACTCGCGCGAAATCCTCGAACAGATCGCGGGTACGCGTATAGCGATGCGGCTGGAAGACCACTACCAGGCGTCGATCCGGCCAGCCTTCCCGTGCCGCCTCCAGCGTCACTGCCAGCTCTTGAGGGTGATGCCCGTAGTCGTCCACCAGCAGGACACGCTTAGCGCCGATCTCCAGTTCGCCATGGAGCTGGAAGCGGCGGCCGATACCCTGGAAATCGCGCAGGGCGCGCGCGATGACCGCATAATCCACGCCCAGCTCGCGGGCGATCGCTATGGCGGCCAGCGCATTGAGGACGTTGTGCCGGCCCGGCAGGTTCAGCGCCAGCTCATGGCGGTCGCTACCGGAAACCAACGTAAAGTGCGTGCGCGTACCTTGCTGGCGCACATCCACGGCCCGTAGGTCCGCATCCTCCGACATGCCGTAGGTGCGCACCGGGCGCGTGACCTCCGGCACGATCGCGCGCACTACCGGATCGTCGATGCAAAGCACCACCAGGCCGTAGAACGGTACGTGATGCAGGAACTCTATAAAGGCGTTACGCAGCCGGGCGAAGTCCCCGTCGTACGTGCCCATGTGATCGGCGTCGATATTGGTCACCACCGCCATCATGGGCTGTAGAAACAGGAACGAGGCGTCGCTCTCGTCCGCTTCGGCCACCAGATAACGGCCGCCGCCCAAGCGTGCATTGGACGCCGCGCTATTGAGCCTGCCGCCGATCACGAAGGTGGGATCCAGCCCGCCCTCGGCGAGAAGACTCGCCACCAGGCTGGTGGTGGTCGTCTTGCCGTGGGTACCGGCAACGGCGATCCCAAAACGGAAGCGCATCAGCTCGGCCAGCATCTCCGCGCGCGGTACCACCGGGATTCGCGCCTTCTTGGCGGCCAGCAGCTCCGCGTTGGCCGGGTCGATAGCGCTGGACACCACCACCGCGTCGGCAGACTCCACATGCTTGGCATCGTGGCCGATCCAAATCCTCGCCCCCTGCGCCGCCAGCCGCTCCGTTGCCGCGCTTACGCGCAAATCCGAGCCGGTCACCTCGTAGCCTAGGTTGAGCAGTACCTCGGCGATTCCACTCATGCCGACACCGCCGATCCCGACGAAGTGGATGCGCCGTACCCGGCCCATGGCGTAGCTGACGTGAGGCATTGCGGGCAACGTCATTTGGCAATCTCCATGCATAGCTGCGCCACCCGCTCGGCGGCATCGGGGCGCGCCAGCGCGCGCGCATTGTGCGCCATCGTTAGCAAGTGATCGCGATCCAGCAGCAGCTCTTCGAGCACCCCCGCCAGCCGCTCCGGGGTCAGTTGGTCTTGTGGGCAGAGGACCGCGGCATCGCGATTGGACAGGTGCCGGGCGTTAGCGGTCTGATGATCGTCCACGGCATGCGGATACGGCACCAGCACCGAAGCCAGCCCCGCCGTGGCGAGCTCGGCGACGGTCAGAGCCCCGCTACGGCAGATTGCCAGCTCGGCCCACCCATAAGCTGCCGCCATATCGTCGATGAACGCATCCACCCGCGCCTCGATACCCTGCTCGCGATAAGCCGCGCGGGCCGCTTCCAGCGTTCTGACGCCGGCCTGGTGCCACACCTCCGGCCGCAGCGCCGGATCCAGGCACTTGAGCGCAGCCGGAACCATGGCGTTGAGCACCTCCGCTCCCTGGCTCCCGCCCAAAACGAGCAGCCGCGGCCTAGGCCCGCGCTGTGCTGCCCGCACCTGCGGCTCCGGCAACGCGGCGATGCTCTCGCGTACGGGATTGCCCACCCACAGCGCATCCGGCCGCGTTGGGAAGACGCCATCGAATCCGGTCAGCACACGATCGGCGAAGCGCAACAGGCTGCGATTGGTCAGTCCAGGCACGGCATTCTGTTCGTGAATAAGCAGCGGCGTGCGTGTCAGCCATGCGGCCAGCGCGCCAGCGCCTGCCACATAGCCGCCCATGCCCAGCACCGCCCGCGGCCGGTGCCGGCGCAGCACCGCAAGCGCCTCTCGCAGTGCGCCCAGTATCATGAACGGCGCCCGCAGCCAGCCGGCCAAGCCTTTGCGGCGCAAGCCGCGCACGCGCAGCCACTCGATGGGAATTCCCGCCGCAGGCACCACACGCGCTTCCAGACCGGCTCGAGTGCCCAGCCACATCACCGGCACGCCGGCGGCACGAAGCCGATCGGCTACCGCCAGTGCCGGGAAAACATGTCCGCCGGTACCCCCTGCCAGAATTAGAACCGGCCGCGAATCGGGCTGACTCATATGACCTCCCCGGTCGGGCTGGCAGCGACGCTGGCCACCCGCACTTCATAGTCAGCGCGCAACAGCAGCGCCAGCGTCACCAAGGTGACGATCAGACTGCTGCCGCCGTAGCTCATCAGCGGCAGCGTCAGACCCTTGGTCGGCAACAAGCCCATGTTCACGCCCATGTTGATGAACGCCTGCAGCGCCAGCCAGATTGCAATCCCATAGGCGAGGAAGCCGGCGAACGGACGCTCGACGTGGAAACTGCGTGCACCGATACGAAAGGCTCGCCAGACGATGAAGCCGTACAAGGCGACCACTATCGTCACACCCAGCAGGCCGAACTCCTCGGCCAGCACTGCGAACAGAAAATCCGTATGCGCCTCGGGCAAATAGAAGAGCTTCTGCACGCTGCCGCCGAGGCCGACGCCCAACCACTCGCCGCGCCCAATGGCGATCAGCGACTGGGTGAGCTGGAAACCGCTGTTGAACGGGTCCTCCCAAGGGTTCAAGAACGCGGTCAAGCGCTGCCACCGATAGGGGGAGCCGACGATCAGCAGCGCGGCGGCGCTCGCGCAGAGAAGTGCCAGGAGAGCGAAGCGTCGCACCGGCACTCCCGCCAGGAACAACATCCCCATCCCGGTCGCCACGAGCACTACCGCCGCACCGAAGTCCGGCTCCAGCAAAAGCAGCGCCGCCGCCAGCAGCAGGATCCCCACGGGCAGGAGGAACCCGGCCAGGCTCGTGCGCACGCTGCCGATACGGCGCACGAGATACCCCGCCAAGTAAACCATCATCAGCAGTTTGGCCGGCTCGGAAACCTGCAGATTGAACACTCCGAGCGGAATCCAGCGCACCGCGCCGTTGACTTCGCGGCCTACGCCGGGAATCAGCACCACCAGCAGAAGGAAGTACGCGAACACCAGCAGCAGCGGACCGGAACGTTCCCAGGCGCGCAGACGCATATTCACGACCGCCGCGGCTGCGGCAAGGCCCAAGCCCAGGAACGCCAGCTGCCTGTACAAGTAGTACAACGGCTGCCCCAGATCGCGATCGGCGATCGATATCGACGCCGAGCCGACCATGACCAGGCCGAACACGGCAAGAAGCGCGATCGCCCACACCAGCCCGTGGTCGACATTCGGCCACAGTGCCGGCGCCCGGTTGCGGGCTTGCGCGGTCGAGAGCAAACGCAGGACGCTATCGCTCATAGCGCCCACCTCTTTACCGCATCCCGGAAGACCTGCCCGCGATGCTCGTAGTCATTGAACATGTCCAGGCTCGCGCAAGCCGGCGACAGCAGCACTGAGTCGCCCGGCTGAGCTAATTCCGCGGCCCGGCGTACGGCCATTTCCATGTCCGCTGCATGATAGACGGGCACTGCGCCGGCCAAGGCTTGTTCGATCAGCCGGGCGTCCCTGCCGATTAGCACCACGGCACGAGCCTTATCCACTAGCCCGGTACGCAGCGGCGAGAAATCGGCGCCCTTGCCATCCCCGCCGGCTATCAGCACGAGCGGTCCCGGCAAGCCCTGCACGGCCGCCAGCGTGGCGCCCACGTTGGTCCCCTTGGAGTCGTTATACCAAGTCACGCCGCCGGCACTGCCCACCCACTCGGTGCGATGCGGCAGCCCGCCAAAACTGCGCAGTGCCTCGAGCATGGGTGCGGTCGGCAAACCTGCGGCTCGCCCCAAGGCAAGCGCAGCCAGCGCATTGGCAAGGTTGTGCCGTCCCGGCAGCCGCAGCTCGCGCACCGGCAGCAAGGGTTGCCCACGCTCGCAGATCCACGCCTGGCCCTCGCGCTCGGCAACGCCGAACCCGTTTTCGGGAACGCGTTCGAGACTGAAGTGAATGACCTCCCGCCCCGGCCCGGCCATGGCCGCAACCAGAGGATCGTCCAGGTTGACCACCATGGTCCCGTCGCCGCGATAGACGCGCCGTTTGGCGGCAGCGTAGTCCTCCATGCCGCGATAGCGGTCCATATGATCCGCGCTGAGGTTGAGCACCGCCGCCGCTTTCGCATTCAACCCGCGGGTGGTCTCCAGCTGGAAGCTGGAGAGCTCCAACACGTAAAGCGCGGGCTCGGGATCACGCAGCAGGGCCAGTGCCGGCGTGCCGAGATTGCCCCCCACGGCAACGTCTACTCCCGCCAGTTCGGCCATGCGACCCAGCAGCGTGGTCACGGTGCTCTTACCGTTAGAGCCCGTGATCGCGACGATGGGTGCGCGCGCATGCCGCGCGAACAGCTCGATCTCGCTGATGATAGGCACACCGGCCGCTGCGGCTGCCGCCAAGGCGGGCTCTTCCAGCGCCACGCCGGGACTCAACACAATCTCTTTGGCGTCCTTGAGCAGGCCCGCGTCGAACGCCCCCAGCGCTAACGGCACTTGCGCCAGCTCGCGGCGAGCGGCCGCCAGCTGTGGCGGCTCGCAGCGGCTATCGGTAACGGCAACCGCCACACCGCGGGCATGCAGAAAGCGCGCGCAGGCGAGCCCGGTGATCCCGAGCCCGACCACGACCGTCATGCCGCTATGCGCGATTGCTGCGTCTGCCATGATCAGCGAATCTTCAAAGTTGCCAAGCCGATCAACACCAGAATCACGGTGATGATCCAGAAGCGAACGATCACCCGCGGCTCGGGCCAGCCTTTGAGCTCGAAGTGATGATGGATGGGCGCCATACGGAAAATGCGCCGTCCGGTGAGCCGGTAAGACGCCACCTGCAGAATCACTGAGATGGTTTCCATCACGAACACGCCGCCCATGATCACCAGCACTATCTCCTGCCGGGTGATCACCGCCAGTACGCCCAGGGCCGCGCCCAGAGCCAGCGCGCCCACATCGCCCATGAACACCTGCGCCGGATAGGCGTTGAACCACAGAAAGCCCAAGCCGGCGCCCACCAGGGCCCCGCAGAAAACGACCGCCTCGCCCACTCCCGCCACGTAGGGGATGCCCAAATAGTTGGCGAACACCAGATGGCCGGTGACATAAGCGAACACCGCGAATGCGCCGGCGACGAGCACAGTCGGCATGATCGCTAGGCCATCCAACCCGTCCGTAAAGTTGACGGCGTTGGAGGAGCCGACGATCACGAAATAGGTCAGCGGTACGAACAGAATGCCGAGCGGGAAGACGGCGTCCTTGAACACCGGCAAAACCAGCGCCGTCTCAACCGGCGTCGCCGCCGTGACATAGAGATAGATCGCGGCCGCCAGGCCGACGACCGACTGCCAGAAGTACTTGGCCTTCGCCGACAAGCCCTTGCTATTGCCCAGGACCAGCTTCTTGTAGTCGTCGAAGAAACCCACCGCGCCGAACGCCAGCGTCACCAGCAGCAGCGTCCAGACGTAGCGATTGGCCAAGTCCGACCACAGCAAAGTCGACACCGCGATCGCCACCAGAATCATGGCACCGCCCATGGTGGGCGTTCCGGCCTTGGTCAGGTGGGTCGCCGGCCCGTCCTCGCGCACCTGCTGCCCGATCTGGTGCAGCGTCAGGCGCTGAATGAGCACTGGCCCCACCACGAACGAGATGATCAGTGCCGTCAAAGTACCGAGAATGGCTCGCAGCGTAAGGTACTGAAACACGTTGAACGCGCTGTAGTACTGCTCCAGCCATTGGGTGAGATATAGCAGCATTTATCTCTTGTCCTCGAGCGGCTCGCAGATTCCTGCGACCACTTGTTCCATCGCCATGCTGCGCGATCCCTTCACTAACACCGCGACGCCCGGCTTCAGCTCCGCCCGCAGGGCAGAGACCAGGCTCTGTTTGTCGGAATAATGACAGCCTCCGCTGCCAAAGCCCGATGCGGCAACGGCGGCCATGCGCCCCACCGCGTACAGCCGGCTAACCCCGGCCTCCTTTGCCCAGCTTGCGGCTTGAGCGTGCAGGGACTCGGCCCCTGCGCCCAGCTCCGCCATATCGCCGAGCACCAACCAACGCTCTTCCTGGCGCTCTGCAAGCACAGCCAGCGCGGCGCGCAAGGAAGTTGGGTTGGCGTTGTAGGTGTCGTCCAGCACCTGTGCGCCGGCGACACCCGGTTTCCAGTTCAGGCGCCCGTGTACCGGCACCATGCCGCCAAGACCAGCGACGACGTCGGGCAGCGAGACGCCCAGCGCCAGCGCTGCGCTGGCCGCTGCAAGCGCGTTCATGACGTTGTGCCGGCCTGGCAAGGACAGCGCGACCTCGACTTCTTCCGTCCCTGCGGCCAGCACGAAGCGCCCGGCGCCGAGCAAACGCCCCCGCACCGCCGCAGGCGCATCCATACCGAAATCGATTACTTGACGCTGGCCCGCCAGTTCCCGCCATAGCGGGGCGTACTTGTCGTCAGCATTGATCACCGCAACGCTAGTGGCTGCCAGCGCAGCGAACAGCTCGCCCTTGCCGCGTGCAACACCGTCCGGACCACCGAAGCCTTCTAAATGCGCGGCGCCGGCATTGGTCACGACCCCCACCTCGGGCTCGGCGATACGAGCCAGGTAGTCGATCTCACCCAAGTGGTTCGCGCCCATCTCGATCACACCGAAGCGGTGCTCGGGCGTCAGGCGCAGCAGGGTCAGTGGCACACCGATGTCGTTGTTCAGGTTGCCTTGCGTCGCCAGGGTAGGGCCGACGCGGCTCAGAATAGCCGCGATCATCTCCTTGACGGTGGTCTTGCCGTTGCTGCCGGTAACCCCGACCAGCCGCGCCGGGCTGCGGTGCCGCACCGCGCGGGCCAGATCCCCCAACGCGATGCGGGTATCGCCAACTTCGCAATACGGCAGCCCCCAGTCGCTGCTACGGCTCACCACCGCCGCGGCGGCACCGGCTTCGGCTGCCGCGTCCACAAAGTCGTGGCCGTCGAAGTTCGGCCCGCTCAAAGCGACGAACAGCTGCCCGGCCCGAACGTTGCGGCTGTCGGTGGTCACGCCGGTGAAGCTCACATCGGCGCCGTGCTGCCGACCGCGCAGAATGCGAGTCAGTTCGCTCAATGTCATCGGCTGCATGCGCGCACCTCCCGCAAAGCGCTCGCGGCAACCTGCCGGTCGTCGAACGGCATGCGTTGTCCGGCGACGATTTGCTCCTGCTCGTGCCCTTTACCGGCAATCAGCACAGCATCGCCCGCCACAGCGCGGGACACGGCGAAGCGAATAGCCTCTGCCCGATCGCGGGCCACGGTCACTTGGCGGCCTTCGCACCCGAGCAAGATGTCGTCGATGATGGATTGAGGGTCTTCGCCGCGCGGGTTGTCGTCCGTGAGCACGATCTCGTCGGCCAGACGGGCGGCGACGCTGCCCATCTGCGGGCGCTTGCCTTTATCGCGCTCGCCGCCGCAGCCGAACACGCACCACAGCCGGCCGCGGGCATGGGCTCGCGCGGCCGTTAGCGCGGCCGTTAGCGCCGCTGGGGTATGCGCGTAATCCACGATGACCAGCGGCCCCTCGTCACCGCCCACGCGCTCCATACGGCCGGCAACGGGTTGCAGCCGTCCAACGCGCATCGCGGCTTCGGCGAATGGCTGCCCTAAGGCAATCAGTGTGGTGAGCGTCGCCAGCACGTTGGCCGCGTTGAACCGGCCGAGCAGGGGCAGGACCAGCTCTGCGGTTTCCTGTCCGCAGCAAACGCGCAGCCGCATGCCGCGCGAATCCAAGGCAAGCTGGGTAGCCCTTACCGCGGCCAGACTGTCCTCAGCGTCCAGCGAATACCCGAAGACCGGCACTTTGCCGGCAAGCTCGCGCTCGAGCCGGCGCCCGAAGGCATCGTCGCGGTTGATCACCGCACAGCCCACCCCCTCCATATGGAACAGCCGTGCCTTGGCATCGGCATAAGCCTCCACCGTGCCGTGGTAATCCAAGTGATCGCGCGTCAGATTAGTCAGCACTGCGACGCTGAAGCGCACCCCAGCGACCCGGCCCTGATCCAGCGCATGCGACGAAACCTCCATCGCAACATGCGCGGCACCTTTCTCAACTAGCGATGCGAGCAACTGCTGCACACGAATCGCATCCGGCGTGGTATGACTGGCCGGATCCAAGGCATCCAACAGTCCGTAGCCCAGAGTACCGACCACCCCGCATGGGGCTTGAGGCTCGCCTAGCGCTTGGGCGATGAACTGACTGACCGAGGTCTTACCGTCGGTACCGGTGATCCCGATCACCCGCAACCGCGAACTCGGATCGGAGTAGAAGCGGCTCGCCAATGCGCTGATCCGCTGCGGCAAGTTCTCCAGCAAGAGCAGCGGAACCGCACGCGCGGCACAAAGCGCGCGGGCGCGCGCCAGCACATCCTCCGGCGCCGGCTCCGCAAGTACAGCCGCCGCCCCGCGTTCCAACGCCTCGTCTACGAACTCCAGCCCGTGGCGACTAAGCCCCGCCACTGCAACGAACAGCGCGCCCGGCGTAGTTCCGCCGCTGCTCAAGCTCAAGGCGGAAACATCTACCGGCGGCACGTCTGCCAGCGGCAGCGCCGTAAGAAGTCGCGGCAGAGGCATGGCGGCCATCATGCACCACCTCGCGCTGCCAAGTACGCTTCCAGCGTCGGCAGATCGTCCGGCGGCACATTCAGCAGCCGCAGCGCATCGCCCATCACCCGTGCGAATACGGGAGCTGCGACTTGACCGCCATAGAAAGCCTCGCCGCGCGGGTCCTCGACCACGACTACCAGCGCCAAACGCGGACGACTCGCAGGAGCGAAACCCGCGAACAAAGAGAAGTAGCGATCGTCGGCATAACCGCCGGCAACGGCCTTCTTGGCGGTGCCCGACTTGCCCGCCACGCGGTAGCCGGGAATGCTCGCGCGCCTGGCCGTTCCTTGCGGCCCGGTTACGCCCACCATCATCTCGCGCACCAGCCGGGCGGCGCGCGGATCCAATACGGTTTCGCCCTCGGGCGCCTTGTCTACTTTCAACAAGGACAGCGGCCGGCGCACACCATCGTTCGCCAGTACCGCGTAAGCCTGCGCAAGCTGCAGCGGAGTAGTGGCAAGCCCGTATCCATAGGCCAGCGTGGCGCGCTCGATTGCCGAACGCGGCGGCGCGGGGGACAGCATGCCTGCCGCTTCGCCAGGAAAGCCGATGCCGGTGCTAACGCCAAAGCCCAGCCGCGCGAACAACCCCCATAGAGCATCGGCCTGCAGATCGAGCACCATGCGAACCACGCCCACGTTGCTCGACTTGTGCAGTACTGTTGCCACATCGATAGCGCCATAGTTGCGCAGATCGCGCACCGTATGCCGCCCCACGCGCAGCGTTCCCGGACTGGTATCGATGATGGTCGTGGGGGATATCCCTCCGGCCTCCAGCGCCACCGCTACCGCAAACGGTTTCATCGTCGAGCCTGGCTCATAGGCATCGGTAACCGCGCGATTACGAACCTGGGCAGGCGTCAGCCCGCTGCGATTGTTCGGGTTGAAAGAAGGCTGGTTAACCATAGCCAGCACCTCACCCGTACGCACATCGAGCAGAACCAGCGACGCTGCAGCCGCGCTGTGCTCGTGAACGGCGGCTTTCAACTCCCGATACGCCAGATACTGGAGACGCCGGTCTATGCTCAGCGTTAAGGGCTGGCCGGGACGCGGCTCGCGCAGGCTCTCGACGTCGCGGATCGGCCGCCCTAGCCGATCGCGCAGGATCCGCTTGGCACCGGACTCTCCCCGCAGCCAGTCGTCGAAGGCCAGCTCGATGCCCTCCTGACCGCGCTCGTCGATATTGGTGAAGCCGAGCAGGTGCGCGGCCACTTCGCCGGCAGGGTAGAAGCGTCGGTACTCCCGCTGCAACGACACCCCCGGCAGCTGCAAGTCCATCACCGCCTGCGCGAGCTCGGGCGTAACATGGCGGCGTAGATATACGAACTCCCGGTCGGCCCGGCTTTGCAGACGTTCCTGCAACTGTTCCACTTCCAGCTCCAGCAAGCGCGCCAGAGGCCTCAGGTCCGCGCCGCTCTGCAGCAGAAACCCGGGATGGGCCCATACGGAGTCCACCGGCGAGCTCAGTGCTAGCGGCTCGCCATGGCGATCGGTGATGGCGCCGCGATGAGCGGGCATGGAAACCACCCGCAAATGACGCGCATCGCCCTGTCCTTGAAGAAACTCGCGGTCCAGCACCTGCAGATCCAGCGCGCGCCATAGCAGCAGACCCGCCAGTGCCGTGCAGCAAGCGAGCAGGAACGCGGGACGCCATGCGGCGACCCGAATCACCTGTTTTTGCTCGACCCCTGGCTTCAAGTCCCCACCCCATCGAATACCGACAGCGTAAAGTCGGCGCACTCTCAGTTCTTGATAATCACCACGTCGTCACGACGGGGAATGCGCATCTGCAGCCGTTCGCGAGCGGTCTGCTCTACTCGGCCATGAGTGGCCCAGGTGCTTTGTTCCAACTGCAGCATTCCCCATTCCACATTCAATCGATCCCGCTCCCGCACCAGCTCCTGCGACTCCACGAACAGCTGCCGGCTGTAATGCTTGACATAGACAACGGCAATGCCGGAACCAGCCACGGCCACGATCAAGACCAGCATCGCTGCCGTACCGCCTTTCACGGCAGCCGCTCCGCCACTCGCAGCACTGCGCTACGTGCGCGGGGATTGGCGGCCACTTCTGCCTCTGTCGCACGCACAGGCTTGCCGATCACACGCAGACAAGGCCTGAGCTCGGCCGGCACCACCGCCACTTCGGGGGGCAGATAACCGACGCGGGACTTATCGCGCATGAAGCGCTTGACTATCCGGTCCTCCAACGAATGGAAACTGATCACGGCCAATCGCCCACCTGCGGCGAGCAGATCGCATACCTGTGCCAGCAGGCTCTGCAAATCATCGAGTTCGCGATTAACGAAAATACGAATTGCCTGAAAACTGCGTGTCGCAGGGTGTTTATGACGGTCTTTGAACGGCACGGCCGCTTCGATTAGCGATACCAGCGCGCCCGTAGTCCGGGGCGGGTTGCCCGCCTCCCTGGCCGCCACGATCGCCGCGGCGATTCGACGGGCGAAACGCTCCTCGCCGTAGTCGCGCAGTACGTCGGCAATCTCGCCGACGTCGGCCTGTGCCAGCCAGTCCGCCGCGCTAGACCCACGAGAAGTGTCCATCCGCATATCCAGGGGTCCGTCGCGCATAAAGCTGAACCCCCGCGACGGATCGTCCAGCTGCGGGGAAGATACGCCAAGGTCGAGCAAGATTCCGTCGATTGCGCCGCGAACCCCTTGCTCCGCCGCCCACTCCGGCAGCTGGGCAAACGAGCCATGCCGGATCAGGCAGCGCGAATCCTTCGCATAAAGCGAGTTCGCGTGCGCAATCGCGCGCTCGTCCTTATCGATCATCAGCAGACGTCCCTTGTCGTTCAGCCGCGCGATGATCGCGGCGCTGTGCCCGCCCCGCCCGAATGTGCCGTCCACGTAGAAGCCATCTGGCCGAATCGCCAGGGCGGCCACGGCTTCATCCAGCAACACCGGGCGGTGCGGGTAGTCGGTTGTCATGGTTGCCCGTTATCTAGAGCGAAAGCTCTTCCAGTTCGGTCGACAGCTCCATCTCCTCAGCCGCTTCGACCAGCCACACCTCACGCCGTTCGTTCCACGTCGCCTCGTCCCACAACTCGAACTTGTTACCCTGCCCAACCAGGACGACCTTCTTGTCCAACGCTGCGAACTCCCGCAGCGGCGGCGGCAGCAGAATGCGTCCGTTGCTGTCCATCGAACAATCGGTGGCATAACCGATCAGCAGCCGCTGCAGGCGTCGGTTTTGCGGCTTCAAGCTGGGCAGCGCGACAAGCTTCTTCTCGATTACTTCCCATTCCGGCAAGGCGTAAACGAGCAGGCAGCGATCGGGGTCGACCGTGATCACCAACTCACCGCCACAATGGGCTTGGAGCCGCTCACGATAGCGGCTAGGGAACGTCAAGCGCCCCTTTGCATCCAAGCTGAGATGGTTGACCCCGCGGAACACTCCCCGCCCCTTTCGCTTGCTTGTGACGCCGCGGCCGGACCTTCGCCGTTCGCCGCGACGCCGCCCTAAGCAGCCTCACCTTGCCCCTGTGCTCGCGCAGCGGGGCACGGCGCCTCATGCACCTTTGTTATCTCCAGGAACTGCCTAGCGACTTTCACCGCCAGCTGGACCCAGGGACTCGATGTGGTCAGATGCTCCACTCAACCACCGCACTGACCCATTTTTATCCACTTTATCCCACTTTGGCACACTATAGGGAGCGTTTCTCCATATTGTCAAGCGGAACGAAACGCAGTTCTTTCTTATTCAACAAACACTTACATCGACATCGCGAACACACCCGTAAGATTCCGGCAGGTGATGAAGTTTCCGAAGAAGGATCAGCGATGTAGAGAAGGAACGACAGAAGCGAGCTGAACTAACAGCTGCAAGACAATGATGAGCAAAGAGTTTTCCGGATCGAAAAAAACAAGAGGGAGATAGAAGGGGGGGAGTCGGCCTGTAAGCCGGGTTCTGTCGGGGGCAGCCATTCATCTGGGACGCACGTCGCCGTGCGCCTCTAGCGACCTACCCGGGAGCGGTGCGGGCCACACCATAGCTCCCCTATTTGGTCTTGCTCCGGGTGGGGTTTACC